>NZ_PDKS01000008.1 GCF_002933335.1 Candidatus Pantoea edessiphila | reverse complement strand
TTAAGGAGGTGATCCAACCACAGGTTCCCCTACGGTTACCTTGTTACGACTTCACCCCAGTCATGAATCACAAAGTGGTAAGTGCCCTCCTTTAGCAGGTTAAGCTACCTACTTCTTTTGCAATCCACTTCCATGGTGTGACGGGCGGTGTGTACAAGGCCCGGGAACGTATTCACCGTAGCATTCTGATCTACGATTACTAGCGATTCCGACTTCATGGAGTCGAGTTGCAGACTCCAATCCGGACTAAGACATATTTTATGAGATTTGCTTACTCTTGCGAGGTAGCGTCTCTTTGTATATGCCATTGTAGCACGTGTGTAGCCCTACTCATAAGGGCCATGATGACTTGACGTCGTCCCCACCTTCCTCCGGCTTATCACCGGCAGTCTCCTTTGGGTTCCCGACTAACTCGCTGGCAACAAAGGATAAGGGTTACGCTCGTTGCGGGACTTAACCCAACATTTCACAACACGAGCTGACGACAGCCATGCAGCACCTGTCTCAGCATTCCCGAAGGTACCAAGGCATCTCTGCCAAGTTCGCTGGATGTCAAGAGTAGGTAAGGTTTTTCGCGTTGCATCGAATTAAACCACATGCTCCACCGCTTGTGCGGGCCCCCGTCAATTCATTTGAGTTTTAACCTTGCGGTCGTACTCCCCAGGCGGTCGACTTAACGCGTTAGCTACGGAAATTACATCTCAAGGACACAACTTCCAAGTCGACATCGTTTACAGCATGGACTACCAGGGTATCTAATCCTGTTTGCTCCCCATGCTTTCGCACCTGAGCGTCAGTATTCATCCAGAGAGCCGCCTTCGCCACTGATATTCCTCCAGATCTCTACGCATTTCACCGCTACACCTGGAATTCTGCTCTCCTCTATGAAACTCAAGCTTATCAGTTTCAAATGCAGTTCCTAGGTTAAGCCCAGGGATTTCACATCTGACTTAATAAACCGCCTGCGTGCGCTTTACGCCCAGTAATTCCGATTAACGCTTGCACCCTCCGTATTACCGCGGCTGCTGGCACGGAGTTAGCCGGTGCTTCTTCTGTAGGTAACGTCAATCATTGTGGATTTTAGCCACATTGCCTTCTTCCCTACTGAAAGTACTTTACAACCCGAAAGCCTTCTTCATACACGCGGCATAGCTGCATCAGGCTTTCGCCCATTGTGCAATATTCCCCACTGCTGCCTCCCGTAGGAGTCTGGACCGTATCTCAGTTCCAGTGTGGCTGGTCATCCTCTCAGACCAGCTAGGGATCGTAGCCTAGGTGAGCTATTACCTCACCTACTAGCTAATCCCATCTGGGTTCATCTGATGGCATGAGGTTTTATTATTGCTAATAAAGTCCCCCACTTTGGTTTTTCAACTTTATGCGGTATTAGCCATCGTTTCCAATGGTTGTCCCCCTCCATCAGGCAGATCCCCAGATATTACTCACCCGTCCGCCACTCGTCACCTCAAGAGCAAGCTCTTTTAGTGTTACCGTTCGACTTGCATGTGTTAGGCTTGCCGCCAGCGTTCAATCTGAGCCATGATCAAACTCTTCAATTGGAATTCTATTAAACCTATTTCTACAGATTAAATCACGTAATAAACTCACGTATCTATTCAATAGATATTTATAACATACATTTAAAATGTTAATGCTAAATCTATGAATACCTACACAGATTGTCTGATAAATTGTTAAAGA
>NZ_PDKS01000007.1 GCF_002933335.1 Candidatus Pantoea edessiphila | reverse complement strand
TTTTCAGTTCTTTAACAATCTGGAACAAGTTAAAAACGATTTATTATTTAATTGATTACATTGTTATTAGACGTTGGATAATAATAATTATATGTAAGATCTACATTTTTGAAATGCTTGTGGGTTGTGAGGTTAAGTAATTAAGCGTATATGGTGGATGCCTTGGCAATCAGAGGCGATGAAGGACGTGCTAATCTGCGAAAAGCGTCGGTAAGGTGATATGAACCGCTATAGCCGGCGATTTCCGAATGGGGAAACCCGATACTTTTGTATCATCGTTAAGTAAATACATAGCTTAACGAAGCAAACCGGGAGAACTGAAACATCTAAGTAACCCGAGGAAAAGAAATCAATCGAGATTCCCTAAGTAGTGGCGAGCGAAAGGGGAACAGCCCAGAGCTACAAGTAAATTTGTCTATTAATAGAATGGTCTGGAAAGTCCAACGATACAGGGTGATAGTCCCGTATATGAAAATATACAAATTTATATGCTCATTAGAGTAGGACGAGACACGTGATATCTTGTCTGAATATGGGGGGACCATCCTCTAAGGCTAAATACTCCTGATTGACCGATAGTGAACTAGTACCGTGAGGGAAAGGTGAAAAGTACCCCGGTTAGGGGGGTGAAATAGAAAACCTGAAACCGTATACGTACAAGCAGTAGGAGCATCATCTAATGATGTGACTGCGTACCTTTTGTATAATGGGTCAGCGACTTATATTCTGTAGCAAGGTTAACTGTAATTAAGGGAGCCGTAGGGAAACCGAGTCTTAAATGGGCGTTTAGTTGCAGAATATAGACCCGAAACCCGGTGATCTAACCATGAGCAGGTTGAAGGTTGGGTAACACCAATTGGAGGACCGAACTGACTAATGTTGAAAAATTAGCGGATGACTTGTGGTTAGGGGTGAAAGGCCAATCAAACCGGGAGATAGCTGGTTCTCCTCGAAAGCTATTTAGGTAGCGCCTCGTGAATTGATCTTCGGGGGTAGAGCACTGTTTCGGCTAAGGGGCTATCCAAGCTTACTAATCCGATGCAAACTACGAATACCGATGAATATTATCACGGGAGACACACGGCGGGTGCTAACGTCCGTCGTGGAAAGGGAAACAACCCAGACCGTCGGCTAAGGTCCCTAAATTATGATTAAGTGGAAAACGATGTGGGAAGTCTTAAACAGCCAGGATGTTGGCTTAGAAGCAGCCATCATTTAAAGAAAGCGTAATAGCTCACTGGTCTAGTCGGCCTGCGCGGAAGATTTAACGGGGCTAAATCATATACCGAAGCTGCGGCAATAATGTTACATGTTATTGGGTAGAGGAGCGTTCTGTAAGCTGTTGAAGGTGTATTGTGAAATATGCTGGAAGTATCAGAAGTGCGAATGCTGACATAAGTAACGATAAAGCGGGTGAAAAACCCGCTCGCCGAAAGACTAAGGGTTCCTGTCTTACGTTAATCGAGGCAGGGTGAGTCGACCCCTAAGGTGAGGCCGAAAGGCGTAATCGATGGAAAACAGGTTAATATTCCTGTACTTGATATTATTGCGAAGGGGAGACGGAGAAGGCTATATCATCCGGGCGACGGTTGTCCCGGTTTAAGCATGTAGATGGATGTTCTAGGCAAATCCGGATCATCTTAACATCAAGGTGTGATGACGAGGTATTTAATAATACTGAAGTGATAAATGCCACGCTTCCAAGAAAAACCTCTAAGCTTCAGATAACATTAAATCGTACTCTAAACCGACACAGGTGGTCAAGTAGAGAATACTAAGGCGTTTGAGAGAACTTGGGTGAAGGAACTAGGCAAAATGGTGCCGTAACTTCGGGAGAAGGCACGCTAACATATAGGTGAAGAGATTTACTCTCCTAGCTTAAGTTAGTCGCAGATACCAGCTAGCTGCAACTGTTTATTAAAAACACAGCACTGTGCAAACACGAAAGTGGAAGTATACGGTGTGACGCCTGCCCGGTGCCGGAAGGTTAATTGATGGGGTTATCTATAAACTAGAAAAGCTCTTGATCGAAGCCCCGGTAAACGGCGGCCGTAACTATAACGGTCCTAAGGTAGCGAAATTCCTTGTCGGGTAAGTTCCGACCTGCACGAATGGCGTAATGATGGCTAGGCTGTCTCCACCCAAGACTCAGTGAAATTGAATTTGCTGTGAAGATGCAGTATACCCGCGGCAAGACGGAAAGACCCCGTGAACCTTTACTATAGCTTGGCACTGAATATTGAGTATTTATGTGTAGGATAGGTGGGAGGCTTTGAAGTATAAACGCTAGTTTATATGGAGCCGACGTTGAAATACCACCCTTGAATACTTAGTATTCTAACGTAGCCCCGTAATCCGGGGTGCAGACAGTGTCTGGTGGGTAGTTTGACTGGGGCGGTCTCCTCCTAAAGAGTAACGGAGGAGCACAAAGGTCAGCTAATCACGGTCGGAAATCGTGAGTTTAGTGCAATGGCATAAGCTGGCTTAACTGCGAGAATGACAATTCAAGCAGATGCGAAAGCAGGTCATAGTGATCCGGTGGTTCTGAATGGAAGGGCCATCGCTCAACGAATAAAAGGTACTCCGGGGATAACAGGCTAATACCGCCCAAGAGTTCATATCGACGGCGGTGTTTGGCACCTCGATGTCGGCTCATCACATCCTGGGGCTGAAGTGGGTCCCAAGGGTACGGCTGTTCGCCGTTTAAAGTGGTACGCGAGCTGGGTTTAGAACGTCGTGAGACAGTTCGGTCCCTATCTGCCGTGGGCGTTGGAGAATTGAGGGAGGTTACTCCTAGTACGAGAGGACCGGAGTGAACGCACCGCTGGTGTTCGGGTTGTCATGCCAATGGCATTGCCCGGTAGCTAAGTGCGGAAGAGATAAGAGCTGAAAGCATCTAAGCACGAAACTTGTCCCAAGATTAGTTCTCACTGATTCTTTAATAAAGAATCCTAAAGGGACGTTGAAGACAACAACGTTGATAGGCCGGATGTGTAAGCATAGTGATATGTTGAGCTAACCGGTACTAATGACCCGTGAGGCTTGACCTCACAACACCAGAAGCATTTTAAAATAATTAAAATTTTAGCTTGTTTGAGATTATATTTTGTTTTTTTTAATTGTAAATTTATTTGAGCCTGGTGGCAATAACGCGATGGTACCACCTGAATCCATGCCGAACTCAGAAGTGAAACGTCGTCGTGCCGATGGTAGTGTGGAGTTTCTCCATGTGAGAGTAGGTAACTGCCAGGTTCTAATATTTATACAAGTTTTTGT
>NZ_PDKS01000006.1 GCF_002933335.1 Candidatus Pantoea edessiphila | reverse complement strand
CAACCCACAAGCATTTCAAAAATGTAGATCTTACATATAATTATTATTATCCAACGTCTAATAACAATGTAATCAATTAAATAATAAATCGTTTTTAACTTGTTCCAGATTGTTAAAGAACTGAAAACACATTTAATATTACTTTATTATTCTCATTTAATTTTAGCGTCCCCTAGGGGATTCGGACCCCTGTTGCCGCCGTGAAAGGGCGATGTCCTAGGCCTCTAGACGAAGGGGACATAATTAATAATTCTTCTTCAAGAATTAATTGCAATATATTTATGTTTTCTAATTTTTTGTATGTTATCCTTTATTTATATAAGTAGTCAAGTGTTTATTTAATTAATATTAATTATTGTTTAAATGATAATTTTATTTAGATTAAATTAGATTTTAATTCCTTAAAATAATTAACAAAATTTTTTACTTGTTCCCAATCAGTATATTCAATATCGCACTTATGATTTGTTTCTCCACCTGTTAAATACATAATAAATTTAATGATATTTTTGTTAAACCAATTATAATTTGAGTATTGTAGTGAGCCTGCAAAAACAGCACAACAATTAGGTTTCCAAGGAGAATTTTTTAAGAATTTTTTAGTATAAGAATTAGTAACCGGTGAATTTTTACCAATCTTACGTGCTGTAAGATTAACAGCGAAAAACCCTGTAATTAATGTTTTTAAAATAAAAATATTTTGTTGTATGAATTTATAAACAATGGGATTAAAATTACCGTAGTAGATGGAAGCTCCTATCAAAACACGATCGTACGCTTTCCAATCTAAATCTCGACTGATAGCATCTGTTATATTTATTACATCACATATTTGTTTCATTCTAATATTGTCAGCTATATATGAAGAAATTTTTTTTGTTTGTCCGTTCCGACTATAAAAAATAATTAATGCTTTCATGAAATTATAATCCTTAATTATAAATTACTATATTTTTTTATATCATCAATTAAAGTACTAAATTGTAGATTTTATAGTTAGATAATAAATCATTTAATAATTACAAATGTTTGAAAACAAATTTTGAGTATTATAATAATTATATAATTAAATTTTATTTTTAATTAATTATTATGTAGTCATTTAATTTATGGAATTAATTGTTTTGTTTAACGATTGATTTTTTTTAAATAATTATGTGAAAAGAACAAACCAATTTCAAATAAAAAATATAAAGAAATAGCAAGTATAGTTTGAGATAAAACATCTGGTGTTAATAACATCCCGATAATAAATGTACCAACAAAAACATATGGGCGGTTATTTTTAATTTTTTCACTATTAGTCACACCAATCCAGCATAAAAACATAATAGCTATAGGTATTTCAAAAGAAATACCACATACCATAAACAACCATATTACGAAATCAAGATAATGAGTAATATCAGTAGCAATAGTTACTCCTTTTGGTAAGGCTTTAATAAAAAACTTAAATGCCATAGGTAAAATAAAATAATATGCAAATATTACTCCAATATAAAACAATAAAGTTCCACAAATAGCCATAGGTATCAATAGATTACGCTCACACTTATGAAGTGCCGGTGCAATAAATGCCCATACTTGATAGGTAATTATGGGAACTGCAATAAAAATAGATAAAATAAAAGTAAGCTTTATTGGAATAATAAAAGGAGCTGCAACTTCTGTGGCAATCATTGTTGCACCTGATGGCATTTGATGTATTAATGGTAATGCCACTAAACTGTAAATATCATTTGCAAAATATACAAGCATTAAAAAAATAATGAAAACTGTGATAATGCAATTTAATATACGTTTTCTTAATTCAATCAAATGATCTATAAATAATTGATTATTTTCAATAATCATTATTGTGGATCACTTTTAGAAGAATATCTGTTATTATCACATAAATAATGTGATCTTTTAACTTTATGTAATATATCTTTATCTGGATATATTTTTTTATTTATATTGAATAGAATACAAGTAAATTGATTAATATCATTAAGCAATATTGTTAATATATCAATATTAGATTTATTTTCCTTTCTATTTGTATAAGGGTTAGCTTCCAGATTAGTTATATTATTAATTACTTGTGTTGTTCTGTTATTTAAGTCTTGTAATCTATTGGAATCTATCATTATTATATTTTTTTTGAAAACTTTTGATTTAAGTAAAAAAATAATTTCATATTGTATAATTGACTTTAGATAATTGAATAATTTAAAACATTGTTTAACTATTTTTAAAGCAATCGCCAATTGCAAGGGACTTAGCACAATTAATCCAATTATAAATACTAATATAAATTCTCCTAAACTAAATTGTAACACAATTTATACCTTATCTTTATCTTTTATTTCTTCACTAAATGATTTTTTTAATTTATCGTCTATAATATTTTTACCAATATCATTAAGCTCTTCTTGTTGTACATCATCATTCATTGCTTTTTTAAATCCTCTAATAGAAGAACCTAAATCTGAACCGAAATTACGTAACTTATCAGTGCCAAATAACAGTACAACAATCATAGCAACAATTAATAATTGCCAAACGCTTATGCCATCCATTAAACACCTACCAATTTTGTAAAAAAAAGATTTTATTGATTATTTTAATATTACTCAATATTTATAATTAACAAATAATTGATTTTGTATTGATTATTAATAAGATATTGTTCTCGGCTTAATAATATCTATTAATAATAAATTATAAAAACTAAAAAATATAATAAATATATGTTATATTTAATCATTAAAATTATATGAAATATTAATTACAATTATTTTAGTTCATGGAAACATATAAATTTAAATAACCAATATTATTGTATAAGTTCAATATAGTCATTTTCTATACTAATTATTATTAAATAATATCAGTTATTTTTTAATAAATTTATATTGATATACTATAAATATAGTAACATGTATAATAAAAATTATATTTTAGTTAAAGTATTTTATATTTTTCTGAAATTAATTTTATGTATATAATATTAATTATTATTAATAAATATGGATTATAAATAAGTTAATATATAACAAATAAATTGATAATTTTAATCGTTCATGTTATACAATTATAAATCAATATCAAATAATATTGATTATATTATTTATATTAGTTGTTTATTCTTGAGAATTATATTTACGGTGATTCGATTTTTTTGAAATATTACAATCAATAGAACATTTAACATTAACTCCTAATTCACGAAATTTTTCAGCTTGTTTGATAATATTACCCCTACCTTCTGCAAGTTTTTTCATTGCTTCCTTATAGCTATTGTAAGTTTTGTCTAAATTATCACCAATACTATTCATATCATCAACAAACAACCTCATTTTATCATATATCTTTGCTGCACTATCTGCTATGTGTTGAACATTTTGATTTTGATGTTCATGATTCCATAAGTTATTTATTGTGCGTAAAGCTACTAATAAAGTAGTAGGGCTTACTAACATAATATTTTGTTGCAAAGCTTCAGATAACAAATTGGGTTCATGATCTACTGCTAATAAAAATGCTGGTTCTATTGGAATAAACATCAATATGTAATCTAATGAACGCAAATTAGGCAATTGTTGATAATTTTTTTGACTCAATGATCTCATATGAACTCTTATGGCATTGATATGCTCTTTAATAGCTTTTTCACTGTCAATTTGATTTTTCGAGTTGAAATATTTTTCATAAGCTAGTAAAATCATTTTAGAGTCTATTATTATGTTTTTTCCTCTAGGTAGTCTAATGATAACATCTGGTCTTACTTTACTATTTTGGTCAGATTTAATGCTAATTTGTGTTTCATATTCATGACCTTCTCGCAATCCTGCAGATTCTAAAATTCTGCTTAAAATTATTTCTCCTAAATGTCCTCTAAATTTACTGTTACCTCTTAAAGCATTTGTAAGGTTAATAGTTTCTTGTGCCATATTAGAATTAAATTTTTGTAACTGTTTAATTTCATTAGTTAAAATATTTCTTTCTTGTGTTTCAATTTTAATAGTTTCACGTAATTGGTAAATACAGTTGTTTATCTGCTCTCGCAAAGGAAGAATAAATTGGTTAATATTTAAAGCAATTTGTTCATTTATAAAAATTTTGTTTTTTTTCCAAATATTATTTATTAAACTTTCACAGTTTTCATTGACTTCGACATGTTTGGCTTCCTCTTTTATTTCACTAAAATTGGATTTCTGTGATGATTTATCTTTACTATTAATTAGCTTATATAAGTAATTAATTTTAATTCCAAGTGTTTTAAAATTTTGTTGGAGTTGTTTTATATCTTTTTCTAATTTGTTTGTTTTAACTAAAATACTAATAATTTTATTATTACATCTAAATATTGCAATTAGAAAACCTATCATAAAACCAATTAATAATAGATATAAATTTATAAAGTATTGACTTATGAATTTAATTAGTTGTTCCATAAAATATATTACTTTATTGATGAATTTATTTGTTTTCTAAAAAATCAAAATGGATATTAATAATAATTATTTATTAGAATTTCTAGAATAGAAATTCTAATGTCTTCAATAAATATCATAGATAATTTATCATTATTTTAATAATATTAAACATGGTATCATGTTAAATTTATTATTGCATCATAATAAATTTAATATTATTATAAATTATTCAACAATGTATATTGATCATTATATAATATTGTAAATATAGTTTATCTATCAGAAAAACCAACTATTATAATAGTTCATTTTGATATACTAAAAATATATTAATATAATAATTTATCTAATATCTTTTTTCATATGTTCATTACGTAAATGCATTGCTGCTTCAACCATATTCTTTAAAGCTTGACGTACTTCTATCCAATCGCGAGTTTTTAAACCACAATCAGGATTAACCCATAAACGTTCTTTCGGAATGTACTGAGCAGCTTTTTTTAATAAAGTTGTTATAGACTTTATACTAGGTATGTTAGGAGAATGAATATCATATACTCCGGGTCCAATTCCATTAGGATACTCAAACGATTCAAAAGATTGCAGTAATTTCATATTCGAACGCGCAGTTTCAATAGTAATTACGTCTGCATCTAATTCTACTATAGAATCTATAATATCATTGAACTCACAATAACACATATGTGTATGTATTTGTGTGTTATCTTTTACAACTGAAGAAGATATATGAAAGGAATCGATAGCCCATTTTAAATAATTTTGCCAATTTGATTTATGTAGAGGTAAACCTTCACGCAATGCCGGTTCATCAATTTGAATAATTCCAATTCCAATTTTTTCAAGAGATTCTACTTCATCTCTTAAGGCTAGAGCTATTTGTTTAGCTACTGTAGCTCGAGGTATATCTTCTCTTACAAAAGACCAACATAAAATAGTTATTGGACCGGTTATCATGCCTTTTACCGGTCTTTTGGTCAGTGATTGCGCATATTTTATATATTCTATAGTAATATCTTTTGGACGAGAAACATCCCCTATAATTATCGGAGGTTTTACACAACGTGAACCATAACTTTGTATCCAACCATTTTGTGTAAATATAAAACCATCTAAATGTTCACTAAAATACTCAACCATATCATTTCTTTCTGATTCACCATGAACTAATACGTCTATATTTAATCTTTCTTGTTCAAGAATGGTGTTTTTTATATTTTTAAAAATATTTTTTTGATAATCTTCATTATTTAATTTTCCCTTTTTAAGGTTTAGACGCAAATTGCGAATGTTATCAGTTTGAGGGAAAGAACCTATTGTAGTAGTTGGCCAGTTTGGTAAATTAAATCTTTTATGTTGTAATTTAACACGATCTTGATATGGCATAATGCGTTTCATAGTTTTTTCAAGAATGTTTTTAACACGTTTTTGTACAATGTGATTACTAACTTTCGTTGAAAAAGGATGGGAAATAATAGGTTTACTCCAAATTTCTAATATTGATTTGTCATTTTTATTGAGAGCATCTCTTAATAGAGTAAGTTCTTTGCATTTTTGTAATCCAAACGCAAACCAATTTCTTACTTCTTCTTCTAAATGTTTTTCATAGCTTAAATCTATTGGGATATGTAATAATGAACATGAAGTTCCAATCCATAAAAACTGACGTTTATCAATTAGACCTTTTAGACGATAGAACCAATTAGTTAAATTAGAACGCCAAATATTACGTCCATTAATGACTCCTAATGATAAAATCCATGATTCAGGAATTATATTATTTAACATTTGAATATCGTCTTTTCCATAAACGACATCAACATGTACACCCTTTACTGGAAGTTGAGTAATTAATTTTATATTTTGACTGATCCCATCAAAATAAGTAGTTAATAATAAATGATCTTTCAAGTATAATTTTTCATAAGTTATTTTAAATGCATTACTCCATTCTTTTGATATTTCCATTGATAATATAGGTTCCTCAATCTGAATCCATTTCACTCCTCTTTTAATAATTTCAGATAAAATACATTGATAAACAGATATAAGATTTTCTAGTAAAGAAAGTTTATTAAAGTTATCAACTTTAGTCTTTCCTAACCACAAATAAGTGATTGGACCTAATAATACAACTTTTATTTGATAATTTAATGATAACGCTTCATCTATTTCTTCAAATAATTGAGTCCAAGTTATTTTAAAATTTTGATCTTTTTCAAATTCTGGTACTATATAATGATAATTAGTGTTAAACCATTTTGTCATTTCGGATGCAATAGAAGATCTTCCATTAGGAGCAACACCACGTGCCATAAAAAACAAAGTATCCAAATCTACAGTGTCATCCGTATTTTTATGCCGTTTCGGTATATTACCCAATAATAAGCTAGTAGTTAACACATGGTCATACCACGCAAAATCACCTACAGGTAATATATCTATACCAGCTTTTTTTTGTTGTTCCCAATGACGTTTACGTAATTCAAATCCTATTTTTAATAATTCTGTTTTATCTATATTTCCTCTCCAATAATTTTCCAGAGCCTTCTTTAGTTCTCGACGCGCACCAATCCTAGGAAAACCAAGAGTATGGTTTAAGATAGCCATTTAAATTTCTCCAAAAATATCTTCATTATCTATTTATATTTAATTGTTCAATTGTTTATATTAATAATTATTTTCACTTAATTTTATTCAATATAAAAAGTGAAATTTTCTGCATTTAGCTAAAATGTATAATTTTAATTACTGTATTACAAAAGTGGTTATGTTTTACATAACATAATTATTAAACAGTAGATTTATATCTAACAAACAAATTTTAAATAACATGCTTGAATTTTACTTAAAAATAATTCTTTTAATTTTGTAATATCGATTTATTATATCAATATATTTTTAATCAACTTGATATAATTTTTTTATTTATATTAATATTTTTAATTTTTTAAAATATTAATATCATATAAACTTTATATGATTTATTTATATCATTTAAATAAATATTATTATTAATTTAGTAAATGACAGTATTATTAAATTATATTTTTATATATTGTAATTAATTTATATTTCATCTAAATGATAAAGGATACAATTAATATAATTTTTTGGATATGAGCTGTTAATTGATATATTAATGTAAGCAATACAATTTTTAAGAAAACAGAAATTTATAACCAATTTTTATGCTTAAAATAAAGATATGGCGCTACACCTACTATAATCATCAAGCAAATTACTGCTGGATAACCAAAACTCCATTTTAATTCTGGCATAAACTCAAAATTCATTCCATAACTTGACGCTAAAAGTGTAGGAGGTAAAAACATTACTGAAACCACAGAAAATATTTTAATAATGCGGTTTTGTTCAATATTAATAAGTCCCATAGCAGCTTGCATTAAAAAATTAACTTTTTGAAATAAAGATTCATTATGAGGTAACAGGGATTCAATATCTCTAAGAATTTCACGAGCTTGTTCTAGCTGATTAGTAGGTAAACGACCTTTCCTTAATAAGAAATTCAATGCCCTCTGAGTATCCATTAGACATAATCTTACTTTCCAGCTAACATCCTCTAGTTCAGCTAAACAAGACAATGATGAATTGTACTCTTCACCTTGTTGTCCTTCCATTACCACGCGACTTAACTTTTCTAATGCGCTATAAATGCTCTCTATTTCATCTGCTAGCTGCTCAATTTTAGTTTCAAACAAATCTAGTAAAAGCTCAAAAGCGTTCCCATCAATGAGTGTTTGGTTTCGAGCTCGCATACGATATAAACGGAAAGCTGGCAATTCTCTTTCACGCAATGTATACAATCGTCCTTCGCGAACAATAAAAGCTACAGTGGAGTTTCCGGCATGATATTCAGCATCTTCATAAAAAAAGAATGAATGTATGTGCAGACCATCTTTATCTTCAAAAAAACGAGCAGATGCTTCAATATCTCCTAATTCAGGACGAGTAGCTAAACTTTGTCCTAGTTCAGATTGTACTAATTGGCGCTCATTTTCTTCTGGTTCAACAAGATCCACCCAAATAGATGATGTTAATTTATCATTGCCTTCTTCAAATTCTAATTTCGTAAGACGACTAGAATCTAATTTAAATGCGTTTAGCATATCAACCCTACACTACAAATTTTGTTGATTAAATTTTATATTTTAGTGAATTAGATAAAATAATTAGACTTATTATGACTTTAATAATTTACAATTATAAAATATTTTTCCACTATATAGTGGACATATATTCACTATGATATGTTTATATTTTATTATGAAATTAACTATAGTTATAAAAATATTAATTATTACAATATTGAACTTAATAATTACTATTTTAATAAATATTGTATAAGTATAAAATATATTATATTTTCTTAAGACTAACAAAAAACATATTTCTAACAAGTAGTTAATTTCTTATATGAGTAAATTTTTTCTATGCAATTAAAAGGTAATTCCTTAATGAAACGCGATGGCTGACAATTTATTTCTTTTCCATATAATCGACGAGTTCTAGCATAAGTTAATGTAAGTTTAAACATTGCTCTGGTGATTCCTACATATGTTAAACGGCGTTCTTCTTCTAACTTGATGTCTTCATGTATGGACATTCTACTTGGTAACATACCTTCTTCCATACCAACTATAAAAACTTGACCAAATTCTAATCCTTTTGCAGAATGAAGTGTCATAAGTTGTACTACATTAGTATTTTTCCTTAATGAGTTAATTTGGTTTTTATCATCTTCTAATACGTAATAAGACAGGAAAGATTGCAAAGGAGTTAAATGTTTATCTGTATGATTGAATTGCTGAGTAGCATTTACTAGTTCTTTAAGGTTTTCAATCCTATCATAGGATTTTCCTGTTTCATTTTCATACATTGACCATAAACCAGATTCTTTAATTACTTTATCTGTTTGCATGTAAAGAGGCAATTCAGAAATGCCATTTACTAAATCATTAATTAATTTAAAAAAACACTCTAATGAAAAAATAATACGCTTTGATAGTAATTTAGATGTTATTAAATTATTAG
Organism: Candidatus Pantoea edessiphila; assembly: GCF_002933335.1. Taxonomy (GTDB): domain Bacteria; phylum Pseudomonadota; class Gammaproteobacteria; order Enterobacterales; family Enterobacteriaceae; genus Pantoea_C. The sequence continues at coordinate 39,490 of NZ_PDKS01000006.1, read as the reverse complement.
TAGCTTGCCATAATGTTAATTTTTCTTTCTTAGCAAATTCACGTATTATATTAAGCGTACGCTCTCCTATTCCTCGTTGTGGAGTATTGATTATACGTTCAAAAGCGATATCATCATTATGATTGTTTATAATACGTAAATATGCAATTACATCTTTGATTTCTTGACGTTCAAAAAATCTCATTCCACCATAAACACGATAAGGAATGTTTTTATATAATAATGCTTCTTCTAATATACGTGATTGAGCATTACTACGATAAAGAATTGCACAATCTAAAAAAGTATTGTTTTCTTGGTGGGAATTTTTTATACAATTTGTCACAAAATCAGCTTCATCCAATTCATTAAAAGCAGTATAAATAGAAACAGGTGCTCCTGCTGTCCTATCGGTCCACAATTTTTTACCCATACGTATATTATTGTTAGAAATGAGAGCATTAGCTGTTTGTAAAATTGTGTTAGTAGATCGATAATTTTGTTCAAGTCTGATAATTTCTGTATTAGGATAATCAGATAAAAAGCGCTGAATATTTTTAACTTGTGCACCTCTCCATCCATAAATAGACTGATCATCATCACCTACAATGATCACTTTTCCATGCTTACCTGCTAATATACGAGTCCATTTGTATTGGATATGGTTAGTGTCTTGAAATTCATCAATTAATATATTATTGAAACGATCCTGATAGTGATCAAGAATATCAGGTCTATTAATCCATAGTTCATAACTACGTAAAATAATTTCTGCAAAATCAACTAAACCTATGCGATCACATTCTTTTTGATATTGCTGATAAATATGCAACCAAGTTTTTTCCAATATATTATTGATATTAATATTTTTTGGGCGAATTCCTTCATCTTTTTTGTTGTTGATATACCACATAGCTTTGTTTGCTGACCATTTTTTTTCATCAAAATTCATGTCTTTTATTAAAGATTTTATAAACCTTAATTGATCTTCATGATCTAAAATTTGAAAATTTTGAGGTAAATTAGCTTCTGTATGATTTATTCTAAGTATACGATGTGCTAAACTGTGAAAAGTACCAATCCACATCTTGTTTTTATCTAAATGAATTAACTTATCTATGCGGTTACGTATTTCTCCAACAGCTTTATTGGTAAATGTTACAGCTAAGATCGAACTAGGAGCACACTTGTTTATTAATAGTAACCAAGCAATCCGATGAACTAGTATTCTGGTTTTTCCACTACCTGCACCTGCTAATACTAATAAATTACTTCTAGGGGCTGAAACAGCTGCACGTTGTTTATCATTTAAACCTTCTAGAATTTTAATGGTTTTCATGTTTAATAGTAAATTAGTAAATTTAATAAAAAATTAATTTTGTTATTATTTTAAATAATATCTGTATATAAGGGAAATAAATGCAAATAATTTAAATATTTTTAATAAAATTAGTTATAATAAGTAACATATGATATATAAAATAATAATAAATATTATTGTTTATATATGAATACAACCATCATACACATGTATAGCGGGTCCTGTCATGTGAATTGGTTTACCAATACCTTTCCAAGAAATATATAATGTACCTCCTAGAAGTTCTACTTGTACTTCGGATGATAATAGTCCTTGTATAATACCACAAGCTACAGAAGCACAGGCACCGCTACCACATGCATATGTTTCTCCTATACCTCTTTCATATACTCGTAAACGAATACGATTAGGATTGATAACTTCCATAAAATTTACATTTGTTGATTGTGGAAAATAATCATGTTTTTCTATTATCGGACCCAATACGTTTACTTGGGTAGTTGTTATATCTTGTACTTGTATGACACAATGAGGGTTTCCAACTGATACCATTCCAAATTTTAAGTTTATTCCATTAACTTTAATTGAGTAAAATTTTTTAAACTTATCCATTCTAATTGGTATTTTACTTGGTTCAAAATTTGGTGCATCCATGTCTACACGTACTAAATTATCTTTAATGATATTCAATATCATGCTTGTGGTTTTCGTACTTACGAAAATACTATTTTTATCTGTTAACCCTTGTAATTTTACAAAAACAGCAAAACAACGAGCACCATTACCACATTGAAATGCTTCGCTTCCATTAGAATTAAAAATTTTATAGTGAAAATCAAATCTCGGATTATGAGATGATTCAACAATTAATAGCTGATCAAATCCTATGCCTAAATGACGATCAGATATTTTTTTAATATTTTCTGATGATAAACTAACATTTTGTCTTGTTGCATCTATAATGACGAAATCATTACCTAAACCATGCATTTTGGAAAATTTAATTTTTTGTAACATCAATATACCAAAGAAATTAATTAGTTAATTTATATTTGTTTCAATATTATATGTTGGTAGACATATTGTGAATATTGATCATTATTAATTTTTAAATAAAATTTATGTTAATAATTATATTATTCAAATAATAGTAGTTTTTATTTAACTGTCTTATTTAGATTATTAATATCAGACATCTTAATTAAATTATTACAACTTTTTATTACTATATTTGATATTTCATTTTGTATTTCATATATATCATTTGATTTCTGATTAATACTTTTATCAAGCTTATTTATTTGTTCTTCCTTCCAACCCCAATCTTGAACTAGCCTAACTAAAATTTTACGACGCCAGTTAACTAGGTAACTGTTTTTTTTAATAGTAAGTTTTTCACATACTTTAAAATAAAAACAACGACGAACCAGATCAAGGCGCGTAATATCTTGTATAGTAATTAAATAATTAGTTATACGATCTAGCATCATACAATATGAATCAAGACCAAAACCAATCATTTTGCCTTTATGTAAACATTCTTTGACATCTATCGATAATAATTTTGTATTTGGATATTCTAAACTATAAGCTTCAATTAAAAATATTTTAAGTAATGATTTATAAGGGGAATTGACACTTTTATAAATTTGCAATTGAATTGCATTCAAATATTCTTCTATTTTCAAGGATCTAAAACCACCCAAATCTAACCATTCTTCAGGAAGCAAAAAACCTTTTTTGTATAATGATATAATATATTCTTCATATTGATGTTCTTGCTTGTTTGGTATTACTAGCCATAGAATTCTTTTACCAGCTATTCGAACTGATGTACGATAGAATTCATCTAATAGAAATATATTTTTATTATAATTAAAATTTTCGTTATTAAAATAATTTGTTCTTTTGAATTTAAAATAATTCTCATCAATTAAAAAAAAATTAACTTTTACTCCAACTAAATGACACCAATTCTGTAAAATATTGCATTTACTTTTTAAATTTATAATATCTTGATGATTTAACCAATATTTATGAAATACCCAAATATCCAAATCAGAATTTTTATTCTGACAAATTGAAGAAGTACTTCCCATAGAGTAAACACCTGTAATAGGCATTTCTTTTTTTTGTATGTTTAATTTAATATTGCCTACAAAACTAAGTAATAATTGGTGTTGATTTTTATTTAGTACAAAAGAAGTAATTCCATATGGTACTTTATCTTCTATATAACCTGGTATTAATGGATGCTGATAATGCAAAAAAATAGGTATTAACTGATAAATCTGTTGAAAATTTAATCGTGTATTAGCTAACGTGCGATTAATCCGAAGTTGATATATAGCATCTAATCTTTTTTTTACAGTAAGTATTTTATAAAAGCAAAAATCTTTTTTCACCTGTAATAAAAAACCGAAATTGGTAATTCAATAGTCCTATTATACGATTATAATATTTTCATTGCAAATTAAGGATAAACTATATCCAAATAAGTATATTTTATACTATTCTATCTAAATAGTTAATAATATTTATTCAGCCTATTGATTAATCATTGTAAAATATAACCATATGTTAAAAAATATATTAAAAATTGCAACAAGAAAAAGCCCTTTAGCTCTATGGCAAGCTACATATGTAAAAAACTGTTTAAAAAAGATATATCCCAAATTGAATATAAAATTAATTCCGGTAGTTACTCAAGGTGATATTCTATTAAATCATCTTGTTTTCAAAATAGGAGGCAAAGGCATTTTTGTTAAAGAACTTGAGCAATTAATAATAAAACATAAAGCTGATTTAGCAGTACATTCGATAAAAGATCTACCTGCTAACCTTCCTGAAGGTTTAGGTTTAGTAACTATTTGTAAGAGAGAAAATCCGTATGATGTAATTGTATCTTATAGTTATCGTTCAATTGAAGATTTACCAAAAGGTGCGGTCATAGGTACTTCAAGCATGCGTAGAGGATCTCAAATAATTTCTTATAGACCAGATTTATTGATACATCCAATAAGAGGTAATATTGGTACCAGAATTAATAGATTACATATAGGAACATATGATGCAATAATTATTGCTGCTGCTGGATTAAATAGATTAGGTATACAATATAAAACTAATCAGATAATTTCTGCTAATATCTTATTACCAGCAGTTGGGCAAGGAGCTATAGGAATTGAATGTCGCCTAGACGATAATAATTTAATTAATCTTCTTGAAGCGTTACATGACGAGGATACAGCTGTATGCATAAAAGCAGAACGTGCAATGAATAAACACCTCAAAGGAGGTTGTGCTCTACCTATTGCTAGTTTTGGTGTTCTGGAAGGTGATAATATATGGTTACGTGGATTAATAGGAAATCCTGATGGAAGCATTATCATTAAGAATGAAATTCGTGGTCCCAGATATAAATATAAAGAAATAGGTATTTTATTAGCAGAAAAGCTACTTAGTAGTGGTGGCAAAAAAATATTAAATACATTACATAAAAACAATTAGATGAAAATTTTAATTACTCGTCCAGAACCTGATTCTCAAGAACTCATTTTACATTTACGTCAATTAGGAAAACAGGCATGGAGCTTACCTTTAATTGAATTCTTTCCTGGAAGTGATTTATGCTGTTTGCCTTATTATATAACTAATTTATTATACGCTACTGACTTAGTATTTATACTATCAAAACAAGCTGTATATTTTGCTGACTATACACTTAAAAAAGCTAATATACCATGGCCAGATTACTTAAATTATTACGCAATTGGTTATACAACAGCTTTAGCTTTCAAGAAAGCTAGTAATTTAAATATAAATTATCCTAAAAACAAAGAAAACAGTGAAGAATTAATTATATTAACTAAATTATATGAAATAAAAAATAAAAGAGCTATAATATGTGGCGGAAATTCTAGTAGAGAGCTTTTAAAAAAAACACTTTTAGATCTAGACATTAAGGTATGCTTTATTGAATGTTATAAATCAGTTAGAAAAAAATATGATGGAGAAATTGAGGGCAAGAGACTGCGCAAATTAGGCATTAATACTTTAGTAGTAACCAGTGGTGATATGTTAGAACAAATATTTTATTTATTTCCAAAAAATGATAGAGAAGAATGGTTACTTAAATGTAAATTGCTAGTTGTTAGTGAAAGACTATTTAAAATAGCTAGAAGGTTAGGTTGGAAAGATATACATATCACTGAAAAAGCTAATAATAAACACATACTAAAAGTATTACTATATTCTTAATGATTGATTTTAAATTGATCGGCGAGAGAGGATTTGAACCTCCGACCCACTGGTCCCAAACCAGTTGCGCTACCAAACTGCGCTACCCGCCGTAATGTTTGGGGTGACTAGTGGGACTTGAACCCACGACTACTGGAATCACAATCCAGGACTCTACCAACTGAGCTATAGCCACCAATAATCAACTTATTATTATATCATGTTTATATCATATTGTATACTCATTCATAAAACATCATGGTGCGCCCGACAGGATTTGAACCCGAGTCTTCTGTCTTCGGAGGACAGCGCTCTATCCAACTGAGCTACAGGCGCATAGAAAAATTATTTCAAATATTTGCTATTAATTGCCAATTATGACAAATTAATAACTTAGAATATCAAATTACAATTATAATAACATAAAATATGTTTATTAATAATGATTATATGTCAATAAACTTATTGAGATATATATGATATCCAATAATATGACTAATTTATAATAAATATCTTTAACAATATTGGTTAATAAAAATATTGTTTATGATTTTTAAGAACGTTTCATCATATCAAAAAAATCATCGTTAGTTTTAGTCATAGCTAATTTATTAATTAAGAATTCCATTGCATCTATTTCCCCCATAGGATGCATGATTTTGCGTAAAATCCACATTTTTTGCAATTCTTCTTGTAAAGTTAACAGTTCTTCTTTACGTGTACCTGAACGATTATAGTCAATTGCTGGAAATACTCTTTTTTCAGCAATTTTTCTCGATAGATGTAATTCCATGTTTCCTGTTCCTTTAAATTCCTCATAAATTACTTCATCCATTTTGGAACCAGTATCCACTAAAGCAGTTGCAATGATAGTTAAACTGCCACCTTCTTCTACATTCCTTGCTGCTCCAAAGAATCTTTTAGGGCGGTGTAATGCATTTGCATCTACACCGCCAGTTAACACTTTGCCAGAAGCTGGCACTACTGTATTATAAGCACGAGCAAGACGAGTAATAGAATCAAGTAATACAACCACATCTTTTTTATGTTCCACTAAGCGTTTAGCTTTTTCAATAACCATTTCAGCAACTTGAACATGTCTAGAGGCTGGTTCATCAAAAGTGGATGCTATTACTTCACCTTTAACTAATCTTTGCATCTCAGTGACTTCTTCTGGTCTTTCATCTATAAGAAGTACCATTAACACACAACTAGGATAATTATGGGCTAAACTCTGAGCAATATTTTGTAATAACATTGTTTTACCTGCCTTAGGAGGAGCGACTATTAATCCACGTTGACCTAAACCAATCGGTGAAGCTAAATCGAGCACACGAGTTGTCAGGTCTTCCGTAGAACCGTTTCCACGTTCCATCCTCAAACGGTGATTAGCATGTAGTGGTGTAAGGTTTTCGAACAAAATTTTATTACGTGAATTTTCAGGTTTATCATAATTAACTTCATTAACTTTTAATAATGCAAAATAACGCTCTCCTTCTTTAGGAGGACGAATTTTACCAGAAATCGTATCTCCTGTACGTAGATTAAACCTACGTATTTGACTGGGAGAAACATAAATATCATCTGGACCAGCCAAATAAGAACTATCTCCAGAACGTAAAAATCCAAATCCATCTTGTAATATTTCTAACACTCCGTTACCAAAAATATCTTCACCACTTTTTGAATGTTGTTTTAAAATTGAAAAAATGATGTCTTGTTTCCGCATTCGAGCCTGGTTATCTAGACCCATTTTTTCCACTAACTTTATTAATTCAGAAACGGGTGTGTTTTTTAATTTGGTAAGATTCATATTGATGGGTTCTTAAAATCAGAGGAGGGCTACAATATTACTCGAAATAATATTCGAGATCAATATAACAAATAACCTATTACACCTTATGGCCATTACTTATATAATAATCCTAAAACAATAATCATCCGGGAATATAAATATTAAAAATAACGACACTGAAATAGGAAAATACTAATTTATCAAATAATTTATCATTGGATAAAAACTATCAATTAAAGTTAAATATTATTTTGAATAAGTTATGTTTATCATGATAATAAATCTCTTATACATTATTTTTAATTATTTTATCAACTTTTTATCTAAAAAGTCTTTTAATTGAGATTTAGATAGAGAACCTACTTTTGTTGCTATAGTTTTACCATTTTTGAACAACTGCAATGTTGGAATACCACGAATTCCATACTTTTGTGCTTTTTCAGGATTTTCATCAACATTAAGTTTGGCAACAATTAAGCTATCTTTGTATTCTTCTGCGATTTCATCGATAATTAGCGACATAGTTTTACACGGTCCACACCAATCAGCCCAAAAATCAACTAACGCGGTAACGCCATCTTTTAAAATAGTTTCATCAAAATTACTATCGTTTAGATTTATAATTCTATCGCTACTCATTTACAACTCCAAATATAATAGTAATGTTTTGTATATAAGAAAAAAAGAAATACTGCCAAAAAAATATTACCAATAATTATATTCCAAATATTAATATAAAAACAACCAATTTGAAATTAATTTGATTAAAAATTAGATAATACTTGAATATTAATTAACTCTTCTTAAGTCTTAACATATAGTTGAACAGTGTGTAATTTCGTTGAACAATGTTATCTTATATATATCCCAATATCTGAGATATGTCTGATAGATTATAATAAATTAATTAAAAAAAATCAATACTAAATTTATATTTATTACCTATCAACAAAACTAATTAAGTATAATTTCTTAATTAGAAAACGATTATAATATAATTTTGTAATGATAATTTATCATACAATAAAAATACAAATCGTTATTTAATAATAAAATAAAACAGCTTTATTTAAGTAATAATTATTATATAACTAAACTAAACAATTAGTACCACAAATTATTACAATAACATATTACAGATAAGTAATTTGCGTTGTTTTAAAATGTGGTACATTATTTTTTTATAATAACTTTATATGTTTTAAATTAATTATTAATTTTATCGATTATGTTGCTTTATATTATTTCTACTCTTAATATCTTGTTTTAACTGTAATATTAATCAATATTTAAATTAGGAAAAAAACTACATTATTACTCATTAAGATCAACGCTATCAAAATGGTGTTTACCTAGTGGATCAACTAAGTAACCTACAACTTTTTTATTCACTGGTTCAAATGTTTGTGCATGTGCGATTATAAAGATAGGTGTTTGACTATTCATAATCATTTGTGCATGTCTATAAAAATCAATGCGTTTTTTAATATTAGTTGTAGAACGAGCTAAATCAATTTTTTCAATAAAAGGTCTATAGCACCAATAACAATAATTATAATGTGATTCTCTAGATAAATCACAATTAAATATTGAACTAAATAAATGGTCAGGATCTCCATTACTACCATTCCAACCCATTATCATTGCATGGTGTTCACCGTCTTGTGCACGTTTCAAATATTCATTTAATTTATAATTAACTATTTTAGTTTTAACTCCAATTTTTGCCCAATCCGCTTTGATCATGTCAGCCATGCGATTTATATCATAAGAAGTATTTTTTTGTTCTTCAGGTATTGTCCATAAATTAATTGATAAACCATTTTTTAATCCTGATTGTTTTAACATCTTTTTAGCTTTTACAGGATCATATTCATTATTTTTAATTGATTTGTTATAACCCAAAATCATTGATGGTACAATATTTTCTGAAATTTCTCCATTATTTTTGTAGATAGAATGTAAAATTGCTTCTCTATTTATAGCAATAGATAAAGCTTTACGTACCTCCACTTTATTAAGCGGTTTTTTCACAGTGTTAAATGCAATAAAATCAACATTTAATCTATTTTGTTTCATAATATTTATGTTTTTATCTTTCTTCATACTTTCTAAATCAGATGTCTTTGGATAAGACATAATATGACATTTACCACTTTTAATTTTTTGATAACGAACTGAAGGATCTGGCGTAATAGAAAATATTAAATTATCAATCTTTGGTTTAACTCCCCAATAGTCAGGATTAGCTTTATATATTATATTAACATCCTTTTGATAATCTACTAGTTTAAAAGGTCCTGTTCCTACTGGATTAGTATCCATTTTTTCAGGTTTCCCTTCTTTCAGTAAATATTCTGAATATTCTTTTGAAAGAATAGATGCAAAATCCATAGCTAAATTGGAAATAAAAGATACTTCTGAAGAATTCAGGTAAAATCTTACTTTATTGTCATCAATTTTTTTAATTTTTTTGATTAATCTAGACATTCCAGTTTTTTTGAAATATTTGTAATCACCTCCAGAAATCTTATGATATTTATTTTCTTTATTAAGTTGACGATCAAAGGTAAAAATTACATCATCAGCATTAAATTCTCTAGTTGGCTTAAAATATTCAGTAGATTGCCATTTTACCCCTTTACGTAAAGTAAAAGTATAGATCTTGCCATCTGGACTAATCTCCCATGATTCAGCTAGTCCTGGTTCAAGATCAATAGTACCTTTTTTAAACTCAACTAATCTATTATATATAGGAACAGAACTAGCATCATAAGTAGTATTTGAAGCAAATAATTGCGGGTTAAAACCTTCTGGTGAACCTTCAGAACAATATATTAAAGTTTTTGCTTGAATATTAGGAGATATTATTAAAAAAAATACACCAATAAACTTTAAAATAATTCTAAATTTAATCATATTAAAATGATCATTAATACTGTTGTAATAATTACTATTCTTTTTGCAATGCAATTTTGCGAGCATTAATAGATCTCCATTAGAGATATGTCATTGCTTTAAAAGGAAAAATAAAATATAAAATATAACTTTAATAAGTTATCCTTTCTTCAGCTGCTAATATAAAATAAAATTTATTAAGATATGATTAATAATTTACTTGAATATTATTATCATTAAGATGACATTTAAATTTAAATAAATCATAATGAAAGTAAAGATAATTAACTTCTATTTGTCAAAAAAATATATTTGAAATTTATTGTTGATTAAAATTTTTTAATATTTTTTTGTTTTTAATCACATTAAAGATAGGTTGTTCTTGATTTTTATAGAAAACCGTGAAATTTCTTTCAACGGTTTATATTTTTAATATTTATTTCACTAAATTTGTAATTCAAATCTTTCTCCTGCTTTACTCCAATCAACTATATTCCAAAAAGATTTTATATAATCAATTCTTCTATTCTGATATTTAAGATAATATGCATGTTCCCATACATCTAAACCTATAATTGGATAACCAGAAACACCAGAAATTAATTTTCCCATTAAAGGATTATCTTGATTTGCGGTAGACACAATAGATAATTGATTGTTTTCCTTTATTAACCATACCCATCCAGATCCAAAACGTGATAAAGCAATTTTTTCAAATTCTTCCTGAAATTTCAAAATGTTATTAAATTTATTTTCAATCGCGTGTTTTAAATTTCCTGTTAAAATACTATTTGGTTTTAAAGTATTCCAAAAAAAAGAATGATTAAAATGACCACCAACGTTATTGATTATAGTCCCTCGTATACTAACAGGCAGTTCATGTAATTTAGTAATCAAATCTTCAACTGGTAGTTCAGCAAATTCCGTACCTTGTAATGCAATATTAGCATTGTTTATATAAGTTTGATGGTGTTTAGTATGATGAATTTCCATGGTTTTTTTATCAAAAAATGGTTCTAAAGCATCATATGAATAAGATAATTGCGGAAGCGAATAACTCATATTATTAATCTCCAAATAAATTACTTTTTATATAAAAATATATTTTTTATAACGTTAATAGTAACGTTAAGATATTTTTTATCTTGGTTTAGATCAAATTATATTAATAATCCGATTTAATAAAATTTAACTGTTTTAAATTAAGGAACATTAATTATGTGTTAATAATATTAGTACAATAAATATAATTATATTATCACTTCATCCGTATAGCTATTGTATAATAAGTCTCTGAGGATTAGAATATATAGTATAACATCCAGGTTTAGAAAAACCTACTAGAGTAATATTGTATTTTTCTGCCAGGCTAACTGCCAATGCTGTGGCTGCAGATAAAGCAAATAATATTTCAACACAACACATAGCAGATTTTTGTACTATTTCATAACTAGCTCTACTAGATATTAAAATTGCACCACTTTTACTTTCTGTTTTGCTCATATATCCTAATACTTTATCTAAAGCTACATGACGGCCTATATCTTCATATCCACATATTAATTCACCTATACCATTAATCCATAATGCAACATGAGTGCAATTAGTTACTATTCCTATTGGTTGATGTTTGTTAAGCTTTTTTATTGCAAGATCAATATGTTTAAGATTTATTTTTTGACTAAAAGGTAGGGGTTTAATATTAGAATTAATAACTTGGTCTAATTGTTCAACACCGCATATACCACATCCTGTTCTACCTAGCATTCCTCTTCTTTTTATTTTAAACTCTTCAAAACAACGTGAAGAAATATTAATTTGAATTTCAACTCCATACACATTAAATATAATATCTATACTTAAAATATCAATATAAGAACGAATGATACCTTCTGAAAGAGAAAATCCAATTGCGAACAGATCTAAATTTTGAGGAGTGACCATCATAACAACATAAGATATACCGTTATACACTAACGCAACAAACGTTTCTTCTGCTAGAAAATCAGTTTTCACATTACAGCAGTGATTATTTTGTTTCCAAATTTTTTTTTTACTATTGTTTTAATATTAATTGCATTTATTTTATTATGTGTTTCATTTTTATGCATAGTAAAATTCCAATAAAATAATAATAACATAAAATTATTGTAATTTTTATGATTGTTTCATTTTGATTTTAATAAAGATATATCTGCAATCTGAAGAAAAAGAGATCTTATTTTTGATAATAATGTTAAACGATTAATATGCACATTGTTATCATGTGTATTAATTTTCACTTTATTAAAAAAGTTTTCTATCGTTAATCTTAATTTAGATAATTCTATTAAAGCTTCTATGTATAAACCCTTAGTAAAATATGGTTGTAACCTAACTGTTAATTTTGCTATATAATCTGTCAATTCTATTTCTTCTTTCTGTTTTAGTAGAGACGAATTTATCAAATTGGATGCTAGTCTAGTATTAGATTTTATTAAACAATTAGAGACTCTTTTGTTTATAACTATTAATTCATTAGATTCTTTAAGAAAAAGAAAATTTGATAAAGCTTGCATGCGAAGATCAAAATCTAATGGATATAATGGGCGTACAGATAAAACCGCTTTAAAAATATTGATATCATATCCAGATTCAACATAAAAATTTTGAAGACGCCTAAACATAAAGTCCAAAATGTTATTAACGATGTTATTAACAACAAATTTATCTTGATAAATTGTCACAGATTCTTGAATAAGATCTTGTAAATTTAAAGGCAATTTTTTGTCTATTATAATACGTAGTACTCCAAATGCAGCACGACGAAGAGCTAAAGGATCTTTGCTTCCTTTTGGAGGTTGTTGAATCCCAAACATTCCTACTAAAGTATCTATTTTATCAGCAATTGATAATGTACATCCTATTACACTAGAAGGTATCTCATCCTTAGAAAAAGATGGTCTATATTGTTCGCTGATTGCAAATGCAACATCTTTATGTTCACCATTACAAAGTGCAAAATGCATACCCATTATCCCTTGCATTTCAGGATATTCAAATACTACTCTAGTGAGCAAATCACATTTTGACAATAAACTAGCACGTAAAGAATATTCTACATTAGCACTTATTTTTATAGCAATCCATTTAGATAATAACATAATTCTTTCCGTTTTATCCTTCAAAGAACCTAATTCTTTATGGAAAACTACCTTTTCTAATAATACTACATTATCTGCTAAGAAATGTTTTCTGTCATGATTGAAAAAAAATTCAGCGTCTTCTAAACGAGAATTTAATACTTTTTCATTACCAATAACTATGTTTCTATCGTTAGATTCTATATTACTAATCAAAATAAACTTAGATAGCAATTTACCTTTAGTGTCGTATATTGTAAAATATTTTTGTATATTTTCTATTATATGAATTAATAGTTCATGTGGAATATTTAAAAATTCTTTTTTAAAGTTAGCATTAAGAATAACAGGCCATTCAACTAAAGATGTAACTTCATGCAATAATTTATCATTAATATATACTTGGCCTTTTAACTTTTCTGCCATAAATTCTATTCCAGTTTTTATGATTTCTTTACGTTTTATATAATCTGCAATTACTTTGCCTTTCTCTGCAAGTATATCAGGGTATTGATCTGCATTAATCAAAGTAATTTTACTATTACCCATGAAACGGTGTCCATAAATAATTTTTTTGGATTTGATGCCTAACAATGAACATGGAATTAACTTATCTCCAAATAATATAGTAATAGTATGAATTGGACGAATAAACTTTATATTACTTTCTCCCCATCGCATTAATTTCGGTAAATCTATTTTTTTTAATGCTTTTTCAATTATCACGGGTAATAATAAATTTACTTTTTTCCCTTTAATTGTTTTACGATAAATTAAGCATGCACCTTTAATAGTATATAGAGTTTCTAGTTCAGAGATAAGTACTTTGTTATTATGTAACCATGATTTTGCTGTTTCAGTTATATAACCTTTAGCATCAAATGATTCTATTAATTTAGGTCCTCTTATTTCAAGAACTCTATTAATTTGATAAGGATATAAATTTATTATTTTTAAAGCTAAACGTCGAGGAGAGGCAAACCAAAGAACTTGTTGATACATCAATTGAGAAATATTTAATTCTATCATCATATTTTTACAAAATAACTGTGCTAAGCTATATAGCATCTTTGGTGGAAGTTCCTCAGTACCGATTTCTACTAACAAAGTTTTTCCATTCATTATAATACCCTTAGACTTTTTTTAAATTACACATTGGAAATCCTAATGTTTTACGATAATTATAATAAGCTTCAGCTACAGATTTGGTTAAATTGCGAATGCGCAAAATATAACATTGTCGCTCAGTTACTGACATAGCTTTACGAGAGTCTAAAAGATTAAAACTATGAATTGCTTTTAGAACACATTCATAAGCAGGGATAGGTAAAGGATCTTTCAAGCTTAATAGATATAAAATTTCTTTTTCATATTGTTCAAAACGAATTAGCAAAAAATCAGTATTTGCGTATTTAAAATTATAAGCTGATTGTTCTAATTCATTTTCATAAAAAATATCTTTATATGTAATTGTACCATATAAGCCGTTATTCCATACTAAATCATATACATTATCCACATGCTGTATAAACATTGCAATTCGTTCTAAACCATAAGTAATCTCACCAGTAACAGGTCTACAATCCATACAACCAATCTGCTGAAAGTAAGTGAATTGAGAAATCTCTAGACCATTAAGTAAAATCTCCCAACCTAGACCCCAAGCTCCTAAGGTTGGATTTTCCCAATCATCCTCTACAAAACGTATATCTTGAACAGTAGGATTTATATCTAGTTTCTTTAGTGAATTTAAATATAGTTCTTGAATATTTTTTGGAGAAGGTTTCATAATAACTTGAAATTGAAAGTAGTACTGTAAACGATTTGGATTGTTACCATAACGACCATCAGTAGGTCTACGTGAAGGTTGGACATAGGCTGCTGCAATTGGCTCAGGACCCAGTGCATGTAAACAAGTGATTGGATGAGAAGTTCCAGCTCCTACTTCTATATCTAATGGTTGTATAAGAATACAGCCTTGCCTCATCCAATATTCTTGTAATGTTAAAATTAACCCTTGGAATGTTTTTATATCGAATTTCTTCATATACATTTAAAATTTATTTGATATTGGATAAAAAACAACTGACATACGTTGTTTTAAAGATAAATATTTTATAGATATACACTATTAAAAATAGATTATCACTCTATATTGTGATTAATTGATGATATTAGATATATTTTATAAGAGTGACTCTTATGTACTAATAAAATTATTTGCCTATACAAAAACTAGAAAATATTTTATTTAATAAATCTTCAGAAGTAAAAGAACCTGTAATTTTGTTTAGTTCCTTTTGCGCAAGTTGCAAATATTCAGCTATAAATTCTTCATTATAGTAATTAATTAATAGTGCTTCATTACTTTTTATCAAATAATTATAAGCTATTTCTAAAGATTGAAGATGACGGCGTCTAGCCACAAAATTACCTTCTACAGTATTTTTAAAACCTATTGTTTTCCTAAGATGTTTAAGTAAATATTGCATGCCATCATTATTCAATGCAGATAAATGAACTACTGTAAATCCATTGATTTTAGTAATACCTATAGATTCTCCTGTAATATCAGATTTATTTCTTACAATTGTAACAGGTACTTTTATTGATAAATCAGATAAAAATTTTGATAACATTTCTATAGATTGTTTTGGTGTGACATGTTTTCCATCTACTATAAATAAAACATGATCTGCTTTTTCAATTTCACATACAGCTCGTTTGATACCAAGATATTCAATTTCATTTTGAGAATCACGCAATCCCGCTGTATCGAGTATACGCAGAGGTATTCCGTCGATATTAATGTACTCATGTAATACATCACGTGTTGTACCAGCTATATTTGTAACAATAGCTGTTTCCTTTTTTATTAAAGAGTTAAATAAACTAGATTTTCCAGCATTAGGATATCCAGCAATTACAATTGTCATTCCTTCATTTAATAAGCAACCTTGATGTGATTGTAAAATCAGTTGTTTTAAATTGTAAATAATAGAACCCATTTTCTTGGAAAGATCATTTTTAGAAATAAAATCAACTTCTTCATTAGGAAAGTCAATAGCTGTTTCTATAAATATTCGCAAGTTAACAAGATCTTCTGTTATTTTACTTATGCGCTTTGAAAACATACCTTGCAATGAATTAACTGCTGAACGAGCTGCCTGTTCTGAACTTGCATTAATTAAATCTGAAATTGCTTCTGCTTGTGTCAAATCAATTTTTTCATTTAGAAAAGCTCTTTCAGAAAACTCACCTGGATTTGCAATACGTACTTTAGGCAGACTTATAATGCATTTTAATAATAAATCTAAAATTATTGGCCCTCCATGACAATGAAGCTCTAAAACATCTTCACCAGTAAAAGAATGTGGACTAGGAAACCATAAAGCAATACCTTTATCCAATATTATACCATTAAAATCATTAAAGGGTAAATAATCAGCATAACGAGGTTTTGGAACTTTACGTAATACTTTTTTTGCAATTTCTAAAGCTTTAATTCCGGAAACACGTAAAATACCTATACTACCACGTCCGATAGGAGTTGCTTGTGCAACAATAGTATCACTTTGCATATTAGACCATATTAACCAATACTAAAAATTAATAAAATTTTTATTTCTAATATTTAAATATTAGAAAACTAATTATTCGATTCCATGTTTTTTTAAGCTTCGATATATTATTTGTTGTTGTATAAGTGTTACTAAGTTACTGATAATATAATATATCACTAAACCAGATGGAAACCATAAAAAGAAAACGGTAAATATCATAGGCATATAATTCATGAATTTTTGATGTACTGGATCAGTATTATTTACTGGTGATGTCTTTTGAATAAAAAACATAGTACTGCCCATTATAATTGGTAATATATAATAAGGATCTTGTGAAGATAAGTCATGTATCCAAAAGATAAATGGCGCTTGTCTTAATTCTACACAACTTGAAAGCATGTAATAAAGAGCTAAAAAAATAGGCATTTGAATTATGATTGGTAAACATCCTCCTAAAGGGTTAACTTTTTCTTTTCTGTATAGAGCTATCATTTCTTGACCTATTTTTTGCTTGTCATCCCCTAGACGATCACGTATATTTTGGATTTTTGGTTGTAAAGTGCGCATTCTTGCCATTGATACATATTGAGCTTTACTAAGAGGATACATAATTACACGTACAATACAAGTGATAATTATAATAGAAAACCCCCAATTGTGTACAAAACTATATATAAGCTTCAATAATTTGAATAATGGTTTTGAAATAAACCACAGCCAGCCGTAATCCACTGTTGAGTCAAGATTAGGAGCAAGGAGAGCCATTTTATCTTGAAGTTCAGGACCCAGCCAAATAGTGCTGAACAGATCTTTTTCAGTATGAGCTGGAATAGTTATAGGAGAGGATAGATAACCTATAGTAACAGTATTATTACCAATATTATTGGTGTAAATAGTATTAGTGATTTCATCGTTATTGTTGTCAAGTATTAATGCTGTTGCGAAATACTGTTGAAGCATTGCGACCCAACCGTTTATTGTTCTAATATTTAAATTGTTATTGCTTATAATGTCATTAAATTTGTATTTTTTATATTTTTGGTTGTCTGTGGAATAAGCAGCACCACGGAAATTATGTAAAGCAAAGCTACTATTAGCTTCATAGTTATGTGGCAATGTAAATGATTGTTTTATTTTACCAAAAGATGATATTTTTATGGATTTATTACTAAAATTACTAATGTTATGAAGTACATTTATTGAATACTCACCTCTCTTAAAAATAAATGTTTTTGTATATTTAGTTCCATTATTACTGAGATAAGTAATTGGTACTTTTAATTCATTTTGTCCTTTTTTCATTTCAAAATAATGATTTTGTGTAATAAATTTAGGTCGTATATTTTTATCTATGTTATCAGAACCATCAACACCATTTAATCCAGTTTGTATCTGATATATAAATGTATCACTAGTTTTTAGTAATTTTAATGGTTTATTAGAACCAATAGTTTCCGGAAAATTTAATAATTCCGCTTGACAGATATCTCCTCCGTAAGTGCTAATATTTAATAAAAAAACATCAGTTTTTACAAAAATATTTTGATCTTTATTTTGGATCAAAATATTTTTGTCATCATTATTATTATTAAATGTACTATTTTCACTATTTTTGTTATTACTGTTATTTGTTATTTTTTGATTATCTTCTGAACGTAAATTATAATCTGTTTGCCAAGCTTGCCAAAAAACAATAAACAATAATAAGAAAACAATCAAAAGAAGATTACGTTGTGAATCCATCTTTAATATTCTCTGATATGAAAAGGTCTTGGTGGCACGGGATCGTACCCGCTTTTGCTAAAAGGTTGACATCTTAATATACGTTTTAAAATCAAAATACCTCCTAATGTTATTCCAAAACTTTGTAATGATTCAATAGCATATTGAGAACAAGTTGGATAAAATCTACAATGAGGTTTTAAAGATGAACTTATGAAAAATTGATACATGCGTATCAATGTAACTAATAATCTTAGGACAATTGACAATAACGCTGCCATAATTTCTCCAGTTTTTTCAACAGAACAACATTATCTAAATCAACACTTCTTTTTCTAGCTACTGCTACAAAATCCATAAACGGTAATTTATGTTGATTTAAACGAAAGCTTTCTCTAATTAATCTCTTGATTCTGTTACGTTCATGAGCAAGTCTAACATATTTTTTAGCAATAGTAAGTCCGATACGTGGATGTTGTAGTTTATTAATACGACCAAATATATTAAATTGTAATGAGTAAATACATTTAGGTTCTCGAAATATAAAAAAAAACTCGCTAGATTTTAATAATCGCAATTTTTTTGGAAACTTAAAGCTGTTCATAATATATCAAAAAAAATACTAACAATGTTTAGAAATAGTCAAATTAATTCTACCTTTTGCTCTCCTATAAGATAGGATCTTACGACCATTTTTAGTAGACATACGAACGCGAAAACCATGCGATCTATTTCGTTTAATTACAGAGGGTTGATAAGTTCTTTTCATAAATAATTTTACCTTATAGATCTTCACTCAGAGTACATCTTCAATAATAGCAAATTGATTATTATTTTCTCAACTATTTAGAGTAAAACAAAAAATTTTCCTTAGGATACTATCACAAAAATAATTAATCTTATTTGCAAGTATCATTAGAAAACTTAACTTTAGTTTTCCAATGAAATTGCTGTTTTATTATTGTTGAAGTTTTATGTTTAAGTTATAAGCATTTTAGTGTTTGTTTATATTTTAAATCAATTTTTAATATAGATATAGAATTTTTGTTAAAATTTTAATTTTTTAGCTAGACAGCTTTATAAAAAAAATATTATTAATATTAGTATTTTTTATTTATGTTAACAAATCATTTTCTCATGTTTAGTCTAAATTTTATATAAAATTATAAGATAAGATTGGAGTATTTAAAGTGTCAATTGCTCTTTGGCAACAATGTCTCATTAGATTACAAGATCAGCTAACTGCTACTGAATTTAGTATGTGGATTCGTCCATTACAAGCTAAATATAGTAAAAATATTCTTGCATTATATGCACCAAATAGATTTGTACTTGACTGGGTAAAATATAAATATTATGGAGACATCAATGAATTAATGCAAGAACTTTGTGGAATTGATGCACCTTCATTAAATTTTAAAGTCGGTATTTGTAATCTACAAAACAAGACTATCAAGACTACAAAGAATATTGCAATTCCTATTACATCAATAAGAAAAAATTTTGTAAACAAACAAATTGAAATATCTTCTTGGGATAATCTATTAACAAAATTAAATATTATCCGTAGCTCAAATTTAAACAAGAAATATAATTTTGATAGTTTTGTAGAAGGAAAATGCAATAAATTAGCACGTACAGCAGCATACCAAGTTGCTAATAACACAAATATCAAATATAATCCATTGTTTATCTATGGTAATACCGGACTTGGTAAAACTCATTTACTCAATGCAGTAGGTAATAAAATCACTACTAAAGAACCAAAAATAAAATTAGTTTACATAAATTCAGAACTTTTTGTTCAAAGTATGGTTAAGTCACTAAAAAATAGTGCAATAGAAGATTTTAAATGTTATTATCGTTCAGCTGATACTCTATTGATTGATGACATACAGTTTCTTGCTAACAAAGAAAGATCACAAGAAGAGTTTTTCCATACTTTTAATATATTAATAGAAAATAACAAACAAATAATAATTACTTCAGATCATTATCCAAAAGATTTGCATGGTATTGAAGATCGGTTAAAATCACGTTTTGGATGCGGTTTAACTATAGCAATTAAACCACCAGAATTAGAAACTCGCATAGAAATACTAATGAAAAAAGCTAATGAAAATAATATTCTTTTACCTAAAGAAGTTGCTTGTTTTATTGCTAAAAATTTAAATTCTAATGTACGTGAATTGGAAGGAGCCTTAAATAGAATAATTGCTAACGCTAACTTTATAGGATGTACAATTAATATTGACTTTGTAAATGAAGTATTACAAGATTTATTAGCTTTGCAAGGAGATGTAATTACTATTCCTAATATTCAAAAAAAAGTAGCTGAATATTATAGAATAGCAGTTGTAGATATTATTTCTCAGAATAGATCACGTTCTTTTACATATCCTCGTCAAATTGCTATGACAATAGCTAAAGAACTAACTAACTATAGTTTATCAGAAATAGGAAATGCTTTTGGTGGACGTGATCATACTACTGTACTGCATGCTTATCGAAAAATTAAACTATTATGTAAAAATAATTATAATTTTGAAAAAGATTTTTATAAAATTATTAAATTATTATCTTTATAGAAATATTTATAATTATGAAACTACTTATTGAAAGAGAAAAAATAATTAAGCCATTACAACAAATTAGTTCTGTATTAAATAGCCGTCCCGTACAACAAATTCTTGGAAACATATTAATAAAAGCAAATGATCGGATGCTATTTTTGACTGGAACTGATCTAGAAATAGAGATGATAGCATGCGTAGAATTGTTAAAATTATATGAACATGGATCTATTACAGTACCAGCAAGAAAATTTTTAGAGATTTGTCGCAATATTCCATCAGGGTCAATTATAGATATTCTTGCTAAACAGAATCGAATGTTAATAATATCTGGTAATATTAATTTTTCGTTGTCAACATTACCATCTTCAAATTTTCCAGATATTAATGATTGGAATATTGTAATAGAATTTGATTTATTACAAGATAATTTAAAGAAATTAATAGAATTTACACAATTCTCAATGGGTAATCAAGATATTCGTCACTATCTAAATGGAATTATGTTTGAAATAGGGAATCAAGAAATTCGTACAGTAGCAACAGATGGACATCGTTTAGCAACTTATTTTATTAATATTAACAATAAATTACCCAAATATTCGATAGTGTTACCACGCAAAGGTGTAACTGAATTGTCACGTATATTAAACGGAGAAAACATAAATTTAAAAATACAAATTGGTTCTAGTAATATTAGAATTCATACAAAAAAAATTATTTTTACATCCAGATTAATTAATGGAATATTCCCAAATTACCGTCAAGTATTAGAAAAACCTCCAAATAAATCATTAGAAGTAGATTGTACTTTACTTAAACAAGCGTTATCACGAGCTTCGATTCTATCTAATGAAAAATTTCGAGGTGTTCGTCTACATATTAGTAAAAATCAATTGATTATAACAACTAGTAATTATAATCATGAAAAATCAGAAGAAAAATTAGCAGTTAAGTATAGTGGTGATAAATTGGAAATTTGCTTTAATGTTATATATATTATAGATGTATTAAACACATTAAAATGTAGCCAGGTACGTTTATCATTTATAAATTCTATATCTAGTATGCATATTCAAGATATTAATAATCCTTATGCTTATTATGTTGTAATGCCCATGAGAATATAAGTTTGTATGTATTACATGTATAAAATGCCAACGTATTGTTTGCTAGTTGAAACAAAATAAACTTATACCTTAGTTTATAATTATTTAATAGTAGCTTCCAAATAAGCTATTTGACTATGGAATATAAATTGTAATTAATAAGAAACATTGTAATAATGAGAAATATCAATGTCAAATTCCTATAATTCTTCTAATATTAAAGTCCTTCGAGGATTAGATGCTGTACGTAAGAGACCAGGTATGTACATTGGAAACACAGATGATGGCACTGGTCTACACCATTTAGTGTTTGAAATTGTTGACAACGCAATTGATGAATCTCTAGCTGGTCATTGCGATTTAATTTGTGTCATTGTACACAATGACAATTCTATTTCTGTTAAAGATAATGGTCGAGGAATACCCACAGATATTCATGTAGAGGAAGGTGTTTCTGCTGCTGAAGTCATCATGACAATATTACATGCTGGTGGTAAATTTGATAATAGTTCTTACAAAATATCTGGTGGTCTGCATGGAGTGGGAGTTTCTGTAGTGAATGCCCTTTCAGAAAAATTAGAATTACATATATATAGAGATAGTAATATATATAAACAAATTTATCATTATGGGGTCCCAGAGTCTTCATTACATGTCATTGGAAAGACTCAATCTAGCGGAACCATGATACGTTTTTGGCCAAATTATCAGATATTTAATAATATAATTAAATTCGATTATAGTGTTTTATCTAAGCGTCTGAGAGAATTATCTTTCTTAAATGCTAACATTTCTATTCACTTGATCGATGAACGAGAAGATAAAAAAGATTATTTCCATTATAGCGGAGGTATTAGGTCTTTTATTGAATACTTAAATCAAAATAAAAATCCAATACATCCAAACATTTTTTATATCAACAATGAAAAAGATAATGTTGGCATAGAAATAGCAATGCAGTGGAATGATGGTTTGCAAGAAAACATTTGTTGTTTTACAAATAATATACCACAGCAAGATGGAGGAACTCATCTTGCTGGTTTTCGTACAGCTTTAACACGCACATTAAATTCTTATATGGATAAAGAAGGTTACCATAAAAAATTCAAAATTAATGTTACTGGAGATGATGCTCGTGAAGGTTTGATTGCGGTTGTTTCGGTAAAAGTTTTAGATCCAAAATTTTCTTCTCAAACCAAAGAAAAACTAGTGTCATCTGAAGTAAAATCTGCTGTCGAGCAACAAATGAGCGAACAGCTTTTAGAATATTTATTAGAGCATCCTAATGATGCAAGAATAATAGTCAATAAAATTATTGATGCAGCACGTGCTAGAGAAGCTGCACGTCGAGTACGAGAAATGACTAGACGTAAGGGAATACTAGAATTAGTTGGATTACCAGGTAAATTAGCAGATTGCCAAGAACATGATCCAATGTTATCAGAAATTTATTTGGTAGAAGGTGATTCAGCAGGTGGTTCAGCAAAACAAGGACGTAACCGAAAAAATCAAGCCATTTTACCTTTAAAAGGCAAAATTCTTAATGTTGAAAAAGCAAAGTTTGATAAAATGATTTCTTCAGAAGAAGTTATAACATTAATAACTGCTTTGGGTTGTGGTATTGGTAGAGATGAATATAATCCTGATAAAATTCGATACCATAGAATTATTATTATGACTGATGCTGATGTTGATGGATCACATATTCGTACTTTATTATTAACCTTTTTTTATCGTCAAATGCCAGAAATTATACAAAGAGGTCATATATATATAGCGCAACCTCCTCTATATAAGATACAGAAAGGAAAGAAAGAATATTATATTAAGGATGAAGCTGAAATGAATGAATACCAAATTAAAAATGCACTAGAAGGATCATTGTTATATGATAAATCTAAATTATTAACTCTACAAGGAAAAGATTTGGCTAAGTTAGTATATAAATTTGATAAAATTAAACAAAAAATAAAAAACATCTCGAGTTTTTTTCCTTCTAATTTATTAAATTCCCTAATTAATAATAAAACAACTGATTTTAGTAATGAATTAGAAGTATATGAATGGTCAAATAGTATAATAAAATATTTAAATAAATATGAAAACAATAATAGTAAATATACTTTTAAATTACTCAAAAATGAAACAAAATGTTGTTTTAGCCTGATTTTAAATATTTATACTTATGGTATTAATACAGAATATGTAATAGATGAAGAAATTTTTAACAATATAGATTTCAAAAATATTTATGATTTAAATGATACCTTTCGTAATTTCCTAAAAGAAGGCTTACATGTTCAAAGAGGAGAAAAACATACATTAGTAGATAATTTCGAACAGGCCATTAATTGGTTAATAAATGAATCTAATAATAATATATCAATTCAAAGATATAAAGGTTTAGGAGAAATGAATCCAAATCAGTTATGGAACACAACTATGAATCCCGATACTCGACGTATGTTACGTGTAACAATTACAGATGCAATGGTTGCAGATCAATTATTTAGAACTTTAATGGGTGAAGCAGTAGAGCCTAGACGTATATTTATTGAAAATAACGCTTTAAAAGCGTCTAATATTGATATTTAATATTCAGAAAAATCAAAAACAATTAATATGTAGATCAAATACAACGTTCTACAGATTTTAAGATAAATTTAGGTTATAGTTGGATTAAAACATTATAAATTATTAACTTCAGGTTTCTTAATGCCAGTAAAAATTTTATCTTCAAGAATAATAAGCTTATATTCATTTTGCCAAAATCCAATAAGTTCTTTAAAAAAAAGTGAAGGAGGCATTTTAGCAATATTGAAAAACTATACTCCTGTGATGTATGCTATTACTCCTGAACGTTTAGCTCAATTATTAGCTTTAGAAGTTAAATCTATGTCAAAAAATAATAATATGCTAATAGAAAACACCTTGATTCATAATAAAATACATACAAATATATATACACCTGTAGGTAAATACGTCATGTATGATGGTTGGAAACCGGACTCTGATTTTATACGACAAGCTGCAGTTTGGGGTATTCCATTGACTAATCCAATAACAGATGCTGAATTATCTGGATTTATATCATATTGGCAAGCAGAAGGAAGTTTATTTCATCATATTCAATGGCAACAAAAATTTGCACGTAATTTGCAAATTATTCGTGCTAATAATTTTGATAAATCAAAAACTAATATTACACAAATATCCAATCCAAATCTTAATATTCCCGAAGGTTTTCGAGGATAATTAATGAAAACAATCAATGATCTTTTGAGTCGATTAAAACAAATAATACCAACAGGTACCAAACCAAAATTTACTAGAGGTGAAGATTTGTTAGCTTGGAACCAAGAAGAAGGTCTTTTAAATTCATCAGTTATTGTTCGTGAAAATAAAGCAATGAAAATGCAGCGAATTATGTGTCGTTCTGGAATTCGTGAATTACATATCAACTGTTCTTTCGATAACTATAATATAGAAAATGAAGGTCAGCGCAAAGCTGTTAGTTTAGCAAGGCAATATTCTATTGAATTTGATGGGAGTATTGCCAGTTTTGTTTTCTCTGGTCGTCCTGGAACCGGTAAAAATCACTTGGCAGCAGCGATAGGTAATGATTTAATTTTAAGGGGAAAAAGTGTATTAATTGTTACAGTTGCCGATTTAATGTCCAGCATGAAAGCTACGTTTAACGAAACTAGTGAGATTACAGAAGAACAGTTAATTAAGAACTTAAGTAATGTTGATTTACTCATCATTGATGAGATAGGTATACAAAGCGAATCAAGATACGAAAAAATGATTATTAATCAAATTATTGATAGAAGATCTTCCTCTAAAAAACCAACTGGCATGTTATCAAATTTAGATCATAATAGTATGAATATACTATTAGGTGAAAGAGTTATGGATAGAATGAGACTAGGGAAAAGTATGTGGATATATTTTGATTGGGAAAGCTATCGGAGTCGTATTCAAGGAAATGAATATTAAAAAAGCTTAATATTTATATCCTGTTATAATACAGTAACAGACTTATTCTACAGTAACAGACTTAGCTAAATTACGAGGTTGATCTATATTTCTATGTTTAATAACAGCAACATAATAAGAAAGCAACTGTAACGGAATTGTATAAAAAATAGGTGCTGTTACATTTTCTATATAAGGTAATTGAATGATCTTCATATTTAGTTCATTTTTAAAGTTAGTATTTTGATCAGTAAAGATGTATAATAAACCACCTCTAGTCCTAATTTCTTCTATATTGCATTTTAATTTTCTTAAAAGTTCATTATTTGGTGCAATTACTATAACGGGCATTTTATTATCAATTAAAGCTAAAGGACCATGTTTTAATTCCCCAGCTGCATATGCTTCAGCATGAATATAGGATATCTCCTTTAACTTAAGAGCTCCTTCCATGGCTATTGGGTAATGATCCCCTCTACCTATAAATAGTGCATGATTTTTATTAAAGAAATCTTTGGCGATTTCTTCTATAATATGATCTCTGGCAAGTACTTGTTCTATTCGAAATGGTAATATCTGAATTGCTTTAATAATGCTATGTTGAACTTCTAAATTCATACCATTTAAACTACCCAATTTAATTACCAACATCAACAAAACTATTAATTGCGTACTAAATGTCTTAGTAGAAGCTACCCCTATTTCAATCCCAGATTTAGTCGTTAAATATAAATCTGATTCGCGTACTATGGAAGAATGTAGTACATTACATATTGCTAATGAACCTATATAGTTTAGTTTTTTTGATAAACGTAATGCTGCTAAAGTATCAGCAGTTTCACCAGATTGTGATAGAACAATTAACAAACTATTTTTTCTTACTTGAAGTTTACGATATCTAAATTCAGATGCAATTTCAACATCACAAGGAATATTAGCTAAAGATTCGAACCAGTAACGAGAAACCATTCCAGAATTATATGATGTTCCACAAGCGATAATTTGAACATGTTTAATGTTTTTTAAAAAATTCATATTGACGCCTAATTCACTAAGATCTATTTCTTTATCTTTACAACGCCCCTTTAATGTGTTTTTAATAGCTACAGGTTGCTCATATATTTCTTTTTGCATATGATGTCTATACTTGCCTTTACTAGTTATATCATAATGAACGTATGATTTAATCTCATTTCTATTTACGATATTACCTATAACATTAAAAATGTTAATTTTATCATAGCTAATTTCTGCAACATCTCCTTCTTCTAGATGAATAAAACTATTAGCTATTGATAATAAAGCTATCTGATCGGATGCAATAAAATTTTCATCTACCCCACAGCCAATTACTAAAGGGCTGCCTATTCTTGCAGCTACAAGAGTAGATGGATTGCTTTTGTCCATAACAACTATTCCAAATGATCCTCTAATTTCCCTAATGGTCTGAAATACAACTTCTAGCAAAGATCCACCATGCTGTTTTTGTTTTAAATGGAATAAATGCGCTATTACTTCAGTATCGGTTTCAGAAGAAAAAATATACCCGTAAGATAAAAGCTCTTTTCTCAATTTTTCATGATTTTCAATAATGCCATTATGAACAATAACTATATGTTCCGATAAGTGAGGGTGAGCATTAATTTCTGAAGGAGCACCATGAGTTGCCCAGCGTGTATGAGCTAATCCAATAATACCCTTTAAATTTTTATTTTGGGTAGTATCTATTAATTTTTGTACTTTACCTAAACAACGAAAACGATTAAACTTACCAAGTTGATCTATAATAGCTAAACCAGCTGAATCATATCCTCGATATTCTAAACGTAATAACCCTTCCAATAAGATGTTTGCTATATTACGTTGTGATACAGCTCCGATAATTCCACACATAATAATGTTTTTCTTAAAATGATTATTAAATTGTAATATCAGAAAATGAATTTATTTTTCTGATGGACGTTTCCAATTTTTTTTATGAATCTGTTGTTTAGAATTTAATACTAAATTTGCATTTTTTACATCTCTTAACACTGTTGTACCTGCTGCTATAGTAACATTATCTGCTATACTTATAGGAGCGATTAATTGACTGCAAGCACCAATAAATACATTATTTCCAATAACAGTATTTAATTTATTTTTACCGTCATAGTTACAAGTTATTGTACCTGCTCCAATATTCACATTAGAACCAATTTCTGAATTTCCAAGATAAGAGAGATGTTTTGCTTTTGAAGCACTTCCTAAAGAAACATTTTTTATTTCAACAAAATTTCCTATACATGCGTTTTTATCTAAATTGACATTATTACGAAAATGAGAAAACGGACCAACATCGCATTGTATTGATAAATTTGAATTATTTATAACTGAATATGGATAAATATTACAGTCATCACCAATAAAACTGTTTTTAATAATACAACCTGGACCAATTTTAACTCTATTACCTAAAACCACATTTTCTTCAAAAATAACATCTATATCTATTACAACATCAATTCCACATATTAATGTACCTCTAAGATTAAAGCGATTAGGATCAAGTAATGTAACACCAGACAACATTAGTTTTTCTGCTTGCTTATTCTGATAAATTTTTTCTAGATTGGCTAATTGTAATCGATTATTTATGCCTTTTATTTCATCTGTATCTATTGGATTAATAGATTGAATAAAACAATTATCTTGATAAGCAATCTTAATTACATCTGTTAAATAATACTCTTTTTGAGCATTATTATTATTAATATTTCTTAACCAATGTTTCAATTTTCCAACATTAGCAATCATGATCCCTGTATTTATTTCTCTTATAGTAAATTGATGAGAAGATATATCTTTATGTTCAATTATTTCGGTGATAATACCATTTTTTCTAATTATTCTACCATATCCATTTGGATCGTCCGATACTACGGTTAATAATCCAATACTATTTTTTGGTTTTATATTACATAAACGTTTTATTGTTTCTTTAGAAATTAAAGGAATATCGCCATATAAAACTAATAAATCTTCATTATCATTAAGATATGGAAGTACTTGTGCAATTGCATGTCCTGTCCCTAATTGTTCTTCCTGTAATATCCAGTTTATCGAAGGATCATTAAAAGAACTTTTAAGTAATTCTCCTTTAAAACCATATACAATATAAATGTTATTTCTATTAATGTGTTTAGCTATATCAACAACATATTTTATAACAGGTTTTCCTGCTAACGTATGCAATACTTTTGGTAAATCTGAACACATACGTGTTCCTTTACCGGCTGCAAGAATTACTACGTTTATTAAGTTATTATACATTAAATTATTTTAGTTTGATGATCAAATTTATTATAAATAATAACTAAAGTTAAAAAAAATAACTGATACAGTATATAAAGCTAACACAAAAACAACTTATACAGTATATACAATATTATTTATTTGATTGATTTTTTAGTTAATTCAATTACACGCAATTTTGCCATAGCTTTTGCTAATTTTACAGAAGCTATCAAATAATTAATATCCTTATGTTTATCTTTTATTTGTTGTTCAGCTTTAGATTTCGCTTTTAATGCACGTTGTTCATCTAAATCTGTACCTCTAATTGCAATATCAGCTAAAACTATACTGCGACTTGGTTGCACTTCAAATATACCTCCTGAAAGATAAATAAATTCTTCTTCTCCATTTTTTTTAATTAAACGAATCATTCCTGGTTTAATAACCGTTAATAAAGGAGAATGACCAGGATAGATTCCTAACTCTCCTTCAATGCCTGATACTTGAAGTTTTTGTACAAAACCGGAAAACAATTGCTTTTCAGCACTAACTACATCCAAACGATAATTTTTAATCATAGCGTCTTATACTCTTAAAACACTTTTTAAACTTACAAAGTTTTTGCCTTGTGTACAGCTTCTTCTATAGTACCTACCATATAAAAGGCCTGTTCAGGTAAATCATCAAATTCACCTTCTATAATGCCTTTAAATCCACGGATAGTATCTTTTAGAAAAACATATTTACCAGGAGAACCAGTAAAAACTTCAGCAACAAAAAAAGGTTGAGATAAAAATCTCTCAATTTTACGAGCTCTTGCTACTAACAACTTATCTTGTTCTGATAATTCATCCATTCCTAATATAACTATTATATCTTTTAGTTCTTGATATCTTTGCAAAATAGATTTTACTCCACTAGCTACAGAGTAGTGCTCTTGACCAATAAATAATGGGTCTAACTGTCTGCTAGTTGAATCAAGTGGATCAACAGCGGGATAAATACCTAGAGATGCAATTTGACGACTGAGTGTTATAGTGGAATCTAAATGAGAAAAAGTAGCTGCAGGAGCTGGATCAGTTATGTCATCAGCAGGTACATATATTGCTTGAACTGAAGTAATGGAGCCGATTTTAGTCGAAGTAATGCGTTCTTGAAATAAACCTATTTCTTCCGCTAAAGTTGGTTGATAGCCTACTGCAGAAGGCATACGACCCAAAAGTGCTGACACTTCAGTACCCGCTAAAATATAACGATATATATTATCAATAAATAATAAGACATTACGTCCTTCATCCCGGAATTGTTCTGCTATGGTAAGACCAGTAAGAGCTACTCTTAAACGATTACCTGGAGGTTCATTCATTTGACCATATACTAAAGATACTTTATCAATAACATTAGAGGTAATCATTTCACGGTAAAAATCATTTCCTTCACGAGTACGCTCACCCACACCAGTGAAGACCGAATAACCAGAATGTTCAGCTGCAATATTACGAATCAATTCCATCATGTTTACTGTTTTGCCTACACCTGCTCCTCCAAACAATCCTATTTTTCCACCCTTTATAAAAGGACATATAAGGTCTATTACTTTAATGCCAGTTTCTAGTAATTCTTGAGAATGAGATTGATCTATATAAGTAGGTGCGGGTTGATGGATAGAAACATACTTAGGTATATTACCATCTTTTTGTTTAAATGGACCTTTCATATCTATAGGTTCACCTAAAACATTCATAATACGACCTAAAGTAGCTTTCCCAACGGGCACTTGAATTTGTCTTTTTAAATCAGTTACTATTAGATCCCTTTTTAAGCCATCAGATGATCCCATTGCTATAGTGCGCACTACGCCACCACCTAAATGCTGCTGGACTTCTAGTATTATATTTTTATCATCATTTAGAACCTCAAGAGCATTATATAGTAATGGAACTTTATCTTGAGGAAACTCTACATCGATTACAGCCCCAATAATCTGGATGATTTTTCCAGTTACCATTTTAAATCCTCAGTATGAATCTTATTATTATTAAACTGCAGAAGCTCCTGAAACAATTTCTATAAGTTCTTGAGTAATACTAGCTTGACGAACCTTATTATACAACAAATTGAGTTCATTGATTAAACTGCAACAATTATCGGTGGCTGCTTTCATAGCAACCATTCTTGCAGCTTGTTCACTTGCTAAATTCTCCAATACTGCTTGATAAAATTGTGATTCTATATACCTATATAATAAATTATTTAATAATGTTTTAGAATCGGGTTCATATAAATAATCCCATGTTGATTTAGTATTATTTTCGTTCTTTATAGGTAATAAGGGTATTATTTGATTAATTTTCGGACTTTGAATCATTGTACTTTGAAATTGATTACTTACTATATATAGTTTATCAATATTTTCATTATCATAAGCATTTAACATAACTTTAACTAACCCAATTAATTCCGAAAAATCAAAATCATCATCTATCCCACTAATTTGTGCAATAACATTAATATCACTACTAATAGAATTAAAAAAAGAAATCCCTTTAGAACCTAAAACAGCTAACACAGCCTCTATGTTTTTTTCCTGAAAACATTTTATATGGTTTAACAATTTTTTGAATAAATTGATATTCAAACCACTACATAATCCTCGATCAGTTGAAATAAGCAAATAACCAACTTTTTTAACTTCTCGTTCTATTAAATAATTGTGTTTGTATTCTAAATTACCTAAAGTAATATGATTTATAACCTGAATTATTAGGTCATGATATGGTCGGCTAGCTAACACACGTTCTTGAGTTTTGCGCATTTTAGACGCAGCAACCATTTCCATTGCTTTTGTTATTTTCTGTGTATTTTTTATACTTTCTATTTTATTTCGTATTTGTTTTATGCTAGCCATTGATTTGTTTTTATGCCCTAATTTAAATTATATCATATATAGCAATATTTAAAAGCACGCTACCATGATTTAGTTGATTGAAAAGTATTAAAGAGATTCTTTAATCTTGTACTGATGTCTTCATTGTAATTACTATTTGTATCTATTTCTTTTAATAAATCAGCATAATTTCTTTCAGCAAAATCTATTAATGATTTTTCAAATTGATATATATCTACAACTTCAATATCATCTAAATAACTATTTACAGCTGCAAATAGCAATAAACTTTGATGAGAAATAGACATTGGAGTAAATTGTTTTTGTTTTAAAAGTTCAGTGATTTTTTGGCCATGTTTTAATTGCTTTTGAGTAATTTCATCTAAATCAGAAGCAAATTGAGAAAAAGATGCTAGTTCTCGAAATTGAGCTAATGCAGTCCTAATTCCAGCAGATAATTTTTTTATGATTTCTCTTTGTGCTGAATTACCTACCCTAGATACTGAAATTCCAGGATTCACAGCTGGACGAAAACCTGCATTAAATAAGCTAGATTCTAAAAAAATCTGACCATCTGTAATGGATATTACATTAGTTGGAACAAATGCTGAAACATCACCAGACTGTGTTTCAATTATGGGTAAAGCAGTTAAAGATCCTGTTCTTCCCTTAACTTTTCCATTAGTAACACGTTCTACATAATCTGAAGTTACACGAGATGCTCTTTCTAATAATCTTGAATGTAAGTAGAATATATCACCAGGAAATGCTTCTCTACCTGGAGGACGTCTTAACAACAGTGAAATTTGTCTATAAGCAACTGCTTGTTTAGACAAATCATCATATACAATTAATGCATCCTGACCATTATCACGAAAATATTCAGCCATTGCGCAACCAGAATAAGGTGCTAGATATTGTAGTGTAGCCGATTCAGATGCAGAAGCTACAACTACTATGGTGTTTTTTAATGCCTGATATTCTTCTAATTTACGAATAACACTAGAAACAGTTGACATTTTTTGACCAATGGCAACATAAATACATTTTATACCTGAATTACGTTGGTTTATAATTGTATCTATGGCCAATGCAGTTTTACCAGTTTGACGGTCTCCAATAATTAGTTCGCGCTGTCCTCGTCCAATAGGGATCATTGCATCTATAGATTTATAACCAGTTTGAACTGGTTGATCAACAGATTGACGATCTATAACACCTGGTGCAATTACTTCAACAGATGAAAATCCTTGATGAACAATAGAACCATTTCCATCAATTGGTAGACCTAATGTATTAACTATACGACCTAATAAACCGTCTCCTACAGGTACTTCAAAAATTCGACCTGTACACCTAACTTTCATCCCTTCAATAAGATCAGAAGACGGACCCATGACTACTGCTCCAACAGAATCACGTTCTAAATTAAGAGCTATAGCGTAACGATCATTTGGCAATGATATTATTTCCCCTTGCATTACGTTCTTTAAACCGTATGCTCTTATAACACCATCAGCAACGGAAATAATAATCCCTTCTTCATGGTATTGTGTAGAAATATCAAATTGAGCAATGCGCTGTTTTATTATCTCACTAATCTCTGTAGAATTTAGTTGCATATGTTTAGCCTTCCTAATATTGTAAAATTTTTGCTAAACGAGAGATACGACCACTTATACTATTATCAATAACTAGATCCCCCAAATTAATAATAATACCTGATATTAAAGAGATGTCAGTTTTATTTTTTAACCTAACTTTACGTGCTAAACGCTTTTCTAATAAATGTTTAATATTTTTCAACTGCTCATTACTCAAATTAAAAGCTGAAGTTACAGTAGCTTCTGCTATAGATTTATAATCATCATGTAATTTATCAAATTCGCTTAATACAGCAGGTAATATGTCTAAACGTTTATTTTCAGCCATCAATTTAATTAAATTTTTGGCTGATTGACTTAGTTTATCTCCACATATTTTATCAAAAATATCGTATATATTATTAGCCGATAAACCTCGAGAAAATATTTTTTTTATTTCTTTGTCTGCAGATATTTGTGCAGTTATTATTAGAACACGATGCCAATATTCAATATTTTTATTTTCAAGAGAGATATCGAAAATAGCTTTAGCATAAGGACGAGCTATTGTGATTAATTCAAACATTAACATTTCCTTACATCAGCTCAGTAATTAACTCATCTACAATGTCATTGTTGATATTTTTGTTAATAGAACGTTGTATTATTTTTTCAGCACCAACTACAACTAACTTAGCTAATTGTTTACGTAGTTCCTGGCAAACAATATCGCGCCTAAGATTAATTTCAATTTGAGCTTCTTCTATTATACGAATACGTTCATCATTAGCTTCAGCTTTAGCTTTTTCTAAAATTTGCATACGATGCTTATTAACTTGGTCAATAATGGATTTAGCCTCCTCCTTTGCTTTGTTCAAATGATCTTGAGCATTTTTTAATGTCAAATTTGCATCTTCTTTAGCATTTTTAACAAATGTTAGATTTTCATCAATTTCTTTTTGCCTTATTTCAATTGCATTAATAATAGGAGGCCATACATACTTCATACAAAAAATAACAAACAGAACAAATGATATAGTTTGACCAAGTATAGTTGCATTAATATTCACTATATCACACACCTCATAATCATAAGTATTTAAACTATAAATATTATAGTTTATATTTTTATTAAAAATTTTTACTTGAAATCAATATATCATGCAATTTCATCTACCATGTAATAAATTAAACCTAAATTTTAGGTAAGAGCAAATATTAAATATAAAGCTATTCCTATAGTAATCATTGGAACTGCATCTACTAAACCCATGACAATAAAAAACTGCGTACGTAGTATAGGAATTAGATCAGGTTGACGTGCAGCTCCTTCTAAAAATTTACCTCCAAGGATACTTATCCCGATAGCAGCTCCAATAGATGCTAATCCCATCATAATAGCTGCGGATAAATAAAGAAAATCCACATTTAATTTTTCCATATTAGTCCTCAATATATTAACAATTATAAATTAAAAATCTTAATGTTCCTCTGATGCCATGGATAAATAGACAACTGTAAGGACCATAAAAATAAAAGCCTGTAATACAATAATCAAAATATGGAATATAGCCCATGGTACATTAAGCATCCATTGTATCCACCATGGTAAAAGACCATTAATAAGAATAAAAATTAATTCTCCAGAATACATGTTACCAAATAATCTTAAGCTAAGAGAAATTGGTTTAGCAAAAAGACTAACACTTTCTAAAATAATGTTTATAGGAATAAATATAGGATTCTTAAAAGGAAATAAAGTTAGTTCTTTAGTAAAACCACTAATTCCTTTAATTCTTAAGCTGTAATATATAATCAAAATAAACACACCTAACGCCATAGCTGTTGTAATATTTATATCTGTGGAAGGAACTATACGAATCGTAGATAAACCTATAGTACATTTACTAATATAAGGAAATAAATCTGTAGGAATTAAATCCATTAGGTTCATTAATAAACACCAAACAAAAATCGTTAATGATAAAGGACCAATAAGTGAATTTTTACTACGATAAATATCCTTAATATTTTTATCTACAAAAACAAAAATCAGTTCTACACCTGATTGAAATCTTCCAGGAACTCCAGTTGTCACTCTATTGGCTATTTTATAAAAAATCATTAAAAATAACAATCCTAGTATCAAAGAGAAAAACATAGAATCAATATTTAATATCCAGAAATTTTTATAAATTCCAATATTGTTAGGGTTCACCAACTTAAAAGTACGCAGATCTAATTGAAGATTCGTAAGATGGTGACTTATATATTCCTGGATATTAGGAACTTTATCTATGGCCATAGGGTTATTATACCTTATGTTATTGTTAATTATTACCAGTTTTCATATGTTTCACAAAACACTGTGAAAGCAATCTTCATAAATATTGAGATTAATACTAACCAAAATATAATCTTAATAAAATATCTAAACATAAATTATTGTATATATCAAAATTTACAGACTAAATAGCATTAATTTAAACAATTTAAATTAATATTCATTTATGAAATCATAACGAGATAATTTTAATGAAAAATTATAATTAATTTAATAATTCTATATGTGAATGATATTTCCATTATTATCTTATCATATATAAATTATTATATGTTATAATGCATATTAAATTTTATTAACATTCTCACAAAACATACACAATATTCGCTACTAAATCAATACTTGATTATTTATTTAAATTTAAAATGTATTTAATACATGAAAACAATTTTAAATTGTTATAATCAAAAGTTACTATCTTAATTTTTCTTTATTAGATATATTAATAATCTAATCTTTCTAACATCAATTAAAAAATATACCAATATGCTCAATTGATAACTAAATAAAAATTTACTAGTTATTCTAATATCACAAATCTAGTATGTTCTCATATTTATATGTTTTTTTAAATAAATCAATAAAATAGAAATTGCTGAAGGAGTAATACCTGAAATATTAATAGCTTCACCTATCGAAGATGGTTTATGGTTGTTTAATTTAACAACTACTTCGTTAGATAATCCTTTTACTTTACAATAATCAATATTTTTAGGTAAAGATAGATTTAAACTTTTCTGTTGACGATAAATTTCTTCCATCTGGTGCACAACATAACCTTCATATTTTATTTGGATTTCTACTTGTTCAGCTACTTGCTGATCTAAAATAGCAGGACCAATTGATCTGATTTTCATTACATCTAAATATTTTACTTCCGGTCGGCGCAATAAAGATTCTAAATTTGTCTCTTTTGTTATTGGATTTTTAAGCATTAGATTTATATCTTTAATTATAGGAGATTTAAAATTTATATTAATGGATTTAATACGTTTACGTTCCTGTTCTATTGATTTTGATTTTTGATTAAAAATTTTCCATCTAGTATCATTTACTAAACCTAAATTGCGTCCTATTTTAGTTAAACGCAAATCGGCATTGTCTTCGCGTAAAATTAATCTATATTCAGCACGAGAAGTAAACATTCGGTAAGGTTCTTTAGTGCCAAATTGGCAAAGATCATTAACTAATACGCCGATATAAGATATAGAGCGACAAGGGATCCAACTTTCTAAATTCGCTGATTGACGAGCAGCATTTAAACCAGCTAGTAATCCTTGTGCAGCAGCTTCTTCATAACCGGTAGTTCCGTTAATTTGACCAGCAAAAAATAAACCTTTAATGTTTTTATTTTCCAAAGTTTGTTTCAAATTTCTTGGATCAAAAAAATCATATTCTATCGCATATCCAGGTTGTATTATTTCTGCATTATGCATACCCTTTATTGATCTAATCATTTGAATTTGTACATCAAGTGGTAAACTAGTAGATATGCCATTGGGATAGATTACATTACTAGTTAATCCTTCTGGTTCAAGGAATATTTGATGTGCAATACGATCTGTAAAACGCATAACTTTATCTTCAATTGACGGACAATATCGAGGACCAATGCTTTTTATTTGTCCATTATACATAGGACTTTTATTTATATTGTTAAGTATGATTTCATGAGTTTTTTCGTTTGTATGAGTTATCCAACATGGTAATTGCTTAGGATGTTGCAATATATTGCCAATAAAAGAAAAAACAGGCAGTATATCATCACTAAACTGAGGAATTAATGAATTATAGTCTATAGTTCTAGCATCAATGCGAGGTGGCGTGCCAGTTTTTAAACGATTAGTATTTTTTGATAAATCACGTAATCGTTCTGCTAAAACAATAGATGGTAAATCACCAGATCGACCACCATCATAATTTATTGATCCAATGTGAATTTTACCATTAAGGAAAGTACCCACTGTTAGTACAACAGCCTTTGTTTTTAATTCTAAACCAGTATTAGTAATAACACCGATAATTTTATTATTTTTGATCATTAAATCATATACTTCTGACTGAAATAACGTTAAGTTATTTTGAGATTTTAATAAACCTAGAATTACATTACTATATAATAAGCGGTCAGCTTGTGCACGAGTAGCCCGCACTGCAGGTCCTTTACTAGAATTTAGTATTCTAAATTGTATACCAGCAAGATCTATAGCATGAGCCATTATCCCACCTAAAGCATCTATTTCTTTCACTAAATGTCCTTTGCCGATTCCACCAATTGCAGGATTGCAAGACATTTGTCCAATTGTATCTATATTGTGCGTAATTAATAATGTTTTTTGACCTATCCTAGAAGCTGCCATAGCAGCTTCTACTCCTGCATGTCCACCACCTACTACAATAACATCAAAATTATTTTGTCGAGTCATCAAAATAACACTCCATATTACATAATCCTATGTAATTTATTAAAATCAATTTTAAATTTAATAGTATAATAACTCAATATAATTAATAATATGTTGTTAATTATTAATATTATATTTTATTAATTTTCTTGATAAATTATATTAAGTAAAAAATTACAAATTTCACGAATTAATATTACATTGTTATTGATTTTTATATAGTTCAGATTAACTAAAAGTTAGTATGAGCTTACAGAATAAAAAAATATTTATAATATATATTAAGTAATTAAGTTATTGTTATTATTCTTTTATTGTTATCATTATTCAATGAGAAATATTATCTCTTTTTTACATAAACACTTGACTACTTATATAAATAAAGGATAACATACAAAAAATTAGAAAACATAAATATATTGCAATTAATTCTTGAAGAAGAATTATTAATTATGTCCCCTTCGTCTAGAGGCCTAGGACATCGCCCTTTCACGGCGGCAACAGGGGTCCGAATCCCCTAGGGGACGCTAAAATTAAATGAGAATAATAAAGTAATATTAAATGTGTTTTCAGTTCTTTAACAATCTGGAACAAGTTAAAAACGATTTATTATTTAATTGATTACATTGTTATTAGACGTTGGATAATAATAATTATATGTAAGATCTACATTTTTGAAATGCTTGTGGGTTG
>NZ_PDKS01000005.1 GCF_002933335.1 Candidatus Pantoea edessiphila | reverse complement strand
TCAGAAGTGAAACGTCGTCGTGCCGATGGTAGTGTGGAGTTTCTCCATGTGAGAGTAGGTAACTGCCAGGTTCTAATATTTATACAAGTTTTTGTTTGAAATTGTTTTCCAAATAACAGATAGATGAGGGTGTAGTTCAATTGGTAGAGCACCGGTCTCCAAAACCGGTTGTTAGGGGTTCAAATCCCTTCACCCTCGCCAAAAAACTCATCAAGAACACTTCAGTTAAGTTTCTTTTAAGTTTCTTTTTACTTGCAAAAGATATATTTTGTTGATATTAAACAATTTAGTTAATTTATATTATAAAATTTTATTAAAAATAATTTAATATTTACCTTATTATTCATAAGGTCTTTGTATTGTACAATAATCTAATTAATAAATAATATGGTGATTTCGGTAGGAAGAAATTTATGGAAAAGAGTTTTTTGAGCGAAAATCGTTTTTTTGATAATGCAAATTACCCTCATGGTTTTTCAAGACATGGAGATTTTACGATCAAAGAAGCACAAATTCTAGAATTTTATGGTCATGCTTTTAATGAATTGACTTTATCTAAACGTAAACCGATCAATGAAGAAGAACGTTTATTTGTTGAAGTATGCAAAGGATTGCGTCAACCAAAAACAGAAGCTGAATATGTTTGGTTAAAATATATTAATTGTATTAAACGTCCCAAACGCTTTCATACATTATCTGGTAGGCAAAATCCAGTTAATCATTTAGAAGATTATAATGAAATTATTGATGATTAAATTAAGTTGCTTACATTAATATTTTAGATTTTTAAATAATTAGATAATGTTACAATAATCAATTTGACACTAATCAAAGATAAAACTGCAAAAATAATATCATATAATATTTCTTTAAAAAACATCTATTTAATAATTCAAATTAACCAGTATTACTTTTGATCTATTTTATTAATTTTGAGTTATCGTAAAATAATTTTTTATTTTATCTTAAGAAGATTTACTACTTTTAAAGTTATTAATAAATAGATTCATCCATTTGTTTTCTTTATTAAACTTTCCAAACTAATAAATAATATTATTTATTTACTGGAGTAAAAGTATATGCCCAAATATCGCTCTTATACTAGTACACAAGGTCAAAATATGTCTGGTGCTCGTGCTTTATGGCGAGCAACAGGAATGAATGATGGTGATTTTATTAAACCTATTATTGCAGTAGTTAATTCTTTTACTCAATTTGTACCAGGTCATATCCATCTTCGTGATATTGGACAATTGGTTGCCAATAATATTGAATCTTATGGAGGTGTAGCAAAAGAATTTAATACTATTGCTATAGATGATGGTATTGCTATGGGACACAGTGGGATGTTGTATTCTTTGCCTTCTCGTGAATTAATTGCTGATTCAGTAGAATACATGATTAATGCTCATTGTGTTGATGCTATGGTTTGTATTTCTAATTGTGATAAAATTACACCTGGTATGTTAATGGCAGCATTACGTATCAATATACCAGTAATATTTGTTTCCGGAGGTCCTATGGAAGCAGGTAAGATTAATATTTCTAACATATCTATAAATAAAATAAATTTAGTTGATGCAATGATACAGGGAGTGAATAAAAATATAACGGATAAAAATAGAAAAATTATAGAAAAATCTGCATGTCCAACCTGCGGTTCTTGTTCGGGTATGTTTACAGCTAATTCAATGAACTGTATAATTGAAGCATTAGGTCTATCCCAACCCGGAAATGGATCTTTATTAGCTACTCATATCTATCGTAAAAACTTGTTTATTAATGCAGCTAAATTAATAGTTGATTTAACTAAAAGATATTATAATAATGATGATTACAGTGTATTACCTAGAAATATAGCAAATAAATATGCATTTAGAAATTCTATCATGTTAGATATAGCTATGGGAGGTTCTACTAATACTATTTTACATTTACTAGCTGCAGCACAAGAAGGTGAAATTGCATTTGATATTTCAGATATTGATTTTCTTTCTCGCAAGGTACCGCATCTATGTAAAATATCTCCCAATACTAATAAATATCATATGGAAGATTTACATCGTGCTGGTGGTGCTATAGGTATTCTAGGTGAATTAGACAGAGCTGGTTTACTTAATCATCAAGTATATAATATTTTAGGTCTTAGCCTTCGTGAAACATTAGATAAATATGATATAACTTTAACCAAAGATGAAGAAGTCAAAAAAATGTTTCGAGCGGGTCCAGCAGGCATATATAATTTAGAAGCATTTTCACAAAATTGCTATTGGAATACATTAGATTGTGATAGAAAACATGGTTGTATTCGTTCAAGTAATTTTGCTTATTCTCAAGACGGAGGTTTAGCTATATTATATGGTAATCTTGCACAAGATGGATGTATTGTAAAAACTGCAGGTGTGAATAAAAAAATCTTGCATTTTAGAGGACAAGCAAATGTTTTCGAAAGCCAAGAAGATGCTGTGCAAGCAATACTTAGTGGTAAAATAACAGCAGGAGATATAGTTGTAATTCGTTACGAAGGTCCTAAGGGCGGTCCAGGAATGCAAGAAATGCTGTATCCAACAACCTATTTAAAATCTGCAGGTTTGGCTAAAAAATGTGCATTAATCACAGATGGTCGTTTTTCTGGGGGAACTTCTGGCCTTTCTATTGGACATATTTCTCCTGAAGCAGCCAATGGGGGCATAATAGCATTAGTGAAAAATGGAGATTTTATTGATATCAATATTCCATCTAGAAGTATTCAATTATTAGTATCAGATGATGAATTATTATTTAGACATAAAGAACAAAAAAATCGTGGCTGCAAAGCATATCGTCCTTTTAATCGCAATCGTGTCATTTCATGTTCTTTGCGAGCATACGCCTTATTAGCTACTAGTGCTGACAAAGGTGCGGTACGAGATAAAAATCAACTAATAGGTTAAACTAGTAATGATTTTATTAAAATCGCTCAATAATAATGCACCATGTGGTGCTGAATATTTACGTGCAGTATTACGCTCACCAATATATGAAATAACTAAAATAACTCCTTTGCAAAAAATGGAAAAACTATCATTAAAATTTAACAATACAATATTAGTCAAACGCGAAGATCATCAGCCAGTACATAGTTTTAAATTACGTGGTGCTTACGCAATGATAGCAGGATTAAGCCAAGAACAAAAATCTCGAGGAGTGATTACTGCTTCAGCAGGTAATCACGCACAAGGTGTAGCATATTCTGCTAACAAATTAGGAATCAAATCATTAATTATAATGCCTAAAGCAACAGTGGATATTAAGATTGATGCAGTTTGTGCATTTGGAGGAAAAATTATTTTACATGGTAATAATTTTGATGAAGCACTATCTAAGGCTATGGATATCGCAAAACAATATGGATATACTTTTATTCCTCCTTTTGATCATCCTACTATTATTGCAGGACAGGCTACTTTAGGAATGGAGTTATTACAACAAGATGCTAATATTGATAGAGTATTTGTTCCTGTTGGAGGAGGAGGTTTATTAGCTGGAATAATAATTTTATTAAAACAACTAATTCCCCAAATTAAAATCATAGCAGTAGAATATGAAGATTCAGCATGTTTACAAGCAGCATTAAGAATAGGTAGACCAACAAATTTAGCTAATGTTGGATTATTTGCTGATGGAGTAGCAGTTAAATGTATAGGTACAGAAACATTTAGAATATGTAAGCAATACTTAGATGATATCATTACTGTAAATAGTGATGCAATTTGTGCTTCGATGAAAGATTTATTTGAGGACATAAGAGCAATAGCTGAGCCTTCAGGAGCTCTTTCACTGGCAGGGATGAAAAAATATATTCAAAAACATAAAATTATTAATGAAAGGTTGGTTCACATACTATCTGGTGCTAATATGAATTTTCATGGGTTACGTTACGTATCAGAACGTTGTGAATTAGGAGAACAAAAAGAAGCCTTATTAGCTGCAGTAATTCCAGAACAACATGGAAGTTTTTTGAAATTTTGTCAAACATTGGGTAGACGTTATATAACTGAATTTAGCTATCGTTACTTAGATAGTGATAGAGCTCATCTTTTTATTGGAATTCGTTTAACTCGTGGTTCAGAAGAAAAAAATGAAATAATTAATCAAATGTTCAATAAAGGTTATGAACTAATAGATTTTTCTGATAATGAAATAGCTAAATTACATATACGTTATATGATTGGTGGAAGACCAATAAAAAATTTAAAAGAACGGTTATTTAGTTTTGAATTTCCAGAGTCACCTGGTGCATTATTAAAATTTTTACAAACTTTAGGAAATAATTGGAATATTTCATT
The DNA here is from genome assembly GCF_002933335.1 of Candidatus Pantoea edessiphila. Taxonomy (GTDB): domain Bacteria; phylum Pseudomonadota; class Gammaproteobacteria; order Enterobacterales; family Enterobacteriaceae; genus Pantoea_C. The sequence goes on along the minus strand of NZ_PDKS01000005.1, from coordinate 65,241 downwards.
ATTTCACTATCGTAGTCATGGAACTGATTATGGACGTGTTCTAGCAGCTTTTGAACCTGATAAAAACAGTTTTTTTGAAAAACACCTAATAGCTATTGGTTATAACTTTCATGAAGAAACAAATAATCCAGCCTTTCATTTTTTTCTAACAAATGATAAATAAATAATATTTTAATTAAATGTTTACTTTTTAAGTATTAAATTATTTGATTAAATAATATATTTTAAAACAACCTAATTTTTAATTAAGTATTGATTATATTGAAAAATTATTTTATATCAATTAACTATTAATTATTGATAATTATTATTCTTATTAATATCTATCATAATGTATATTGTTCATATTAGCAATGTTAATTGTAATCAATAAATAAATTTAAAATTACTGGAGTAATTATGAATAATTATTTTAATACACTAAACTTACGAAATAAATTGATACAGTTGAAAAAGTGTCGTCTTATGGATAAAAATGAATTTTCAAATGGGATTAATTACTTAAAAAACAAAAAAATTGTTATTATAGGATGTGGTTCTCAAGGGTTAAATCAAGGTCTAAACATGCGTGATTCTGGTTTAGATATTTCTTATGCTTTAAGAAAAGAATCTATAATTGGAAAACGTGAATCTTGGCTAAGAGCTATTAGTAATAATTTTACAGTGGGAAATTATGAAGATTTAATTCCAAAAGCAGATTTAATAATCAATTTAACTCCAGATAAGCAACATTCAGAAGTTGTAAAACGTATTCAACCATTAATGAAAAGTGGTTCAACCTTAGGTTATTCACATGGTTTCAATATTGTTGAAGAAGGTGAAAAAATAAGAAATGACATTAGTGTTATCATGGTAGCACCAAAATGTCCTGGCACAGAAGTAAGAGAAGAATATGTTCAAGGATTTGGAGTACCTACTTTAATTGCAGTGCATACAGAAAATGACCCTAAAAAAGAAGGTATAGATATTGCTAAATCTTGGTCGGTTGCTATAGGAAGTCATAGAGCAGGTGTTTTAGAGTCATCTTTTGTAGCTGAAGTGAAATCTGATTTAATGGGAGAACAAACAATTTTATGTGGCATGTTGCAAACAGGTTCATTGCTATGTTTTGAAAAATTAATATCTGATGGATTTGATATTGCTTATGCAGTAGAACTTGTTCAATTTGGATGGGAGACTATTACTAAATCATTAAAAACAGGTGGCATTACTTTAATGATGGATAGATTATCTAATTCTGCAAAAATTCGTGCATATTACCTTTCTGAAAAATTAAAAAATATTTTGACTCCATTATTCCATAAACATATGGATGAGATTATTTCTGGTGATTTTTCTTCTAATATGATGATAGATTGGAGAAACAATGATAAAAATTTACTTATTTGGAGAGAACAAACTCGTAATACTGTATTTGAGAAATTTTTAAATACATATAATAGAGAAATGTCAGAACAAGAATACTATGATAATGGTGTAATAATGGTTGCGATGTTAAAATCTGGAATCGAATTAACATTTGAAACTATGTTGAATGTTGGTATCAAAGCAGAATCAGCTTACTATGAATCTCTATATGAACTACCTCTTATTGCAAACACAATCGCTCGTAAACGTCTTTACGAAATGAATCTAGTTATATCTGATACTGCTGAATATGGTAATTATTTGTTTTCTTCTCAAGCAATTCCTTTGTTAAAAGGTTTTATAGAGACATTAGAATCAGGTGATTTAGGAAAATCATATAAAGATAACAATATGATTAATAATGAGCAATTGCGGGATATAAATGAATTAATTAGAAAACACCCAGTTGAAATAGTTGGTTGTAAACTTCGTGATTATATAATCAAGTAAATGTAATAATTTAGTTATTAACTTAAATATTAAGTAACATAATTTTTAATATTTTCAGTCTATACATGTACACTTAAATTAAATTATATCGACTTTCTTAAATCTAAAGCACTTTAATGTAAAATAATAAAATGAAAATTGTATAACAATTTATGTTATAGAATAACAAGCAATTAATATATTTAAAAGATATTATATTCCATAAGTATCTTGATAAGAGTAAATAAATTTTAAATTATTAGACATATTTTGTTTTGTTTTTAGATAGTCTACTAAATCAGATAGAGTAATTATAGAGAGCACTGTATGTTGATGACCAGTTGCAATTGCATTATTAAATTTAGTCTCTTGTCTATCGAGTGAAATTAATATACCAATTAAATTTGCGTTATAAATATTCATAATATTAACAGATTCAGAAATGCTTTTCCCTGTAGTTATTACATCATCTACTAAAATTATTTTTCCATATAAAGGATTTCCTATTAATAAACCACCTTCACCGTGATCTTTAACTTCTTTTCTATTAAAACAATAGGGAGTTTTAATTTTATAATATTTGGCTAAAGCTATAGCCGTAGAGATAACAATTGGAATTCCTTTATAAGCCAAGCCAAATAATACATCAAACTCAATTTTACTATTTATTAATAATGTTGCATAGAAATATCCTAATTTTGCAATATCACTGCCATTTGACAATAAACCTGTATTAAAAAAATAAGGACTTTTTCTGCCAGATTTTAAAGTAAAATGTCCAAATTTTATTAATTGTCTACTAAGTGCAAATTCAATAAATTTATATTTCCAATCTTCCATTTTATATTCCATTAAAATTTGTTCAGTTCTATTATCAGAATACTAATTTAAGAGAACTGACTATATTTATTTAATTAATATGTCATTAAAATGATATTTAATCACTAAAAAACAAAAAATTATATTGATGACTCCTCTTTATTTTTACATTGTAATATATTTCATTATAAAATAAATATTTAAATATCCAACTATTAAATTATTACAATATATAATAAATAAAAATATTTTACATAATAATAAATTTTTATAAAAATACTAATTATATTTTATATCTTTGGTTTTAATTGTGTTATTGTATAATATAGAAATGTTTGTTTTAAAATTATAATTATGAGCATAGATTATGACTAATAGTATGACTGCTTACTCTAGCTATAAAGAAAAAAGCAAACAGGGTAGCCTGCATTGGGAATTTCGTTCAGTTAATCAGCGATATCTAGAAATATATATTCATTTACCAGATTATCTAAAAAGATTAGAATCAAAAATTAGAAAAAATATTAGACAACGATTGACGCGTGGTAGAATAGAATGTACCTTGAATTTTGAAATTGATCAAAAATGTTTTCCTGAATTAAATATAAATCAAGAATTAGTTAAGCAAATAATAGATGCTGCTTATAAAATAAAAAAACAAGTCAATGAAGTTATTATAAATCCTCTTGAAATTCTACGTTGGCCGGGTGTTATATCTGATAAAAAAAATGATGTAATAATGGATTGTGAAATATTAAATTCAATGGATAATGCACTAAATAATCTAATTAAAATGCGCGAAAAAGAAGGAGTCGTACTTCAATATTTAATTGAAGAAAAATTAAAAAAAATAGAAATCGAAATAGATAAAATACGCCGTTATATACCAGAAGTTTTACAATTACAACACAAACGAATTTTAGAAAAAATAAACAATGCAGATATTCAATCAGAAAATTATAAAATTGAACAAGAATTATTTTTAATAACCCAACGAATTGATATAACCGAGGAATTAGATCGTTTAGATATCCATATAAAAGAAACATTTAATATTTTAACTATGCAAGGAGCTGTAGGTAGAAGGCTAGATTTTATGATGCAAGAACTTAGCCGAGAATCTAATACTATAATATCTAAGTCTGTTAATTCAAATATTACTATCTGTGCAATCGAATTAAAAGTATTGATTGAACAAATAAGAGAACAAATTCAAAATATCGAATAAGAATAATACTCAACAAATATATGCTTTATTTGTTTATATTGTAACTTCATATAAACATTGATCAAATCAAGGCCAATAATAATTTAGAGCAGACCATGCTTGTTTAGCAACTTCATATGGAGGCAAACATTTGAGTTGATCATTAAATACTTCAATGCCAATAGGACCTTGGTATTCTATGCTCTTTAATTTGTCTATAAAACTTTCAATTTCAATAATTCCCTTGCCTGGAAGTTGACGTTCGTGGCGTGCTAAATTAATTAAACTATTTTTGTCTTTAGGTGGTTTCGAAGCAATGTCACACAATTGTACTTCATAAATGCGATCCTCTGGAATACCATCTAATTGAAAAGCATTTCCTCCAGAAGCATAAATATGAAATAAATCTACTACTAATCCAATATTAGGTTGATCTAATCTTTTTATACGTTCCCATGCTAATGGTAGTGTATTATCAACAGTGCTCCAAGACATAGGTTCGTACATTATTTTCATCTTATATCTAATTGCTTCTGATGCCATCCAAAGTAAATCTTTATCTATTTTATCTACAAGACAATCTTCTCGAGTACTAGCAGGCGCTTGAATTGCATCACAACCGATTGATTGTGCAAGTTGAATAAATTGACGTAATTCTTCTCTTTTCTGTTTATGCTGTCCATTAGGTATACCTGCAAAATCTCTCAACACTTGCAAATTTGTAAAACCTATTCCTTTTTGAATTGCAACTTTCATAATAGAAGAAATACCATAGGAGTTGTTTTGTATATCTTTTCGCCAAATTTCAACTTGATCAAAACCAGCTTTATGTGCTGCTTGCAATTTTTTTTCTGTTTCTCCACCCAACAAAACTAAATTAAGGAATTTCATGTTGCGCTTTTTCATTAATATATTCCTTAATAATCTTCAATAGAGCTCTCCAATAGTCACAATTTCTGTAATCATAAAGTTATCTTCTAAAGAACTTAATGTTTTATTCTGTAATTTAGAATTGTTTAATGTATATGGTAGTTTAATTCACAATTAAATAAATAATTACATGAACAATATATTTATAATACTATTATATTGATAGTAATATTGTAATATACATCAATTAAATTTTTATATAATTATATTTGTTATATTTAAAATTAACAACAACACTTTAACGAAAGTAATTTATGTCTATTAATAAAAAATTTATAATAGTTATTATAAATCATAATTTATCTGTTACCTGAATGACCAAATCCATTTTTTCCACGCCAGCTGAAATTAAAATTTCTTACTAAATTAAGTTCTACTTTAATTATTGGTATAAATACTAGTTGCGCTACACGATCTCCAGGTTTAATTAAAAAGCTCTTTTCTCCTCGATTCCAAATCGATATCATAAGTTGCCCTTGATAATCCGAATCTATTAAACCTACTAAATTACCTAATACAATTCCATTTTTATGGCCTATTCCTGAACGAGGTAAAATTAATGCTGCTATATCGGGATCTGCAATGTGAATTGACAAACCAGTAGGTAGTAATTGAGTATTATTAGGTTTAATATCTAAAACATGATCAATACAGGCACGTAGATCTAATCCTGCAGACCCAGGAGTAATGTAATTAGGTAAAGGAAAGACTTCACCTAAGCGATAGTCGAGAACTTTAACATCTATTTTTTTTATCATATAAATTAGTAATCTTATCTAGTAATTAATGAATAGGAAATAGTTTATTTGTTACATATTTTAATATTGTAATTAAAATAACATTATATATTTAATATGTAGATGATTATTTATTGATATTTTACGAAATATGTATTACATATTTACAGCTTTAGTCATAACGTAATAACTGAGAAAATTTATAATATGATAAATATCAATATATTATTTTTTAATTAAAAATTATTACATAATTAGTATATGTTGTTCATGTTTTAGTATAATATTTAATATATTAACACGGTTTTACTATAGTTAATATCCAAAAAATAACTGACACAAATTATTTTAAATATGTAAATGAAAATTATTAAACAAACAATTTAATTATAAATTTTTAGATTCTATAATAATAAAACAATAAAATCTCCAAATAGATAAAATAAATAATCTCTTTTATTTGTGATAGATATAATTAATATACAAAATACTATGTAATGTAAAATACTATGTAATATAAATAAACAGTAATATTTAAAAATATCATTATAACATCTTTCTATAATTCATATTAACATTATACCATTATCGAGTAAATAAATTATTATCCTAATATTTCATTATTATAAATATATTTTAATTGTTTCAAATTATTTGCTAATACTAATATATTCAGATACATTGTATTCAGATACATTGAAAATGTTATAGATAAACTATCTTGATAAAGATAGTTTATGATACCACATATATATAATTATTATGATACCACATATATATAATTTCTTTTTTAACTTTTAAGTTTGATTAAATAATAAAACTAGTTTAATATTTACGTTTAAGTATCGTTTGTATTAAGATATTTAAATTAACAGAAAATAAAATATAATTCATGTCTTTATTAGAAATACTAATGGATCATTAATATGTCAAAAATATGTCAAGTAACAGGAAAACATCCTCTATTCGGAAATAACCGTTCTCATGCTATGAATGCAACTAAACGTCGTTTTTTTCCCAACTTACATATCCATCGCTTCTGGATAGAAAGTAAAAAACGTTTCATTACTTTAAAAGTATCTACGAAAGGTATTCGAATTATAGATAAAAAAGGTATTGACGCTGTTTTGAGTAAAATTAATTAAGGAATTTAAATATGGCAAAAACTATTAGAGAGAAAATCAAGTTGATTTCCTCTTCTGGCACAGGGCATTTCTATACTACTACGAAAAATAAGCGTAATAAATCTACAAAACTAGAACTAAAAAAATTTGATCCCGTTATACGGAAGCATGTTCTTTATAAAGAACATAAAATTAAATAATTTATATACTACTATGAGGTAATGCATGCCAGAATTACCAGAAGTTGAATCTTGTCGTATTAGTATTGAGCCTCATCTACTTAACCAAAAAATTAATTATACCATTGTACGTAATGTAAATCTTCGTCGGCCAGTATCAAAAGAAATTATAGATTTAAAAAATCAGTTTATATTGAGCATAGATCGTAGAGCAAAGTATTTATTGATAAGATTAACACTTGGATGGATTATAATACATTTTGGAATGTCTGGCAGATTAATTTTATTAAGTGAATATATACCACCAGAAAAACATGACCATATAGATATAATTATGCAAAATAATATATTAAGATATACAGATCAACGTCGTTTTGGTATATTTTTATGGGTTAATGATCTATCAAATAATGTTTTATTTAATAAACTAGGATTGGAACCATTAAGCGATGAATTTAATAGTGAATATCTTTTAAAAAAATTATATCTAAAAAAAATTATTAAGCAATCTATAATGGATAATAAAATTGTTGTTGGAATAGGAAATATTTATGCAAATGAGATTTTATTTTCTTCTGGTATTCTTCCATTAAGAAGATCACAAGATCTAAATGATAAAGAGGTAAAATCGCTAGTTAGTAATATTAAATTAACATTGCTGAAAGCAATTAAACACGGAGGAACTACTTTGCGTAATTTTTTACAAAGCAATGGTAAACCTGGATTTTTTGCTAACCAGTTAAAAGTATATGGAAAGTTTAATGAACCTTGTTTATCATGTGGAACTAAGATAATAAAAGAAAAACATGCATCAAGAAGTAGTTATTGGTGTCCAACTTGTCAAGTTTAGTTAAATTTTATCTTTTTCATCAAGGCTGTATTAACTAAAGTTGGCAATAAATTTGATACGTCTCCGCCACAATAAGCCAATTCTTTTACTAGTGAAGAAGAAATAAAAGAAACATCTTTAGATGTTATAAAAAATATACTTTCAAGTGTTGGTAATAGGTGTTTATTAACTTGTGCCAATTTCATTTCATACTCAAAATCAGCTGAGGTACGTAATCCTCTGATTAAAACACTTATTCTCTGTGTTTTTGCAAAATGCGATAATAAACCATTAAAACCCATTATTGTGATATTAGATAAGTGTTGTGTAACTATTCTAGCTAAATTAATTCTTTCTTCTAGTGTAAATAAATTTTTTTTATTGGATTTAGCAGATATACCTATGATTACATAATCAAAAATTTTTGCAGCGCGCGTAACAATGTCTAAATGACCTAGTGTAATTGGATCAAATGTTCCTGGATATATAGCTCTTTTTGTTGTCACACAAATTCCTTATAATAACTATTTTTATAACTTAAAAATATATAGATATCATAAGTATACTAAATAAAGTAGTCATTCAATAACTAAATTAATTGCACAATCAACTTTTTGTTAATATTCAATATTAGTATAATAATTATAAATAATTACTAAAAATATATGATATTTATTCTAAATAATAGTATATATACTAATATGTTAGTAATGATCATTTACAGATATTTATAAACAATTAGTGTTTTATGAAAAACTATACATTCAATGTGAAGTAATAGATAATCAAGATGATCTAAAATTTAAATATTATATTACTTATTAGTTCTTGTGTAAGATCATTTTATCTTTAGCAACTAGTAAAAAACACATAAAACAACAAGCAATCTTTTAAAAGAAAATCAATTATTTTTAATAATTATCCATAGTAATAAAATCAATTTATTTATTAAATATGTAACTTATTGTTTTTATATTATATATACAAAATATTTTTGAAAAAACAAGCTCATTAATGTCAATTATTTAAATATTACTAAGAATTAAAGTAATTTTAATAAACCATAATAAAATTTTGATTATAAAATTATAAATACTATTCTAAGAACACGCCCTACAGGATTTGAACCTGTAACCTACGGCTTAGAAGGCCGTTGCTCTATCCATTTAAGCTAAGGGCGCACAAATCTTTTAATAGTAAAATATATTAATTAAAAAAAATCAACTATTATTTTTTAATAAATGTTAAATTTTTTTGATAAATTTAACATTTATTAGTTTTTGTATTATTAGACTGTAATTATGATATTATAATAAATTATGTTTCATCTAAGCTTTATGTAACATAGTGGATTTATTAATGATCGCAAAAATTATTGATGGTAAAATTGTTGCTCAAAAATTGAAATTTGAAATAACCGAAAAAATCAAGAAACGTCTTAAAATAGGAAGGCGAATACCAAGTTTAGCAATTATCTTAATAGGAGATAACCCAGCATCAAAGATTTATGTAATTAATAAGCGTCGTGTATGTAAAGAAGTGGGTTTATTATCTTTTCTATATGATTTACCAGCAACCACTAGTGAACATGAATTGTTGAAATTAATTGATAATCTTAATAAGGATAATAACATTGATGGCATTTTAGTGCAGCTTCCATTGCCTAGAAACATCAATTATTTTAATATTCTAGATAGAATTAAACCAGATAAGGATGTAGATGGTTTTCATCCTTATAATATTGGCCGTTTATGTCAAAGAATTCCTAAATTAAGTCCATGTACTCCTCATGGTGTTATCGCATTACTTAAGCATTACAACATTAATACTTATGGACTTAATGCTGTCATTATAGGTGCTTCCAATATTGTTGGTAGACCTATGAGTATGGAATTATTATTAGTTGGATGTACTACTACAGTTACACATCGTTTTACTAAAAATTTATATCAACATGTAAAAAATGCAGATCTTTTAATTGTAGCTGTTGGTAAGCCAAACTTTATTCCTGGTTATTGGGTTCAACCAGGTGCAATAGTCATTGATGTTGGAATAAACCGACTTAATAATGGTAAATTAGTAGGAGATGTAGATTTTGAAACTGCTTATCAAAGAGCGTCTTTCATTACTCCTGTTCCTGGAGGAGTAGGACCTATGACTGTTGCTATGTTAATGAAAAACACCTTGCAAGTTTGTGAAAATTTTCATGATTAGTTCCTCATATACTATGACATTATTAATTTCATCTGTGTCTCCATGTAGATTGATATAAATTATCTTCAATCACTATTCCTAAGTCGTTAAGTTTATCACGAGCTATATCAGCTTCTTGCCAGTTCTTTAATTTTCTCGCTTGGTTGCGAATTTTTATAAGATGATTAATTTCCTCTCTCTTTTCTGAATTGATTTTATGATTTTTTTGTAAAAATTGTTCTGGATCTTGTTGTAGGATTCCCAAAACACTAGCTATTTCACGCAATTTAAATGCTAATGTGTTTGCCATTATAATATCTTGTTTCTTAAGACTATTAATAGTATGTGCCATATCAAATATTATAGAATAAACTTCTGGAATATTAAAATCGTCGTTCATTGCATTACGAAAACGACTTTCAAAATTTGTATATTTTTGACCGTTTGTATCTATAATATTATTGGTATTAGTATTCAATAAAGCTGTATATAAACGTTTTAAAGCTATATTTGAATAATGCATTTTATTTGCAGAATAATTTATAGGACTGCGATAGTGAGAAGATAACAAAAAATATCTAATACTTTCTGGATCATAATTGGATAATAAATCTCGTAAAGTCAAAAAATTTCCTAATGATTTAGACATTTTTTTGTTGTCTATCATCATCATCCCGGTATGGATCCAATAATTAATTACAGTGTTTTTATGAGCGCAAATTGATTGTGCTAATTCATTTTCATGATGAGGAAACATTAAATCTGATCCTCCTCCGTGAATATCTACAAATGAACCAATTTTTTTATGAATCATCGCAGAACATTCTATATGCCATCCTGGTCGACCATTACCCCAAGGAGAACTCCAATAAGGTTCGTTTTTTTTAGATATTTTCCATAATACAAAATCTATAGAATTTCTTTTTGTACTTAATGTTTCATTGCGGTTACTATTTTGCAATTGTTTTAATTTTTGATTAGATAAAATCCCATAATTTTGGTGTTTGTTAACTTCAAACACTACATCACCATTATCAGCAATATAAGCATAACCACTATTAATAAGTTGGTTTATAAATTCGATAATTTCTAATATATGATTTGTAGCTCTTGGTTCACTTGATGGTACCAAAAGATTTATAGAACGAAAATCATCATGCATATTTTTTATCATACGATCGGTAAGATCTTTAATATTTTCATTGTTTGCTTTAGCACGTTTTATAATTTTATCATCTATATCAGTTATATTACGCACATAATTTAAATCATAACCCATATAACGTAAGTATCTGGCTATTACATCAAAATTTACAAAAGTCCTGGCATGCCCTATATGGCATACATCATATACTGTAACTCCACAGACATACATGCTAATCTTGTTTTTGCAAATGGGTGTAAATATTTCTTTTTTATGGCTTATAGTATTGTAAATTTTAAGCATTCAAAATTTCCGCTTATTATTAATATTATACTTAATATTGTATTTTTATCTTGATAACACAAGTATTGTCTAATATGATATATTTGTTTTTGTTGTAAATAATTTAAATAAAATAGTTTTATTTAAATTAAAACTTTAATATACAAATTACCTTTGACAATTACTATTAATAATTTTATTAAATGAAGGAATTATTTTTAATATTTAATGTAAATAACAAATATTGTTATATTAATTAGATAATGAAACAAATACAATGCTATTGTATTTAATATACTTCATTATATATCATAATAACAATTATTATTGTATTCAAATAATTTCAAAAAAAATAGATTAATAAAATTTACAAAAATTTTTGTGAGTTTATTTTTTAATTATCTAATTAAGGCTGTTAATTTAGAGTATTCGTTATTGTATAATAATATTGTATTATAATAGAGATTATATTTTATATTTATTTTTATTTTTTGAATTTAACATATATTATATGCTAGTTTAGTTATTTAAAATAAAAATGTTTTCTATAATTATCCGAACCCTTTTTCTTAACTTAACACTAATTATTTACGTTAATAATTTTAAATTTTATTTTTCTGCTTATAGAAATTATTTTAATTATATCTTTCAATTAAGTAATTAAGAGTTTTAAAAATATGAATTTAGTCAATATCGCAATTATTATGGGTTCTAAAAGTGACTGGTATATAATGAAATTTGCTGCAGAAATTTTACAAGAATTAGACATACCATTTCATGTCGAAATAATTTCAGCACATAGAACGCCAGATAAATTATTTGTCTTTGCTGAATGTTCTAATGAGAACAATTATAAAGTCATTATTGCTGGTGCAGGTGGTGCAGCACATTTGCCAGGAATGTTGGCAGCAAAAACTATAATCCCAGTATTAGGAGTCCCGATACCAACTACATATCTAAATGGAGTGGATAGTCTCTACTCTATTTTACAAATGCCTTCTGGCATACCAGTTGCTACACTAGCTATAGGTAAAACAGGCGCAATAAATGCAGCTTTATTAGCTACCGCAATACTTGCAATTAACGATAATAATTTAGCTTTACGTCTCACTAAATGGCGTAAATCACAAACTAATATGGTACTAAACAATCCAGATCCAAGGAAAAATTAATGCAGTCTATTATTGTTATCGGAAACGGACAGCTTGGTCATATGTTACGTCAAGCTGGAGAATTATTAGGTATTGTTGTTTATTTAGTTAACTGTGATAATAGCGATTTTAAAAATATTCCATCACTATCTGACAGTGTAATTATAGCTGAGATAGAACATTGGCCGAGTAATGCTTTAACAGAAATTTTAAAAAATCATGTTTCATTTGTAAACAAACATGTTTTTTCTCATATTGTTGATCGTTTACAACAAAAAAAAATGTTGGATGATCTTAAAATAGATAATGTACCATGGCTATATCTATCAGACAAAAAAGATTGGGATAATATATTTGATATTTTAGGTAAATCAGTGATCATTAAGCGTCGTTTAGGAGGTTATGATGGCCATGGTCAATATCATATTAATCCTCAAAAAATAAAAGAATTATCTGATTCATATTATGGTAAATGTATTGTTGAGAAAAATATTCATTTCATTAATGAAGTATCGCTTATCGGTGCACGTAACAGAGAAGGAAAAACCGTATTTTACCCTCTTACTAATAATTTACATCTTCAAGGTATTTTACGTATTAGCAGCACAGTACCAAAAGTTAATGAAAAATATCAAAAACAAGCTGAAAATATCCTTAATATGATAATGCAGTATCTTGATTATATTGGAGTAATGACAATGGAATGTTTTATAACTCCCAAAGGATTATTAATTAATGAATTAGCTCCTAGAGTTCATAACAGTGGCCACTGGACACAAAATGGTGCATCTATAAGTCAGTTTGAATTGCATTTAAGATCAATATTAAATTTAGCATTGCCACAACCTATTGTATTTGGTTATTCAGTAATGATAAACCTAATTGGGATTTTAATAAATTTTGAATGGCTTAAAAATCCTGCATTACATCTACATTGGTATAACAAAAAAGTTTTAAATAGAAGAAAAGTAGGTCATTTAAATATAACTGATTTTGATCCAAATCGTTTAAAAAGTATTCTTAAATCTTTAATATCAGAACTCCCAAAAGAATACTCTAAAGTAATTCAATGGGCAATGTCAAATTGTGTATCGTAAAACAAAGTGGCGTTCTGTATGCTGATATTTGGGAAACACTTAAACTAATCATATATAGTTATATTAATTTAATAACTTCTGCTTAATTTTTTAGATTTTTTTATACACTTTTGCACTGCTCTCATAACAGCAGATCGAAAATTATTCTGTTCTAATGCTGAAACTGCTTCAATTGTTGTACCTCCTGGTGAACATACCATGTTTTTTAACTCTCCAGGATGTTTCTTGGTGCTTAATAACATTTGTGCAGATCCTTTTAATGCTTGAGCCGCACATTGATAAGCTTGTGAATATGTCATTCCACTTAAAACTGCAGCATCAGCTATTGCTTCTATAAAAATAAAAACATATGCAGGAGCGGAGCTACTGATACCTATCACGGAATGAATTAACTCTTCACTAACTATAATGGTTTTACCAAAGCTTTTAAATATATCTGTAATTATATTAATATCAAATTGATTTAATATTTTATTTGGTGTAATTGAAGTCATTCCTTCGCCAATACTTGAATTAATGTTAGGCATAGCTCTAATAATTTTCTTATTGTTGCCAATTATTTGTTCTATTTGATTAATAGTAATACCAGCTGCTACTGATATCAGTATTGTATTTTGCTTAATGTGATGAGAAATGTTTTTTAATACTTTTAGTAAAGTATTAGGTTTTAATGTGAGAAATAAAATGTCAACCTTCTGTGCTAAGCATACATCAGTATCAGTACAATTAATATTGTATTTAGCACTAATTATTTTATTAGTAGTTGATTTGTGGTCATGAATCCATATTTTACTAGTTGAAATACATTCGCTTTTTAATAATCCTGAAATAACAGCTATTGCTATATTACCGATACCAATGAAACCAACTTTTTGTTCCAATTGAATGTCCTCTTATTTCTTAAATTTGATTTTTTCTAAAAAATTAATATTATTAAATTTATAAATTCTAATTCTAATAATGAAAATTATATTTGTAATAAAAATTATATTTGATATATTAATACGTCAAATATCGTATATAGATTTCATAAAAATTTGCAAGTTAGATTTCATAAAAATTTGCAAGTAAAGAAATTAATATTTTATTGATCATACAGTAATTTATGCTACAAGTATTTAACTAAATCATTATATCTCAATGATTATAGTATAATTAAGAGTAAGAGATAGGGTTTTATAATTTAAAATTCAAAAATTATCTATTTTAATTTAAAACATAGATTATACCTAAAACATAGATTATACCTATTAGTAATTTATAATTATACTAATTAAGGTAAAATCATTTCCACATAATGGCTCAAATAATAAAAAATATTATGAAATATAGTTTGTCCTTTAAGGATGTTGTAGCTTTAGGTTTTATGACTTTTGCTTTGTTTGTTGGAGCTGGCAATATAGTTTTTCCTCCCATGGTTGGTATTCAATCAGGTGAATATTTATGGATGGCAGCTCTTGGTTTTTTAATTACTTCTGTTGGTTTACCAATTTGCACCATAATTGCAATATCAAAAGTAAATGGAGGGATTGAAGTACTTAGTAATCCTATAGGTAAAACAGCTGGTTTTATATTAGCAATTATTTGTTATTTGTTAATTGGACCTTTATTTGCTATACCACGTACTGCAACGATTTCTTTTGAAGTAGGTATAGCACCTCTAATTACTAATAATAGTATTATTCCGCTACTATCTTATAGTTTGATTTATTTTTCATGTGTGTTTTTTCTTTCTTTATATCCAGGTAAATTATTAGACATAATCGGATATGTACTTGCCCCAATAAAAATTATCGCATTAATCGCTCTTAGTCTTTCAGTATTAATATGGCCTGCAGAAAGCAATGTATTAACATTAGCAACTAAAGACTTTCAGCAATCGGCATTTTGTAGCGGTTTCCTTAATGGTTACTTGACCATGGATACGTTAGGCGCATTAATATTCGGCGTTGTTATCGTTAATTCAATTAAATCTCGAGAAATCAGTGAACAGAAATTATTGGTGCGTTATACTACAATGGCGGGGTTAATCGCTAGTATTGGTTTAATTATCGTGTATTTGTGTCTTATGAAATTAGGTTCTAGCATGAGTGGGCTAGTAAATCAAAGTGCAGATGGTGCAACTATTCTAAATGTTTATGTTCACAATACTTTTGGAAATTTTGGTAGTATATTTCTTACATTACTAATTTTTATTGCATGTATAGTAACTGCTGTAGGTTTAACCTGTGCTTGGGCCGATTTTTTTTCAAAATATTTTAATAAAATATCATATAAATTACTATTATTCTGCTTATGCATTTTTTCAATGTTAGTATCTAATCTAGGATTAAATATTTTAATAAAGTTTTCTATTCCAATTTTAACCATAATTTATCCTCCTTGTATAATGCTAGTAATACTAAGTTTTACTGAAAATTTATGGTATAAAAACAGTAGGATTTTTATACCAACCATATTTGTTAGTTTAGTTTTTGGTATTTTAGATGCTATAAAGTCTACTGATATTAAAAACAAAATCGTTTCTTTTATTCATATACCTTTAATTAATGAAATTTCTTGGTTAGTACCAGTAATAATAGTTTTAATTGCTGCTATTTTAGTAGATCGTATAAAGGGTTAAAATTTATATTGTTATATTTATATGAATTATCAATAAGTAAATATTAAAAATTGGATAAAATATTTTTCGAATATAAATATTTATGTTAGTTAAAGATTTTAGTTTACAACTACCTATATCTTTATATTGTATATTTTCCTATAAAAATTGACTAATTGCATATTATTATTGATTGAAGTTACTGATATTTATATAAATCATCTTAAGTTTGATGACATATTAAATAAAATTAATCCTAATAATTTATTAATTATTGAATAATACTTGTATCATCTCATCTAGTATGTTTTTATATTAAGTGGAGAGAAGGTAGGGATATCAATAAAAAAATCTATAAGTAATATAGAATATTTTAGGTACAATATTAAATTATATGCATAATTTGCATTATTAGCTTCTAATTTATGATATGCAAAAATATTTTTTAGAAAAAACTAGATAAATTCGCAAATAAATTTTATCATAGGTTAGTTAAATTAATCTAATTATTATTAATAATACACAAATACCAATAATTTTTAACAGAGGTATATTTAATGAATTTTTTAATTTCTGATGCATTTGCTACAACAGGAGCGCCTTTTCAAAGAAATTATTATTCTTTAATAATTATGCTATTAACTTTTAGTATAATTATTTACTTTATGATCTTACGTCCTCAACAGAAACGTATAGAAGAATATAAAAAATTAACTAATTCTATTTCTAAAGGTGATGAGATCATTACTACTGGTGGTTTAGTTGGTTTAGTAACAAAAATAACAACATTAGGATATGTTACTATAGCATTAAATGAAACTACTGAAGTGATTATTAAGCGTGATTTTATATCCTCTATTTTACCAAAGGGCACCATTAAAAAATTATAATTTATTACAAGAGTAATCACTTTGTTAAATCGTTACCCGAGATGGAAGTATATTGTTTTATTTACAGTAACTTTCATCAGTTTATTATATGCACTTCCGAACTTGTATGGTGAAGACCCAGCTATACAAATTACAGGAAAAAAGGGCAGTTTTGCAGATCAACAATCCGTTGATCTTATTAAAAACACAATGAATGATCACAGCATAAAATATAAATTGATTTCAATGAAAAACGGTGTTGTTACCGTGTGTTTTGATAATATAGATATACAACTATTAGCAAAAGATATTATTACAAAAAGATTGGGAGAAAAATATATTACTGCTCTTAATTTAGTTCCATCAATGCCTAGATGGCTAAATTGGATATCTGCTAGACCAATGAAATTAGGATTTGATCTTCGAGGTGGAGTTCAATTTTTAATTGAATTAGATATAAATAATCTAATAAAGAAAAATCAAAACCATACTATTAATAATTTGCGTGATGATTTAAGAAAACATAATATGCCATATAATACAATATATATGAATAAATCATCAAAAACAGAAATAAATTTTAAAAATTTTCATGACGTTAGTAATGCTTTAGTCTATTTGAGATCTCACTATAACAATCTACTGTTAAAAAACAGTAATAATACTATAATAGTCAGTCTTACTCCTTCTTATATTAATAAATTGAGAGAAAATGCAATTCAACAAAACATTTATATCTTACGTAATCGTATAAACCAAATTGGTATATCAGAATCATCTGTCCAACGTCAAGGTGCTGAATATATTATTATTAATATTCCTGGTATACAGGATACAGCACATGCTAAAGAACTTATAGGAACAACAGCAACTTTAGAGCTCCGTTTGGTAAATACTAATATTAATCCCATATTAGTATCTAAGGACATCATACCATTCGATTCTGAAATAAAGTATATGAGTGATGGTAAACCAGTTGTTTTGCATAAAGATACTATTTTAACTGGCGATCATATTACACATTCTAATTCTAGTATTGACGAGTATGGCAATCCTGAAGTCAATATTACATTAGATAGTGTAGGTGGAGATATAATGTCTCTATTTACTAAACATAATATAGGCAAATTTATTGCAACTTTATTCATAGAATATAAAGATAGTGGCCTAAAAGATTCTAAAGGCCATTCTATTTTACTGAAAAATGAAGCAATAATTAATATTGCTAACATTAAGTCAATGGTAGGTAGTAAATTTAGTATATCAGGAATCAAAAACTTAAATGCAGCACGTCAACTTTCAATATTACTTCGAGCAGGAACTTTAGTTACTCCTATTCATATTATAGAAGAACGTATTGTTGGACCTAGTATGGGACAACAAAATATTATTAAAGGATTTCAAGCATGTTTATGTGGTTTAATTGCTTGCACTATTTTTATGCTCTTATGCTATAAAATATTTGGAATCATTTCTATCTGTGCATTATTAATAAACTTGATTATTATTATTGGAGTTACATCAATTTTACCTGGTATAACACTTACTATGTCAGGTATTGCTGGAATAGTATTAACTTTAGCAGTATCTATAGATGCCAATATTTTAATAAATGAACGCATTAAAGAAGAACTTTATATTGGATATTCTATCCAACAAGCTATTCGTAGAGGTTATCAAAAAGCATTGCCAAGCATAATAGATTCAAATATAACTACCTTAATTAAAGCTGTAATTTTATATTCCCTAGGAACCAGTTCTATTAAAGGTTTTGCCATAATGACTATTATAGGTATAATGACGTCAATGTTTACTGCTGTTATCGGTACTAGAACAATAATAAATTTGATCTACGTTAATAGAGAAACTAATAGATTATCCATATAGGACTATATAATTGATACAAATTAGTGATATTAGTAAATCATATGAAGGATATAAAACTATTGATTTCATGCGTTGGAATAAATTAGCATTCCTAATATTATTATTCCTAGTTATATCTTTTATTTTTATTATTTATATTTTTAATTTTAATTGGAGTATTGATTTTACAGGAGGAACTGTAATTGAAGCTAATTTTGAAAAATCAATTGATACTGATCAGTTACGTGATCAATTGATAAAGATTGGTTTTAACTCACCTATAGTTCATAATTTAGGTGATAGTAAAAGCATAATAATAAAAATTAGACCACAATTGGATTTAGAAAGATCTAAACAATTTTCTAGTAATCAAATTATTTCAGTAATTAAAAGTATTACAAAACAAAAAACAACAATTAATCGTATTGATTCTGTAGGACCTAGTATAGGTTCTGATTTAACATTCAATGGATTTATAGCACTTTTATTTGCAATAGTAGCCATTTTTTTATATATAGGAATCCGTTTTGAATGGTATATAGCATTTGGCACGGTAGTAGCTTTATTAAGTGATTTAGTTATTACCTGTGGGATACTATCTTTATTATGCATAGAAATTGATTTAACTATTATTGCATCACTTATGTCTGTAATTGGTTATTCACTTAACGACAAAATAGTTATTTCTGATCGTATTAGAGAAAATAGCCGAAAAATGCAAACCACATCCTATTATGATATTATCAATATTTCTTTAAATCAAGTACTAAAACGCACATTAATGACATCCTTTATTACTTTAATAATTGTTTTAATTTTATTGATATTTGGAGGATACTTACTCAAAGGATTTTCATTAACTATGGTTATAGGTATTATTGTTGGAACAATATCATCAATTTATATTTCTCTATCTTTAGCGTTAATAACAAGTATTATAAAGAATAAAACATCCTATTCATTTTACCAATAGTAAGTAGATATAGTTTATTAGTAATTACCAATGAAATTGGTATAGTTTCACTAATATTTTTCTAGCGCTAACTGTAGTATATTTTTTAATATAGGTAGTATTTTTTATATCATATAATTTTAATATTATATAATTGCATTTATATGTTTGTATTTTTAATTAATTATAATTAATACTTTTGATAAGAAATAATATCTAAAAATGTTTGGATGATTTACTGATAATAAAGTAATTAATTATATTTTATATCGAATTATTTTAATGAATTAAAGAAATTATTATTCAATAATAGGTTTATTCATTAATCAAATCAAACACTTTATATTTTCTAATTAGTAATGTTTATAAATTGAGCAATTCTGTTATATACACTTAAAGTTAAATTAACTTAAATAATAAAATATAAAACATCAACAAATTTTATTATTGTTTTAGTTATAATAAATTTTAATTTTAAAATTAAATAACATTAATTATATTATTTTTTATATTGAATAATTAAAGATGTCTTTAATTATTCAATTAATAAGTTATAGGAGTTCATTTATTTGCCAGATAAAGTATTTATGTCTCGTGCTTTAAAGTTAGCAAAACGGGGGATGTTTAGCACCGCACCTAATCCAAATGTAGGTTGTGTAATAGTAAATAATGGTAATATCGTGGGTGAAGGATGGCATCAACAAACTGGAAAAGATCATGCTGAAATACATGCATTAAAAAAAGCTGGTAGTAAAGCTCAAGATTCTACTGTTTATGTAACTTTAGAACCTTGCTGTCATTATGGTTTAACAGCACCTTGCTGTTATTCATTAATTAAAGCCGGAGTTAATAGGATAGTATGTGCAGTAAAAGATCCCAATCCAAAAGTATCAGGAAAAGGTTTAAGTCTACTTCAACAAGCTGGTATTACAGTCAACCATGGTTTAATGATGAAAGAGAGCAAAGAAATTAATCGTGGTTTCTTTAAAAGAATGCATACTGGACACCCATGGTTACAATTAAAATTAGGCACATCTCTAGATGGTCGTATTGCAATGAATAATGGGGAAAGCAAATGGATTACTTCACAAGATGCACGTAATGATGCTCAACTTTATAGAGCACAAAGTTCAGCTATCATTAGTACTAGTTCTACTGTTTTAGCTGATGACCCATGCCTTACAGTTCGTTGGTCTCAAATCAAACAAAAAACTAATTTTTTTTCAAATAAAAAACAATTACGCCAACCTTTAAGAGTAATTATAGATAGGAATAACAGGATTACACCTAAATACAAATTGATTAATCAACCTGGTGAAACTTGGTTAATAAGAAAGAAACAAGATGATAATGTTTGGCCTTCTAATGTAATCCAAATAGTATTACCTGATTTCAAGCAAAAAGATAATTTATCTCAAATACTTTCACTGTTAGGTAAACATCAAATTAATAACGCATTAGTTGAAGCCGGTGGGACATTTGCAGGTACATTAATACAATCTGGTCTTATTGATGAATTAATTATTTATATTGCTCCAAAAATATTGGGGGGTGATAGTATTAGTTTTTGTACATTATCAGGTTTGAGTAATTTAAAGGATGTTCCTACATTCTTGTACTCTGACGTAAAAAAAATTGGTAATGATATACGTTTGATATTAATACCAGTAAAATCAAGGAAAAATTTACTAATAACAGACAGATAATACGTGTATAATATATGTTATTAAATAACAAGGATAAACATGAAAATAATTGAAGCTGCTG
This sequence comes from Candidatus Pantoea edessiphila, assembly GCF_002933335.1. Taxonomy (GTDB): domain Bacteria; phylum Pseudomonadota; class Gammaproteobacteria; order Enterobacterales; family Enterobacteriaceae; genus Pantoea_C. The sequence goes on along the minus strand of NZ_PDKS01000005.1, from coordinate 43,657 downwards.
TTTCGGCTCCTGAAGCTAAGATAGGTGTTGTTATATCTCGTTTTAATAAATTTATTAATCTTAATCTATTAGATGGTGCAATCTCATCTTTAAAGCGCATAGGTCAAGTAAATCATGATAATATCACTGTTATCTGGGTACCAGGAGCTTTTGAATTACCTTTAGCTACAGAAACATTAATCAAAACTAATAAATATGATGCAATAATTGCTTTGGGTACTGTTATTCGAGGACATACTTCCCATTGTGAATATATAGCCAATGAAGCAAGTGCAGGTATTGCTAGAATATCAATAAATAACAATATACCAATTGCTTTTGGGTTGTTAACTACTGAAAATATCGAACAAGCTATTGAACGTTCTGGTACTAAATTAGGCAATAAAGGATCTGAAGCAGCAATTACCGTACTTGAAATGATTAATGTATTAAAAGCTATCAAATTAATTATCTGAAATTAAAAGGATTATACTTTATGAATATTGTTTATCGTCGTCGTGCTCGTGAATGTGCTGTCCAGGCACTTTACTCATGGGAAGTATCTAAAAATGATATATCTGAAGTAGAATTATATGTGTTAACAGAACAAAATATTGCTGATGTTGACGTTAATTATTTTCATAAATTATTATTTGGAGTAATAAATAATAATTTTTATTTAGATCAACTAATGAAACCATATTTATCTCGTCAGTTAGAAAGTGTAGGAAATATTGAAAAATCTATTCTGCGAATTGCTCTTTTTGAAATTAGCAAATGCAGTGATATGCCCTATAAAGTTGCAATTAATGAAGGGATTGAATTAGCAAAAACATTTGGAGCTCAAGACAGTCATAAATTTATCAATGGAGTATTAGATAAAGCTACTTTACAATTTAGATCAAATATTAAATAATTTAAATTATTAATTTTTTTATATATTTATTAAACAGAGATTTATTGAAATGAGTTTTGGTGAATTTGAATTAATCAAAAAATACTTCAATTATAAAAAAAAATATCACTGTGATTACATCGAGTTAGGTATTGGTGATGATTGTGCATTAATCAAACCACCAGATAATCAAATTTTAGCATTTAGTACTGATACATTTATTGCTAATGTACATTTTTTGCAAAATGTTCACCCTTCTGATTTAGCTTATAAAACATTATCTGTTAGCATCAGCGATTTAGCTGCTATGGGAGCTAATCCAACATGTCTAACATTATCAATAACTTTGCCTAAAATAAATAATCAGTGGCTATTTAATTTCAGCAAAAATCTTTTCAAATTTTTAGATTATTATAATATGCAATTAATTGGCGGTGATACTACACGTGGACCACTAAGTTTAACTTGTAATGTTTTTGGTTTTTTGCCAAATGGTTTTGCTATAAAACGTTCAGGAGCAAAATTAGATGACTTGATATACGTTACTGGTACTTTAGGTGATAGCGCAGCTGGTTTAAAATTACTACAAAATTGCATAAAAATAAAAGATAATAAAGTATATAGGTCATTAGTTAAAAAACACTTACGTCCAGTACCTCGCCTTATACAAGGAAAAGCATTACGTTGTATTGCATCTGCTGCAATAGATATTTCAGATGGATTAATATCAGATATTAAACATATTTTGAATAAAAGCAATTGCGGTGCTTATATTAATATAGATAATATTCCATTATCAACCAATTTGGTAAAAAATTTTAAATTTGAGCAAATATTATACTGGGCTTTAGCTGGAGGGGAAGATTATGAACTCTGCTTTACTATTCCTGAATCCAATTGTGATCAATTAAATATAGCTTTCAGTAATTTTAAAGTACCTTACACCTGTATTGGTAGAATAGTACATAAATCAAAAGGATTAGTATTATTTAAAAATGGTCAACCTTTAAAATTTCATTATAAAGGTTTTGATCACTTTATATGAAAGAATAAAAATGTATATTATGTTTATATAATTAACAACTATTTTTTAACCATTCATCAATTTGCTTTTGTATACCATAAGCATCTAATTTGTAGTCTTGGCGAATTTCATCTTGACTACCTTGAGGAATAAATTCATCTGGTAATCCGATATTTAACACTGGAATTTTTAATCTTTTTTTCATTATAAATTCATTGACCCCACTACCGGCACCACCTTTAATACTCCCTTCTTCTAAAGTAACTAAATCTTCATGACTAATTGCCAGTGTGTAAATTAGTTCTTCATCCAGTGGTTTCACAAATCGCATATCTACTAAAGTTGTATCTAATATTTCTGCAACATGAATAGCTTCTATTAATAGTGTTCCAAAATTAAGAATCGCCAATTTTTTTCCTTGTCTTTTAATCACACCTTTACCTACAGTAATTTCTGTTAATGGTGTTAACGGGATCCCAATTCCACATCCTCGCGGATACCTTACAGCTGTTGGTCCTTTTCCATATGTATAACCTGTATAAAGCATGTGCCGACACTCATTTTCATTACTAGGGGTCATTATAACTATGTTTGGAATGCACCGTAAAAAAGCAAGGTCAAATACACCTTGATGCGTCGGTCCATCAGCACCCACAATTCCTCCCCTATCAATCGCAAACAGTACTGGTAATTTTTGAATCGCTACATCATGAATTACTTGATCGTAAGCTCTTTGTAAAAAAGTAGAATAAATAGCTACAACAGGCTTATAACCACCAATGGCTATTCCTGCAGCAAATGTTACTGCATGTTGTTCAGCAATTGCTACATCAAAATATTGTTTTGGATATTGTTGCGAAAAGTTTACCATGCCAGAACCTTCACTCATAGCAGGTGTAATTGCTATAAGTTTCGGATCTGTAGATGCAATTTCACATAGCCAATTACCAAAAATTTTTGAATAGCTCGGTAAAGATCCTAAATGTTGGGGTAAAGTACCACTTGTAGGATCAAATTTAGGAACAGCATGCCATGTAATTGGATCCCTTTCAGCAGGAGCATATCCTTTTCCTTTTTTTGTAATTACATGTAGAAATTGAGGACCTTTTAATTTGCGCATATTTTTTAAAGTACTAATTAAATTTAATACATCATGTCCATCAATAGGCCCTATGTAATTAAATCCCAATTCTTCAAAAAGTACTCCTGGTGTAGTCATGCTCTTTAAATATTCTTCAGTACGCCTAAATATTTCTTTAATAGGTGGTAATCCATTAAGTATTTTTTTACTGCTTTCTCGAAGTCTAGAATAAGTTTTGCCGGAAAGAATTTGTGCTAATCTGCTATTAAGAGCACCTACATTCTTAGAAATAGACATTTTGTTATCATTTAAAATCACAAGTATATTTGGTTTAATATCACCAGCATGATTCATTGCTTCAAAAGCCATTCCAGCTGTAATTGCACCATCACCAATAATACATACAATATGCCGTCCGTTATTTTCATATTTTTCAGTTATTGCTATACCTATTCCAGCACTAATAGATGTAGAGGAATGTCCTACACTTAAAACATCGTATTCACTTTCTTCTCGCCAAGGAAAAGAATGTAATCCATTCCTTTGTCTAATAGTATTAATAAAATCACGTCTGCCAGTTAAGATTTTATGGGGATAAGCTTGATGACCTACATCCCATATTAAATAGTCAAACGGTGTATTATATACATAATGTGATGCAACTGTTAATTCGATAACTCCTAGACCAGAAGCAAGGTGCCCGCTAGAATGGCTGACACTACTTAATAGGTATTGACGTAATTCATCACATAACTCTACAAGAATTCCCATTGGTAAAGTACGTAATTCTTGAACTGTTTTTGTTAATGATAGTATCGGATATTTTATATTATCAAAATTCATGAAAAACTCATTTAATACTAATAATTAATTCAAGTTATAATATTTAAATATAATGAAGGAAATATAAAAATTCTATGAATAATATTCATTATATTAAAATTAATTTTAATATATACTGTATATTGTGAAAAAAATATTAATTAAATGCAAAAATTTTTGCATTTTAAATTAAAAAATTATTTTAGATAAATTTTGTTATTTTTATTAGAAATTTAAGTTCATTTTAATAGAAATCTTTTGTTTTTTTATTAAAATTTGTTAAAATTATTTACAAATAAAATTATTATCATTCATGTAATTTTTAAACTTTTTATTTAAAAGCAAGGGGTATCTAACATGCAAGCAAAAAATACAATATATTCTAATGATAGAGAGGGTATTATTGACATTCGATCTATTGATGAGCAAAAAAAAAACCATTAAAGTTAAATAATAATATTAGAGTTGTATCAATGCCGTTTTATAATCTTAATTCAAATTTTAAAAAACTAGATCAAAGTAAAACTTGGTTACTTTACTGTGATAGTGGTTTAATGAGTCGTTTACAGGTGTTATATTTGATTGAACAAGGATTTCATAACGTAAAAACATATAGATAAACATTATATTAATTTATAATTATAAACAATTAAGAAATTTTTCTATCTTACTTCTATCAGTTAATTTATTATCTATCTTAATATATAAACTTTTTTCTTCAGGTATGATTAGGGTTTCAAAAACTCCTTTTTGTTGTTTTATTTTTTGTTCCAAATTAGAAATAGCCAATATTTTATCATTTAATTTAATACGCATACTAATAATATATAGTGGTTCTGACATGTTTAAGCATATTATTAACCATACAACAGAAACTAATATACAATATAAAAATACAGCTTGAGCATCAAAATGACCAAATATCCATCCACCTATACTACTACCAAAAGCTACACCTAAAAATTGGCTAGTTGAATAAAAACCCATAGCAGTACCTTTATATCCTAAAGGTGATTCTTTGCTAACCCAAGAAGGTATAATAGCTTCTAGTAAACTAAAAGCAATAAGAAAAAGCTGTAAACCAATTATTATTGTCCAAAAGTAATTAAGAAAACTGTGCAATAAAATCTCTGCTATCAAAATAGTCATAATGCCAATTAAAAATACCTGTTTTGTAAATCGATTAATTTCAGTAAAAATAATAATAGGTATTACAGAAGCAAATGCAATTAACATAGTTATTAAATAAATCTTCCAATGATTTGATATCGGTATACCAAGTAATTCAAATTGATGTGGTAATACAATAAGAATACACATCAGTAATGTATGTAAACAAAAAATACTAATGTTTAATTTAATTAATTTATAATTACGTAATACTTTAAAAAAACTATTTTGTACTACACCAATTTCCCTGTTAATAATAAATTTATGGTTGGTTTCTATTGGAACAAAATATATAACTATAAAAAAACAAATTATTGAAAGAAAAGCAATAATCCAAAATAAAGAATGCAAACCAAAAGCATTAGTAACTATGGGACTAATTATTATTGCAATAGCAAATGTAATTCCAAAATTAATGCCAATACAAGCAGTTACTTTGCTTAAGTTTTGTTCACGAGTTAAGTCAGATAATAAAGCCATAATTACAGCAGAAATTGCACCGGAACCTTGCAAAGCACGACCAATAATCACACTCCATATAGAATTACTATTAGCTGAAATTAAACTACCAACCATAAGCAAAGATAAACCAAATATAATCATTGGCTTACGTCCAACACGATCAGAAATTAAGCCAAATGGAATTTGAAATATTGCCTGCGTAAATCCATAAATACCTATTGCTATACCAATAAGAGTTTTATTTGCATGTTGCAATAACATACCATAAGTAGTAAGCACAGGTAATACCATAAACATTCCTAACATTCGCAATGAAAAAACAATTCCTAATCCTACACTAGTACGTAATTCTGTAGTATTTAGTTTTTTATCTTTCATTGCATTCACCATATTCCTAAAAATTATTAACAACAATTTAAAATATTATTGTTTTATATTTTTTAATAATTAATCTATAGAAATCATAATACTTACTATCGTAATAGTAAAAATAGAATACATAAATAATTGACGTGCCCAAGAAGTATTATTATCTGTTTTATATCCTGATAAAGCTATAATAAACCATATCAAACTTACTATTAATGAAACAATTAAATACATATAACCAGCATATCCACCGATTGTTAACATTATAATGGATATAATAAACAATAAAATATAAAATATAATATGATTTTTTGTCGTTTGTATACCTTTTATTACAGGTAATACTGGAATATTAGCTGATTTATAATCCTTTAAAAATAATATAGCAATGGAATAAGAATGAGGAATTTGCCATAAGCTAAAAATTAACGCTAAAATCAACGCGCAAATATTAAATTTACTAGTTACCGCGCAGTAACCAATTACAGGAGGAGTTGCTCCAGCAATACTACCAATTAATGTACTATAAATAGATCTTCGTTTCATATAAAAACTATATATAACTACATAAATACCAGATCCTAATACTGCTAATATAGTTGATATGTGATTAACATAGAAATATAATAAAAAGAGACCTATAATTCCAGATATAACAGCATAAAAAATACTCGATCTTAATGACATAAAACCTGAAGCTAGTATTCTGTTTTTTGTCCTTTCCATTTTTTTGTCTATATCACGATCTATAATATTATTCAAAATGCAACTTGAAGCAATTACCAAAGATACACCAATGAGAGTAAACATTAGTAATATATAATTAACATTACCTTTCGCAGCAAGTAAAAAACCTCCTGCAACAGAAACTAAATTGCCAAAAATGATTTTCGGTTTTACTAATTGCACATGTTTTTTAAACATTAATAACTAATTTTAAATAATATTTAAATAATGCATTTTCTATTTAAAACATTATTAATTAGGCATCATATTATAATTTAGGTTAGACATAATCCAAATAGAACCTGTTACTATAATTAAAATAATCAATGCAGAAAAAACTAATGATATCATATTCCACCCATTTTCAGATTTACTATCTAAATGAAGAAAACAAAATAAATGAACTAAAATTTGAATAATTGCACAACTCACAATTATACCAAGCATAACATAATGAGATGTACTATGCGATATTACCATCCAAAAAGGAATATTAGTTAAAACAACAGATAAAATGAAACCAAAAATATATGATTTTGCATTTACAGGCGATATATAATCTGTATTTTCATTAAAGACATTATTCATTATATAACCCCCATTAAATAAACAATAGTAAATACTAAAATCCAAATTATATCTAAAAAATGCCAAAAAAGACTAAAACACATAATACGTGTTATATTATTTATGTTTTTACCGTATACTAATATCTGAAAAACGAGAACTAATATCCATATCAAACCACAAACAACATGAATTCCATGAGTACCTACTACTGTAAAAAAACTCGACAAGAACCCACTTTTATTTGGACCATATCCTTGTTTAATTAAGTTATAAAATTCATAAAATTCCATACCTATAAATACTAAGCCTAATAAAAAAGTAATAGTTAACCAGAAAATAATATTTGATGTTTTTTTGTTTATTGATACTACACTCATACCACACGTAACAGAACTAAGTAGTAATAAAGAAGTTTCTATTAAAACGAATGGTAATTCAAATATATCCTTTCCTGTTGGTCCATCTGCAGTATTATTGATCATGACCACATAAGTTGCAAACAGAATTGCAAATATTATACAGTCACTCATAAGATAGATCCAAAACCCAAATATTTTGTTGGATTCCATATGATTATAATGTTTAAGAGATTCACTTGACATTTTTAAAACCTGTTTCTCTAATCCTGTTAAGATGCTGTTTTTCAATTTCTTTAATTTTGTCTACTGAAACATAATAATTTGTATTATAATCAAAACTTTTTACGATCAAAGTAATAATCATACTAAAAAAAGATATTATAGCTAGCCACCAAATATACCACACTAATGCAAACCCTAGCGCTGTCCCAAAAGCACAAATTACTATTGCTGCAGAACTATTTTTGGGCATATGAATTCTTTCGTATTTTTCTGGTATTGTATAAGCTTTGCCTTTTTGTTTCATATCCCAAAATGCATCTAAATCTTCTACTTTAGGAATAAACGCAAAATTGTAAAATGGTGGAGGAGAAGAAATAGACCACTCTAATGTTCTGCCATTCCATGGATCACCAGTTAAATCTCGATTATTTTCACGATCACGTATAGAAACATAAAACATAATCAATTGACATAATATACCTGCTGCTATTAAACCCACTCCGCATGTTGCTATAACTAACAAAAAATGAAATTGAGGATCGATGTTCTGACTAATACGACGAGTCATACCCATAAAACCTAATGCATACAATGGCATAAATGCGACAAAAAAACCAGTTATCCAAAAAGCAAAAGAAAGTTTTCCCCAAGTTTCATTTAGGGTAAAACCAAATATTTTTGGAAACCAATAACTTATTCCAGCCATACAACCAAATACTACACCGCCAATAATTACATTATGAAAATGTGCGATTAAAAATAAACTATTATGCAACACAAAATCAGCACCAGGCATAGCTAACAAAACACCGCTCATACCACCTATAGAAAATGTAATTAAAAAACCGATAGTCCACAACATGGCAGAATGCATCCTTATACGTCCTTGATACATAGTAAATATCCAATTAAAGATTTTCACACCAGTTGGAACTGCTATAATCATAGTCATAATGCCAAAAAAAGCATTAACGTTAGCTCCTCCTCCCATAGTAAAAAAATGATGTAACCAAACAATAAATGATAAAACAGTAATAGCGATTGTAGCCCATACTAAAGAATTGTAACCAAATAAACGTTTTCTAGAAAAAGTTGCGGTGATTTCTGCAAATATCCCAAATACTGGTAATACTAATATATATACTTCTGGATGTCCCCAAATCCAAATTAGATTAATATACATCATCATATTACCGCCCATATCATTTGTGAAAAAATGGAATCCTAAATAACGATCAAGTGTCAATAGAAATATTGTAGCGGTAAGTACAGGAAATGATATTATGATCAAAACATTTGTGCACAAAGATGTCCAGGTAAATACTGGCATTTTAAATAAATTCATACCTGGTGCACGCATTTTTAAAATAGTAACAAAAAAATTAATTCCAGTTAAAGTACTACCAATACCTGCTAACTGCAAGCTCCATATCCAATAATCAACTCCTACTCCTGGGCTTGAATCAATTCCAGCTAAGGGTGGGTAAGCCAACCAACCTGTTTGTGCAAACTCACCTATACCTAGTGATAAATTAACTAGTACTACACCTATAATTGTAAACCAAAAACTTAAACTGTTTAAAAATGGAAAGGCAACATCTCGTGCTCCAATTTGTAATGGAACAATAATATTCATCAAACCAACAACTAAAGGCATCGCTACAAAAAATATCATAATGACACCATGAGCAGTAAATACTTGGTTGTAATGGTGTTCTGGTAAAAAACCTAATTTTCCGGCTGAAGATAAAACTTGTTGCATACGCATCATTATAGCATCAGCAAAGCCACGCAATAACATTATAAAAGCGACAATAATATACATAATACCTATTTTTTTGTGATCTAAAGATGTTAACCACTCTGACCATAAATATGACCATTTTTTAAAATAAGTGATAGCCGAAACTATCAACAAACCAATCAATATTATACAAGAAACTGTAACCATAATAATTGGTTCGTGATAAGGTATTGAATTTAATGTTAATCTTCCTAACATATTGGTATCTTTATTCCTCCAATCATTGCTCACATAAAAAATTTAGTTTACATCTTTTGTGTTAAATAACACTTAATTTAAAATACAATATTTTATCTATTTTTATGATGTATTTTATGATTCATTTTAAATTTTTCAATCACCTTTAAGAATAGATTAGGATCTACTTTAGAAAAGTACTTTACTGGATCATCTTTGCTGGGTATTGCAATATTTTCAAAATCCTTCATGTTATTTATTACATTTTTGGAGTTTTTAATATTAATTATCCATTTTTCAAATTCCATGTTATTTCTAGTAACAATAGTTTTAAATTTCATATTAGAAAAACCTAAACCACTGAAATTAGAAGAAATTCCATCATAAACTCCTGGTTGATTAGCAATTAAATTAAGTTTAGTTTGCATACCTGCCATAGCATAAATTTGACTACCAAGCTGTGGTATAAAAAAAGAGTTCATAACAGAATTAGAAGTAACTTTAAATAAAATTGGAGTGTTTACTGGAAATGCTATTTGATTAATAGTAGCAAATCCTTGTTTTGGGTAAATAAACAGCCATTTCCAATCTAAAGATACAACATCAATTTCTATCGGTCTAACATTAGATCTAATTGGTCTACTCGGTTCTAGTTCATGAGTTGATTTCCAGCTTAATATACTAAGAAAAAGAACAATTATTATTGGAATAGTCCAAACTACAGCTTCTATCTTATTAGAATGTGACCAGTTAGGACTATATTTTGCATTTATATTGGTCTCTCGATATTTCCATGCAAATAATATTGTCATAAAAATAGCAGGAATAACAACAATTAACATTAAGCAAAAAGCAGTTAATATCAATGAGCGCTGTTGTAATGCAATTTGTCCTTTTGGGTTTAATAATGCACTTTCACATCCACTTAATAATGTGGCGCACGAGGTAAATAAAAAAAAATTCTTTATTATTTTACTGCTGTAGTTTTTAGATATCATTTGATTACCTCATTAACAAAGGTTTTTAACTTCCTATGTTAAACAAATCTCCAATATTAGTATGGAAAAACTTTAATAAAAAAGAAAATATTAGAAAACAGTTTAATATTAATGTATTTATTTTAATATTAATGTATTTATATTGATTATTACAGTATTAATTACATAATCATTTATGATAAATAATTTAGTATTAGCTGCTAAACAATAAAGTTAATTAATAATTAACAGGGCTAATGGATTATAAATTTAATTAAATTACATAGTACTTTAAATATATGAAATAATTTTCAAAATTAATAAAATATTATCAATATACATTTTTATTAAGATAAATAAAATTTAATTTGCATAACTATAAAATATTAATAATATTTAGATATGATTTTTATCATTTACATGATATATGAAACAAAATTATAAATTAATGATTTTGAACAAACACAATATATAAAATAAAATTATAAATTAATGATTTTGAACAAACACAAGCAATATCGAATAATCGAATATTTGATTTAATTCCATAATGGATTAATACAAATAACATTCTATTCTGTAATACATATAACTAATAATTATTTAAATTGTTTTAAAATATTATAAATATAAATAACGATCTTTTACGGTTTCGTGTTATATTTCCTTGTTGAATGCTTCATTAAAGCTAATATTTATATATATTACAAAATAAATTAAATAAAAATTTTCGATCTTTATTTAATTGTTTAATATTTAAGCATTTAATTTATTGACCGAAAACATTGAATTATTCTTCGAGCATATTGTTATTGTGCCTTTATTGCTATTTAATATAGAAATATTTAATAATATTAGCCATTTAAATTAAAATAAATATTATTAAAGTATTTATGATATTAATTGTTTATAACTTATTAATAAATTAATAAAAATGTATTTTCATAACTGAATCCTATATTAGGAAAAGAGTTTGTAAAGATATTAATATTTAAATATATGCGATATGAAGTTTTCTATTGAAGGAGCAAAATAATGATTCGCGAGCAAATAGAAGAAAAACTTCGCTTAGCTTTTAATCCCTTTCATCTAGAAGTAAACGATGAAAGTTATAAGCATAATGTTCCTGCTGGATCAGAAAGTCATTTTAAGGTAATTATTGTTAGTGATTTTTTCAAAGGGGAACGTTTTCTTATCCGTCATCGTGCTATTTATAGCGAGCTTACTATTGAATTATCAAAAATACACGCTTTAGCATTACATACATATACTTTGAAAGAGTGGTCAGTATTACAATATGCTGTACCTAATTCTCCTTGTTGTAATAGTAAAAAAACCCAACAACTTGCTTAGGTTGCTTTCATTTCAACGGCCTAAGGGCCGTTTTCCCACCTTGAAAGGTTATTTTATTAATTCGACTTACTTTAATGATTTAGCTATAATATTTCAACTAATTTTGCCTGAAAATAATTTGAAATATTTTTACTAATTTTTATTAAAATGTTGTTTAAGTACGTAAATTAATTTTTTATTATATAAATTTCATAAATGTGTTAATGATGAGTTGGAGCTATGATATGCAATTAGCAGAAACTAATCAGGACTTAAATCGTAAAATCACTATTACTATAAGCTCTGAAAAAATTAATGCCGCTATAAAAAAAGAACTAGATGACATATCAAAGACAATTAGAATAAATGGTTTTAGAAAGGGAAAAGTACCAATGCAGATAGTCTCTCATAGATACAAAAATTCTATTGTTCTAAATATTTTAAGTAATTTAATGACAAATAATTTTATTGATTTAATAATGAAACAAAAACTAAATTTAGTTGGTTTACCAAAATATATACCAGGAAAATACACTGAAAATAAAGATTTTGAATATATAGTTGAATTTAAATCTTATCCATTAATTGAGTTAAAAAAATTAAAAAGCATTAAAATCGAAAAACCATTAGTTACCATTACAGAATCTGATATTGATGTAACTGTAGAAAGTATTAGGAAACAATATATAAAATGGATAGAAAAAAATGTTAAAGCAGAAAAGGAAGATCGCGTCACTATAGATTTTATTAGTTACATTAATGGAAAAGAGGTCAAAAATGGAACGGTGTTTAATTTTATTCTACCGTTAGGCAAAGGATATATGGCATCTAGTTTTGAAGACAATGTTATAGGTTATAAACCAGGAGATCATTTTGATATTGATTCACATTTTCCTGATAACTATCACTTAAAAAGTCTTAGAGGAAAAAAGGTACATTTTAATGTAACACTTAAAAAAGTTGAAAAACCTTCACTTCCTGAATTAAATAAAGAATTAATTGAATCTTTAGGTATAAAAGATGGATCAATATCTAGTTTGCGAAATCAAGTACGTAAAAATATGGAGCTAGATCTAAAAACAGCAGTGTATCAAGAATTGAAATATCAAATAGTTAAAGAAGTAATAAGTGTAATTCATGTACCAATGTCATTAATTGATTATGAAATTGAAATGATGAATAAAAAATATTCGCAAGAATCTTGTCTAAAGAATAAAGAAGTATCAAAACAGTATCAAAATATGCCTAAAAATTTATTAATAGATAAAGCAACAAGAGAAGCTGCCATTAAGTTACTTTTAAATAATATAATCACTCAATATGACTTGCAAGCTGATGAACATAGTATTAATGAAATAATAGAAGAAATAGCAGTTGGTTATAAAAACCGAAAAGAAGTTATCAACTTTTACAAAAAAAATGATAATATAATAAGAAATATTAAGAATTTAATAATAGAAAGGAAAGCTATTGACATAGTACTTAGCAATGCTGAGGTAACAGAAAAGAAAATTAATTTCAATATGATAGTAAATAATACAAATATAAGATAATTTTTAACGATTATGTATATTATTAAATTGGAAAAATGAAATTAATATTATTCATAATAGGTATCAAATGAATATAAATTAACATATTTAGGAGATCTTATAGTGTCATATAGTAGTGATAATTATAAAATTTTCACACCTTACAATACTTTGATACCAATGGTAGTTGAACGTACTGCTCATGGTGAACGTTCCTATGATATATATTCTCGTCTGTTAAAAGAAAGAGTTATCTTTTTAACTGGACAAGTTGAAGATTATATGTCTAACTCAATTGTTGCACAGATGTTATTTTTAGAAGCAGAAAATCCGAAAAAAGATATAAATATATACATTAATTCACCAGGAGGAATCATTACATCAGGAATGTCCATTTATGACACTATGAAATTTGTTACGCCAGATGTGAGCACCATTTGTATTGGTCAAGCTTGCTCAATGAGTGCTTTTTTATTAGCTGCAGGTACTGAAGGGAAGCGTTTTTGCTTACCCCATTCACGAGTGATGATACATCAACCTCTAGGAGGATATCAAGGACAGGCAACTGATATTGAAATTCATGCAAGGGAAATACTAAAAGTAAAAAAATGTATGAATGAATTACTAGCAAAACATACTGGTAAATCTTTAAAACAAATAGAAAATGATACTGAACGTGATTATTTTTTATCAGCAAAAGAGGCATTAGAATATGGAATTGTAGATTCAATTCTAACGTCTCGTTAATAAATACTGTATTATAACAAAACACAGTATTTACTAAAACGATTTAACTAACATAATAAAAATAAGATGCAATTAATGTGACAAATAGACAAATAATTGAATACATTCACCTAGTTTCTATCATATATTAAAACATAAAGAAGGGGTTGAATGATGACAGACAAACATGATAAGGATAATTCAGATAAATTGCTTTGTTGTTCTTTTTGCGATAAAAATCAACATGAAACACGCAAATTGATCGCTGGACCTTCGGTATATATATGTGATGAATGTGTGTTTATGTGTAGAGATATCATTTACGAAGAGAATAAAAAAGAGATTTATTCAGAACAGGAATCACATAAAATTCCCACACCACATGACATTCGTAGTTATCTTGATGATTATGTAATAGGTCAAGAATTAGCAAAAAAAGTATTAGCTGTAGCTGTCTATAATCATTATAAACGTTTATATAGTAATAATCTCACTAATAAGATAGAATTAGGAAAAAGCAATATCTTGCTTATTGGTCCTACAGGAAGTGGAAAAACGTTATTAGCTGAAACTTTAGCTAAATTACTTAATGTACCTTTCACTATAGCAGATGCAACTACATTAACAGAAGCAGGTTATGTGGGTGAAGATGTAGAAAATATAATACATAAATTATTGCAAAAATGTAACTACGATGCAAAAAAAGCACAACATGGCATTATATATATTGATGAAATTGATAAAATTTCTCGCAAATCTGATAATCCATCTATCACAAGAGATGTTTCTGGTGAAGGGGTTCAACAGGCTCTTCTAAAATTAATTGAAGGTACCTTAGCTTCAGTAGCTCCTCAAGGTGGACGTAAACATCCGCAACAGGAGTTTTTACAAGTCGACACTTCAAAAATTCTTTTTATTTGCGGAGGTGCTTTTGCAGGATTAGATAAATTAATTGCTCAACGTATTAAAATAGGTTCGGAAATTGGTTTTATTGCGAACATAAATGATCAATCTAAAAATCTTACTGAAAATAAATTACTTTCTCAATGTCAATCAGAAGATTTAATTAAATTTGGTTTGATTCCTGAATTTATTGGTCGTTTACCTGTTGTTACAATTTTAAATGAACTAAATGAAGAAACATTAATTAAAATTTTACACAAACCTAAAAATGCTCTTACTAAACAATATCAGGCTTTGTTTGAATTAGAAGGAGTTGAACTTAAATTTCTAGATAATGCATTAAATGCCATAGCTAAGAAAGCTATAATACATAAAACAGGTGCTCGTGGGTTACGTTCGATCATTGAAGGTATATTATTAGATACCATGTATAACCTACCTTCAATGAAAGGAGTAGGAAAAGTATTAATTGATCAATTAGTAATAGAAGGCAAATCAGAACCTACTTTTATTTATGTTAATTCTGATTCTAAAGAATCTTGTAAAGAACAAAATACAGCATTGATTTGATTTCATAAATTGAAAAAGGGAAATCAATAATCCCTTTTTCTTAATAATTGTAATATTGAATGTTATACAATCATCCCCATATGATTATCATCTATTCGATTTTAAATAAACTTTTATACAGATAATACCTATCTAGCAAATTTAGAATTAAGAGAGAGTTTCATGAATCCTGAGCGTTCTAAATGTATTGAAATACCCGTATTACCTTTGCGGGATGTGGTAGTGTACCCACATATGGTAATTCCGTTGTTCGTTGGAAGGGAAAAGTCAATTAGATGCTTGGAAGCTGCAATGGATCAAGACAAAACTATCATGTTAGTTGCACAAAAAGAAGCATCAACAGATGAACCCGGAATTAATGATCTCTTTTCCGTAGGAACTATATCATCAGTATTACAAATGTTGAAATTACCAGATGGAACTGTTAAAGTTCTAGTTGAAGGTTTACAACGTGCTCATATTAAAACATTAGCTGATAACGGTGATCATTTTGTTGCAAAAGCTGAATATTTAATTTCACCTAAAATTGAAGATAGAGAACAAGAAGTGTTAGTTCGTACGGCAATTAATCAATTTGAATGTTATGTAAAACTAAATAAAAAGATTCCACCTGAAGTTTTAACTTCTCTTAGTAACATTGAAGATGCAGCACGATTAGCCGATACTGTAGCTGCACATATTCCTTTAAAATTAGGAGATAAACAATCAGTACTTGAAATGTCAGATGTTAATGAACGTTTAGAATATCTTATGGCTATGATGGAGTCTGAAATAGATCTGATGCAAGTAGAAAAAAGGATTCGAAATAGAGTTAAAAAACAGATGGAAAAAAGTCAGCGAGAATACTATTTAAATGAACAATTGAAAGCAATTCAAAAAGAATTAGGTGAAATGGATGATTCACCAGATGAATATGAAATTTTAAAAAGAAAGATTGAAAATGCAAAGATGACTTCCGAAGCACATGATAAAGTCAAGTCTGAATTGCAAAAACTAAAAATGATGTCACCAATGTCTGCAGAAGCAACAGTAGTACGTGGCTATATTGATTGGATGATTCAAGTTCCTTGGTATAAACGCAGCAAAATAAAGAAAGATTTATGTGAAGCTCAAAAAATATTAGATTTGGATCACTATGGTTTGGATCACGTAAAAGAAAGGATATTAGAATATCTTGCAGTACAAAGCAGAATAAATAAAATTAAAGGACCAATTTTATGTTTAGTAGGACCACCTGGAGTAGGTAAAACATCTCTAGGGCAATCTATTGCTAGAGCAACAGGTAGGAAATATATTAGAATGGCATTAGGAGGCGTTCGAGATGAAGCGGAAATTAGAGGACATAGACGCACATATATTGGTTCGATGCCAGGCAAAATAATACAAAAAATGTCTAAAATCAAGGTGAAAAATCCACTTTTTTTATTAGATGAAATTGATAAAATGTCATCTGACATGCGTGGAGACCCTTCCTCTGCTTTATTAGAGGTGCTTGATCCTGAACAAAATATTTCTTTCAATGATCATTATCTAGAGGTAGATTACGATCTATCAGATGTAATGTTTATAGCTACTTCTAACTCAATGAATATTCCTGCTCCTCTACTAGATCGTATGGAAGTAATTCGTCTTGCAGGTTATACTGAAGATGAAAAATTAAATATAGCAAAACAATATCTTTTACCAAAACAAATTAACTGTAATGCACTTAAGTCGGGAGAGATTACTATTGAAGACAATACTTTTTTAGTAATCATTCGATATTATACTCGAGAATCAGGAGTTCGTAATTTAGAACGTGAAATTTCTAAGTTATGTCGCAAAACTGTAAAATTATTATTGATTGATAAAACAAAAAAAAGCATCTTAATTAGCAAAGAAAATTTACGTGATTTTCTAGGAGTACGTAAATTTGATTACGGTCGAGTAGACAATAAAAATAGAATTGGTCAAGTCACAGGATTAGCTTGGACTGAAGTAGGAGGAGATTTACTTACAATCGAAACTGCATGTGTTCCTGGTAAAGGAAAGCTAATTTATACTGGTTCTTTAGGTGAAGTTATGCAGGAGTCTATTCAAGCAGCATTAACTGTTGTAAGAGCTCGTGCTAAAAAGTTAGGTATAAACGAAGATTTTTATGAAAAAAGTGATATTCATGTTCATGTTCCAGAAGGTGCAACACCAAAAGATGGTCCTAGTGCTGGTATAGCTATGTGTACAGCTTTGGTATCTTGTTTAACTTGTAATCCAGTTCGTTCTAATTTAGCAATGACAGGTGAAATTACTTTACGGGGCCAAGTGTTGCCAATTGGTGGCTTAAAAGAGAAGCTGTTAGCTGCACACCGAGGTTATATTAAGACAGTACTTATACCTGATGATAATAAACGTGATTTACATGATATACCGAAAAATATAATCTCTGATTTAAATATTTATCCAGTAAAACGAATTGAAGAGGTGTTAAATTTAGCTTTTGAGAATGAACCATTATAGTATATAGATATGTGGTATTAGATATAAAAATATTATTTGTATTTTATTTATTATAATATTAATTGTATATAAGAAATTAAGTTATCATTATACAAACTATTTTAATATTATTTATACAAACTATTTTAATATTATTTTAAAAACATAAAGGAAATATTAAAAGTGAATAAATCACAATTAATTAATAAAATTGCTTTAGATTCTTCTTTACCTAAAGCGGTAGTAGGACGTGTCCTAAATGCATTTACTGGTTCTATTTCATCTGCATTAAAACAAGGAGATGATGTTGTTATAATAGGGTTTGGTACTTTTTCTGTACGTAATCGAGCAGCTCGAGTAGGGAGAAATCCTCAAACCGGACAGGAAATTAATATTCCTGCTGGTAAGATTCCAGGTTTCCGAGCAGGTAAAACATTAAAAAATTCTGTTAATTAAAGAAATATTATGATTAAACGTATAATATTTTTATTTTAAAATCAAGATAACATGTTTACATTAAGTTGAAATTATTTTTAAACATATTTTATAGAGTTCTATTATACTATGACAAGTAGTTTTCATAATTTATATAATTCATTACTAATTAAAGTTATTTTAAGTATTTCAATTTTACTGTTTATTATAACCAGTATCGGTACATATGTAATAAGTAACAGAAGAAATGATTATATTGCTAAAGTTAACGGTCAAAAAATTACCAATACAGAATTAGATCAAGCTGTTCAAGATGCAATTAATGATCAACAAAAATATTTAGGTGATGACTCTCAAAATCTTTTAAATAATGAATTTTATATAAATCAAGTACGTCAACAAGCTTTAGTTTATTTAATTGACAAATTATTATTACATAATTATGTGAATAATTTAAAATTTCATGTTGGCGATGATCAACTTAAACAAGTTATTTTAAATCAAAAATATTTTCAAGTTAAAGGTGTTTTTGATAATAATCAGTATAGAAATGTTATAAAAAAAATAGGATTAACTACTAATCAATATGTAGAGTTATTACGTAGAGAACTTTTAATTCAACAACTAGTGGGTACTATAGTAAATAGCGATTTTATATTACCTAATGAGATTTATAGATTGTCTGATTTAATTGCCCAAAAAAGATCTATTCGTCAAGCAACTATAAACGTAAATGCACTAGCTAAAAAACAGCATACAACTAATGATGAAATCGATCAGTATTATCAAAGATATAAAAATACATTTTTAATACCAGAAAAATTTCGCATTAGCTATATCAAACTTAGTGCTAATAAACTTAGTGCTAATAAATTAAAAAAATCTGTTAGCAAATCAGATATTAGTCAGTGGTATGATGATCATAAAAATGAATATTATATCCAGTCTCGTAATCATTACAGAATTATTCAAACTAATACTAGTGCAGATGCTAAAAAAGTTTTAGATAAATTTAATAAAGGAATACCTTTTTCTAGTTTAGCTAAAACTATGTCTACTGATCCAATTTCTGCTCGTAAAGGAGGAGATATAGGATGGATAGATATGACAAATATACCAGATGAAATAAAAGATTCAGGGCTTAAGAAAAAAGGAGAAATATCAAAGATAATTAATACAGGTAGGATGTTTTTAATTGTATATCTAGAGGATGTTATACCTGGTAGAATTAAATCATTATCAGAGGTTCATGACACTATTGTTGATCAAATCAATAAAAAGAACATTATTGATTTTTTTAGTAAGTTTAATCAAAAAGTTAGTTCATTAGCTCTTAATAATAATTCACTGAAAGATGTTGAGCTAGTCACTGGAGTTAAAAAAGTAAAAACCAATTGGTTTAATTTAAATAATATACCTAAAGAAATTAATTCTAGTGGATTCAGAGAAGCTTTATACAGCAAGGCTCTAAATATAGGTATGAATTCTGATGTAATTAAGATAGATGACTATAATGCAATAGTAATACATATTGATGATCATAAAAAAGAAACTGTAAAAACAATTGAGCAAGTTAAATTACAAATTGTAAATATGCTTAAAAAAGATAAAGCACACCAGCAAGCTAAGTTTCAAGCTAGTAAACTGTTAAACTCACCAAATAAACAAAAAGCGCTGGCTGCTGCAGGTATAACTTTAGGAAATAATAAAATAATTAGTCGAGGCGATATTCGTGATCCTATAAATAGAACAGCATTTAGCTTACCAGAACCTAATAAAGGTGAGTCTTCTTGGGGAATAACTGAAGATATTAATGGTAATATAGTATTGATTATGTTAAATAAAATAATTCCAAATCACATGCCTGAAGATAAATTAAATGAATTGGTTGTATTAATTAATAAAAGCAATTCCCAGCTTATACTAAAAATGCTACTAAATAATTTATCTAAAAAAGCAGTTATTAAATATAATCACATTAATAATCAAGTATGATATTATGACAGATAATTTATGATAAAATGTATTTTACATCCAATTTAATTTTATAAACATATATTTAATATTCAACTAAAAAAGAATATTACTGCCAGGAATAGATGTATTTGGAAAATAGGGATTTATATTGTTTTTATAATGTGTTACTGTTTATGACACATCACAATTACTATCAATAAATTAATTAAGCGCTTAAATATTTATAATTTTATTTGTATGAACACTTAATTTAGATGATAATTAATAAGCTATATTGAATATTAAACAGTAAAACGTTTCTTGATGGTAATTTGTAATAAAATATTATCTACATAATTTATTACAAATTAAATAAATCACATATGTTTATAATAAGATCTGAATGAATTCAGGAATTATTTGTTAAAAATTCCTTTCTGCAATGTTATGATTTTATAAACTACCTGCCTTAAAATCTTTAATAAAATATTTTACTAAAAATTGATTACAATATCTTACGATAGTTCCATTAATGAATTTTATGTAATTAACATATGTAAAATATATTAATTAATTTGGTATCCTATTCTGATAATATAAAAACTGAGAATAATTCTGTGCGATTATTTAATAAACTAAGTTGGTATTTTATACGTGAGTGGAAACGGTACTTAGGTGCTATTATTTTATTAATTATTGTTGCTATTATGCAATTATTACCACCATATGTAGTAGGTATTTTGATAGATGGTGTTAATCATAAAAACATGACTAATAACGACATATGTATTTGGATTGGTGTGATGTTAACAACTGCAATTATAATTTACATATTACGTTATGTTTGGCGTGTTTTATTATTTGGCGCTTCATATAAATTAGCAATTAAGCTAAGAGATGATTTTTACCGACAATTAAGTTTACATCAAAAAGCATTTTATTTAAGATATCGAACTGGAGATCTTGTCGCTAGAGTTACACATGATGTTGATTGTGTAGTATTTGCTGCTGGTGAAGGAGTATTAACATTAGTTGATTCTATAGTTATGAGTTTAATAGTTCTCGTAACTATGATTGTTCAAATAAACTGGCAATTAACCCTAATTGCACTAATGCCTATGCCATTTATGGCTTGTTTTATACATTATTATGGTGAAAAATTACATCAAAATGTTAAAATAGCTCAAGCTTCATTTTCTATTCTTAATAATTATATACAAGAAAGTATCACTAGTATTCGTATGATTAAATCATTTGGCATCGAACAAACGCAGTTAAATAAATTTGTTAAAATTGCAAATGATAATAGTAAAAAAAATCTTAATGTAACTAAAATAGACGCCTGTTTTGATCCTACAATTTATGTTGCAATAGGTATATCAAATATATTAGCTGTAGGTTTTGGAAGTTGGTTAGTATGGCATAATCAAATAACTTTAGGACAATTAACACGATTTATAATGTATCTTAGTTTAATGATTTGGCCAATGTTGGCATTAGCTTGGACATTTAATATTATAGAACGTGGCAATGCATCCTGGAATCGTATTAATATAGTATTATCCGAAAAATCTGCTGTAGAAGATATTCAAAATGATACTATTTTGCCTAACTGTCCAGGAATTTTAGAAGTTTCAATTAATAAATTTTTTTATCCTAATAATTCTGATTTGATTTTAACAAATTTACATTTCAAGTTAGAACCAGGTAAGATATTGGGTATATGTGGTCCAACCGGCAGTGGTAAAAGTACTTTAATTAGTTTAATTCAGCGACACTTCGAAATTCAAGAAGGTGAAATATTTTATCATGGTATATCGCTAAGAAATTTAAGTTTAGATACCTGGCGGAATAGATTAGCTGTAGTGAATCAAAATCCTTTCCTTTTTTCTGATACTATAGCTAATAATATTACTTTAGGAAAACCTGATGCTGATCAAGAAGAAATAGAATTTGTTTCAAAAATAGCTTGTGTACATAATGATATATTACTTTTAACTAAAGGTTATGATACGGAAGTAGGGGAAAGAGGTACAATGCTATCAGGTGGACAAAGGCAACGTATTATTCTAGCAAGAGCATTATTAATTAATTCTGAAATTTTAATTTTAGATGATTCATTATCTGCTATTGATAGTTCTACTGAAAATCAAATCTTAATCAATTTAAAACATTGGATTAAAAGTCATACATTAATTATGATTACAAATCATTTATCATCTCTAATTGACGCAGATGAAATTTTGGTTTTACATGAAGGCAAAGTGCTAAACTGCGGCAAACATAGTAAACTTATTAAAAAACCTGGTTGGTACAAAGATATGTATCGCTATCAACAGTTGGAAGCAGCGCTATATACTAATTAATATTAAAGGACTGCTTTATGAATAAATCACAACAACATTGGTGGCCAGTTTTAAAAAGGTTATTATATTATGCTCAATCTTGGAAAAGATATTTATTAATTGCTATAGGCATGTTATGGATTACTGTAATTATTGAAGTGAGTGGTCCACTATTAATCACTTATTTTATAGATCACTTAGTATCACAACATCAAATACCAGGAACGCTATTTAAATGCTTAATAGGTGTTGTTATAACTTTGCAGTTACTAGCAGCTGTTTTACATTATTGGCAGGTTTTTTTGTTTAATATTGTTTCTATTAATGTTATCAAAAAATTGCGAATAGATTTAATGAAAGTGGCATTGTCTCAACCAATGAATATTTTTGATGAAAAACCAATTGGTCAAATAATTTCACGAATCACTGATGATACAGAAGTCATTAAAAACTTGTATGTAACGGTAATTGCTACGGTTTTAAGAAGTACAATTTTAATTGTTACTATGATAGTTGCTATGTTGATATTAGATTGGCGAATGGCATTATTAGCAATGCTATTATTTCCTATGGTATTATTAGTAATAATAATTTATCAATACTATAGTACTCCGATCACCAGAAAGATAAAAAATTATCTTGCTGATATAAACAATAGTTTTAATGAAGCAATTATTGGTATGACAGTAATACAACAATTTAGACAGCAGGAACGTTTCAGAAAACGTATTAATGAAATTAGTAGATTGCATTATCTAGCTCGTATGCAGACTCTACGTTTAGATGGCTGGTTGCTTAGACCATTATTAAATTTATTATCTTCGGTAATATTATGTGGATTATTAATATTTTTCAACTTATACATAAATAACATTTTAAAAATAGGTATATTGTATGCCTTTATAACCTACCTCAGTAGACTAAATGAACCTCTAGTACAATTTGCTGCTCAACAATCTGTAATACAACAAGCAGTAGTTTCTGGAGAGCGAGTTTTTGAATTGATGGATTCTATCAAACAAAAATATGGATACGATAATAAACCGCTAAGTTCAGGAAGCATTATATTAGAAAAATTACATTTTTCTTATAACAAAGATCATAATATTTTAGTTGATATTAATTTAAGTATTCCATCATGTAGTTTTATGGCTATTGTAGGATATACTGGTAGTGGAAAAAGTACAATTGCAAATCTGTTAATGGGTTACTACTCTAGTAATCATGGTGAAATTTACCTTGACAATAGACCAATAAAGCAATTAACACGTCGGGTACTAAGAAAAGGGATAGCAATGGTTCAACAAGAACCAGTAATTTTAGCTGATTCTTTACTGGAAAATATAAGTTTAGGAAGGAATATAAAAGAACAAGTAATTTGGGATGTATTGGAAAAAGTTAAATTAATAGATTTAGTTAACTCTATGCCTAATGGTATTTATACAAAATTAGAGGAGCAAGGTAGTAATTTATCAGCAGGGCAGAAGCAACTGTTGTCTTTAGCACGCGTTTTAGTAGAATTACCTAAAATTATTATTTTAGATGAAGCGACTGCAAATATTGATATTGGTACAGAACAAGCAATACAGCAAACATTAGACGAATTACGTCATAATACCACGTTAGTAGTAATAGCTCATAGACTTTCTACTATAATAAAAGCCGACAATATTGTAGTATTATATAAAGGAAAAGTTCTTGAAAAAGGTAATCATAATAAATTAATTTTAAATAAAGGACATTATTGGAACATGTATCAATTGCATAAATCTCAAAAAGATTTTATTAGGAATGATTTTTCATCCAAATAAAAATATTATTTTAAGTGTTATTCCTGTTTTAACTGTTTATAAAATATAATTAAATCAAAACAAGGTTGTTGAATATATCTTTTTGTATAAAACTTGAAATATTTTTAATTTAATATTATTATTAATAGTAATTGGTCAATGTATAATTGAAGTATTGGTGAACTTGTTGGTTATTCTGCAATGTTTGTCCGTTAAATTGGTCAGGTCTGGAAAGAAGCAGCCAAAACGAAATAGGCATGTGCTGGAATGTGACTAACAGGGGCACCAAAAAAACAATCAATAAATTTGTGTCCTGCTAGTTGCTAGTATAATATGCTACTGTAATGCTACTTGCTTAAAGCAACTCTTTTTATTGTGATCTTTTATTTATATGTATTGATTGATGATTAGGCAAAAATGAGATCAACATAATTAACAGACACAACATGAAATAACAATCAACTTCAACGTATAAATATCCATACCATATATAGCTGTGAACTTTATCTTACAATTTATTCATAGTTAACTCCGCTAGTCTATGGTCTGCTGCTGAGTAAAATATTGCTAATTCATCATCTGACAACTTATATTTATTTTTTTCGATTATTCTTTCAAGTGTATCAATGAACGGAATCTTCTTAATCTCATTAAATAATCTATCTTTGTCATGTATTTGTTCGTAAATAAGCCATTTTAAATGTGTACTACAAATATAATAAATATTTTAAGATAATAATTATATTTTCTGAATATCTTAAAATATGGTGTAAATTATATTTAAATAACATTTAATTGAAGACATAAACTCATACCTATGTCTATCTAAGTTATATAGGATATATATTGATAAAAAATTACTTAACATATGTACTTTTATGTAAGCAAACTAAATTTTCGGTCTAATTTTCCTATTGTTTGTATGATATTCTATATATATACTATTATAGTAAAAATTATGTGTTATGATTTTAAATTACAATTGATAATATTTTATTATCAATAGCAATATGTGTTTAATTAACATTTTAAATTTATTAATAGTTTTTTTACAGTTAAATTTTGTTTTTACTAGTAAATTTTATTTAGAAAAACAATTAATAAAAAGTCGTAAAATAATTTCTTAACTAACAGTAAAGTCGTAAAATAATTTCTTAACTAACAGTATTATATATACAAAAATAAATCTCTATGATCTATAAAGTACTTGCTACAAAATGGCGACCAAAATTTTTTTCTGATGTAGTAGGACAAGAACATGTTCTTTTAGCACTAGTGAACAGTTTTTCATTAGGTAGGGTTCATCATTCTTATATTTTTTCAGGTGTAAGAGGTGTAGGTAAAACTACCATTGCTCGCATTTTAGCTAAGTGTTTTAGTTGTGAAGTTGGTGTTTCTGCTAATCCATGCGGAGTTTGTAATAATTGTTTGGCAATTAATCAAGGTAAATTTATTGATTTGATTGAAATCGATGCTGCTTCGCGCACTAGAGTTGAAGAAATGCGTGATTTACTTGATAATATACAATATTTACCAATTAAAGGTAGATTTAAAATTTATTTAATAGATGAAATACATATGCTATCACGCCATAGCTTTAATGCTTTACTAAAAACCTTGGAAGAACCACCATCTCATGTAAAATTTTTACTTGCTACTACAGATCCTAATAAAATACCTGCAACTATCTTATCGAGATGCATAAAATTTTATCTTAAAAAACTTAGTATAGATCAAATACATACAAAATTAAGTTTTATTTTAAAGAAAGAAAAATTTTTCAGTGAATCTGATGCAGTGGAAATATTATCAAGATCAGCTGATGGTAGCATGAGAGATGCATTAAGTCTAGCTGATCAAGCTATTGCATTATGCAATGGTAGGATTACTAATAATAAAGTAAAATCTATGATAGGTATTGCTGACAAAGAATATCCTTTGTGCTTGATCGAATCTTTAGTAAAAGGCGATGGTGAGCAACTTATTAAGTTGTTAAATAAAATAGAACTCAATGGTTATATAGATTGGGAAATACTTTTGGCAGATATATTGCGTTTGTTACATCGTATATTAATAATGCAATTATTACCAAATGCAAATATAAATAAAGGAGACAAGCGTTCTTTTCGATTATATAAATTAGCAGAGATATTATCTCCTAATGATTTACAACTTTATTATCAAATAATTTTATTAGGAAGAAAAGATTTGCCAATTGCTCCTAATTACCGTATAGGAACTGATATTACATTATTGCGTGCTTTAGCATTCAGTTACGAAAATCATATTCAATAATAGTCAATAACGAATAAATCATTTATACTGAATTAGTTATTTATATGATTATTAAAAATAAAATATAGTTATACAACTATATTTTTTGATTTAAGTATCAAATGTTAATATTTATAACCTTCTTTAAAATTTTAAATCAATAATTATTAAATATCTTGTCATATTAAATAAAAACTTAATTGGTTGTAATACATTATTTACATTGAAATATATTACTATAATTATTTAAAATAACTTACATTAATTAAAAATAAGTATTGTAAATTTAGCTGAGAGAGAATTATGTTTGGCAAAGGTGGATTAGGTAATATAATGAAACAAGCTCAACAAATGCAAGATAAGATGGCTAAGGTTCAAGAAGAAATAGCTTCATTAGAAGTTACAGGTGAATCTGGTGCTGGTTTAGTAAAAGTTACTATCAATGGAGCACATAACTGTCGGCTTGTTGAGGTTTCTCCAAGTTTATTAGAAGAAGATAAAGATATGTTAGAAGATTTAATTGCTGCAGCATTTAATGATGCTGCTCGTCGTATTGAAGTTATTCAAAAAGAAAAAATGGCTTTATTATCTTCTGATATGCAAATTCCGTTGGGTTTTAAAATGCCTTTTTAAGCAAAAATATAGACAGAACAATGATTAATAATTTTTAAGAAAGTTATAATATTTGTCTTAAATTATATTTAATATATATATATACGATATAGTTTTGTTATTTATTTATTGACTCGAAGAAATAATATTAAAACAGCTAATTATAGATAGCAAAATAAATATAATTTGTATTTAAGTATTTTAAGATTATTAATCATATATTGACAATTATGTTAAAAACAAAACATTTATACATGAATTGTTTTTAAATTATTATTCCTAATAATTATATCATTAATAATATACTAATAACTAATTATTACATTATTTATTTGTTTATTTAATATTAAGTTAATTGAGGTACTAATTAACATGAAAGGACAAGAAACTCGAGACTTTCAATCCGAAGTTAAACAACTTTTACATTTGATGATTCATTCACTTTATTCAAATAAAGAAATTTTTTTAAGAGAACTGGTATCTAATGCATCTGATGCAGCTGATAAATTACGTTTTCTGGCTTTATCAAATCCAAAATTATATGAACATGATAAGGAATTACATGTAAGGATATCTATAAATAAAAGTAATAGATCGATTAAAATCAGCGACAATGGTATTGGCATGTCTCGTCAAGAAGTTATTGATAATATAGGTACTATTGCAAGATCTGGTACAAAATCATTTATTGAAAAAATTAATTCTAATAATTATCAAGACGAACTTATTGGTCAATTTGGGGTGGGTTTTTATTCTGCTTTTATTGTTGCAGAAAAGGTATCATTACGTACTAGATTAGCAGGAAAATCTTTGGATGAAGGAGTTTTATGGGAATCTAACGGGGAAGGCAACTACATAATTTCAGATGTTAAAAAATTTGATCGGGGTACTGATATTACCTTGTATTTACGTAAAGAAGAAGATGATTTTCTTGATATATGGAATATACGCCGTATCATTAGTAAATATTCAGATCATATTGCATTGCCGATAGAAGTTGAAATTAAAGATAAAGATAGCAATATTACTAAATGGGAAAAGATAAATAAAGCTCAAGCACTGTGGATTCGTAACAAATCTGAAATCACCAATGATGAATATAACGAATTCTATAAGCATATTACAAATGATTTTAAAGATCCTTTAATATGGAGCCATAATAGAGTAGAAGGTAAACAAGATTATACCAGTTTATTATATATTCCTGCTCATGCACCTTTTGACATGTGGAATCGTGAGCATAAAGGAGGAATAAAACTTTATGTAAAACGAGTTTTTATAATGGATAACGCCAAGGAATTTTTACCTAATTATTTACGTTTTGTTCGTGGTTTAATTGATTCTAGTGATTTACCACTTAATGTATCTAGAGAAATATTACAAGACAGCAGAATTACTAAAAATTTATGTATGGCGTTAAGTAAACGTGTGCTTCAAATGTTAGAAACATTATCAAAAAATAATACTGAAAAATATAAAATCTTTTGGAAAGAATTTGGCTTGATTCTAAAAGAAGGTCCAGCTGAAGATAATTCCAATATTGAAACTATTGCAAAATTATTACGGTTCACTTCAACAAAAAATAATACAAGCGATGAAACTATATCATTAAGCGATTATGTCAATCGCATGGTAGAGGGTCAAGAAAAAATTTATTTTATTACTGCTGATAGTTATACTGCAGCCAAAAGTAGCCCTAATTTAGAAATATTTCATAAAAAAAATATAGAAGTACTATTACTTTCAGATCGTATCGATGAATGGATGATGAGTTATTTAAATAAATTCAATGATAAAACTTTTCAATCTGTTAGTAAATTAGATAATTCATTAAATAAATTACTAGATAAAGAAATTAAAGAACAAAAACAAATTGAGGAAAAATTAGAACCATTTGTAAAAAGAGTAAAAAAAATACTAATTAATAGAGTAAAAGAAGTTAGATTAACTCATCGTCTTACTAATACACCTGCGATGGTTACTACTGATGCAAATGAAATGACAACACAAATGGCAAAATTGCTATCAGCAGCTGGTAAGGAATTACCCGAAGTTAAATATATTTTTGAAATAAATCCTAATCACCCTTTAGTAAAACGTATATCAGATATTGAAGATGAAAATAATTTTAAAGATTGGATTGAATTATTACTAGAACAGTCTCTTTTAGCAGAATGTGGCACGTTAGAAGATCCTAATAAATTTGTTTGTCGAATGAATAAATTACTATTGATGTAGCAAAAAGCTAGTATATTATACTAGCTTTATTTGTTTTTTAACTATTGTAATATAGTGAGGATATTATCGCAATGCGTCTTATTTTGCTTGGAGCTCCAGGTACAGGTAAAGGTACTCAATCTCAATTTATTGCGAAAAAGTATGGTATTCCCCAAATCTCTACTGGAGATATGTTACGTAAATTAGTAAATGAAGATACAAAAATTGGTAAATCTACAAAAATTGTTATGGATACAGGACAATTAATTACTGATGATATAGTAATTAATTTAGTAAAGAATCGTATTAACTATAGGGATTGTAAAAATGGTTTTTTATTAGATGGTTTTCCTAGAACTATTATACAAGCAGAATCTATGAAAAAAGTTGGAATTAAGATAGATAAAATATTAGAATTGATAGTTCCTGACGATTTAATCATTAAACGCATAACAGGTCGTAGAGTACATATACCATCAGGCCGTGTTTATCATGTACTATTTAATCCTCCTAAATCAGATAATAAAGATGATATAACAGGAGAAGAACTTAATATACGTAGTGATGATCGAGAAGAGATCATCATTAATAGACTTGATGAATATTATAAAACAACAGCTGCATTAATTAAGTATTACATAAAAGAATCACAGTTAGGTAATATTCGTTATTTTAAAATAGATGGAACTAAAAAAGTATATGAAGTAAGTTCACAATTAATTGAAATTATTGAAGATAAATAGTATTTTTTGTAAAAATATTTGATATATTAAGTGAGTTTTATTATTAAAGGGTTGTTAATGAAAACAAGTAAAGCAGGTGTACTATTGGTTAATTTAGGTTCTCCTGATGCTCCAACAAGAAAAGCTATTAAACGTTATCTTAGACAATTTTTAAGCGATAAACGTATTATTGATATTCCTGCCTGGATTTGGTGGCCAATTCTAAATAGTATTGTTCTACCATTTAGATCAATATATTTATCAAAAATGTATTCTTCTATTTGGAGAAAAGAAGGATCACCGTTAATGATATACAGTAAAAACCAAAGAGATGCTTTAGCTGCTATGTTAAATTTACCAGTAGAAATTGGTATGAATTATGGAAATCCTAGTATAAAAAGTTCCATAGATAAATTGATGTTACAAGGAATAAACAGATTAATTGTGTTGCCTTTATACCCTCAATTTTCTTCTGCTACTGTTGCTTCAGTATGGGATAGTTTATATAAAGTTTTTAAAAATTATAAATCTTTGCCAAATATTTGCTTTATTAGAGATTATGCGGATCATCCAGCCTATATTAATGCTCTTAAAATTTGTATCAACCGTTCTTTTAAGAAACATGGCAAACCAGATCTATTGCTGATTTCTTATCATGGTATTCCAAAACGTTTGGTAAATGAAGGGGATGATTACTTTCAGCGTTGTTTAGATACTACCAATGCATTAGTTAAAGAACTCAAATTAAAAGAGAATCAATTTACATTAGCATTTCAGTCACGTTTTGGATATGAACCCTGGTTAACTCCTTATATTGATAAAATAATACAAACTCTTCCTGCTAAAGGAATAAAATATATTCACGTGATAAGTCCTGGTTTCTCATGTGACTGTTTAGAAACTTTAGAAGAACTAGATAGTCGCAATAGAAACGACTTTATTAAAGCAGGAGGACAAAGATTCGAATATATTCCTGCTTTAAATGCAGAAAATACACACATAGATATGATGTGCCAATTAATTGATAAATTTTTATAATTATTTTAATTTTTATTAATTATCTGCAGATAATTAATAACTAAATAATAGATGTTTCCTTCTCTTTTTGGATAGCATGTTCAAGCATTTGTAATATACTGTTTGCAATTTCCCTTTCTCCCATCACAACTTTATTAGCTCCTCTTTCCATAATATAATCTACTTCATCATCGTAATGTGCTCGTGCAATAATTTCAATATTTTGATATTTTTCTCTTACTATTGTAACAACCTCACCAGCTTCATATCCGTTTGGGATAGTAAGTAATAACCAGCGTGCACAATGTAAATTAGTAAGATTTATGATTGCTTCATGAGTAGCATTTCCAAGAACAGCATTAATATTCTGTTTACGTAATGATTCAACCATTGGACGAGAATTTTCAACTACTACCAAAGGTATACCAGCATCATCTAATTTTTTTCCTACTATACTACCAACACGGCCATAACCTATAATGATTGCATGATTGCATATGTTAACTGGTATCTGTTTTTCTTCTTTGGTTATTGCTTTTAGGTTTTGTTTTTTAATATCTTGATTTTTAGCTAAATAACTTTCTACCAAAGTAAAAAGAATTGGATTAATCATTATAGAAAGAATAGCTGCCGCTAATACTAAACTACGTACTTCATTATTTAATAATCCTAAAGACACACCTAATCCAGTAAGAATAAATGCAAATTCACCAATTTGCGCTAAACTAACTGAAATTGTTAAAGCAGTTTGACGAGAGTGACCTAATAATATAACTAAAGTCCATGCTACTAATGATTTTCCAACTACAACAATAATTAGTGATCCTAATACTGCTAAGGGCTGTTTAACTAAAATCATTGGATCAAATAACATGCCTACAGAAACAAAAAATAGTACAGCAAAAGCATCTCGTAAAGGTAGAGTATCATGAGCCGCTCGATGGCTTAATTCAGATTCATTTAATGCCATACCAGCAAAAAAAGCTCCTAGCGCAAAAGAAATTGTAAAAATTTTTACAGCCCCAAATGCAATACCTAATGCTAGTGCTAAAACAGCTAAAGTAAACAATTCTTGAGAACCTGTTGCTGCACTTTTGGCAAGTATCCAAGGTATAGCACGACGTCCTACTATCATCATTAATGCCATAAAAGCAATGACTTTACTAATCGTGATAGAAAAATCTAACAGTAATAGACTAATACTTATATTACCTTTTTCTAACATTTCAGCTATACTGGGTAATAGTACTAGTGTGAGTACCATTACAATGTCTTCTACAATTAACCATCCTATAGCGATCTGGCATCTATGGCTGTTTATCAACTTTCTTTCTTCTAAAGCGCGCATTAGAACTACTGTACTTGCAGTTGATAATGAAAGACCGAAAAATAAACCAGTGATCAACGACCAACCTATTGCCCAAGATAATCCTGTTCCTAATATGGTAGCCATAGTAATTTGAGCAATAGCACCAGGAATTGCTATATTTTTGACCGATAGTAAATCTACCAAAGAAAAATGCAAGCCAATACCAAACATAAGCAAAATGACACCTAATTCTGCTAATTCAGGTATTAAACTAATATCAGCGACAAATCCCGGGGTAAAAGGACCAGCTAATACACCAGCAGCTAAATAGCCTACTAGAGGAGAAATTCTTAGACGATTTGCTAGCATACCAAAGATAAAAGACAAAATAAATGCACCGACAATAGTATTAATCAATGGAGTGGGATGATGCATCATTATTTCCTCTTTATCTTATCTCTTACATATGCGTATTGTTTTAATAATTTTTTATATATATTGATAGTATTAATTAATAGAGTTATATGGTATATCATTAACAATGTTTCCTCATAAATTTATCTCCTATATTTACGTATTGTTTTCTTATACTTATATATATGTATGCAATAACGGTTGTGTATTACAAATTAATATATTTTTCAATATATTAATATCAATCCATTTATTATTTTATATATCATTAAACAAATATAGTGTATTTCCTTTGTTTAAGAAATAGAAAACATAAGCTACTATATTTAAATAAACATATTTTATTAGAAAAAAATTTCTATTACTATATGTATGATCAATGAAAATAATATTTTATATTATCAATTTATAACTTATATAACATTGATAATGTGATGTGACAGTAAGATCTAATATTAAAAAATATTTTATTTATCTATTAATTGAGTATATTTGTTTAATAATTTCTATCAAATACAAAATTTAATGTCATTGAAAATATATAATTTATATATCAGTTATACTTTATATTTCAAATGTATTACATTACTTAATATTGCGATGTCTGTTTTTTAGATAATAGTTTATAAATGATTTGTTTTTTCTCCTAAAGTTTTATTATTTAATTAATAATTATATGTTTTATTTTTTACATATTCGTATTATTTAATATGTTGATATCATATAATTATTATAAATAAATGTGTTTTTTTAATTTAAATTAGGAATATATTAATATTCAGCTTTTTTTTTAATAATATTACAAATCCCATCAGAATAAGCCTGTAAAGATAATGCTATATCATTAATATCAACAGATTCTTCTGGGTTATGACTAATACCTCGATAGTTACGTATAAATAACATAGCAACTGGCCAACGTTCAGAAATAGCAATTGCATCATGTCCTGCTCCACTTGGTAATAATATACTTTTTCCTTGTATTTTTTGAATTGAGGTACATAAAATATTGCGTAATATAGAATCACATATTACTTCAGAGGTACGATAGTATTCTTTATATTCAAATATCAAATGACGATTGTTAGCAATTACCTTTCCTTGTTTCAATAACAGAGATGATAACGATTCTAACATAATATCTTGAGGTCCTCTAATATCAAGTGAAAAATTTACTATTCCAGGAATTACATTTGTGGACCCAGGATTACAACTAATCATTCCTACAGTAGCTACTAATTGAGAATTTTTTTTAATAGTGGTATATTCTACATATTTCATCCATTCAGCAAAAGCAAAAAGAGCATCTTTACGGTACTTCATGGGAACTGTACCAGCATGTCCTGATTCTCCTATAAAACTACACTTGAAACGCCGTGCTCCATGTATATTAGTTACTACACCAATAGGTAAATTTTCTTGTTCTAAACAAGGTCCTTGTTCTATATGTAATTCGACATAAGCAGCAATATCTTTTTTATCCCTAGACGCCTGATATATATTTTTAATATTCAGTCCAAATTTAATCATAGCTTGTTCAATAGAAATTCCTTGATTATCAGTATAAGATAACCACTTATTTTTCCAAGTACCAGTTATACCTCTGCTTCCTAAAAGTGTTATTCCAAATCTGGCTCCTTCTTCATCACCAAAACCTATAACTTCAATTGCTAATTCTAATCGAATGTTTTTTTTATTTAACCAATATACTATTTCAATACCACTTAAGACACCTAATATACCGTCATAACGCCCAGCATTCTTTACTGTATCTAAATGCGATCCTAAAATCACTGCAGGAGAGCAAATAAATTTTGCGTTATAACGACCACAAATATTACCCACTGCATCTTGCCAAACTGACATTCCGGATTCCTTCATCCATTGTCCTACTAATTTGTTAACAATCAAATGTTCTTTAGATAAATAAAGACGTGTAATTCCAATGTCCTCACAAGTTATCTTAGCTAGTTCATTGCAGCGAGATATAATGCGCAGTGCTGAAATTTTAGCTTCATTACTATCTAACAGCATCACTAGTTGTCTCATAATAATTCCAAACAGCTTGCAATGCAGCTCCTTGTACAGTCTTAAAACCAAGATGATTCAATACCATTTCTAATGCTGATAATGTTTGCATAACGCAATCTTTGCGGGCATTATATCCCATAGAGCCGATTCGCCAAATCTTTCCTTCTAGTTGACCAAAAGAAGTACCTATTTCAATTGAAAAATCTTCCAACATTAATTTCCTTACTTGATTTCCATTAATACTGCTGGGGATAACAACTCCTAAAATATTATTCATTTTATGTTTTATATTTCCAAAAATTTCCAAACCCATGCCTTGTATTCCTTTTAACATTGCTTCACCATGAATTTTATGTCGCAAAATATTTTTATTTAATCCTTCCTGTAAAATAATACGTGCACACTCTCTAGCACCATACAGAGCTGTAGTAGCTTCAGTATGGTGATTAAGACGTTGTGGACTCCAATAGTCTATTATCATTCCAAGATCAAAATAATTAGAATATATCATTTCATTACAACCATTTTCATGTGATTTAGTGCGAATACCTTCTTCTATACATTTACGATTTCTAATTATTTTTTCTATTTTAGAATTAATAGTAATAGGTGCAGTTCCTGGTGGTCCTCCTAGACATTTTTGCATTCCAGCTGATACAGCATCCAACCTCCATTTATCAGTTTCTAATTTATTACCACCTAGTGATGCAGTTGCATCAGCATAAAATAGCACATCATATTTTTCACATATAATGCCAATTTCTTCTAAAGGTTGTAACATAGTAGTAGATGTGTCTCCATGAACTGTTAATAATAATTTTGGTCTGTTTTTTTTAACAGCATCTTCTACTTTATCTGATTCAACAATTTCACCCCAAGGAACTAAAATTGTGTCAACTAATGCACGACAACGACGAGCAATTTCACATAATAAATGGCCAAATCTTCCAAAAACCAAAACTAACACTCTATCTCCTGGGTGAATTATTGAAACTAAAATAGATTCAATTCCTGCTCTTGAAGTTCCGTTTATTAATATGGACCAATGGTTTTTGGTTTGAAATAAATACCGGTAAAGCATCATAACTTCGTTCATATAACCTGTCATATCAGGATCATATTGACCGATCAATTGAGTTGACATAGCACGTAGAACTCGCGGATCAGCATTTATAGGCCCAGGACCCATCAATAAACGCTGTGGTAAATTAATCTGCTGATATTGAGTAATATCCATATTGTATTTCCTAATAAATGAACATCTATTATCATAATTTATACACTATTCTTTAAAAGAAGAATACTATGATTTAGTAGTTTGTTATATACAAAATATTTATTGTTTTTAAAACATATTTAAATATGTTAATTAAACAAATATATAATGAACATTAATTATATGTAATCTTATTTTGCTATAAAAGGTTGCTATGATTGATTATCATGAATTTAATATTAACTATTATTATGATTATATAATTAATCATAATTATTAAATCTTTAATAAAAAAATACTAATAATAGATTAATTATATTAAATAATAAAATTATATAAAGTAAACTATTACTGTTAATAAATATTTGCTTCTAATTAAATGATTTTTAGTTTAGAGTAAATATATTAATTTTTTTTATTAACTAAATAAAAATGATTTATAGTAATATGGCATTATACGGTATGGTTGTAACACCTCATCATTTAGCAAGCGAAACAGCAATATCGATATTAAAAGAAGGAGGGAATGCAATTGAAGCTATAGTTGCAGCAGCTGCAACTATAGCAGTTGTTTATCCTCATATGAATGGGTTAGGAGGTGATGGTTTTTGGCTCATTATTCCTCCTGATAACAATCCAATAGCAATTGATGCTAGCGGTGCTGCTGGTTCTCTAGCTAATGTTGATTTTTATAGAAATGATCTTGTAATTCCATATCGTGGGTCAAAAGCAGCTTTAACAGTAGCTGGTACTTTAAGTGGCTGGAAAGAAGCTTTATCTGTTTCTGAAGAATTAAATATATATAATAAATCATCATCATTGCCATTGGTTCGTTTATTAAATGATGCAATTACATACGCTGGAGATGGAATTCCAGTTTCGGAATCACAATATATAGCTACTAAAACGAAAATAATGGAATTAAAAGATCAACCTGGTTTTGCATCTACTTTTTTACCTAGAGGAAAGATTCCAGAACCAGGTAGTATATTTTTACAAAAAGAATTAGCAATAACGTTAAAACAGTTAGCTTTAGAAGGAATAGATACTTTTTATAAAGGAAATTTTTCTTATTATTTAGCTGCACAAATGTCTAAACTCAAAATACCTATTACTCTTCAAGATCTTCAAAAACATCAAGCTTATCGATATAAACCATTACATATTACTCATAGTTTGGGTGACATATGGAATACAAGACCACCTTCACAGGGAATTGTATCTTTATTAATTTTAGGTATTATTGATCAATTAGATATGGCAAAAGTTGACGATGTACAAACAATACATCTTATAGTAGAAGCTACAAAACAAGCTTTTTTACTACGTAATAAATATCTTACAGATCCTAGATATATTACCAAAGATTTGCAATATTTACTCAACAAAAAAAATTTTGTACGATTGGCCAACCAAATCAATGATCACAAAGCTCTAAATTATTCAACATTAGGACATGGTCCTAGTGATACAGTGTGGATGGGCGCTATAGATAAAAATGGTTTGGCTGTATCATTTATTCAAAGTATCTATTATGAATTTGGTAGTGGAGTGGTTATACCAAATACAGGGATTATTTGGCATAACCGTGGTGTTTCTTTCAGTCTTAATCCAAAACATATTTTAGCATTATCTCCTGGTAAAAAGCCATTTCATACATTAAGTCCAGCTGCTGCCAGACTAAAAGACAATCGCATTATGGTTTATGGTTCTATGGGTGGTGATGGTCAACCACAAATTCAAGCAGCTATTTTTAACAGATATGTTGTTCAAAAGATCCCACTTCAAAAAACAATAACTATGCCAAGATGGATATTTGGAAGAACTTGGGGAGAATCTTCTGATTCTTTAAAAATTGAAAAAGGATTTAAATTAGATATTATAAAAAATTTATATAAATTAGGACATAAAATAGAAATATTATCTGCATTTAGCGAAGATGTTGGTCATGCTGGCGCTATAGTACGCCATGAAAATGGAATTCTAGAAGGAGCTAGCGATCCTCGTTGTAATGGTAGTGCAACAGGATTTTAATATAAGATGAAATAATAATGAACAATAAAATTAATTGGCAAAATTATATAATGCAAATGGAAAAGTTGATGAATTTAAATTTAAATCATTCAAGTCGTTTAGAATTAGCTATACAGATGGAGTATATTGCTGATATAGCTGTACCTTTAATGGCATTTCCTTTAGAAGATCGTTTATCAGTAGCAGGAGTGTATAAAGCATGAAACTGAGTGATATATCAATTTTAAACTTACATAAAGCGATCCAAAAGGGTGATATTAGCGCAAGTGAAATTGCAAATAAAACCATTGCAATGATAAAACAATATAATCCGAAATTAAATGCTTGGACTGAAATCACCGAACAACGCATCTTAAAAGAAGCAAACATAATAGACAAAAAAAAGAATAAAGGTGAATTTTTAACAAAATTAGCTGGTATTCCATATGCTGTTAAAAATTTATTCGATGTAAGTGGATATACTACTATATCAGGATCCAATATTTTTATTGGTCATCCTATAGCTCAAAATGACGCTTGGATTATATCTAAATTATCTAAATTAGGCGCTCTACTTTCAGGTATGTTAAACATGGATGCTTATGCATATGGATTCACAACTGAAAATAGCTATTATGGTACTACGCATAATCCACATGATTTAACAAGAATAGCTGGTGGCTCTTCTGGTGGTTCAGCTGCAGCAGTAGCATCTGGATTAGTTCACTTTTCATTAGGCACAGATACCAATGGTTCGGTTAGGGTTCCGGCATCATTATGTGGTATTTTTGGTTTAAAACCAACCTTTGGTCGATTATCCCGTAGAGGAACACATACTTTTGTTCATAGTCTTGACCATGTTGGTGTTTTTGCACGAAGAGTAGAAGATTTATCATTAGTTTATGATTATATACAAGGCAGAGATATTAAAGATCCATTTCAAGCAGATTTTTCTATAACACAGACTTTATTACAATTAGGCAAAAAAAATAAAGAACTAAGGTGTGCTATACTAGGAGGTTTTTTTTCACGTTGGTGTGGTGAAGATGCTCAACACGCAATCAATATAGCAGGTAAAGCACTACAAGCAAATGATGAAATCATGATTCCTGAAGCTGAAATAGCACGTTCTGCTGCATTTATAATAACAGCAGGAGAGAGTGGTAATCAATATTTACCATCCCTGCGTAAAACACCTGAAAAATTTGAATGTAATTCACGAGAACGTTTACTAGCTGGTGCAATAATTCCAGGTACTTGGTATATACAAGCACAAAGGTTTCGTCGCCATTTTCAAAAACAAGTATTACCACTTTTTAAGCAATTCGATATATTAATAGCACCTGCAACACCATGTACTGCAATTACTATAGGTCAAAAAAGTATTCGTATTAATGGTCATGATTTACCTGCAAAATCTAATATGGGAATGTTAACACAACCAATTTCTTTTTTGGGATTGCCTGTTTGTACAGTGCCATTGAGAACAAGGAATGGATTACCAATCGGTATTCAACTTATCGCTGCTCCATGTAAAGAAGAAACTACTTTATGTGCGGCATATTTTTTAGAAAAAAGAGGATTAACTATGCCACAAATCAGTATGTTTGATAAGTAAAATATGATTATGTTTTTATATAATAATAATTAATTAATTATTAGTTAATGTTTAAGCAGAATAAATTATTAATTAAGATGATTTTCCAACCAATGATCAGCAATCTGTTGGCGAGTACAAATCCAAATGTTTTCATAATTCTGTATGTAATCAAGAAATTTCTTTAATGCATAAAATTTTCCTGGACGACCTAATAGTCTGCAATGCATACCAATAGACATCATTTTTGGTGCGATTTTCCCTTCCTCATAAAGAATATTAAAGGTATCTTTAAGATATACAAAAAAATGTTCAGCTGTGTTAAACCCCTGAGGTAATGCAAAACGCATATCGTTACACTCAAGTGTATATGGAATTATTAAGTGTTGTTTTAAAGTTCCATCATATCTTTGTATATTTATCCAAAAGGGCAAATCATCTCCGTAATAATCACTATCATATGTAAATCCACCTTGTTCTACAAGTAAATTTCGGGTATTAGGACTATCTCTGCCAGTATACCAACCTGTAGGAAATTTACCAAATAAATCATAGTATAGTGCTATCGATTTTTGCATATGTTTAC
Source organism: Candidatus Pantoea edessiphila (assembly GCF_002933335.1). Classification (GTDB taxonomy): domain Bacteria; phylum Pseudomonadota; class Gammaproteobacteria; order Enterobacterales; family Enterobacteriaceae; genus Pantoea_C. The sequence goes on along the minus strand of NZ_PDKS01000005.1, from coordinate 2,951 downwards.
GTTCTGTTTTGATATCTATATTTTGATAATTAATCCAACGCCATCCATGATTAACTACATCATAATTTGCTTGTTTTATAGCTTGAACAATTTCTAAATTTTTAGCCAATGCTAAAGATACTCCAAAAATTGTTAATGGTAATTTACGTAGTTGAAATTCATTATGAATACGCCAAAATCCAACTCGAGAACCGTATTCATAAAGTGAATCTATAGACATATGGCGATTTGGATAAATATCAGGATCAATAAGATCTGAAAGAAATTTTTCGGAGTACTGATCTCCGTTAAATATATGACTTTCCGCTCCTTCTTCATAATTCAAAACAAATTGTATTGCTATAAAAGCATGTTTTGGCCAATTAGCATAAGGTGGTTTAGATGCATAACCAATTAAATCACGTTGATAATTTTTACTAATATTCATTTTGAATGTATTACCATTAATGTTATAAATTAATCAATTTAGATATTGAAATATACCTGAAACTGTTTGTTTTGAAGGAAAATTTAAATCACCATTTTTACTAGTAGCCAAACCTAATTTATTTAATGATTCAACTATCATCACTGCAGTGCTAATGCCATCTATTACTGGCATTTTAAGTTCTTGTGTTAATAAAGGAGCTAAATTAGACATAGCAGCACATCCTAAAATAATAGCTCCAATATCATCTTTATTTTTTGATTCCTTACAACATTTAAATATTTTTTCTTTAGCTATATTTACATTATTTGCTAATTCTAAAACTGAATAATTAATATTTCTTATTTTCGCGCATTTATTTGTCAATCCATATTGTTGCAATAATTGTTTTATAATCACTAATGTGCGTGGTAATGTAGTTATTATAGAGAATCTAGTTGCTAATAATGTAGCAATATACATAGCTGTTTCAGCCATTCCAACCACAGGTCTGACAGCTATTTCACGTGCTGCAAGTAATCCTGGATCTGCAAAACAAGCTATAATATGTCCAATAGCACCTTGTGATTTCCCAATGTTTATTTGTTCTAGTACACCCATAGCTCCAATGGTTCCATCAAAATGGCCTTCTATTGCTGCAAGACCTCCTTTAGTTGGAGAAACTATTGAAATATTAATATTATCCGACTTCACTCTATTAACTGATTGGTTAATGATATTATTAACTAATATGTTAGTATTTGGATTAATTACTTGAATGAAATTCATTGTGTTATTCTCTTGAATTGCAAAAATTATTATAGAATAATTTTTTTAAATGAAAATAATATTAATTTTTATATATTTATTAAACTTAAATATTATTAATATATTATGAAATATAAATATGAAATTATTTTTAATTGAGATAGGTTAATATAAGAAAAATATTTTAATAATTAAAAGATTGTCATGCAATGTAATAATAAATCAAAAACAATAATTTAAAAAAAATATCATATACATAAATAATAACATAAATACTATTTATCATTTTTAATAAATGGATGGGGATTATCTCTCCACAAGCACAAGCCTTTTTTGCTCTTTATTAAATCTAGATTTTTCTCATGAGATAATATTTCTTCCTTATTAGCAATAATTATTTTTAAGGGTATTTTGTTTTTGACTCTATTAAAAATTTTGATATAACTTTTTTTATGATCCTTATCTTTTACAAAAGAAAGAGATATTTGACCGCTAGTCATAATTAAAAATACTTTAGATAAAATCGTGGCATCTAAAATAGCACTATGTAATTTACGTTCATCATGATCTATGTTATAACGAGAACATAAAGCATCTAGACTGTTTCTTTTACCAGGAAAGATTTTACGTGCTATTGCAAGACTATCTGTAACATGACAAATTTTTTGAATTTTTTTTATATCTAGTTGTAGATTGTTTAGTTCATAATTTATAAAATCAATATCAAATGAAGCATTATGAATTATTAATTCAGTACCTCTAATATAATTAATAAATTCTTGAGCTATTTCTCTGAAAGTTGGTTTGTTAATTAGAAAGCTATTTGAAATACCATGAATTTTAAATGATTCATAACTGACTGTTCTATTAGGATTTAAATATTTATGAAAATTATTGCCTGTTGGAAGACGATTAATAAATTCAACTGCTCCGATCTCTATTATCCTATGACCTTCATAATAAATTCCAGTCTTATTAATTCCTGTAGTTTCAGTATCCAAAAATATTTGACGATTATAAATATTTTTCATTTATAAACAATTGATTAGAGTGTATAAAATGTATAAAGAGATAAAAATATTCACAGATGGTTCCTGTATTAAAAATCCTGGTCCAGGGGGTTGTGCTTATATTTTAAAATATAACTCTTATGAGAAGATATATAGTGCTGGATATTATCTTACTACAAATAATCGCATGGAACTTATGGCTACTATTATCTCATTAGAAATATTAAAACAACCCTTCAATATATTATTGACTACAGATAGCCAGTACGTGCGTTACGGCATTACCACGTGGATCCACAAATGGAAAAAACATAATTGGAAAACCTCTAATAAAACAACAGTTAAAAATATAGATCTCTGGCAGCGTCTTTATTTAGTGATTAATGGTCATATAATTAATTGGCAATGGATAAAAGGTCATACTAATCATCCAGAAAATAATTATTGTGACATATTAGCTCGGAAAGTAGCAAAAAATCCCACTTACTATGACCTGGGATACAAAAATAAAGAAACTAAATAAAATATATATGGAACGATTTGTAAATTATTAATAATACAAAAAATAATATTGTTGTATTGCTAATAATATATCAGACAATTTATGTAGGTACTACATAGACAAGCATTACAATTTTTATTAAGGAGGTGATCCAACCACAGGTTCCCCTACGGTTACCTTGTTACGACTTCACCCCAGTCATGAATCACAAAGTGGTAAGTGCCCTCCTTTAGCAGGTTAAGCTACCTACTTCTTTTGCAATCCA
>NZ_PDKS01000004.1 GCF_002933335.1 Candidatus Pantoea edessiphila | reverse complement strand
ATTGTCTGATAAATTGTTAAAGAGCTTTGCTATGTTAGCTTATTTAAAGTTATTAGTCAATCTTTAATGAAAGATTTAATTGTTAACTTAAATGCTTTCCTAAAAACAATATCTTTAATTGATTTCAATAGTTTTGTTTTTGATATTTATTTTTATAATTTTTTCTTGTGATATTCTTTTAGAAAGAATTTTTTGTGCAAGAGGATTTTCAATTTTTTGTTGAATAGATCTTTTAAGAGGTCGTGCTCCATGTAAGTAATTATAGTTATCATGCCCTAAAAAATCATATACTTCTTTGCAAATTTGTAATTTATAACCTTGTTCTTCCAATCTTTTTTTTAATATTTTTAATTGTATTTTTACAATAGATGTCATATGTATTTCATTAAGTGGATGAAACACAACTATTTCATCAATACGATTAATAAGTTCAGGTCTAAAATAGTTATCAACTTCATTGATTATTAATTCCTTAATTTTGTTATAAGTCAGGGAATTAAATTTTTCTTGAATTAGACTAGAACCTAAATTAGAGGTCATAATGATGACTGTATTACTAAAATTAATGGTACGTCCTTTACTATCTGTTAAACGTCCTTCATCTAGTACTTGTAATAAAATATTAAAAATATCTGTATGTGCTTTTTCAATTTCATCTAGTAAAACTACAGAATAGGGATGGATACGAACTGCTTCAGTTATATACCCTCCTGTTTCATATCCTATATATCCAGGAGGCGCACCTATTAGTCTAGCAATAGAATGTTTTTCCATGAATTCTGACATATCTATTCTTATCATGGAATTATCTTTATCAAATAAAAATTTTGCTAATGATTTAGATAACTCTGTTTTTCCTGTTCCACTAGGACCTAAAAATAGGAATGAACCAATTGGTCGATTAGAATCAGATAAACCAGCTCGATTACGACGAATAGCATTAGATACTATTTTAACAGCTTCATCCTGTCCTATAACTTTTTTATGTAATTCTTCCTCCATGCGTAAAAGTTTTTCTCGTTCATTTTCCATCATGTTCGATACTGGAATACCAGTCCAACGAGATACAATATCAGCTATTTCTACATCACTAACACAATTACGTAATAGTTTTATGTTATTTACTTCATTATTAGTAGCTTTAATAAGTTTTTTTTCAAGTTCTGGAATAATTCCATATTGTAATTCTGACATTTTAGAAAGGTCTACAGAACGTCTAGCTTGCTCTAGTGATAATCTAGCTTGTTCAAGCTGACTCTTGATATTTTGTGTATTTAATATAAATGATTTTTCAGTATTCCAATTATCTTCAAGATTTTTATATTCAATTTCTTTTTGTTGTAATTCTTTATTAATTAGATTAAAACGCTTTATACTTATTTGATCAGATTCTTTTTGTAGTGCTTGTTGTTCAATTTTTAGTTGTATGATTCTTCTTTCAAGTCTATCAAGAGATTCGGGTTTGGAATCCATTTGTAGACGAATACTAGAGGCTGCTTCATCAATTAAATCGATAGCTTTATCTGGTAATTGACGTTCTGAAATATATCTATTGGACAAATTAGCTGCAGCAACTATTGCTCTATCAGTAATTTGCACATGATGATATAATTCATAACGTTCTTTTAGTCCTCGAAGAATAGCTATTGTAGCTTCCACGCTTGGTTCAGATATATACACTTTTTGAAAACGACGTTCTAGAGCTGCATCTTTCTCAATATATTGTCTATATTCATCTACAGTAGTTGCTCCTACACAATGGAGTTCTCCTCTAGCTAATTTAGGTTTTAAAAGATTACTTGCGTTCATTGCTCCTTCGTATTGTTCTCCCATAACTATGTTATGCAATTCGTCAATGAACAATATAATATTACCTTCATGTTTGGATAAATCCTTTAGTAACCCTTTTAAACGTTCTTCAAATTCTCCTCGATATTTAGCTCCGGCTATTAAATTACCTATATCAAGTGCTAATATTTGATTTCCTTTTAGCCTATCTGGTATTTCACCATTAACAATGCGTTGAGCTAAACCTTCAATTATTGCAGTTTTACCTACACCAGGTTTTCCTATAAGAACCGGATTATTTTTAGTTTTACGTTGTAAAACTTGTATAGTTCGACGTATTTCTTCATCACGTCCAATTACTGGATCTAATTTATTGTTTTCAGCAAGTTTAGTTAAATTAATAGCATATTTGTTTAAATAACTTTGATTTTTAGATCCTTGATTGTTCATTCTGACCTCATGGATATTATCTAAGGTATCATTATGGAATATCTTGTATAATTAACAAAAAACAGGACAAATAATTCAATTATTAAAGAATATTATTATTAATAATAATTAATACAAATAAAATTACTATTATAAATTTATAGTATATCTTTTAATTATTAAAATAAACTTATATCAATACTTTAAAGTGGTTTATATATGATTGCATTTAATAATAACGAAGGATAAAAAAGATAACTTACCGGATAAGATTTATCATAATTAAGATATTATAAAATCATACTATAATAGTAAAATCTTGTTATCAATAATTTTTCACATTTACAAATAAAATAGCAATATATTGTAAATATATATAACTGTTTGATAAATAAATATATAAATATTTGATTTATTTTAAAGATTATGTTTAATATTAAAATTTATTTATTCATTTTAGTATATCAATAAGATTATTCATATCTTCAGGAATTGGGGCATTAATTTTCATTAAAACATTAGTAATAGGATGATAAAAAGTTAATGTTTTTGCATGTAGTGCTTGTCTATTGAAATTGTAGATTTCGTTCATAATATTTGAGGTTTGTTTTTCTGATTTAGATTGCCGCTTGCAATAAACTGGATCTCCGATCACTGGATGTTTAATATAAGCCAAATGAACACGAATTTGGTGTGTTCGACCTGTTTGTAAACGTACATGCAGCCTAGAATGGTTTTGATAATATTCCATAGTGCGATAATGGGTTATAGCATGTTTGCCTGTTAAATTTACTGTCATTTTTGTTCTGTTTTTTTTATGTCTAGCTATCGGTTGATTAATTATCCCGTTTATTGGTGTAATACCATTGACAATTGCTTCATATTCACGAATAATTTCGCGTTTTTGTAACATATTAATTAATTTTCTTTGTGTATCAAGTGTTTTTGCTATAAGAATTAAACCTGTAGTATCTTTGTCTAATCTATGTACTATACCTGCGCGTGGTACATTAATTATATTGGGATATTTATATAACAATGCATTTAATAATGTCCCATGAAAATTGTTTGCTCCTGGATGTACTACAAAATTTTTTTGTTTATTAATAATTATAATGAATTCATCTTCATATATAATATGTAATGGTAAGTTCTGAGGTTCTAAAATTGAACATTCTACATTATTAACATTAATAACGACTAATTCTCCACCTAATATTTTTTTTTTGGTTTTTCTACTATATTACCATCTAGTGTGATAAATTTATTTAAAATCCAATTTTTAATACATGATCTAGAATAATTTGGAAAACATTGTTTTAAAGATTGATCTAATCTTTTTTTAAATAGAGTTTTAGGTAAAGTTACAGTATGTTGGATTTTTTTTAACATAATAATTTATTTTAATAATTAAATAGTAACAATATATTTGATAACTAGATATCTGTTGTTTTTAAGTTTAATCGTAATAATACTATAAAGGATACTGATTATATCATGAAATTAATGAAGTATATATCAACTATTTTGATATTAATTTTAATTATAACTGGTTGTTCTGAATTTAACGTTAAAGAATTAACTCATGAATCATTACCTATATTAAATGATATTGCTCAAAAAAATATCCAAAAAGGTAATTTTAAAACAGCAATCAAATATTTAGAAATTATAAAAAATATAGATCTAATTGGATCATATACAAAACAAGCACAACTTGATTTAATATATGTTTATTATAAAAAGAAGGATTTTAATGAAGCGCGAGATCTAGTGAATAATTTTATTAATCTCTATCCTAAACATCCTAACATAGATTATGTAATTTATATGAAAGGATTAATAGAGATGTCATTAGATAATCCAGTAATTATGAAAGTATTATATTATAATCGTTTTAGCCATGATCCAGAACATGCATATAATGCTTTTAACTATTTTCTACAATTATTAAAAAAGTATCCTAAAAGTGAATATGTACATGATGCTTATCTTCGTTTGATCTATTTAAAAAATAGATTGGCTAATTACGAATTATCTATAGCATCATTTTATGATAAAAAAGAAGCATATGTTGCAGTAATTACTCGTATTAATAATATGTTAATATACTATCCTGATACAAAAGCAACTCTTAATGCATTACCTTTAATGGAAAAAGCCTATCGTAAATTACAAATTAATAATGAAGCAGATAAAATTAGTAAAATTATATCATTAAATCATTAAGATATAAATAAAAAATAACATGTTTTATTTGTTTTATATATACTTATTAATTAATTATTAATATAATTAAGCTCTCATTTCTGTAATTATCTATATTTATATACCATTAAAATTAATGGTATATAAAATTATACTATTAAAATAATATTTAATAATACATTGAATTAAAAATAATTTGATAAAATTTATGATTAAGAACAAAAAAATCATTAACCCCTATAATATAAATCAAATATCAATAATCTTAACATTATGATAGCTTTTAAAATTAAACTTTATACATAAAACATATCTTATTTAATAAAACATCACCAACAAAATTCCTTGATTTTTTTATATCTTATAAGGTGCCTTTATGAATTATAAACAATCAACATTAAACCAGATTCGTAAAAACATTAATGAAATTGATGAAAAAATATTGATATTATTATCTAAGCGTCGGTCATTATCTGTTGAAATAGCTGAAATTAAATTTAAAGATCATAGGCCAATTCGCGATATAGAAAGAGAACTATTAGTAATAGAACGTTTAGTGATAATTGGAGAAAAATATCATCTGAATTCATGCTTTATTGCTAAATTATTCCAATTAATCATTGAAGATTCTGTTTTAATTCAAGAATCAGCTTTAAAAAAAAAACCTAAATATTCCTGCGACAATATAACCAAAATTACTTTTCTGGGACCTAAGGGATCTTATTCTCACATTGCTGCTAGGAAATATTTTACACAATCCTTTGATAACATAGTTGAATGTGCTTGTTTAAGTTTTTTTGATATTATTCAGTACGTTGAGAAAGGTATTGCAGATCATGCTATACTACCAATTGAAAATACTAGTTCAGGATCTATTAATGAAGTATATGATCTATTGCAACATACAAATTTATCAATTACTCACGAAATAACTTTACACATAGATCATTGCCTATTATCTAAAAGAGGAACTAACCTTGATGAAATTTGTACAATATACAGTCATCTACAACCTTTTCAACAATGTAGTAATTTTATTAAACTTTTTCCTCATTGGAATATTAAATATACAACTAGTACTGCAATTGCTATGCAAAAAGTAGAGGAATTGAACTCATCAAAGATAGCAGCATTAGGTAGTGAGGCAGGAGGATCATTGTATAATCTTCAAGTATTACATCGTCATCTAGCAAATCAAGAATATAACCAGACGAGATTTATTGTTTTATCACGTAATCCAATCGAAGTAGATGATCATGTTGCTGCTAAAACAACTATTATAGTAGCAACTGGTCAGCGCGTAGGTTCATTAGTTGAGGTTTTGTTAGTATTACACAAACATAATTTAGTTGTTAATAAGCTTGAATCGAGACCTATTAATGGCAATCCCTGGAAGGAAATATTTTACCTAGATATTCAAAGTAATTTGAAATCAAAAAATATGAAAAATGCTTTAGAAGATATAAAAAATATTACTTATTATTTAAGAATTTTGGGATGTTATCCTAGTGAAAGTAATACCTTCACTAGGATGTAATTAGATAAAATTTTTTAGTAAAAAACACTATTTATTTTATATATTATATTTTATTAGTGTCATTGTTAGACTGTTATTATATCTCTTTTTTAATAAAAATATAGTTTTATCAAGTTTATTTATAATAATTTATTAATAAATAGCAAATATATTTATATATAATTTCAATATATTATTGAAATTATATATTTCTTCATTGTAATTAAATGTATATATAAAAGTTGTAAAATGTCTAAGATCCTAAACAAGACATATTGTAATAAATAAGACTGAATATATATCTTAAATATTTTGATGTATCTTAAAAAATCATTAATAATATTTAATTTTGTTACTATGAATTCAAACTAGCAAGGTCTTACTAGGCATTTGATGTAAATCTAAGTAAGATCGAATCGGCTTATACTGAAAGAATAGTTTTTAAAAGATTATTTTTTTTATTGATATAACATTTACTAAAATATTTTATTTAGTAAAATAAATTATTAAATTTATCCTAATTATCTTTTTCAATAATTTTAGTATTATTAACCAAATAATATTAACGTTTCTCTAAACAAATAAATCATTTTACCATTACTAATGGTTGCAATTGTCTATTTTGGAATATATTTTTTATATTTTTACAATATTTAATAAAATAATGAAGATATTATAATTACTTATTTTTAGATCTAGGCAGATAAGTCATCAAAAATATTTAATTGTACAATTATTTTTAATTTTGTTTGACTTATTTATTAATAACATTTCTTATCCTAAATTATTTAACGTTTTGATAATACACCTCGTAATTTTTTTTGCATTTTATGTAATAATTTTTCTGTAGATTCCCAGTTTATACAACTATCAGTTACAGAAACGCCATATGTCATTTCTCTACGTAGTTTATCAGAAGATTGATTTCCTTCATTTATATTACTTTCGATCATAAGTCCTATAATTGAACGATTTCCTTCTTTAATTTGATTAATTACTGATTCAGCTACTAAAATCTGTTTTTTATAATTTTTATTAGAATTGCCGTGGCTACAGTCTATCATTAGATAGGGATTTAATCCCGCTTTAATCATCTCTTTTTCACATTGAGCAACGTTATTAGGACTATAATTAGGCTCCTTTCCTCCACGTAAAATGATATGACTATCAGGATTACCTTTAGTTTGTAACAAACATACTTGGCCAGATTGATTGATGCCTACAAAACGATGCGACATTGAAGCAGCACACATAGCGTTAATTGCTGTATCTAGATTACCATCCGTACCATTTTTAAAACCAACTGGCATTGAAAGACCTGATGCTATTTCACGATGTGTTTGAGATTCTGTAGTACGTGCGCCAATTGCTGACCAACTAAATAAATCACCCAGGTACTGAGGACTATTGGGGTCTAGTGCTTCTGTTGCTAAAGGTAAACCTATTTCTACCAAAGACAATAACAAATTACGTGCGATATGTAATCCTGCTTCCATATCACAAGAATTATCCATATAAGGATCATTGATTAGACCTTTCCATCCAATAGTTGTACGAGGTTTTTCAAAGTACACACGCATAACAAGATATAATTGATCGTTTATTTTTTTAGACAGCTCATGCAATCTATTAGCATAATCAATAGCCGCTTTGGTATCATGAATTGAACAAGGTCCACATACTATTAATAATCTTAAATCTCTTCCTGCAATAATATCAGAAATAATTTTTCTAGAATCAGCAATTTGCGTTCTTTGATGAAAAGCCAAAGGAAATTTAGATTTAAGTTCTTCTGGTGTAATCAATATTTGTTCGTCAGCAATATGCACATTATTTAATACATCTCTTTCCATAATTAATTGCATACTCCATGTATTTAAGAAATATCAGAATTATATATTTCTGCTTATAGATTAAATAGATCTTATAAACTATCATTACTATCTTACCATACTTAATTAAGTATCTATTAGTAAATATATGATCTAATAATATCAATTAAATACATTTTCAATATTAAAATAGCATATGTAAATATTAGAGTTGTATTTATTATTTACTAACGTAAATATCAATTAGCATAATTAAAATAGTAATTATGATAGAAATTATAGAAAGATAATCATCTACTATTGATTGTTGTATATGAATAGTAAATATTAAAATTAGTTGAAACGTTTTTTAATAAATTTGAATAAATCAAACTATATTAGTTACTTAATAATAGTACATAAAAATTTTTTAGTAAAAATACAAATAATCATTGTTATTTATCTTCAACAACAGTAATTACAGCTAATTTTTGAAAAATTCAATTGTCTAGTACATTGATTTAATGTTAAATATAAAAAACATCTAATTAATACGTTCTTTAATACGAGCTGCTTTTCCTGACAAATTACGTAAGTAGTATAATTTAGCTTTATGAACATCGCCAAGACGTTTGACTGAAATACTATCTATTGCGGGGGAATAAGTTTGAAACACACGTTCAACACCCTCTCCATTAGAAATTTTTCTAACAGTAAAAGAAGAGGATAATCTTCGATTTCTTTTTGCTATCACAATACCCTCAAATGATTGGATGCGTTTTTTAGCACTTTCAACTACCCAAACCTTTACTTCCACAGAATCACCTGGACGGAAATATGGTATTTTTTTATTAATTTGTTCATTTTCTAGCTGTTTAATGATGTCTATCATAATTAAATCTCTTATTTTATAACAATATTTTTATTTATATCTCTTTTGAATTCAATTAATAATTGTAATTCTTCTTGACTCAAGATTATTTTTTTTAAAAGTTCTGGTCTTCTTAACCACGTTCTACCTAATGACTGTTTTAACCTCCATCGATAAATTTCACAATGTTTTCCTGATAATAATATCTCAGGAACTTGTTTCCCTTGCAAAACTTTGGGTCTAGTGTAATGGGGACAATCTAATAATCCATTAAAAAAAGAATCATTTGTAACTGATTCGTATTTGCCCAATACTCCAGGAATTAGCCTGGCAATAGCATCAATAAGTATCATTGCCGGTAATTCTCCTCCACTAAGCACATAATCACCTATTGATAATTCTTCATCTATATTGTCTTCAACTAATCTTTCATCTATACCTTTATACCTACCACATACTAAAATTAATTTGTTTTTTTCATATAATGAGATAATTGTTTTTTGATCTACTTTGCGCCCTTGAGGTGTAAGATAAATTACTTTCACTCCATTTCCTGCTTTTATTTTTGCAGCGCAAATCGCATCAAATAATGGTTGAAACATCATTATCATACCAGGTCCCCCGCCATAAGGTCGGTCGTCTATTATACAACGTTTCTTATATGTGAAGTCACGAGGATTCCAGATTTGAAGTTTTATAAACCCTTTTGTTATACCTTTACCAATTACACCATAATCAGTTATAATTTTAAACATATCAGGAAACAAGCTAATAATACCAATCCACATTTTATAATGTATCTTTAAATAAAAGTTATTTTTTAAAAAATTGGATCCCAATCTACTTCTATAATTTTTTTGTAAATATCTACTTTTTTAATCGTTTGATTTTTAATGAATGGAATTAACATTTCTTTTTCATTCAATGAATTTTTTGTTTGTTTAATAACTATAACATGATTAGATCCTGTTTCTATGAAATCCATTACAGTGCCCATATTATAGCCTTTAATATTAATTACTTTACATTCTAATAAATCTTTTAAATAATAATCTCCTTGGTTTAATTGTGGCAGTTGTGCTGCATCTATTATGATTTCATGGTTGTTTAATTCATTAGCGATATTTCTATTATCTATGTTTTTTATTTTTACAATCATACAGTTATTGTGATATTTCCAATTATTTACTTCTAATTTATGCCATTTATTAATTTGGTTAATAAACCATGGTTGATAAAGAAAAATATTATCTAATTTTTCAGTAAAAGATCTAATCTTAATCCAACCTAAAATACCGAATACTCCTATTATTCTACCTAAAGTAATAGGATTAACAGGATAAAAAGTAAGTGATGTTTTACTCATTATGATAATATATTATTAGAAATATAAGTCTTTTTATCTGATTTCATCAAATTATCAATTTTATGAGACAATTGTGCTCCATTTTTTATCCAGTGTTCTATGCGTTTTACATCCAAAAATAACCTTTGTTCCTTACCACAGGCTATTGGATTAAAAAATCCTACATTTTCAATAAAAAAACCATTTCTGGCTTTACGACGATCAGCTACTACTACCTGATAAAAAGGACGTTTTTTAGAACCGTGTCTTGCTAAACGAACAATAACCATGATACCTCCTGTTTTTAATCAAGGACCAGTTACTACAACTATATTTTATTATAAGAAATCGAGTATCCTATGAAAAGAACTTGAATTCTATTCATATTGAGGCAAAAAATCAAGATATAACAAATTACTATTATAGTCATTTTTACCGCTTATAAAAATTTTGTGGAATTATACCTTTTATATACCTAGATATTTTTCCTATTCCACTTTTTTTCATTTTTTTGATTATATTTTGCATATCTGTAAATTGTTTCAGTAAACGATTAACATCCTGTACTTTCATACCAGAACCATGAGCGATACGACGCTTGCGTGAACCTTTAATAATTTCTGGTTTTTTGCGCTCTTTTATTGTCATAGAGTTAATGATAGCTTCCATATGTATTAATATTTTATCATCTATTTCTGATTGTACATCATATGATATTTTTCCTAATCCAGGAATTTTTTTTACTAAATCAGATATATTACCCATTTTACGAATTTGTTCTAATTGTTGTAAAAAATCATTAAAATCAAAAACATCTCCTTTATTCATTTTTTTGGTAAAACGTTTTACTTGTTCGCTATCTATTTTACTTTCAATATTTTCTATTAATGATATTACATCTCCCATACCCAAGATACGAGAAGCTATGCGATCTGGATAAAAAGGTTCTAATGATTCCGGTTTTTCTCCTACCCCTATAAATTTAATTGGTTTTCCAGTTATATGCCTAATTGATAACGCCACCCCTCCTCGTGTATCACTGTCAACTTTCGTTAAAATTATACCAGTAAAGGATAAAGCTTTATCAAATATTGTTGCAACGTTAGCAATATCTTGACCCATCATAGCATCAACTACGAATAAAGTTTCTATGGGATTTATTGTATTGTATATTTGTTTTATCTCTTCCATCATACATTCATTAATGTGAAGACGACCAGCTGTATCAACTAATAAAATATCAAAAAATTTGATTTTTGCTTCTTTTAATGCATTTTGTACAATATTAATTGGTGTTTGATCACAATTCGATGCATAACAATCTATATTAATTTGACGTGATAAAATTTCAAGTTGTTTAATAGCTGCTGGTCTATAAATATCAGTAGAAACTGTTAAAACTTTTTTTTTATATTTCTCGGTGAGAAATTTAGCTAATTTAACTGTACTGGTAGTTTTACCTGTACCTTGTAAACCAACTAACAGTATCACAGCCGGTGGTACTGTAGATAAATTAAGGTTATTGTTTTTTTCACCCATAGTAGCAATTAGTTCATTACGAACAATTTTAATAAATTCTTGTCCTGGTGTCATGCGTTTATTTACTTCTTGGCCAATAGCTTTTTCTTTTACGCACTTAGTAAAATGACGTACAACAGAAACAGCTACATCGGCTTCTAATAAAGCTATGCGTACTTCATGAAGTGTTTCTTTTATATTGTCTTCTGTTAATCTTCCAATACCAATAATATTTTTAAAAGTTTTTGATAGGCGATTAGTTAAATTCTCAAACAATTGCACCTCACTTAAATTTAATTTTCCTTGATTTTTATTTAGCTAATTATAACATAATGTCTATATAATTCTCATTAACTAAAACATAATTTTATTATATCAAATAGACTTTTTAGAGATGAGATTAAAAATCATACAGATTAAAAAACATGCGATTATAACAAATAAATATTTATAAAAAAATAATTAATATATGCATATTATTAATAATACATTGTTTTGTTTGGTTAAATGAATGTTAAAAATTATAATTATTATTCCTAAATAATTATAATAGCTATATTGTTATAAATAATTAGTATACCTTTTATGCAATTTTAAAGCTTGTTTTATTATTTTAAGTTATCAAATTAAAATATAATATTGATTAATACCCTTTAATATTTTTCCAAAATATTTAGTTAAAATCCTTGTTAAACTAAATTATCAAGATAACTTTCAAAACTTATAAAATCACTATTTTCAATATTCTGTTGTTCTAAAATAGATTTTTCTGCTTTAATTTTAAGATCTGTTTCTTTTATTACTTGAAGTGATTCTGCACAGAGAATATCACGATATTTCCTTGACAAAGAAATTCCAGTTTCTATGATACCCTGTTGTTTTATAATATTAAGAATTCTTGCTGAATACGTTAATTCAGGATTATCAAAGTATAGGAAAAGCTCATCACAAATTTTCTGATATTTTTTATATTTTTCATATTTATCTAAAATTTCTGCTAACCTATGTAGGTTATGAAAAATTTCTTTTCCTATATCTGCTAGAAAATATTTTTTATTGTGTGATCTAATATTGATTTTTTGATTGGGTTTCCGTCCTTCTAATGTTACTACTCTCCAGTTTTCAGTAATGTAGTAAAGCTCTTCAAAACTTATTTTAGAAATATCAGAGATCATACACCAAATTAAAAACAGATCAAGAAAACAAACTTGTGTTTTATTAACACCTATAGCTGAAAATGGATTTATATCTAAGGATCTCACTTCGATATATTCAATTCCATTATTCATAAGTGCATCTAAATATGACTCACCTGAACGAGCAATACATTTAGGACGTATTGGTGAGTAAAATTCATTTTCAATTTGGAGAATATTAGTATTAAGTTGTATTCTATTACCATTTTTGTCTTTTATACCTTTTTCTACGAATTGTTTCCAAGGTGTTTTCAAGGCAATTTTCAACTTATTGACATATTCTTCTAGTGAATTAAAAGTCATTTTTAATATATTTTGTGATTTATTATTATATCCTAGATCGCTTAAACGTAATGAAGTTGCATAAGGGAGCCAAAGTGTCCTTTTATTGTTTATTTTAAAGGATAATTTGATATTGTTATTATGTTCTAAAAAACTAGAACATATTGCTGGTGATGCACCGAAGAGATAAGGTAT
Source organism: Candidatus Pantoea edessiphila (assembly GCF_002933335.1). GTDB lineage: Bacteria > Pseudomonadota > Gammaproteobacteria > Enterobacterales > Enterobacteriaceae > Pantoea_C. The sequence continues at coordinate 72,551 of NZ_PDKS01000004.1, read as the reverse complement.
TATCCAACCAAAACGATAGTAATTACGAATCAAAGATAAATACCCTAGAGAAATAGTTTCTTTGCAATTTTGTAGATTTTGCAAATTTGCCCATTCTTTCCAAAATGAGACTGGCAAAGAAAAATTGTAATGAACACCCGAAATAGTCTGCATTATAGCTCCATAACGGGTTTTTAAACCTTTGCGATATAAAGTTTTCATCAATCCAATATTAGATTTACCATAATTAGCCAATTTAATTCTATTCATATCTTCAATTCTACAAGGCATGCTTAATGGCCATAGAAGTTCTTTATCTAATACTCGACAAACGTAACGGTGAATGTCTCTTAGAAAAGATAACATATATTCTATTCTGTTATCAACTGGGGTAATAAATTCTAATAGAGATTCGGCAAAATCTGTTGTAATCCATTCATTTTTAAGAGCTGATCCTAAATCTTTAGGATGTTTACTAATTGCAATATTGCCATTTGGTTCAACTCGTAATGTTTCTCTTTCAATACCGCGATTGATATTCTTTAAATTAAATGCATTGTTTTCCAACCAAGTTAATGTATTAGATATATCAGGAATCACATTAATCTCCAGGTTAACAAGAAATTATTTTATATACTGATATTAAAATTAATAATTCAATATTAATTTTGATACGATTAACAACTATTGCTCGTTTGTTAAATTTGGATATAAATATATAGGTAAAAAACAGTATAATTTGAGTTTATATTAATTTTTAATTTAATTAATTGTTTGATTAAACTTATTATATAATAATAAGCTTCAACATATAATTTATGAAATTTTAAATTATCAAATGGAACAATTTATTTATTAGATAATCTGAAAAAACTGTAAATAGCTAATTAGGTTATCGCATCCGAGAGGATTCGAACCTCCGACCGCTCGGTTCGTAGCCGAGTACTCTATCCAACTGAGCTACGGATGCATTAAATTAATAGTAAAACTGACGGTGAGGGAGGGATTCGAACCCTCGAGTAGCTTTTATACTACATACTCCCTTAGCAGGGGAGCGCCTTAAGCCTCTCGGCCACCTCACCTAAAAATTTTTATTAATTAGATTTTTATTTATATTACTTTTATCTTTAAATAAGTCAAATAATTTTTAACGTTAATTGTAGCAATAATATAAAATTAATGAAACAAATATAATTAAGAAATAAAAAAATTATTTAAATGCAAAGTGTTTGCCTCGCGTTATTTTTTTAGCGAGGCATTAGATTTTTATTAAATGATTGTTTGCTTTGTTTCGGTTCTAATACGTTGATAAATTTCTTCACGATGTACAGATATTTCTTTGGGTGCTTTTACACCAATACGAACCTGATTACCTTTGACTCCTAATACTGTTACAATTACTTCGTTACCAATGACTAGGGTTTCACCAACTCGACGAGTTAGAATAAGCATTATGTACTCCTTAAAAAATAAAAAGAGTCGAGCTTAAGCTTATAAGCTTATTATGGATGATCCATTGTATTTATAACTAATTATTTATAATGCTAAGCGTTAATCTAAGAATGATTCATAAATATTATGAATATAAATATGGCTAATGTACTATATTGTATATTATTTTATCTGAAGTATACTATTTTAATTTAGCTTTATAAATATTAATACTAATATAAAAAATAGCACCAGAATATTTTTTAAGTGTTCTTTTCTATATTATTGATAATTATAATTTGCTAGATACCCACGGTTTAACACTTAGTAACATTCTATCTAGTTCTTGCTTTTTATTGCCACCAGCTCTGGCTAAATCCACTTTACCACCTCCCTTTCCTCCGATTTGTTTTGCTAAATAATCAATTAAATGATTTGCTTGAATTTTATTTGTTAAATCTTTGGTTACACTTGCTATAAGTAAAATTTTATCGTCTGTGATTGTTGCTAATACTATAATAGAAGAACTTAATTGATTTTTTAATTTAATTACTGTATTATTTAGCATCGATTCGGTGAAGTTGTTTATTTTGCTTACTAGAAGGATAGATCCTTTGATATCAATGACATTATTAATTAATAATTTGATTTCATGGTTAACTTGATTATTGCGAAGATTTTGTATTTCTCTTTCAAGAGAATTTGTATGGTTAATTAAATCACAAATTTTTCCATTCAAATGATTAATATTAGTTTTCATTAAATCAGATAAAATATTCAATTGTTTTTTATTGTCGTTCATTTTGTTAAAAGCGGTTTTGCTAGTATTAACCTCTAAACGACGAATTCCTGAAGAAACTCCACATTCAGATTTAATACAGAACAATCCTATTTCACTTGTATTTAGCACATGTGTCCCACCACATAGTTCGGTTGAAATGGTACCCATCTGTATAACACGTACATCATGATTATACTTCTCCTTAAATAGCATTTTTGCACCTTGCAGTTTAGCCTCATCAATACTCATAATTTTAGTTTCAATATTTATATTACAAAAAATATTTTCATTAACGATTTCCTCGATTTTATAAATTTCTTTCAATGTGAGGGGATTATAATGTAAAAAATCAAATCGGAAATATTTATCATTTATTGATGATCCCTTTTGCACTACGTGATTACCTAAAATTTTGCATAATGCTGCATGAAGTAAATGTGTTGCTGAATGATTTATAGACACAAGCTTACGATGCATAAAATCGACTGTAGCATTACAAATATCACCAATTGAAAATTCACCCGATAACAAAATACCCTCGTGATAAATAGTCTTGCCATATTTTTTTGTGTTTTTTATGCTAAATTTAGCATCTTGTTTTGTCAAACTACCTATATCTCCAATTTGACCACCAGATTCAGCATAGAAAGGAGTTGTATCTAGAATAATTATGGCATGATCACCTAAAGTAGAAATGTTTTCTACTGATTGATCTGAAATATAAATTGATTTTATAACAGAAGATACATGAAGCAGATCATAGCCCTTAAAACAGGATTGCACATCAAAAAACATTTCATTATTATATTTAGATTCAAACTTGCTAGATTGACGGGCTCTTATTTGTTGTAACTTCATCTCTTTTTCAAAACCTATATTATCTACATTATAGTTGCGTTCCTTACATATATCTTTGATTAAATCAACTGGGAAACCAAAAGTATCATGAAGACGAAACATAGTCTTACCACTTAAAGTGCTATTTTCTTTTAAATTTGACAATTCGAAATTTAACAGTAACAAACCTCGCTTTAATGTTTTATTAAATTGTTCTTCCTCAAATTTTAATATATTTTCTATTTTAATTTGCTGAGTACTTAAATATTCAGCCGCTTCACCCATAATCTCAATTAGAGGTTTAATTAACAAATGCAAAAAAAATTTTTTAGCTCCTAGTATATTACCATGACGAATAGCACGACGAATAATACGACGTAATACATATCCGCGATTTTCGTTTGAAGGCAATATACCATCTGCAATTAAAAATGCACAAGAACGTATATGATCTGCAATAACTCTTAGAGAACTATGATTAATATCTTTAGTTCCAATTATTTCTGCTATTCTTAAAATAAGATTTTTAAAAAGATCAATTTTATAATTAGATTTAACATGTTGCATAACAGAAGCTATTCTTTCAAGACCCATTCCAGTATCAACAAAAGGTTTTGATAGAGGGATCATACTTCCATTAGGTTGACGATCAAATTGTAAAAAAACTATATTCCACAATTCAAGATAATTATTATCATTTAATTTCATATTACTGTTTAGCAAACATGAATTATTATTGCCATAATAATATAAGATTTCAGTACATGGACCACACGGACCATCATCACCCATTTGCCAAAAATTATCTGATACATATGGTGAATTTTTTTGATCTCCGACTATAATAATACGATTTTTTGGAATTCCAATTTCATGAGTCCATATGTTATAAGATTCTTTATCTGATTTATAAACAGTAATTAAAAAGCGATTTATAGGTATATTAAACCAACTTTTGTGAGTTAATAATTCCCAAGCAAACAAAATCGCTTCTCTTTTAAAATAATCTCCAAAACTAAAATTACCCAACATTTCAAAAAAAGTATTATGTCTTTCAGTATAACCTACATGCTCTAGGTCGTTATGCTTGCCTCCTGCACGAATACAACGCTGGGAAGTTGCAACTCTCAAATGTTTAGTTTTTTCTCTACATAAGAAAATATTTTTAAATTGATTCATGCCAGCATTAGTAAATAATAAACTTGTATCATTATCTGGCACTAAAGAGCTACTAGGTAAAATTACGTGTCCTTTGCAACGAAAAAAATCAATAAACATTTGTCTAATCATATTAGTACTTTTGATCATATAATTATCTATATTCCATATACATAAGTTGAATTCAATTTTTATAAAACATATTATTTATAATATTGAATTATTTATAATAATGAATTATAAAACATACATACAAAATAAATATTTTAATATCAAAGACATTATCAATTTTTAATAGTGTTACTAGATAATAATCTTATTATCAACCAAAGCATAAGTAGTTGATTTATTACTAATATTCAACAACATTTCCCTCAGTTTAGTATCAATTTCATCAGCTATTATTGTGTTTTTCTTCAAGAAAGAACTAGCATTTAATTTACCTTGCCCAATTTTATTATCTTTATAACTATACCAGGATCCTGATTTATCAATTATTCCATGTTTTACACCTAATTCTATGAGCTCTCCAAAAATATTAATACCTTCTCCATACATAATTTGAAAATCAGCTTGTTTAAATGGAACAGCTATTTTATTTTTAACTACCTTAACACGTGTTTCACTTCCAATAACGTTATCTCCTTCTTTTATTGCCCCAACTCGACGTATATCAAGACGAATAGAAGCATAAAATTTTAGCGCATTGCCCCCAGTAGTAGTTTCTGGATTACCAAACATAACTCCTATTTTCATGCGAATCTGATTGATAAATACCAACAAAGTATTAGACTGTTTAAGATTGCCTGCTAACTTGCGCATCGCCTGACTCATCATTCGTGCTGCAAGACCCATGTGTGAAGCTCCAATTTCTCCTTCAATTTCGGCTTTAGGAGTTAATGCAGCTACAGAATCAACAATTATAACATCAATAGCACCTGATTTTGCTAAAGCATCACAAATCTCTAATGCCTGTTCACCTGTATCTGGTTGTGAACATAATAGATTATCAATATCAACACCAAGCTTCTTAGCATATATTGGATCTAAAGCATGTTCAGCATCAATAAAAGCGCAAGTTTTACCTTTAAGTTGAGCAGCAGCTATGACTTGAAGTGTTAAAGTAGTTTTTCCTGATGATTCAGGACCATATATTTCAACGATACGACCTAAAGGAAGACCTCCGGCACCTAATGCAATATCTAAAGATAAAGAACCTGTTGATATAGTTTCTACATCCATTGAACGATCCTCTCCTAAAAGCATTATAGAACCTTTGCCGAACTGTTTTTCAATCTGAAATATTGCAATTTCTAGTGCTTTTTTCTTGTTTTCATCAATTGCCATTTACACTCCTATTTCTAATTGCTAAATATTTTGTATATTTTTTACTATTTTTTTAATCTAATTGGTTTGTTAAAAAATTTTTATAGAATATTTGTAAAGCAAAGTATACAGATTGATGACGTATTCTGTCGCGATTGCCCTTGAATTGTTGATTCAAAGTGAATATTTTATTATCTGTTGTAGCGAAACCGAACCATACTGTACCAACTGGTTTATTAATACTACCACCATCTGGACCAGCTATACCACTAACTGCAATAGAATAAGAAGAACCTGATTTATGTTTTGCTGCTAAAGCCATTTCATGTACAATTATTTTGCTTACTGCTCCAAATTTTTTTAATAACGAGCTATTTATACCTAACAATTTTTCTTTAGCCTGATTACTATAAGTTATAAAACCAAATTCAAACCAATTAGAACTACCATTTGAATCAGTAAGGACTTTAGAAATCCAACCACCTGTACAAGATTCAGCACATGAAATAGTTGCTTTCTGCTTTTTTAATTTGTTACCTATTTGTTTGCTAATTAGTTGTAGATTAGGAAGAAACATAATGAATTCTTATTATAAATTAATAATGATAATTATATATAATCTTATAATAAGATAAAAGATTTATAAAATTTATTTAAGATTTTTAAATAAATTTTATAAATCTAATAATTTTAATTTTAGTTTTAGCTAAAGTATGTATTATCTCAATTGTAAATAACAAACATAATATTGCATTACAAAAATTAATAGTGCAACATTATAATTTCATCAAAAGAGAAAAACATGAATTCCTGCTTACATACACCTATGATGCAACAATATTTAAAAATTAAAGCTAAATATCCAAATATTTTATTATTTTATCGAATGGGAGATTTTTATGAACTATTTTATGATGATGCTAAAAAAGCATCTCAATTATTAAATATATCTTTAACTAAAAGAGGCAAATCAGAAGGTGAACCAGTACCTATGGCAGGTGTACCTTATTATAATGTAGATAATTATTTAGCTAAATTAGTACAACTAGGAGAATCTGTAGCAATTTGTGAACAAATAGATAATCAATCTTCCTTACAAAACAAAGGACTAGTAAATCGCAAAGTTGTTCGCATTATTACACCTGGTACTATTAGTGATGAAGTTATGCTGCAAGAAAAACATGATAATATCATAGCTGCTATTTTTCATAATAAATGTAATTATGGTTATGCTACTCTAGATATGACTTCTGGTCGTTTTCTTCTTAAAGAACTAATCAATTTAGAATTAATGGCTATAGAATTATATAATACTAATCCTTCAGAACTACTCTATCCCGAAAATTTTCAAAATTTTTCTTTGATTAAAAATCAACGTGGCTTAAGAAGACGTCCTCAATGGGAATTTGAAATTGATACTGCATATCAACAACTGAATTTGCAGTTTGGTACTAAAGAGCTAAAAGGATTTGGAATAGAAAAGACTTGTTTAGCTTTAAGAGCAGCTGGATGTTTATTACAATATGTAAAAAATACACAATGTACAGATTTATTGCCTCATATCAAATCCATAATAATACAACACTCCCAGGACAATATTATCATTGATCATAATACATGTCGCAAATTGGAAATAATAAACAATTTAGAAGGTGGGACACAAAATACATTAAATGAAGTATTAAATTCAACCGTAACTTCTATGGGAAATAGAATGTTGAAAAGATGGTTGCAATTACCAATTCGTGATATAAATATTATAAATCAACGTCAGGAATCAATTTTAGAACTACAAGATTTCTATGAAGAAATACAGCCTATTTTACACAAAGTAGGAGATTTAGAACGTATTTTGGCAAGGGTAGCACTTCGCACTGCTCGACCGCGAGATCTAGTCAGGTTGCGTCAAGCTTTACAACAATTACCTAATCTTAACAAGATTGTATCTAAATTTAAAACAAAAAAATTAAAAGAAATATTTAAACAAATAGATGAATTTCAAGAATTATGTGCTTTATTGGAAAAAGCAATAATTGAATTTCCTCCTATGCTCATTAGAGAAGGAGGAGTTATTGCTTCAGGTTATAATGAGGAACTGGATAAATGGCGTAATTTGGCAAAAGGTGCAAAAGATTACTTAAACGAATTTGAAATAAAGGAACGTAAAAATTTATTACTAGATACATTAAAGATAGGTTTTACTGGAATATACGGATACTATATTCAAATAAGCAAAAACCATATCAACAAAATTCCTGATCGATATATACTTGTTCAAACATTAAAAAATGTCAATCGTTATATTGTTCCTGAATTAAAACAGCATGAAAACAAAATAACAATTTCTAAAGAAAAAGCTTTATCATTAGAAAAAAAATTATATGAGTCAATATTTGATCACTTAATACCCTATATTAGATCATTACAACTTAGTTCTCAAGCTTTAGCTGAACTAGATGTACTAAGTAACTTGGCAGAACGTGCTTATAATCTTAATTATTGTAGACCTATATTACAAAACAAACCGTTAATAAATATTATAGATGGTCGTCACCCAGTAGTAGAAAATGCATCAATAGAACCATTTATCCCCAATTCATTATCTTTATCAATAGAAAATAGAATGTTAATTATTACAGGTCCCAATATGGGTGGTAAAAGTACTTATATGCGTCAAACTGCTTTGATAGTTTTAATGGCATGGATTGGAAGTTTTGTGCCGGCAAAAGAAGCATTAATAGGTAATTTCGATCGTATTTTTACTCGAATAGGAGCGGCTGATGATTTGGCATCTGGTAGGTCAACCTTTATGGTTGAAATGACCGAAACAGCAAATATATTACATAACTCTACTAGAAATAGTTTAGTTCTTATGGATGAAATTGGTAGAGGTACTTCAACATATGATGGTCTTGCCTTGGCATGGTCTTGTGCTTATTATCTTACTAATAAAATTAAATCCCTTTCATTATTTGCTACACATTATTTTGAATTAACTTTCCTTAAAGAGAAATATAAAGGTATAACAAACGTATATTTTGATGCAATAGAACAAGAAGACAACATAGCATTTATGCATACTGTTAAAATTGGAAGTATGAATAAAAGTCATGGTTTTTCTGTCGCTTTACTAGCTGGCGTTCCCAAAGAAGTTATTAATTTAGCAAAAAAAAAATTAAATGAGTTAGAGATAGAAAATCGTCATTTTCGCTCTAACTCAGCTACAAATGATTTTGTGCTAGCACCACCAATAGAACAAAACATATCTCTTATAAAGAATATTATCAAAAAAATAGATCCGGATAATCTAACACCACGCGAAGCTATTGATTTAATATATATTTTAAAGTCAATACAAAGCTAACAAATTTTATTTTCATAGATTGATAATAAAATGATCATGCTATTTACAAAATAAAGCCTCAATATTTAAACCGTGAGATTGCAAAATCTCACGCAATCTTCTTAATCCTTCGACTTGAATTTGACGTACTCGCTCTCGAGTTAATCCAATCTCACGTCCAACATCTTCTAGAGTAGCTGCATCATAACCTAATAAACCAAATCGACGTGATAATACTTCTCTTTGCTTTATGCTTAATTCAAATAACCATTTAATGATGCTTTTCTTCATGTCATCATCTTGTGTAGCATTTTCAGGACCTTCATCTTTCTCATCTGCCAAAACATCCAACAAGGCTTTTTCAGAATCTATACCTAGAGGCATATCAACTGAAGTGATATGTTCATTAAGTTTTAACATACGGTTTACATCATCAACAGGTTTATCTAATTTTTCTGCTATTTCTTCTGCACTTGGTTCATGATCAAGTTTATGAGAAAGTTCGCGAGCAGTACGCAAATAAACATTTAGTTCTTTCATAATGTGGATAGGTAAACGAATAGTACGAGTTTGGTTCATAATAGCTCGTTCTATAGTCTGACGAATCCACCAAGTAGAATAAGTGGAAAAACGAAAACCTCGTTCTGGATCAAACTTTTCTACAGCTCTAATTAATCCAAGATTCCCTTCTTCAATTAAGTCTAATAATGCCATACCTCTATTGCTATAACGACGAGCAATTTTTACTACTAAACGCAAATTACTTTCTATCATGCGCTTTCGAGAAATAATATCACCTTTTAATGCGCGGCGAGCAAAAAAAATCTCTTCTTCAGCTGTTAACAAAGGAGAATACCCAATTTCACCAAGGTATAATTGTGTAGCATCCAAAATTCGTTGAGTAGTTCCTGGCAATATTTCTTCTTCTACAATATTATCATCTCCCAGATCCGTTTCTATAAAATCATTACCGTGAAAAAATTCATTTTTACATTCTTTAAAATCCATATTTTCATGTATTTTATTCAATTTCAGTATATCATAATTCATACTTGGTCCTACCTGTGATCTCAAAGCAAAACGACCCCCCTCCAGCCTATATTATTGTTGTAATATTATTCTACAACGGTTGCAAATTGTTCCTTATAAACAACGAATTTTAAAATACTATTTATATAATTTATATTAGTAATATATTTGGTGCTTTTACTTACGTGTTTTTGCAAACCAAAATATATTTTATAAAGACAAATATGTAAATAATTATTTTTAACATTTTATGAAATCAAATCACTCAAAATATCAATTATTGATTTACGCAACATATGTTAAAAATATTGTTATATTTAAATAATTATATTTAACAATGTGTAATCTTATTTATATAAATAAAATTCTTTATTTACCTTTTTTTTATAATTAAAATAACTATTATTGTATAATTGGAAGAATTATATCAATATTTTGAATTTTAATAAATCACCTATTTTATTCTACAACATATTAGTTTTTAATAAAAGCTATTCAAAACTAATATGTTGTAACTATTACGTGACATTACCAATTAGTGTATGATTTTATTATATTTAATAATTAATATAATATTTTTGGTTGTGTTATTTAATAAATGTTTTATATGTAAAACATAATTTATTAAACAAGCAAAATAAATTGAAAGGGATATTTGTTTGAATATAGATTGTGGATTATGATTTTTATAGTTAGCTCATCTTTCAATAAAATTAATTATTGCTTAATAGCAATACCACAGCGTGACATGCAATGCCTTCTCCGCGTCCGATAAATCCTAATTTTTCAGTTGTAGTAGATTTTATATTGATTTTATTTATTTGACAATTAAGATTTTTAGAGATATTAATATGCATTTGTTTTAAATATGGGGCAAGTTTTGGATTTTGTGCCAAGATCGTCAGATCTATATTGCCCAAAGAATAATCCTTTAAAACTATATCTTTCCATACTTCATTTAACAAATGAAAACTATTTACGTTTTTAAAAATAGGACTATTATCGGGAAATAAAGTTCCTATATCACCCATAGCTGCTGCACCTAAGAAAGCATCAATAAGAGCATGTATAACCACATCTCCATCAGAGTAGGCTGTTAAACCGTACTTAAAAGGGATAACTACTCCGCCAAGAATAAGAGGATTAATACTACCAAAAGCATGTACATCAAAACCATGTCCAATACGCATTATTTAATATCCTAACCACTTTTATTTAGATAAATTTCTGTAAGCAAGAGATCTTCAGGATAAGTAACTTTGATATTATCATTACGTCCTTGTATTAAGATAGGATAATAACCACATAATTCTAAAGCTGAAGATTCATCTGTAATATTTATACCTTTTTGTATAACTACTGTCATACAAGAGACTATTAAAGGATAATAAAAAAACTGTGGTGTCATAGCACGCCAAAGGTTATCGCGTTCTACTGTTTTTTTTATAATTGTTTTTCTATTATTACTAATCTTAATAGTGTCGATTACAGGAACAGCTAATATACCTCCTATATTACTTTTTTCACGTATTTTTATTAAACGATTTAAATCTTCTTTATGTAAACAAGGCCTTGATGCATCATGTATTATGACCCAATTTGAGTTATATACAGCTTTTAATGCTGATAATACTGATTGTGCTCTAGTTGCTCCTCCCGTAACACATGTTATTCTATTATCATGTGCTATAGGCAGTTTGGAAAAATATCTATCATTAACATTTAAAGCAACAATGATATGCTTAATATAAGAGTTAGAAAGTAAATTTGAAATACAGTGCTCAATAATAGTTTGTTTACCAACAATTAGATATTGTTTAGGAATTGATATTTTCATGCGTTTGCCAATACCGGCAGCTGGTACTATAGCGACTATATTTTGTTTAATACATAAACTGTTCATAATCAATATTAAATAATTTTTGTATTTATTATATTAATAAAAAATTTAATTAATTACTATTAATATTTAAAATATTATAAACATAATTATACTTACAATAATGCATAGCATAATTAATTTAATTGCAATAATTTCCAATTAAATCAAACATTTATAATATTTCTTTCTATAAGGAAATTTAATAAATTATCAACTAATTGATTAATTGACTCTTCGCCGTTTAACTTGATGTCTGGTTTTTCTGGAATTTCATAATGACTATCAATGCCGGTAAAATTACATAATTTTCCAGAACGGGCTTTTTTATATAAACCTTTGGGATCTCTGGACTCACAAATACTTAAAGGAGTATTAATAAATACTTCAACAAATCGATCATTATTAAATAGTTTTCGTACCATTCTCCGTTCATATCGATTAGGAGAAATAAATGCAGTCATTACTAATAAACCAGCATCTACCATTAGTTTTGCTACTTCACCTATCCGACGTATATTTTCTTTACGGTCTAAATTACTAAAACTTAAATCACTGCATAATCCATGACGCAAATTATCACCATCCAACAGGTAAGTATTAATATTCATATGATATAATTTTTGTTCTAAAAATCCTGCAACAGTAGATTTACCTGAACCAGATAAACCAGTAAACCATAATACAACACCTTTATGTTTGTTTTTCTGTTCTCTTAATTTTTGTGTAATAAAATGTTGATGCCAAATTATATTTTTATATTGCATTATTTTAATTACGATAGTAAATCACGTATATTCCAATGAGGAAAATGGTTACGAATTAGTGCATTTAATTCCAATTCGAAACTACTATATTTATCTTGATAATTTTCAAAACCTACTTTACTTTTATAAATCATACCTGCTCCCATAGTAGCGTTACTCATGCGATCTATAAAAATTAAGCTCCCTGTTACTATATTATCACTGTATGTTTCTATAATTACAGTTTCTTCAAAATTTATTTTTACTAATCCTATACTATTTAATGATAAATTATTAACTTTATATGTTTCTAATGAATTTATGTTAATTTGATGTATTATATTTTCTACATTAATAACAATTTTTTTACAAGCTATTTTAGCATAATAACTCTGATTTACTCTCATAGGTCTTTCTGACATCCATACAACTTTAACAAGAGCAGTTTTTGCTGGTTTGATATTAGTATTAATATCTACAATTAAATCTCCTCTACTAATATCAATTTCATCTTTTAAAATTAAAGTAATAGCTTGTCCAGCAATTGCTTCATCTAAATCACCGTCAAAGGTTACGATACGTGATATAATTGATTCTAGACCAACAGGTAGAATTTTTATACGTTGACCAATATTTATGATACCAGAAGATATAGTGCCAGAATAACCACGAAAATCTGTTTTAAAACAATTAACGTATTGCACAGGAAAACGCATAAATTGACTATCTGCTAAATTTTTTAAATCAGTGTTTTCTAATATATTTAATAAAGTGGGACCGCTATACCAAGACATTTTTGCACTTTTAGTTACTACGTTATCACCTCTAAGCGCAGATATAGGAACAAAATTAATCTTCATGTACTGTGGTAATTTTACTGAAAAATTAAGAAAATCTTTTTTTACTTTATTAAATATATCAGTATTGTAATCAACTAAATCCATTTTATTAATGGCTACTACTAAATGTTTAATATTTAATAAAGCAGCTATAAAACTATGTCGTCTAGTTTGATGAACTATGCCCTTACAAACATCTATTAATATAACGGCTAACTGACAAGTTGATGCTCCAGTTACCATATTACGAGTATACTGATCATGTCCTGGGGTATCAGCAATTATAAAATTTCTTTTTACAGTAGAAAAATATCTATAAGCGACATCAATAGTAATTCCTTGTTCACGTTCAGCTTGTAGACCATCAACAAGTAAAGCCAAATTCAGTTTTTCACCTTGAACTCCATAACGTTTACTATCATTATATAGCAATGATAGTTGATCTTCATATATATAACAACAATCATGCAATAGACGACCAATTAGCGTGCTTTTACCATCATCTACATTACCACAAGTCAGAAAACGTAGCAGATCTTTTCGCAAAAATAACCAATTTTTAACACTATTTTTTTTAATAGTACTATTTACATTTTCTATTGCACTATTCATATGTACAATTCCTTAAAAATATCCTTGTTTTTTTTTCTGTTCCATCGAATTCAATTGATCTATATCAATTAAACGGTCTTTACGTTCACTTGTTTTAGATAACATCATCTCTTCTATAACTTCTTCTAGTGTTTGTGCTGTAGATTCTACAGCACCTGTTAAAGGCCAGCATCCTAAAGTGCGAAAACGTACCATACGTTTTTCCACTAATTCATGTTCTTCTAAAGAAATGCGATTATCATTAATCACAATAAGCATATCTCCTCTTTTTAGTACAGGACGTATTGCTGAAAAATAAAGTGATACAATTTTAATTTTTTCTAAAAAAATATATTGCCAAATATCTAGTTCTGTCCAATTTGACAAAGGAAACACACGAATATTCTCACCTTTATTAACTTGACCATTATAATTATTCCAAATTTCAGGTCGTTGATTTTTAGGATCCCATCGATGAAATTGATCTCTAAATGAATAAATACGTTCTTTTGCTCTAGAACGTTCTTCATCACGACGTGCTCCACCAAATGCTGCATCAAACTTATATTTATTTAAAGCTTGCTTTAGAGCATCTGTTTTCATAATATCCGTATATTTGGTGCTACCGTGGATAAAAGGATCAATACCCATCTCAACACCTTTTAAATTACGATGAACTAATAGTTCAATTCCCAATGAATTCACTATATTATCACGAAAATCATACATTTCGTTAAATTTCCAACCTGTGTCTATATGTAATAAAGGAAATGGAAGGTTAGCAGGGTAAAAAGCTTTCTTTGCTAAATGTAACATTACTGAAGAATCTTTTCCTATGGAGTACATCATTACTGGATTTGTGAATTCTGCTAAAACTTCTCGGATTATATAAATACTTTCTGCTTCTAATTGATATATATGATTGAGTTGCTTAGAGTCCATATCATTACCTTAGGATAAGTTGATAATACAAGATTTAGGATGTTGGTATTTTACTTCACTATTAAACCATGTAAGCTTACTATGTAGATTGACAACTTCTCCAATTACTATTAATGCTGGAGTAGAAACACACGATGCTAAACATCCTAATTTTTCCAGCGTTCCAATCAACACTTTTTGATCTTGTCTTGTTCCTTTACTAATAATTGCTATTGGTGTCGATTTAATACAACCTTTACTAACTAATAGATTACTGATTTTTGTTGCTTTTGTAATACCCATATAAATAATTAATGTTTGTTTTTTAAGTATAAGAGAAACACAATCAGTAATATTTTCTAAATGGTCATGACCTGTAATAAATGTAACTCCATGTGCATAATCACGATGAGTCAATGGAATGCCGGCATATACAGTAGCACCTATTGCTGCTGTGATTCCAGGAACCACTTGGAAAGGAACACCTGCTTCTTTTGCAGCTTGAATTTCTTCACCTCCACGTCCAAAAATAAATGGATCTCCTCCTTTTAATCGAACTACGTATTTCCCTTGTAATGCTAATTTAATTAAAATTGTATTAATATCTTTTTGTGAAAAAATATGACAACCAAATTTTTTACCAACAAAGATAAACTCTGCATCTCTACGGACTAATTCTAATACTTCTTTGCTGACTAAATTGTCATATAATACCACATCTGCTAACTGCATTACTTGCAGTGCTCTTAGGGTTAGCAAATTACTATCTCCAGGACCAGTTCCTACTAAAATAATTTTTCCTGAATAATTTGGTCTAATATTTAATTCATTATGTAAAATAAGTTTTGCTTTTTTAATATTTCCTTTAATTATTTGATTAATACATGGTCCGTTAAATATTCGTTCCCAAAAACGACGTCTATCAGACAAGGAAAAAAAATATTTTTTTACTTTATTGCGCCATTTACCAGCTATTAATGCAATTTCACTTATGTTTTTCGGCAATAGTGCTTCTAATTTTTCTCGTAATATTCTTACTAATATAGGGGATGTTCCACTTGAAGATATTGCTATTAATACAGGTGAACGATCTATGATAGCAGGAAATATGAAATTGCAATTGAATTTGTCATCTACTACATTAACCAGTTTAAATCTGATATTTGCTTCCTTATAGATGTTTTCATTAAGAATAGCATCATTGGTTGCTGCTATTACTAAAAATACATTATCTAACTGTATGGGATCAAATTTAGTAGATATCCATTCTATTTGATATAGTTCTATTAATTCCTCTATTTCATTACAAATTTGACTAGCAACAATTTTTATGTATGCACCAGCACGATATAGTTGCTCAATTTTTCTTTTAGCAACAATGCCTCCACCAATCACTAAAACAGGTCGGTGATATAAATAAGCAAATATAGGTAAATAATTCACTTGAACCTTAATAACATATAATGACCTATTGTTATAGTGAATTATAACTCTTCTGATTTATTACAATTAAATTATGAATTATTATGATTAGTTACTGAATAGAATAAATATATAAATTAAATAGTAATTTAAGATATTTTTGATTGAATAACCCTGACATTAAATAAACTTAATAGTAGAATGTAATATTAACTACATAAATAATATTAATCAATAAAATAGTATGTTCTAAACGTTTTATTAAATACATTGAAAATTAATTTTTAAAAAAAATTAATAAACAGAATATAGTTTAGTTGTTATATTAATAGCAAATTAATCATTCGTGAATGCCGCATTCACGTTTTATACCAAAGAATCGAGTATCTTCTTCTGTCATACCTGGTTCCCAAATGCTAGTAGTATGAATGTCTCCTAAAGATAAGTAGCCTTTATCCCATAAAGGGTGATATTTTAAGTGATGTTTTTTTAAATAATAATGAACTTGACGATTATCCCAGTCTATAATTGGTAAAATCTTAAAAGTATCACGTTGAATTGTTAATATAGACAAATCAGATCTGCTTTTAGATTGACTCCTACGTAAACCCGCAAACCAGCTATTTATATTTAAAGATCTAAGGGCATTATTCATCGGATTTATTTTGTTTATTTTGTTGTATTTTTCAATTCCTTTTAGGCCTTGTTGCCATAATTTTCCATAGCGTGCTTCTTGCCATGCAGGTGAAATGTTAGAGCGAAAAATATGTAAATTTAATTTAAATTTTTCAACTAATTCATCAATAAATTGATAAGTTTCTGAAAATAAGTAACCAGTATCTATTAAAATCACTGGAATATTAGGTTTTATACTTGTAACTAAATGTAAACATACTGCCGATTGAATACCAAAACTTGAAGATAATGCATGAACACTAGGTAAATTTTCTAATGCCCAAATAATGCGATCTTCTGCTGTAAAGGATTCTAATTGAACATTTATTTTAAGTAATATTTTGTCACATTCTGATTTTGATGTTTTATTAAGCACTGAAATATCTAACATATTTTTATTCCCAAAAATCTTTAGCTGGATCTAATACTGGTTTTATAATGCCAACTCTTATTACAAAATCACCAAAATCTTCTTCTTCATAACTTTCTTTAGCCCAATGTTCTATTAATTTGGAAATATGAGAAATGATTTCAATTTCATTAATATTTTCACGATACATTCGAGCTATTCTTGTGCCTATTCGGTTGCCACCAATATGCAAGTTATAACGACCTAATGCTTTACCTACTAAACCAATCTCAGCTAACATAGCCCTTCCACAACCATTCGGACAACCTGTAACACGCAATACTATATATTTTTCTCCTACACCATTAGATTGCATGATTTTTTCTATTTTTGTTAGAAAATTTGGCAAGAAACGTTCAGCTTCTGCCATAGCTAGCGGACATGTAGGAAAAGAGACACAAGCCATAGAGTTTTTTCTTTGTGATGATATATTTGCCATTAAACCATATTTAAGTGCAATTGATTCAATATCATTTTTTTTGTTCTCTGAAACGCCGGCTATAATTATATTTTGATTAGCAGTTATGCGAAAATAACCTTGATGGACTTTTGCTATTTCAGCAATTCCTTTTTTTAAAAAACATTTCTGACTATCTATGATACGTCCGTTTTGAATAAATAACGTTAAATGCCATTTTTTATCTATACCTTTGATCCAACCAATGCGGTCACCTCTGGTATTTAATTGATAAGGAATACTTTTTTGCAGTTTAACTCCTGATCTTGATTCTATTTCCTTTTTAAAAATTTTAATACCCACACGTTCTATTGTATACTTTGTTTTAGCATTTTTGCGGTTAGTACGATCCCCCCAATCTCGTTGTATAGTAATTACTGCTGTAGCTACATCTAGTACTTTTGCATATGGAAAGAAACCAAAGTCGGTAGCGGTACGAGGATAAGTGTTTTTATTACCATGTTCTAGAGATAAACCTCCTCCTATTAATAGATTAAAACCTATCAATTTCTCATTTTTTACAATTGCTATAAAATTAAGATCATTAGCATGTAAATCAACATCATTATGGGGAGGAATAACAAGTGTGATTTTAAATTTTCGTGGCAAATAAGTTTTACCTAATATAGGTTCTATATCTGTATTTACAATTTTATTTTTATCTAACCAAATTTCTGCATATGCTTTTGTACGAGGTAAGAGATGCTCAGAAAGTTTTTTCGCTAATTCAAAAATTTTCTTATGTAGATTCGATTCAAGAGGATTAGAAGTACATAGTATATTGCGATTAACATCATTAGCAGTAGCCAATGAATCTAAACCTATTTGATGTAACATTTTATGAGTTGATTTAATATTTTTTTTTAGAATACCATGCAATTGAAATGTTTGACGATTAGTTAAACGAATACTACCGTAAGTAGTTTTAGTGCTAGCAAAATTGTCAATAGCCAACCATTGCTCTGTGGTAATAACTCCACCTGGCAATCGACAACGTAACATTACAGAATGTAGAGGTTCTAGTTTTTGTTTAATACGTTCAGCTCTAATATCTCTGTTATCTTGCTGATACATTCCATGAAAACGAATTAATAAAAAATTATCTCCTGTAAAACCACCTGTGATTTCGTTCTCAAGATCTTGCACAATAGTACCACGTAAATAATTGCTTTGTTCTTTTACACGTTCAGCATCTTCTAATTTTCCTTTGATAATTAAAATACTATTTAGATCTTTTTCATTCATTAGTATACATCTCTTTTGTAACGGTGTTCAATACGCAAATCGTTTAGAAAATCTTCAGCTTTTGTAAAGTTCATATGACCATGTCTCGCAATAATTTCCAATAATACTTTTTCAACATCTTTTGCCATACTGTTAGCATTCCCACAAATATAAATATGCGCTCCTTCCTTAATCCAATACCATACATCATTTCCATTATCACGAATTTTATCTTGTATATAAATTTTTTCAGATTGGTCACGTGACCATGCTAAACTAATTTTATTTAGAAGACCCTTTTTTATATATTCTTGCCATTCCAATTGATATAAAAAATCCTCTGTAAAACAGTGATTACCGAAAAACAACCAATTTTTACCAGAAGCACCATCATATTCGCGCTGTTGCATAAATGCTCTAAAAGGAGAAATACCAGTACCAGCTCCAATCATAATTATTGGTAATGTGTGATCTAGAGGCAAACGAAAATGATCATTTCTTTCAATAAAAATATCAATCATATCTCCTTCTATACAATTAGATAACCAAGTAGAAGCACCTCCACCTCGAAAATAATTTTCAATATAAAAACTGACTATATTTACTGTAATATGTATTTCATTTTCCACTTCATTTTGTGAAGAAGATATAGAATACAATCTAGGTGTTAAAGGACGTAATAAACTAATTAGTTGTTCTGGTGTTAACTTGCTAGGATTTAAACGAATCATGTCAACAATAGGATATAAATTTGAGTATTTCGTTAGTTGATAATTATCATTTAATATAGAAAATAAATTGTTATTTTTTGATAAAATTGCGTATTTTTTGACTATATTCTTGCTATTTTTTGTTAATTCAAAATGCTTTTTTAAAGCATCTTTAATTAATAAAATTTTATTTTGAATTTTAACTTTTTCATTACCTTTTAAACCAACTAAATTTAATATTTCACTAATTAAATTAGTGTTGTTTTTATACCAAATCCCAAGAGCATCACCGGGATAATAATATATGTTAGATTTACTTATATCAATTTCAATATGACGTATATCTTTTTCTGAATTTTTACCTGTAATTTTTTGATTTACCAAACAGCATGCGTTAAAAGGATTATTTTTAGTATAATCAACACCTATATTTTTGTTAACGTTTTGTATGAAGTTTTTTTTGTCTTGTTTTAATAAATTATTTGTTATATAATATTTAAGTTGATTAATTAACAGGTTACACCATTTTTCCTTTTGATCTTCATAATTGATATCAGCGTCAACTCTATTTATCAACCTTTTTGCACCTAATGCATCTAATCTTTTATCGAAATCTTTCCCTGCTTTACTAAAAAATTCATATGAAGAATCTCCTAAACCAAATACCGCAAAAGAGGTATTAGTCATTTTGGGAGCTCTTTTAGACATTAAAAATTTGTATAAAGAAGTTGATTCTTCTGGTGGTTCACCTTCACCTTGAGTTGATATAATTAATATTAATATTTTTTCTTGTTGAATTTTTTTAAATTTATAATTACTAGCATTAATTAAATTAGTATTTAATTTAGCTGATTTAAGCTGCTCATTAAACCATTGTGCTAAACGTCTAGCATTTCCTGTTTGGGATGCTGATATAATTGTTATTATAGGTGTTTCTTCTTTTATAAATGTATTTTTATTAGCTATACCCCAGATGTAACCTGAAATCCATAATAACTGACTTTTTGATAAATCTATTGTAATTGACTGTAATTTATCCAATTGTTCTAAAGTAATTGGAATTTTAAATTCAGAAAATCCTAAAGAATTGTCCATCTCATTAAAAATGTCATTATTTAATATAATTTACTTGTAAAATCGATAATATGACTAAAGTTATCAAATTATCATTTGAAATTTAAATAAACCTTAAATATATCAAATAACTAAATAGAAAATAAACTAACATACATAATAATATTTACAATTCATCAAATCCAAATAATTCATATAATCAGATATTATATATGGAAATAATACTTTAGAAATTATTTAGAAGTTATAGGAAAAACAAATAACAAACTATATTGCTAATGGATTTTTCTAAAATAAATGAGCTCTTGCCAATTTATGATCTTTTAGACAAGAGTTATTTTAATGAAATTCTAAGATCAGAAAACATTACTAGTAAAAAAATGAGAGAAATTGATTTATAATCAATCAAAACTATACCCAATTCTTTCAAGTATGTTTAAAATAAATAATTATGAGATAATTGATATTATAGAGAAAAAACGTAACTTATATTTTTATTAATTATAACAAGCATATTATTCCTAATAGTCTTATTATTAATATAATTACCATTATTGAGGAGTAAAGAAATAATTTTTTGTCATTGTCATTTAGTTTTTTACTAAAAATTTTATTTCGGTAGATCTATGAAACGCTTATAACAATAATGGATAACTATTATTCATATTTATTATTAGTGAATATGATGACCCATATTTTTTCTGAACAGTAAATATTATAAGTACTACTATTTTCTATTAATTAAACATCTTCTAAAGAATTAATTTTATTTCCTAATTTTTACAGGTATATTTAGTTTCTCATAAATCAAAATTCACTAGACATGCCTTAACAACGCATAAAGGTAATTAGAATATCTGAATATAAACCTTCTCTCCTAATATTATAGGATATTTCATCTTGACTTATTGGTTTAATTATAGAATAATAAAATTAACTATTCAAAAATAGTTTTTTATAGTTCATAAATTACTTAAATAATAATATTATTATTTAATATATAGAAGTTTTTTACATTAATTAGCATTTCTATCTAAAAATAATTATGAGTGGTTTTATGACTAATTTTTTCTTCAATACGAATCAATTGATTATATTTAGCTAT
The DNA here is from genome assembly GCF_002933335.1 of Candidatus Pantoea edessiphila. Lineage (GTDB taxonomy): Bacteria > Pseudomonadota > Gammaproteobacteria > Enterobacterales > Enterobacteriaceae > Pantoea_C. The sequence continues at coordinate 50,615 of NZ_PDKS01000004.1, read as the reverse complement.
ACGTTCAGAACGACTTAATGAACCTGTTTTAATTTGTCCTGCTGCAGTACCTACCGCTAAATCAGCAATTGTTGTATCTTCTGTTTCACCAGAACGATGAGATATTATTGTTTTATAATTAGCACTTTTTGCCATTTTAATGGCAGCTAAAGTTTCAGTTAGTGAACCAATTTGGTTATACTTTATTAGTATAGAATTAACAATTCCTTGATTTATACCTTTTTGCAGAATTTTAGTATTGGTTACAAATAAATCATCACCAACTAACTGCATTGTGTTTCCAAAAATTTTAGTTTGATTAGCAAAACCTTGCCAATCAGATTCATCTAGACCATCTTCAATAGAAGTAATTGGATATTTTTCAGTGAGTTCTTTTAAAAAATAAGTAAACTTATCTGAAGTAAATATTTTATTTTCTCCTTTTAAATGATATAGGTTGTTTTTATATAATTCAGAAGCAGCACAATCTATAGCTAAAGTAATATCAATACCCAATTTATAACCTGCACCTATTATAGCCTCACTTATAACTTCTAAAGCTTCAGTATTTGATTTTAAATTTGGTGCATATCCTCCCTCATCTCCTACATTTGTACTCATACCTTTTTTTCTAAGTACGATAGATAAATTATGAAATATTTCTGAACTCATACGTATAGCTTGTTTAATATTTTTAGCACCAATAGGTTGAATCATAAACTCTTGTATATCAACATTATTATCAGAATGCTTACCTCCATTAATTATATTTATCATAGGTAAAGGTATAGAATATTTTTTTGGTGTATCATTTAATTCAGCAATATGTTCATAAAGAAATAGATTTTTTGAAGCAGCAGCAGCTTTAGCATTAGCTAAAGAAACTGCTAAAATAGAGTTTGCACCAAGATTAGATTTATTTTCAGTACCGTCCAAATTAATCATGAAATTATCAATATCTTTCTGATCTCTAGCATCTTTATTTTTTATTGATTTACCTATAATGTTATTAATAATAGAAACGGCCTTAGTGACACCTCTTCCAAAAAAACGAGATGGATCTCCATCTCTTAATTCCAATGCTTCACGTGATCCTATAGAAGCACCAGATGGTACAGAAGCTATTCCTATAAAACCATTTTTTAAATGTACTTCTGCTTCTACGGTTGGGTGACCGCGGGAGTCGATGATTTCACGACCTATCACTTTTACAATTTTAGACATGATCATTATTCCTTAATATAATATTAATATTATACAATTAAAAAATAGCAATATTTCTATCGGTTTTTATGTATATATGCAGCTTTAATAAAATCAATAAATAGTGGATGACCATAACGAGGATTAGATTGAAATTCTGGATGAAATTGGCAAGCTATGAACCAAGGATGATCTGTTATTTCTATGATTTCAACTGATTTGTTATTTTTAGAACGCCCTGAAATCTTCAAACCGAATGATTCAATTTTTTTTAAAATCAAATTATTTACTTCGTAGCGATGTCTATGTCTTTCAGAAATTATTTCAGCATTATAAATTTGTCTTACTCTGCTATCTGATGTCAATTTACATTGCTTACTACCAAGACACATATTACCAATTAATTTATTTTGTTGAGAACTCATTGTAGTATATTTTTTGTTTTTATCTTTTATCAAATAGACTACTGGATTTTTACAATTAGGCATGAATTCTGTAGAATTAGCTTCTTTAACACCCACAACATTACGAATAAATTCTAGTATTGCTAATTGCATTCCTAAACAAATTCCTAAATAAGGAATTTTGTTTTCTCGAGCGTATTTTATTGCTATTAATTTACCTTCAATGCCCCGAGGACCGAAACCACCAGGTATTAAAATTGCCTCTAGTTTTTCTAATAATTTTATACCATGTATTTCAATATCTTGAGAATCAATCAATTGTATATTAACAGAAATTCTATTTTTTAAACCTCCATGTTTTAGAGCTTCAATTACTGATTTATAAGCATCTGGTAAAACGACATATTTACCGATGATGCCAATATTAACTTTACCTAAAGGATTAGACTCTTCATAAAGCACCGTATCCCATTCTGATAAATTTGCAGATGGTGTTGTTAGTTTGAAGAATTTACATATATAACTATCCAATTTTTGAGATTGAATCAATCTGGGTATTTTATATACAGAATCGATATCTTTTAGAGAGATAACAGCTTGTTTTGGTACATTACAAAATAAAGAAATTTTATTACGTTCATTATCGGGGAGATTAATGCTTGAACGACATATTATAACATTAGGTTGGATACCATTGGAAAGTAGTTCTTTCACTGATCGTTGAGTAGGTTTGGTTTTTAACTCATTAGCTGTATTTATATAAGGCACTAAAGTTAAATGTACGTACATGGTATGTTCAGCTCCCACATCAACTGACATCTGACGTATAGCTTCTAAAAATGGTAAAGACTCTATATCTCCTACCGTTCCTCCTATTTCAACTAAAACAAAATCATAATATTTTCCTCCAGTAATAATTTTTTCTTTAATAGCATTAGTTATATGAGGAATTACTTGTATGGTAGATCCTAAGTAATCACCTCTACGTTCTTTATGTAACACCTCTGAATATATTTGACCAGTAGTAAAATTATTTTTTCTAGACATTTTTGTATTAATAAAACGCTCATAATGTCCTAAATCTAAATCAGTTTCTGCTCCGTCTTCAGTAACAAAAACTTCACCGTGCTGGTTAGGATTCATAGTACCACAATCTACATTGATGTAAGGATCTAATTTAATTATAGTTACATTTAGATTACGAGCTTCTAGTACAGCTGCAAGAGAGGCTGTAGTAATTCCCTTACCTAAAGAAGAAATAACACCGCCGGTTATAAAAATATAATTTTGTATCATAATAAATTTAAAATTTAAAGTAAAATATGATAAACAAGACGGTATAATATTATATATTAAATATTGTATTACAACAATTAATTATTTTATTAACCTATATTACCAATATTCATTAGTTTTATTTATTTTATTATAATTATTCAATAAGAATACCTGTATTTGTTTGCTATGAATAATTAAATTTTATTTTCAGAAACAACTTTTCATTTACACTAATGGTATTAAGTTCTTGTTGTTAAGTTCTTGTTGTTTAAGAAGATTATATTAATCAATATTAAAATTTTAATTTATTGATTTCAATGTGTAATAATGATATAAATTAATAATAATTATAAAATAATTAATACAAAAAACAGATATAATCAATCATCTAGGTTAAATTGCTTATAATGTTATATTTCAATATTCATACAAATGAAAACTAAATAAAATATTGTATCTATTAATATGTTGTTTTATTTAGTTGTAATTTTAAAAATATCGATAGAACTTCAAGAAGTTATTATTAAATAAAGTAAAATAATCAACAATTATTATATAATTATCGGAAATCATATATGTCTATATGTAATAAAAATATACCAGATAATATGTTGTTAACTAAGAATATAATTTGCAAAAAAAATTATGGTCTCAATATATTAAAAGTAATACCTCGTAGTTTACATCGTAAAACGATTGGTTTATCTTATAATAAGATACCATTTTTTGGAAATGATATTTGGACATTGTATGAACTATCTTGGCTAAATAATAAAGGTTTACCACAGGTAAGCATAGGAAAAATAGTATTTGATTCTAGCAGTAAAAATTTAATAGACTCTAAGAGTTTTAAATTATATCTTCATAGTTTCATTCAAACTAAATTTGATACTTGGAGTGATTTACGTAATATTTTAGAACATAATTTAAGTATTTGTGTCAAAAGTAAAGTTTCTGTGTCATTGTTCCGCTTAAACGAAATTAAAGTGCAGTCTATAAACCATTTTAGAGGTTATTGTATTGATGAACAGGATATAGAAGTTGAAGATTATAATTTTAATTCAAGTTATTTATTAGGAGCAACAAGCAATAAAATAGTTACGGAAACGTTAATTAGTCATTTATTTAAATCTAATTGCCCAATTACTAATAATTCAGATTGTGGTTCAATTATGATTTATTATACAGGGTTTAGTATCAACTACGAATCACTTCTCCGTTATTTAATTTCGTTTCGTAACCAGAAAGAATTTCATGAACAATGCGTTGAACGAATATTTAATGATATATTGCATTTTTGTTGTCCAGAAAAACTAACAGTATATGTGAGATATACGCGTAGAGGAGGTATAGATATCAATCCTTGGCGTAGTAATGTACCATTTTCTCCTGTTTGTTTAAGATTAGTACGTCAATAATGAATACATTAAAATGTTATTTTAATCAATATTTAACATTGCAAATGTTTCCGCAGCAACTTAAAAGTTATTAAATATAATTTTAAGTTATTTAAATTAATAGTGTAATGTACAATTGATTTTTAGAGTAACTAATATTTACAAAATAAAATTTGCAATAGTGTTGAATATTAAGTATACTTATCTTAATAATAATATACAGCAAAAAGCGGGGTGGAGCAGTTTGGTAGCTCGTCGGGCTCATAACCCGAAGGCCGCTGGTTCAAATCCAGCTCCCGCAACCAGTATTTTATTAAGAGCTTAATTTTACCATTTAAATAAACATTCGTAAAATATGCAATTATGTTATAATCAATTTATAATTGGGTTATAGTTTTTTTAAACTAAAGTAAAAAGAGAACTTAATAATAAGTAGTTAATATTAAAGTTATATCTTTATATTGATTCCAATTAATATCAATTCATTAATTCTCAAAACATCTATACACAAAAATAATTAAATAAAGGTTATATGTGAAAAAAAGTAGCAATGAATTAATTCGTAGCTTTCGCCATACAGTACCCTATATTAATACTCATAGAGGTAAAATATTTGTTATAATGCTAAGTGGTGAAACAATTGCTAATAGTAATTTTTTTAATATTATTAATGATATAGGTTTAATACATAGTTTAGGTATTAGTTTGGTTCTAGTTTTCGGTGCACGCCCTCAAATAGATGCTTATATGTTACTGAATAACATTAAAGCTATCTACCATAAATTTATTCGTGTTACTAATAAAGAATCACTTGAAATAGTAAAACAGACAGCTGGTCTTTTGCAACTTGATATTACTTCTCTTTTGTCTATGTCATTGAATAATACTCCATTAAAAGGTATAAATATTAATGTTATTAGCGGTAATTTTATAACTGCTCAACCATTAGGCATAGAAGATGGTATAGATTATTGCCACAGTGGTAAAATACGTCGTATTGATACACAAGCAATTCATTATCAACTAAATAATAATGCTATTGTTTTATTAGGGCCTGTAGCAGTTTCTGTTACCGGTGAAAGTTTTAATTTAAATTCAGAAGAAATTGCGACACAGCTTGCTATTAAACTAAAAGCAGAAAAAATGATAGGATTTTGTTCTGAACAAGGAGTAATTAGTAATGACGGTAATATAATTTCCGAATTATTGCCAAAAAATGCTCAACATTACTTAAATGTTTTTAAAAAAAAAGAAAAAGATAATTTTTCAGATATAACACGCTTTCTACAAGGTTCAATTGAAGCATGTAGAAGTGGAGTTCATCGCTGTCATTTAATTAGTTATCGGGAAGACGGTTCTTTATTACAAGAACTATTTTCACGTGAGGGTATTGGTACACAAGTAGTAATGGAATCAGCTGAGCAGATAAGACAAGCAACTATCAATGATATAAAAGGAATATTGGAATTAATTCGCCCTCTTGAAAAGCAAGGTGTATTAGTTAGGAGATCTCGAGAACAATTAGAAATGGAAATTGATAAATTTATAATAATTACTAGAGATAATTTAATCATCGCTTGTGTGGCATTATATCCTTTTATGGAAGAAAATATAGGTGAAATGGCTTGCTTAGCTGTTCATCCCGATTACCGAAACTCATCCCGAGGAGAATTATTGTTACAAAAAATATCATCACAGGCTTGTAAAATGGGATTAAAGCAAATATTTGTTTTAACGACCAGAAGTATTCATTGGTTTCAAGAACGTGGTTTTAAACCAGTAAGTGTTGAGTTTTTACCAAAAATAAAAAAAGATATGTATAATTATCAAAGACTTTCCAAAGTTCTTGTGGCTGATTTAAATTAAAATACATGAATATATTCAATAAGCACTTTTATAATTACACAGTGCAATATCAATTTTATTAATTGTATGTTTATTAGGGCTTAATTTAATAATACTACTGTTATTAGAATTTTTATCTATACGACCTGAAATCATTCCCTTTATTTCATTAATAACTAATTTTTTTCTTCTTTATTATCTAATTTTAATAGATATTGATATAATCGAAGCACTTTTAATAGGAATAAAAAATTCCATATCTTTTATATAATCAACATTTTTAATATCTTTAAGATTAATACCTTGTATTATCTAATGTTTTAGATAAAATCACATCTACCCAATTATTAATATCTGATGACTTTTTTAATAATTTACATCTATATTGAATTATCTGATTTTCTAACCATTTTTGCTCGAATACTTTATTGAAAACTATTTTTTGAACAAATTATTTAATAAATTATATTAATAATACATATTATTAATATAATTGTAAGTCATTAATAAAATTTTTTATTTGCTTTCTTGGATTGTTTAATTGTTTTTAACTTTAATAAAAAAATCAAACTTGTTATTATTTTTTAGATCTAATAAACAATTCTTAATCAACTAATTAATAGAAATATTATGTATAATGTTTTAATGTTTGATTAGCTAGATATTTTATTGATTGATTTATTATCTGTTTTTTAGTTTTACATCTATTAATTTAATATCAATACAATGTAATTTATGAATATAATCCATTAATGTTTGCAGATTAGTATTATGATTACATTCTAACAAATAACCTAAAGCACTTTTGTATAAATCATTAGAATTGTTTTTTAATCCCTTTACAAAAGTTGAAATACCAATACTACAATGATAAATAGATCTAGTAACAGCTACATAGAGAAGTCGTAAGTCTTCATTTATTATGTATTCCTTATTTTCTTGATTAATTGGTATATCATCAAAATAATGATTTTTATTATTTACAGCAAAATTCAATGCAAATGGTAACCATACTATAGGATACTGTAAACCTTTTGATTTATGTATAGTAATAATACGTATGATATTGGTATCTTCTGTTAAACGTATTTGTTGATCAATAGATTGATTATCAGAATTGGCAATTTGTTTTAAAAAGAAATTTAACAGTTGATTTGGACCTGTTGATATTACATATTGAGTTTGTAGTAATTCACCCAAATGCATTAGATTTGTGAATCTAAGATTACCATCATGTGAAGCTACAATATTTTCTGTTATATATTGTGATATTATAATGTGTAGCATTGGTAGTAAACCATTTTTTTGCCATAATAATTTCCAATGAGAAAATTTATCAATCCAAATTTTTATTTTTTTATCATCATTTGATAATGATTCGATATAATCTAATCCTATAGAAAAAATTGAAGTTGCTAATGCTGTACGTATCAATTGTTTCTCTTTGGGATATTGTATTGCTTTCAGCAAGTAAAATAGCTCACGTGCTTCAATAGTATTATAAACACTGCCCAAATCAGAAAGATAACATGAGGAAATATTAAATAATTTTAGAGCACTGTGTATTAAATTGGCTTCACGACGATTACGCACTAGAATTGCAATATCAGAAGGTCGCAGTGCTTGCAAATCATTATTTTTCATTAAATATGCTTTTTTTTGATTACTAGCTGCAATCCACTGATGTATGTCAAAAGCGCATTGTTTAGCTATATCTTTTTCAAAATCATTTAGATGAATATTATTAACAGGATGTAACCACAAACACATAGAAGGATATTTATGTTCATTAAGAATAAATTTTAGTGATTGATTTTTAATAGAAGATTTAACTGGATTAAAAGTGATTTCAGAAGAAATAAATGGTAACTTTTGTTGTGTAAACAAGCAATTAACACTTTTAGTCATTTCTGTTGATGAACGCCAATTTATATCTAAAGTATAAATATCTTTAATATCATGACGCATATTAAAATATGTAGAAATATCAGCACCACGAAATGAATAAATTGATTGTTTTGGATCACCTATGATTATTAATGCATTTTTTGTTTGTTTTGAATAAATTTTAGAGAAAATTCGATATTGTTGGGGGTTAATATCCTGAAATTCATCAATTAATAATACTGGAAAATAATTTCTAATATTATTAGCTAATATATTAGCATTTGGCTGCTCTAAAGCTGCATCTAGATAATATAATAAATCATCAAAACTTACCAATCCTTGTAAAAGCTTCTCTTTCTTAAGACCATTGCTGATATCAATCAACGCTTCAGTAATAAAAATATTTCTCAAAGATAAAGGTTTAAACAAAAAATTATCTATAGCTTCAAATAATTTATGTTTAACATCTGAATTCATTGTGTTTTCTTGAATTATAGATTGTCTAAACCTTATGATTTCTTTTGGAACTTGATAGTCTAAAGTAATACTATTAGACCATATTGTTATTTTATCAATCCAATGTTTTAAATTCTTTTCGCTATAAATTCGTTTGTTAATGTTAATAGAATTAATATATAATAATATATCTCGATGATAGATTTTCCATATTTTTTTTATATCATGAATACGAGCTAAATTGTCAATGTGTTTTGATTCTAAATTTTCTGTACAACAACATGCATTGGTAATATCTTGTATATAGTTTTTTTGAAAAACATGATATATAGTAGAGAGAAAATCGTCTGCACTGTTCCATTCAGCTGATATTATACGTCCCAATTCTAATGACATAGAACAACATCTACTTTGCCAAAAATTTAAAGTGATTTTCTTTAATAATCTATACTCATCAGTTAGTAATACATTTCTGAATATTATGTTGAATTCATAATTAAAAGCCTTAAGTACTCTCATGCAAAAACCATGTATTGTATAAATACTTGCATTGTATATATTAAATTCAGCAATCAATAATCTTTCTATAGCCTTTTGCGGATCATCAATCTGATCAAGCAATAATTGATGCATATTATTATCACTTTTTCCTCGTATACAACTTAATCTTAGTTGATGTATATCACCGCGTATTCGTTGTCTTAATTCATTAGTAGCTGCTTCAGTAAAAGTTACTACAAGAATTTCTTCAACAGATAAAGGTCTATAATATGCATTTTGATTTTGTAATCCTAAAAGCAATCTTAAATATAGTAAACTAATAGTAAAAGTTTTCCCAGTTCCAGCTGAAGCTTCAATAAGTCTACTACCTTGTAGTGGTAGTGCTATGGGATTTAATATCTTAATATTTGTCTTGTTCACTGATATTATTATCTAATTTAAAAGTTGTTAATAATTTAAATTTATTTAGTCAATAAAAATAAATCACAATATATTTTACCATTTCATATCTTGATGTGCTTGTAATACTGGCAAATACCATATTTCTGCGGATTTTTTTATTTGTTTTATCTCTAAATCTCCTAAATTACGATATAAACGTTGTACATAAGGATCTTTGTTCTCCCCTGACAAAATGTTATATTCTCCATTTAAAGCAATTAATAATTTATTGTGTGCTTTTGCTATAGAAAATTTATCAGTAATTAATTTTTTAGTTTTTTTATTATAACAATACCTTAACCAAGTACTACCTATTTTATTAAATAATAATAAAGGATTAGTCATTCCAGAAAGATACCCAGTGATATATTTATTTAAAAAATCGATAGATTTATTTTTTTGTATATTGTGAAAATACCAATAACTTTTAGACATTCCAATCATTTTACTATTACCATTACCTCCTGTTGCACAATAGATAAGATGTTCTAATAAAAGTAGAAGTCCATCTTTAATAGTGAGTATGTTTGGAGACCATCGAATTAATCCATTTGATTGTACTTGTTTTAATGAACCTATTAAAGTTAAATCTTGAAGTTTTAAATTGATTTCCCAAGTATTATTTTCTCTCAAATCATCAATAACTTTTATTGCTATTTGCTGCATTTGTTGCTTTAAATCATTCCAAAATAATTCTGCAAAGACACCTGGAGGTAAATAACCGAATACTTTATTATGATTGTAAATATTTTGGATAGCATCGTTATTTTTTTCTATTAGCGCATTTAGTAAATTATATTTAGTTCGGTAAAGTTTTAAATCTTCATAATGATATGATATATTTTTTGATGAGTATTGTTGAAGGGGGAATAATACTTTTAATCTTTTATTAAACCAAGCGCGTACTGGATGGCTCCAGAAATATAACAATTGATTTATTTTTAAATAATCCACCTTATATGTTGTTAATGCATTAACAAAACTACATTGTGGTAGCTTTGTGACTTGCGCTACTGTCAATTGCTCATCAACAAAAATTTTTGATGTCTTGAAATTAGCTTTAAAGTTGTTTGGCGTACATGATAATCTATTGTGATATTGTAATAGATATTTTTTAACATTTTTATAACTATCATCTATTTTAATGTTTTCATCGCCTTTAAGATAAAAGTTTTGCCCAATATATTCTAACAATTCAGTTACCAAAATAGAGGGATAACATTCTGTATTATCTTTAACAGATCTACCAATATAACTTAAATAAAGTTTATTTTTAGCAGATATTAAAATATCCAGGAATAAGTATCGATCTTCATCTATAAGATGAGAATCTCCTTTTCGTGGTTGTTGATACATTAAATTTAATTCACTCAAATTTGGTTTTCTGGGATAATCATCTTTATTCATTCCTAGTAAGCATATAACTTTGAATGGAAGAGACCTTATGTAATTTAATTCACAGAAATTAATTTTTCCTGGGAGAAAATTTTTATTATTATTTTCCTGATCTAGTTGATTAATAAAGATATTTTTCAATAATACAATTGAAATTTTTTCAAAAATGAATTTTTTGCTATTATATATTAGTTTTTTCCAATTATATTCTATAAAGAAAAAAATTGACTCAGATTCATCTTTATTATTTATATTAAAAAAATCATCAATTAATTGTCTACATAAAGGCAGCCAATCTTTTAATAAGTAACTTTTTTTGAATATTAAACTCCAACTATTAATCTTTAAGATCATGTGTTCTAGATTTTTTAATAAAATACTTAACAAATCATTGATTGGTATATTAGATGACAAAATATTTTTTGAATATTCACTGAGATGATCTAATAAAATTTCTTTTGTATTATACAATGCTCTGTGATTGTTTTCGATATCATTACTTTCTAATAAAATTTTAAATTCATTTAATTTCTCATAAGTATAATTATTATCAATTAAATATTGTAATAAAATTAACTGATTTTCTTCTATAAAAAAATGGTCTGCTAAAGACTTTACATCTAATAAAGATAATATATCTTCAAGAATATAATTATTATTATCTAAAGATAACAATTTTAAAAAAACAATAACTATTGGATTTTCTTTGGTAATACTATGATCCAAAATTGTAACAGGCAAAAATTTTTTGATTGATTTATCATAAAATGTTGATTTAATAAATGGTATATAAATATCAATATCAGCTACCATTACTATAATATCATTTACATTAAGATTGGAATCAGAATTAATTAATTCTACCAAATAATTTTGTAATACTTCCACTTCACGTTGTATAGTATGACAAACATTGATTGAAATCGATCTATCTATGTTATAGATACAACGCTTTTGATTATTACATTCTAAGTCTTTGTAACTTAGCCCAATAACACTACTATTCTTGAGATTTAAAATATCGCTTTGAATACAATGCAATAAATTATCTTCATTAATATCTACAAAAATATCATCGTGATTACTAGATTCTAACTGATTAAGAAGAAACAAATTATCACAACCTAACTTACCCCAAGAGACTAATAGTGGATTATTGATGTGTTGTTTATATGTGTTTCTAAAAAATTCTGACCAATAATTAGAACTAATGTTAATTAAATCTTGATCTATAATTTGTTGATGATTTTTTGATTTTCTTGGTAAAATAATATGTTCTTGAATGTCTCCCCAATAATTACGACATGGATTGCTAATAAATAAATGAATGTCAATATAACAGCTTATTTCATTTAGAATTTTTATGTAGTAAGGCGAAAAAGAAGATATGCCAAAAACAAATAAACGAGGTGGTAAAAATTCTTTTATATTTGAGTTCTGATGTAACTTTTTTATAAAAAGTGAATAAAAGTTATTTTGTTGAAATGAATATTTTTTTAATTGAATCCCATAGAAAGATATTAAATCTTGCCAGATAGCAGCTTGCCATAATTGTTCATTACCAAGATTATCAATTAGTTTTCCATTTGCCCAAGTTTGTAGCCAATCTGGTCGATAAATTATATATTTCTCAAAAATATTAGCCATTCCTTCACTAAAATGAAACAAATTGTTTTTATTACGACAATTATCTAGATAATTTGAAAGAAAATGAAAATCATTTGTTTTTAATATTTTTGGTATTCTAGATAAAATCATAAAAATAATATTGTTTTTATTTGAAAAATTTTTTGGAATGACCTCAGGTGATATTTTATACATAATGTCCCAAATGAATTTTTCAAATATATTACATTTAATATTAGCAGCAATGTTAAATTGTAACGATATTCCTGTTTTTAACCATCTAGCTACATCTAAATCCTTTACAAGGATATATTCTGCTGCAAAATGATCACAGCTTAATTTGCGATTAATTATTGTATTCAATAATTTTTTAAGAATATTAAGTTGATTAGAGTGGTATATATAAAGCATAAATTTCCTATTGACTAACTATAATTACTAATTAATAAATTATTTTCCATATAACATCCATGATAGAAATGAGATAATAATGTTCATGAAAGCACACTTGTTAAAATTTATGTCTTTAAAAATAGGGCAATAATTATATTTATTTAATAAAATGATCAAATAGCAATAGGTGCTTTAATGTTTGGATACGGATAGTAATCTTTAATTGCAAAATCTTTAAAATCATAATCAAATATCGTTTTTGGTTTTCTTGTGATAATCAAGTTAGGCAATATACGAGGTATTCTTTTTAACTGCAAAAAAGCTTGTTCTAGGTGATTTTGATATAAATGAGCGTCTCCCACACTCCAAATTAATTCTCCTACATTGAAATTGCATTGTTGTGCCATTATGTGCACTAATAATCCATAGCTTGCAAGATTAAAAGGTAAACCTAGAAAAACATCACATGAACGCTGATAAAAATGGCAGGATAATTTATTATTTGATATATAAAACTGAAATAAAATATGACAGGGCGGTAATGCCATATTTTTTAAATCACTGACATTCCAAGATGATACAATAATACGTCTGGAATGGGGATCAGTATTCAATATATCAATAACTTGCTGTATTTGATCAATTTGTCCTGTTTGCGTATTCCAACTTCGCCATTGTTTTCCATAAATTGGTCCTAAATTTCCTTGAGTATCTGCCCATTCATCCCAAATAGAAACTTTATTTTCTTTCAAATATTTAATATTGGTATCACCTTTCAAAAACCATATCAGTTCATGAACTATAGAAGAAAAATGACACTTTTTAGTGGTTAATAACGGAAAACCATTATTTAAATTAAATCGCATCTGATATCCAAAGATAGATATGGTACCAATACCAGTACGATCAGGTTTTTTAATTCCTTTATTTAATATATATTGTATTAAGTCTAAATATTTTTGCATTTATTCATCTTCTGTTTTTGAGATTAAAATTAGACCATACAAGAATAATGATACCTATTATAAACATTGGTAAAGATAAAATCTGTCCCATAGTTATGCTATCATAAAACAATCCCAATTGAATATCTGGTTCTCGGAAAAATTCTACTAATATTCGAAATATACCGTAACAAACTAAAAAAAGACCAGATGTGCTACCTAAAGGTCTATTTTTAAGTACAAATATATTTAGAATGAAAAATAAAATAACTCCTTCCAAGATAAATTCATACAATTGAGAAGGATGGCGAGGTAATGCTCCATAATACTCAAATAATGATTGGTATGTTGGGTTTTCTAAAGCAGTTTTTAAATCTTCATTATATGCATTAGGAAAAAATACTGTGAATGGGAAATATAAATCTACTCTACCCCATAATTCCCCATTAATGAAATTTCCTAAACGTCCTACACCTAATCCAAATGGAATTAATGGAGCTATAAAATCTGAAATTTCGAAAAATATGCGTTGATTTTTATAACAATGATAAACAATTATTAATATAACACCTAGTAATCCTCCATGAAATGACATGCCTCCTTCCCAAATCTTAATCAAAGATAAAGGTTTATCTATAAGCAGTGGTAAATTATAGAAGAACATATAACCTATCCTACCACCTATAATAGCACCAAAAAAACAATGATATATTAAGCCTTCTATTTCTTTTATACTATAGTTATATTTTTTTGCACGAAGCTTAGCTAACCATAGAGCAAAAATCAAACCTACTAGGTACATTAGACCATACCAACGAAAAGAAATTGGTCCTATAGAAAAAATGATAGGATTGATTTTTGGCAAAGTTATATATTTTATATTCATCTTAACATTAAAAGTAGGAAGAACGTTAATAAAATTTGAAATAATATTTTATAGCATTTAGATGACCTATGAAATCAATGTAAATTTTAATTATAAATATGCTTAATATCCATTAATATAATTTTTAATATTATGTTGTATTTAATTTAAAATTTAATCGATAGATATTAAGTGATTTTAGCAAATTACATTGTCTATAATAATAGTACTTTTTCTGTAGTTTCGAATTACAATATTCTTGATTAAAATTTCCTGTGTTATATTACTCATAATTAAGTTATAAAACGAGTTTGAAAATATAAAATTTTCTTGATTTATATCATATAAACAATTTTAATATGGTTACTATAAGATCTCATATTATCATTTATTAAATATAAAATAAACTATTGCAGTATCTTTTATCATTATAAGTTTTTTTATGTTATTTAGTATATTCAACTAATATTAATAAATATGTAAAGAGATTATTAAATAAACGAACTATTATTTAAATATTATTATGAAATATTTTCAAAACAAACCAAAAAATAAAATTACTTTATTATCAAGAGCTCAGGCATTAGCAGGATTTACTTTAGAAAATTTGGCTAATAATGCAGGTTTGTTAATTCCTAATGATCTAAAAATTAACAAAGGTTGGATTGGAAGATTAATGGAAATATATTTAGGTGTAAATTCATATAATAAACCTGAACAAGATTTTGTGCATTTAGGAATAGAACTCAAGACTATACCGATAGATTCATTAGGATGTCCTATAGAAAACACTTTTATTTGTACAACTTCTTTAATAAAAAACATCAGCAGTACTTGGAAAAAAAGTAATATTAGAAATAAATTATCTAATATACTATGGATTCCTGTAGAAGGTAACAATAATATTCCTCTAAAAATGCGT
The DNA here is from genome assembly GCF_002933335.1 of Candidatus Pantoea edessiphila. Taxonomy (GTDB): domain Bacteria; phylum Pseudomonadota; class Gammaproteobacteria; order Enterobacterales; family Enterobacteriaceae; genus Pantoea_C. The sequence goes on along the minus strand of NZ_PDKS01000004.1, from coordinate 35,079 downwards.
AGAATTGGTAGATCTTTTCTTTGGAACCCTAGTATAAAGGAAGACATGATCTTACGTAAAGATTGGGAAGAAATAATGGACATGATAGTTTTTAATAGGATAAATTATGTTAATAATTATCGTGGTGTGTTTTTACAACTAAAAGCTAAAACTTCTAGTTGTAGATCGCTAAATAGAACTATTAGTAAAGAAAGTGAAATAATTTTAACTTTACCTAGGAGTTTTTATTTAAAAAAAGATTTTACTAAAATAATAGTATCAGGTTATCATGTATAAATTAATATTAACGTTTTTGCTACACTCACTATGTGGCAATTTCATTGTAAATTAATTCTAAAGATATTAAATCCTGAATTGTTTGTGCTCTACGAATTTCCATACATTTACCATTATTAAACAACACTTCAGGAATTAAAGGACGACTATTGTAATTAGAAGACATAGACGCACCATATGCGCCACAATCATGAAATACTAAATAATCTCCTACTTGTGCTAAAGGGATAGTACGAGTTTGTAATGTATATCCTTCTGATTGAGTAAATACATCACCAGATTCACATAAATGTCCAGCCACTATACTATTAGTGGTTTTATTTGAATCTATGTAACGATTATCTCTGGTCATCAAAGATATATGATGATAGCAACCATACATTGAAGGTCTTATTAAATCATTAAAACCAGCATTAACTAAAATAAAATGTTTGTCTCCCATATTTTTTATTGCTCGTATCTGAGATACTAATACTCCTGATTCAGCCACAAGAAAACGACCTGGTTCTATCTCTAATTTCACTGTATGACCTAAATAATTAGAAACACATTGTTTGACTTTATGCCACATATTGAAATAATGTTCTGTATTAACTTTAACATCATCAAAATGATATGGAATTGATAATCCACCTCCTGCAGAAATAGCTTCTAAATCTTGGTTTAATTCTATAACAGTACGAATCATTGAATTACATACTAGTTTTAAATGATGATAATCCGTTCCTGAACCTATATGTATATGAATACCAAATAAACGAAGTTTATATTTATGAATTATTGATAGAGCTAAAAATAAATGATTATACCAAATTCCATGTTTGCTATTTTCTCCTCCTGTATTTGTTTTTTTATTAAAACCATGACCAAAACCAGGATTTACACGTAACCAAATTGAATGACCGGGAGATAATAAACCAAGTTGAGTTAACATATCAATAGATCCGACATTAACTTGTAATTTTAACTCAACAACACGTTTTAATGTCATTTCATCAAATATATCTGCTGTAAATACTATATCTTCATTATCAGCTTGATAACCAGCTATTAATGCTCGTTCTATTTCTCCTAAAGAAACAGAATCAACTTTTACACCTTCTGAACGCATTAAGCGTAAAATATGAATATTTGAATTAGCTTTTTGAGCAAAACGTATAATATCAAAATTACGTAGTTGAGAAATGCGAGACTTTATAATTTGAGCATCATAAGCCCAAAAAGGACCTTTATAATACTGTGCTATTTTTAATAAATTATTATAATTTATTGCTATATTGGCATCATTTAAAGAAAGAGGCATAGTTAATCTCCTATAGCATCCGATTAAAAATAATTACACATTGAAAAAATAATATATCATTAATAATGATGAATATAAAAAAATATATTTTTATGCGCCAAATAGAATTTATTAAGAATAGACGTGATTTTTATTAATGATTATTTAATAATTGTTATTGATAAAATAATTAAATTATATGTAAAATAACGTTAAAATAGATATTAGATATAAACAATATATGGTTATTATAAATTATCACATAATAAACAATCTTTAATACTAATACTAAATTAGTAAATTTTTAATTAATTATATATAAATATTTGTTAAATTATTTTTTTGGTCGCAATGTAGGAAACAAGATGACATCACGAATACTATGACAGTCAGTAAACAACATAGTAATTCGATCAATACCCAAACCTAAACCAGCAGTAGGAGGTAATCCATGCTCTAAAGCTATAATATAATCTTCATCGTAAAATATTGATTCATCAGGTTGATATTTATCCCTAAATTGTTGCATAAATCTTTTAGCTTGATCATCTGGATCATTAAGCTCAGAAAAGCCATTACAAATCTCATAACCACCTATGAAAAACTCAAATCTGTCTGCTATCTCAGGATTTATATCATTACGACGTGCTAAAGGGGAAACAACTGATGGATATTCTGTAATAAATGTAGGTTGTATTAAATTTGATACCACATATTTTTCAAAAATTTCATTCACTATATGACCTAAACTCCAATGCTTTTTTAATTCAATACCTATTGATTCAGCTGTTTTTACTAATGCATCATAGTTTTTTAAATTGCTTATGTTTATTTTTGAGCAATATTTTATTATTGCTTCCTTCATAGTTAATATTTCAAATGATTTATTGAAATCAAATGTTAATTTACCGTACGATACAATAGTTGTGCCAAGAACACTCGTAGCTATCAATCGTAATAATTTTTCTGTCAACTTCATTAGATCTTTATAATCTGTATAAGCCATATAAAGTTCCATCATAGTAAATTCTGGATTATGAATGGATGATATTCCCTCATTACGAAAATTTCTATTTATTTCAAATACTCGTTCAAATCCTCCTACTACTAAACGTTTCAAATATAATTCTGGTGCAATACGCAAATACATATCAATGTTTAATTTATTGTGATGAGTAATAAATGGGCGTGCTACTGCTCCTCCTGGTATATTCTGCATCATAGGAGTCTCTACTTCTATAAAATCAGAGTTCAGCATAAAATTACGAATAGTATTTATAATTTTTGCACGCATCTTAAAAACACTATTAGATTTATTGTTCACAATTAAATCTAGATAACGCTGGCGATATCTTAATTCTTGATTATGTAAACCATGAAATTTATCAGGCAATGGACGAAGAGATTTAGTTAACAAACAAACTTTTAAACATTGGATAGATAACTCTCCAGTATTTGTTTTAAATAAACGACCATAAGCACCAATAATATCACCTATATCCCATGTTTTAAAATGGTCATTATAATTGTTGTCTGATATATCTTGACAAGTTACGTACAGTTGAATACGACCACCAAAATCCTGCAAAGTAATAAAAGACGCTTTACCTAGAATGCGTTTTGTTATTATGCGACCTGCGACATTTATTTTAATATCTAATTTTTTTAATTCCTGTGCAGAAATATGATCATACTTGCTATGTAACTGATCAGAAGTTGAATCACGTCTAAAATCGTTAGGGAATGCTATAGTACCATTTTTACGTAATATATTTAATTTTTCCCTGCGTAATTTTAATTCAGCGTTTAATTTGATATTATTTTCATTTTTAGAAATATGTGTTTTTTCAACCATTTTATATTCCTATAAACCTAATTTTAAACTTTCTTTTATAAATGGATCTAAATTACCATTTAATACTTCTTGCACATTACGTATTTCTATTCCGGTTCTTAAATCTCTAATACGAGAATCATCAAGTATATAAGATCTAATTTGATTTCCCCAACTTATACAGGATTTGTTTTCTTCAAGGATCTTCTTTTCATTATTTTTCTTCTTGATTTCTATTTCATATAACTTGGCTTTCATTTGTTTAATAGCTTGTTCTTTATTTTGATGCTGAGAGCGATTATTTTGGCATTGGGTTACAGTACCAGTAGGAATATGAGTGATACGTACAGCTGATTCTGTACGATTAACATGTTGTCCTCCTGCACCTGATGCTCTATAAACATCAATGCGTAAATCTGACAAACTAATATCAATGTTAATGTAATGATCTAATTCAGGATATATAAAAACTGAACTAAAAGAAGTATGTCTACGATGGCCAGCATCAAAAGGACTTTTACGTACTAATCTATGAATTCCTGTTTCTGTGCGCAACCATCCAAACGCGTAATGTCCTGATACATGAATAGTAGCTGATTTTACGCCTACAATATCTCCAGGAGATTCATTAATAATTTGGCTTTTAAAACCTTTACATTCTAACCAGCGTAAATACATTCTCATCAACATACTAGTCCAATCTTGCGCTTCAGTTCCACCAGAACCAGATTGAAAATCTATATAACAATCACATTGATCATTATTGCCTGAAAACATATTGTTAAATTCTAATTTTGTTAAATCATTTTCAATGATGTATAGTTCTTTTATGACTTCTTTTATTGCGTTCTCATCTTTAATATTTTTAGCTAATTCAAAAAAATCCCCACTTTCATCTAATTTTAGCAAAATATTATCAAGATCATCAATTATAATTGTCAAAACAGATCGTTCTTTGCTTAAGGTTTGTGTATAATCACGGTCACTCCATACGCTTGGCTGTTCTAGTAAAACATTTATTTCTTCAAGCCTCCGTTTTTTATTTGTATAATCAAAAACAACTCCTTAACCTATTATTACGTTCATGTAAACTATGTATAAGATTGCTAATTGATTGTATTTCTATCATTATTTTAGCTCTTTATATAAAATTCAATTTGATAACGATAATTACTTAAAATCTATTTTGATAACGATAATTACTTAAAATCTATTTAAATATCAGTTAACAATGTTTTATTTTTGTTTACAATAAATATAATTGAAATTAATATAACGGCCATAAATATTCTATAATTAATTGAACAGAATGCTTGCTTCGATATTTTTTTATATCTAATCGGTATACTAATTCAACTTTGTTAATATTATTGTTTGGCCAATGATCGGTATCTACATTAAATAACATTCCATCGATTACTGTACCAACATCAATAGTCCTTAATAAAACATGCAAATGTCTTTTATTTATGAGACGTTGTCTAATTAATTCAAATTTGCCATCAAAAGTAGGTTCAGGAAATGATGTCCCCCACGGTCCAGCTTCTCGCAAGAGATAAGCGGTTTGAATAGAAAAATCTGTAGGTTGCAAACACCCATCAGACCATACTATATATGAAATCAGCTTATCTTCGAATAATTTTTTGACAACTATAGAAAATTGTTGACTAAATTCATCATAATCTGATTCCTTAATGGATAAACCAGCAGCCATAGAATGCCCTCCAAATTTTATCATTAATTTTGGATTTAGCATGTTTAAATGTGAAAGTATGTCTCTTAAATGTAAATTTTCTACTGAACGCCCTGATCCTTTTAAAACACCATCTCCTATACCTGTAGGTGCAAATGCAATTACCGGACGACGAAAACGTTCTTTGAGACGTGAAGCTACTATCCCTACTACTCCTTGATGCCATTTAGGATGATAAACAGTAATACCTAAAGGCAAGTTATTTTCTTTTTGCTTTAATATATTACATAACCTCCATGCCTCATTTTGCATGATATTTTCTATTTTTTTTCGAGTTTGATTCAATAGATCTAATTCGTTAGATAAAACACGAGCTTGATTTAAATCATCTGTTAATAATAATGCTACTCCTTTTGTCATATCATTTAATCTTCCAGCTGCATTAAGACGTGGTCCCAATACATAACTAAGATCATCTGTTGATAAATCATTGAAACTACGGTTAGCTAATTCTAACAAAGCTATAATTCCAGGTCGACAAATTCCAGAACGAATTCTAATTAATCCTTGCCATACTAGAATTCTATTGTTTATATCAAGAGGTACTACATCTGCAATAGTACCTAATGCTACAAGATCCAATAAATTTGCTAAATTTGGCTCAGACCATTTTCCATTAAACCATCCTTGTTTACGCAAATAAGTTCTTAGAGCTATCATCAGATAAAAGGCAACACCAACACCTGCTAATGAACATAATGAAGAACATCTTGTAATATTAGGATTTATAATAGCTTCAGCATCAGGTAGTTGATCAGCAGGAAGGTGATGATCAGTAATAATTACAGGTATGTTATATTTTTTAGCACATTTAACACCTTCATGGGATGAAATACCATTATCTACTGTTAGTATCATATCAGCCCCCACATTATGTAAATGTGTTACTATTTGTTCGCTCAAACCATATCCATCTTTAAAACGGTTCGGTATTAAATATTCAACATTTTTACTACCCATACTTCTTAAAGCTAATACAGTGAGAGCAGTACTAGTTGCCCCATCAGTATCAAAATCTCCTACTACTATAATTTTACGATTATGTACTAACATAGTATGTAGTATTACTACTGCTTTATCTATGTCATATAATGATTTAAATGAAAATAATTTTTTTATGCTTCTTTCTAAATGTTCAGGATCACATACTCCTCGATTTAAGTAAATACGCTTTATTAATGGAGGTAAATGTGTAGGCAAACTATCCTTAACAGTAGCCTTACGTCTGCGTAATATAATTTTATAATTTAACACTGATTATTCACTATATTATTTTATGATTGATATTGAAATTTATATTTAGCCTATGTAACATAAACATACATAAATTAGTTTATTTGTGTATTTTTATTGTGCGATTTGCAATCTTTTATATAATAACATGAATTTTATAATTAAAAATATAATTAATTTTTAATTATAAATATTTTGTATTAACATATGAATATAGTTTAATATAATTATATTAATACTATTAAAGAATAATAATTCTATATAAATAAATTATTACTATATAACTTATAAACTAATTATGAGACAACCTGTAGAATCTTCATCACGTTTACCTTTAACTCTAATGTTTCTTGATGATTGGGCTTTAGTTTCAGTTTATGGTCTTGATGCAATTAAATATTTGCAAACTCAATTAACTTTAGATATAACGCAAATCAAGAAAAATCAACATTACTTGACAGCACATTGTAATTCATCAGGAAAAATGTGGAGCAATTTACGTATATTTTATTTTATCAACAATATTGCTTATATTATACGTAAAGAAATAATTGAAATTCAATTAAATGAAATAAAAAAATATTCATTATTTTCAAAAGTAGATTTTGTATATGATAACCAATTTTTGTTAGGTTTATCTGGCATGCAAGCTAAACAAACATTAGAAAATTTATTTACAATAGTACCTAATATTAACACACCAGTAGTTCAGTATAATACAACTACTGCTATTTTATGGTTTGAAAATCCTATTGAACGTTTTTTAATAGTTACAAACAAAACAACAGGAAATATTTTACAGAATAAATTATTAAACAAAGCAAGTTTTGCTAACAGTGATCAATGGTTAGCATTAGATATTGAAGCAGGTATTCCTGTAATCAATATCCAAAGTACTGGTAAATTTATACCACAGGCTACTAATTTACATATGTTAGGTGCTATAAGCTTTGGCAAAGGGTGTTATATAGGACAAGAAGTAATTGCTCGAGCTAAATACCTTGGTATTAACAAAAACAGGCTATACTGGTTGGCAGGGAAATCTAATTGTTTACCTGAAATAAGCGACTCTTTAGAAATAAAAACAACTAAATATTGGAAAGTTATTGGTAAAATTCTAGCGTCAGTAAAATTAGATAATAACACAATTTGGGTTCAGGCAGTAATGAATAAAGAAATTTCTCCTAATAGCATATTACGTATTAAACATGACGAAAACAGCTGTTTAATGATTCAACCAATACATTATTATATATAAAAAACTTTTATTAAAATTAATAATTCTATTAAAAAATAATTTCCTATATTCACAGGAATAATTTGATATCTTTTATTAAATACTAATAATATATATTATATTTCTTTTAGTGATTCCATAGTATTTTCTATATCTTTAATTTCTTTCACAACACCACTAGTAGTACATTCATTACCTGTTTCAGTTATTATAAAGTTATCTTCTATTCTCACTCCGATTCCATGATATTCATTTGGCACATGTATATCAGGTAAAATATATATTCCTGGTTCTATTGTTAAAACCATGTTTGGTTTTAAAACCTGATCGTTAATTGATATATCGTAATAACCGACGTCATGAACATCAAGTCCTAACCAATGACTTAAATTATGCATGAAAAATTTACGATAAGAACCTTTAGAAATTATTTCATCTAGTGTACCTGTTAATAAACCTAATTTAATTAGGTCATTAATCATAATTTGTATTACAATATTATTAATATCCCTAATACTAATATTTGGTTTTAATATTGAAGCTGCAGTTTTTAATGAATTTAATACAATATTATATATATCTCGCTGTTGTTGAGTAAATTTTCCATTTACTGGGAAGGTACGAGTAATATCGCTAGCATATTCATTGAAATTACATCCAGCATCAACTAATACTAGATCACCGCTGCGCATTTTAGTGTTATTTTGTGTATAATGCAAAATACATGAGTTTATTCCTGAGCCTATTATAGTATCATAAGATGTAAATCTTGATCCGTGAAGGTAAAATTCATGATGAATTTCACCTTCCAATTGATATTCAAAAATACCAGGACGGCAATATTTCATAGCTCTAGTATGTGCTAATGCACTAATTTTACCTGAGGTTCGAATATAATTTATTTCTTCTAAATCTTTAAACAAACGCATTTTATGAACTAAAGGACGCCAATCAATAATTGTATTTGGACTTGAACCTTTTCCCTGCAATCTTTTTTCATTTAGATATTTAAGTACATTCAATACTAATTGATCAACTTCTGCATATTCCCCCCAAGCATGATATATTACTTTTAATCCACTTAATAATTTATAAAGATTTTCATATACACTATTCCACGGGAATGCATAGTCAACATCTATTATACTTAAAGCTGCATCCTGCCCTAAACGACGACCTACCCAAATTTCTTCATCGAAATCTCTAGATCTATTAAATAATATCTTTCGAATAAATTTATCATCTTTTTTTATCATTACTAACAAAGAATCAGGTTCATTAAAACCAGTAAAATACCAAAAATCCTTATTTTGATTAAACTTGCATTTATTTTGTTTATTATCAGGAGTTGCAAATAATAATATTGCACTATCATAAACCATTTGTGATATAATTTTTTTTCTGCGATTTTTTAATATATTAATTGAAATCATACGTTATGTTCTTATAATATTTATGTTTGGATATTATGAGAATGAGAATTCATTATTTATAATAACTATTTTTAATTTTTATAATACATTATAGAAAAATTATACTAAATTTTAAATATAATAATATAGCTTTGAATCAATATAGTAATACTTACATTTCCATAAATCTAACACAATCGCAATTAAAATCATAGATTAATTTAAATAATGGTCTTAATTATAAAATCATGTTGTTATTTACAACACTTAATTGCAATTAAAAGATTTAATCAAAAATAGACAGTACATATATGTTAAAAAAAAAAATATTGCAAAGATATCATATTAGGAACCGTATGCGTCATTTACGATGTTCTATATCAGAAAAAAAACAAAAAGAATCATCAGTACAATTAACTAAACTATTAGTCAATTATGAACCGATAGTAAATGCAAACAATATAGCTTCTTATTTATCAATAGATGGAGAAATAGATACTAATCATGCAATATATTACTTTTGGAAAAAAAGAAAAAGTATTTTTCTTCCTATCTTAAATCCTTTTGCACCTCGTAATCTATTATTTATAGAGTATCATTCAAAAACCAAATTAATTCCAAACAAATTAAATATTATGGAACCTGAATTTAATTCTAAATATTTAATATCTCCTAATAAAATTGATATTATGTTAGTACCAATAGTAGCTTTTGACCTCAAAGGCCAAAGATTAGGTTTTGGAGGGGGATTTTATGACCGTATACTACAATTTTGGTCAAAAGATTCCTTTTTACCTGTTGGACTAGCACATGATTTTCAGTTGGTTAAAGAAATACCAACTATGGAATGGGATATACCGTTACCTATAATAATAACTCCATCAAAAATATGGAGGTGGTGATTAAAACAATTTACTAATATAATAAACGAGTTCGAATTGTTCCTTTAATAGATTGCAATAATTTTAAAATTATTTCCAATATTTGTTTTTCAGCGTTTGCGTCTATTACTACATAACCTATAGATGATGATGTTTGTAGATATTGTGAAAAAATATTAACATTGTGATCAGCAAAAATCTGATTAATAGAATTTAAAATTCCAGGTAAATTTTTATGTATATGTATAAATCTACTCATATGATATTTATGAATAGGCAATGAAACTTCAGGAAAATTTACCGCTGATATTGTAGAACCATTTTCAAAATATTTTATTAATTTACTACTAACTTCGATTCCAATATTTTCTTGTGCTTCTTCTGTAGATCCTCCAATATGAGGAGTAAGAATAACATTATCAAATTCTTTTAAAGAGGAAATAAAAGAACTATTATTAATAGGTTCAGATGGAAATACATCAATAGCTGCACCTGCTATCTTTTTGTCTTTTAATGCATTATATAAATCTAATAAATTTACTACATTACCACGTGATGTATTAATTAATAAACCTGTTGATTTCATATAAGATAGTTCTTTTGCACTAATCATATTATTAGTTGCTTGTGTTTCTGGAACATGTATACTAATAACATCACTCATCCTAAGTAAGTCATGTATATTATCAACTTGTATTGCATTACCTAAAGAAAGCTTATTTTCAAGGTCATAAAAAAACACATGCATTCCCAAACTTTCTGCTAATATGCCTAATTGCATTCCAATATGACCGTAACCAATGATTCCAATTTTTTTACCACGAGCTTCAAAAGAACCCTTCGCAGTTTTATACCAAATATCACAATGCATTTTTGCATTAGCTACCGGAACTCCACGTAACATTATTAACATTTCACCAATTACTAACTCTGCAACAGAACGGGTATTAGAAAATGGTGCATTAAAAATAGGGATACCACTTATTGCTGAATGAATTAAATCAATCTGATCTGTTCCTATACAGAAACAGCCAATAGCTAGTAAATTTTTTGCTAAAGATAAAATATATTTGTTTATTTTTGATCTAGAACGAATCCCAATAAAATGCGCATTAATCAAAGAATTTTTTAAATAATCACTATCAAGAACAGTTTTATAAGATTCAATATTGGAATATCCTGAAGATTTTAAATTGTGTATTGCACTTTTGTGTATGTCCTCTAATAGTAAAAATCTAATTCTATCTTTTTCCATATATACCACCCAAACTGAAAGTTCAGTACAATATAATTTGTATTAGCAAAATCACTAATTAAAATAGGATATATATCTTTAGTAATATTATTTTATAATAGTATTAATACCATTATGGTCACTAACCAATAAAATATCCGCTTTGCGAGACGCGAAAATGCCTACAGTAACGACGCCAGGTATAGAATTTATATGTTGTTCTAATAAAATAGGATTTGAAATAGATAAATTATATATATCCAAAATAATATTTCCGTGATCTGTTATTATGCCTCGACGATATTTGACAATACCTCCTATCTTCTCTAATTCACGCGTAACAAAACCACGAGCAATACCGATTACTTCAATTGGTACAGGAAATTTCCCTAATATATTAACTTTTTTAGAAACATCTACAATACATATAAATTTTTCTGCTACTGATGCAATAATCTTTTCACTAGTTAATGCCGCTCCTCCACCTTTAATCATACACATTTGAGGATCTATCTCATCTGCGCTATCAATATATAAAGGTAAAAATTTTAATTCATTTAAATTTATTATTTTTATACCAAAATTTCTTAGTTTATTTGTTGATTGTTCAGAACTAGAAACAACACCTTTAATTTTAAATTTAATAGAGCTCAATGAGTTGATAAAATAATTAATAGTAGATCCTGTCCCTATACCAACAATAGTATCAGGTTGTATAAATTCAACCGCAGCCAAACCTACAGCTTTTTTTAAGCTATTTTGATCCATGATATATTTAAATACCTAATAAATAAAATTAATAACAGTATAAAATAAATCTTTTTCATAAATTACAGATATTTTAATTAATATAAACAAAATAACTTGCGTAATAAGTCATTAAACAATTTAAATATATAATAAATACCATATCCAATCTAAGATATGATTTAATTAAGAGGATAAATTGATTTATTTTAGGATTTAGCATGTTGTGAACAAGCAATACTAAAATTATTCGCATCTAACATGATTTTAAAATTTTTTAACAAATCCCAGTAAACATTTTGCAAATCATCAGTTTTACACCAGCATCTAACAATAAATTTAATGGAAGAAGAATTTATTTCATTTAAACCAATTTGAATTTCTTTGTCTTTCAATACTCGTTTATCTGATGCAGTAACCTCTCTTAGTAATTTGATTACTTCATCTACATTTGCTTCATATGCTACATTAATAACAAATTCATTACACCTAATGTTTTCCCGCGAAAAATTAATTATCACACTACTAATTATTTTACTATTTGGTAAAATAATAATTTTACCATCATAACTTTTTAGAGTAGTAGAGAAAACTTCGATGTTTATAATACTACCAGTTACTCCTCCTATATCAACTTTTTCTCCTGCTCGCAGAGGGTAAAATGTAATCAATAACACTCCGGCTGCTAAATTTGCTAGTGAACCTTGCAGAGCTAATCCTATAGCTAAACTAGCTGCACCTAATACAGTGATTAATGATGTAGATTGTATACCAATACGACCTAATGCTGCACTAATTACACAAGCAACGATACTATACCTTATTAATCCTGCTAGAAAATCAGCGACAGTAATTTCAATATTACGTACCAATAATACGTGTCTAATTCCATTTGACAACATACGAGAAATGAGCACACCTATCACGGCTATTATTATAGCAGAAATTATATTAAAAATGTGAATTAAAATCATTGCTTGATTATTTGAAATCCAGTAGATCATTTCATTGATCTTATTAATAAAATATGTACTCATCATGTTTATAATGTTTATTAAAAATAATAATAAATTGTTTATCAACAACCTTACAAAGTAATTATCATTATTGAGATAATGGTTTTAACAAAATCATAATAATTATTTATTGATATTAATTTATAACAAATCAACTGCATTGAGTTTCTCGAAATAACTTTGTAAACAAGATTGTAAAGACAACTGAGTATGACGTAACCATACTCTTGGATCATAGTATTTTTTATTAGGTATATTTGCTCCTTCTGGGTTTCCTAATTGCGATTGCAAATAATCAATATTATTTTTATAGTAACGAAGAACTCCTTTCCATGTAGCCCATTGAGAATCTGTATCTATATTCATTTTAACTACACCATAATTGATAGATTCTTTTATTTCGTGATCTGAAGAACCAGAACCACCATGAAATACAAAATCCAATGTATTTTTAGGTAAATTATATTTCTTAGAAATTAATTCTTGAGCATTATGTAATATAATAGGAGTTAGATTAACATTACCTTTGTTATAAACACCATGGACATTTCCAAATGATGCAGCAATTGTAAAATTGCTGCTAATTTTTATTAATTTTTCATAAGCAAAATTTATATCTTCTGGACTAGTATATAGTTTAGAACAATCTATATGACTATTATCAATACCATCTTCTTCACCACCTGTGCAACCTAATTCGATTTCTAAAGTCATATTTATTTTTGACATTTGCATTAAATAATTGCTACATATATCTATATTTTCTTTTAACGGTTCTTGTGATAGATCAATCATATGAGAAGAAAACAAGGGCTTGCCAGTTTTATAGTAATACTCTATACCAACCTCTAGTAATCCATCAATCCACGGTAGTGAATTTTTTGTACAATGATCAGTATGTAAAATAACAGGAATATCGTATTTGTCTGATATGAAGTGTACGTAATTAGCAGCTGCAACACAACCTAAAATAGCTAAATCTTGTGATTTTCTAGAACGCAATCCTTTACCGGCAAAAAATACTGATCCACTATTAGAAAATTGAATGATTACAGGAGATCTGACCTTGGAGGCAACTTCTAAAACAGCATTTATAGAATCAGTATTAATGCAATTTATAGCTGGTAAAGCAAACTTATTTTTTTTTGCTATTATAAAAATTTTTTTAAGATCATCACCGTTAACAACACCAGAATTAACAAAATCTAAAATTTTAGACATCCTTGTATCCTAATATTAAAAAAAATTATTTAACATGTCTTTTCATTATAGAAATAATAGGTAAACTTTGGCTTTCAATAAATTGTAAAAATGCCCCGCCACCAGTTGAAATATAAGATATACTATCTTTAATACCAAACAAATCAATAGCAGCTAATGTATCTCCGCCTCCTGCTACAGAAAAAGCATGACTATTAGCAATAGTGTGGGCAATAATTTCAGTACCTCTACGAAAGTTTGGAAATTCATAAACCCCTAAAGGACCATTCCATAAAATTGTATTTGCTTTTTTTAATATTAATACTAATGATTGTATAGTCTTATCCCCAAAATCTAGTATAAATTCATTACCTAAAATATCTGTACGATTTTTTATAATATCAACTGAATTTTCAGAATATTCAGTTGATATGCGTAAATCAATAGGAACTTGAATATTATATTTACTAAGTAGTTGTTTGGCTAAACCAATAAAATTTGGTTCATAAAGCGATCTACCTACTTTATTTTCAATTGCTAGAAAAGTATTTGCAATACCACCTCCTACAATAACATAATCTGCGATTTTAGATAGAGTATTTAATAAATCAAATTTAGTGGAAATTTTAGAACCACCCACAATTACAACTAATGGTCGTTTTGGTGTTTTCATTACTTCACTTAAAATATTTAGTTCATTTGAAAACAAACCACCTATACATGAAACATCAGCAAATCTAGCTATACCACAGGTAGATGCATGAGATCTATGTGCTATTCCAAAAGCATCCATGACAAATATATCACATAGCGCAGCATATTTTCTAGCAAGAACTTCATCATTTTTACTTTCTCCATGGTTAAATCTAACATTTTCTAATACAATTATTTCACCTTGATTTAATATAATTCCACCTAAATAATCTTTTACTAATTTTATCTTATATTTGATTAATTTATTTTTTAAATATTCAACTATTGGCAACAAAGAAAATTTATCGTCATAAACTCCTTCACATGGACGACCCAAATGAGACATAATTATAACTTGTGCGTTTTTTTGTAAAGCTAATTTAATAGTAGGTAAGGAAGCAAGAATACGTGTATCTGATAATATTTTTCCTTGTTTCATTGGGACGTTAAAATCTACTCTTATTAATACACGTTTATTATAAATATTTAATTCATCCATCCTAATCATAAATATATTATATCCTATATTAAAGAAATCTTTGGTTAACTAGATGCATTAATCATAGCTATATGTGTTGCTGTATCTATCATACGATTCGAAAAACCCCATTCGTTATCACACCAAAGTAAAGTTTTTATTAGATGGGAACCAATTACTTTAGTTTGAGTGCTATCTATGATAACACTGTGAGCATTGTGATTGAAATCTACTGAAACTAATGGTAAATCACTATATGCAACAATACCTCTTAATAATTCTTGTGCAGCTTTTTTAAATAATTTATTAACTATATTTAAATTAACAGATTTATTAACTAAAACATCAAAGTCAATAGCAGTAATATTGATAGTTGGAACTCGTAAAGATATAGCTTCAAAACAATTCTTAAATTTAGGGAAGATTCTAGTAATTCCATCCGCTAAGCGAGTATTAATTGGAACAATAGATTGACTAGCAGAACGAGATAAAAGAGGATTATTATTGTGATAGACATCTATTGTTTTTTGATCATGCATTGATGAATGCACAACAGTAATTGTTCCAAATTTAATACCAAATTCATCATCTAATAATTTAATAATAGGAATTATACAGTTAGTTGTACATGATGCATTAGAGATAATTTGATGTTTTGATTTAATTGTTTTTTCATTAATTCCATATACTATAGTTGCATCAAGATCATCGGCTCCTGGATGAGAAAATAGAACCTTTTTAGCTCCTGCTTTTAAATGTTCATTACCATCGTTACGTGTACCATAGATTCCTGTGCAATCTAGCACAACATCTATATTTAGTTCATTCCATGGCAATTTATTAATTTTATCATAGTGAAAAATTTTTATAGCATCATCATTAATATGAATTACATCATTTTCATGATGTACATTAAAAGAAAAGATACCATGAGTAGTATCATATTTAAGTAAATGAGCCATTATACTTAAATCAGCTATTTCATTAATAGCTATTATTTTAATTTTATTATTTCTTTTACTTTCATATAATGCACGTACTATATTGCGTCCGATACGGCCAAAACCGTTAATTGCTATTCTAAAAATCATATTGCATACCAATAAACAATTAAAATATAATATATTTTAATTGTTTATTTAATATTATGAAAATAACTTTCAAAAGCCAATAAAGTTTATACATTACATTTTATCAAAATAATTATAAATTATTTAAAAAATAAATGATATTTTATTTACTTAACAAGCTTTTAGCTGTTGATATAATATTATCTACAGTAAAACCAAAAAAATTAAATAGTTTATCAGTTGTTCCTGACATACCGAAACTGTTAATACCAATAATTTTACCATTAGTATCAACATATCTGAACCAAAAATCAGTTTTACCTGCTTCAATGGCAATTCTGATTTTTATCTTACTTGGTAGAACTGATTCGCGATAAGATTCTATCTGTCTATCAAATACATTAGTAGATGGTATAGATACTACACGAACCTTGCAACCATCATCAGATAATTTATTGTAAGCAGCAACAGCTAATTCTACTTCTGAACCAGTAGCTATCAAAATAAGATCTGGTTTTTTTGTAAGACAATCTTTTAAGATATAACCACCTCGTTCTACATTTTTTATCTGGTCAGAAGTTCTATTTTGTTGTACTAAATTTTGCCTGGAAAGCACTAAAATACTAGGACCATCTTTCCTTTCTACAGAACATTTCCATGCTATAGCACATTCAACCTGATCGCAAGGACGCCAAAGATTCATATTAGGTATAGTACGTAAATTAGAAATTTGTTCAATCGGCTGATGTGTTGGTCCATCTTCTCCTACTCCAATAGAATCATGCGTATATATCATAATATGACGAATCTTCATTAATGCTGCCATACGTATAGCATTATGTGCATATTCGCTAAACATAAGAAAAGTAGCAGTATATGGTAAAAAACCTCCGTGTATTGCAATACCATTAGCAATAGCAGTCATACCGAACTCTCTTACTCCATAATGTATGTAATTTCCATCAAAATTTTTATTAATTGGATTAGAACCAGACCACATCGTAAGATTACTAGGTGTTAGATCAGCAGAACCACCAAGTAATTCAGGAAGTATATTTCCTAATATCTCTATAGTATTTTGAGAAGATTTTCTACCAGCAATATTTTCAGGATTTTCTTGTAAATTTTTTATAAATGTTTTTGTTATATTATTCCAGTTATCTGGTAATATTTCATGTATTCTTCGTTGAAACTCAGCAGCCAGTTCAGGGTATTTTTTTGAATAAGAGTTTAGTGTTTCTTTCCATTCTATTTCTAAATTTTGTCCTCTTATTCTTGAATTCCAAGCATCATATATTTCCTGTGGAATTACAAATTGTGGATGTTTCCAATTTAAATATTTACGAGTCAACATAACTTCATTTTCACCTAGAGGAGCTCCATGAGAATTATGAGTGCCTCCCTTATTAGGTGATCCATAACCGATAATAGTCTTAAATATCAATAAAGAAGGTTGATTATTTATGATTTTCGCTTGTTCTATTGCTTTGATAATCTCAGTTGCGTCATGACCGTCTATTTTTTTTATTACATGCCAGTTATAAGCTTCAAAGCGTTTAGCGGTATTATCTGTAAACCAATATTCAGTATGTCCATCAATAGAAATACCATTATCATCATAAAATACTATTAATTTTCCTAATCTTAATGTACCAGCTAATGAACATACTTCATGAGATATCCCTTCCATCATACAACCATCACCGACAAAAACATAGGTATTATGATCTACAATATTATAATTAGGACGATTAAACTGAGATGATAATATTTTTTCTGCAATAGCAAAACCTATGGCATTTGCAAGCCCTTGCCCTAATGGACCTGTTGTTGTTTCAACTCCTATGGTATGACGATATTCAGGATGACCTGGTGTTTTGGAATGTAATTGGCGAAAATTTTTCAATTCATTTATAGAAAGATCATAACCTGTAAGGTGTAAAAGACTATAAATTAACATAGAACCATGACCATTAGATAATACAAAACGGTCACGATTAAACCAAAATGGATTATTAGGATTATGCTTTAAATATTTACGCCACAATACTTCTGCAATATCAGCCATACCCATTGGAGCACCAGGATGGCCAGAATTGGCTTTTTGCACTGCATCCATACTTAATACTCTAATAGCGTTAGCAAGTTCTTTATGAGAGGGCATTTTATGCTCCAAAAATAAGTTTAATATGACTGTGTCAGTTTACTAAAATAAAACTTATTATACTAACATTATATGATACTAACGTTAATTTTATATTTTATATAAAACATATAAAACAACATTATCTTTTAACATTCTATAAATTAACATTCTATAAATATGATTTATGTTCTCTTAGATTTTTAGTGTTTTGAGTAAATGGTTAATATAATATAAAATGTTTTTGAAATTTTGATAAAAAATATCAATTAACATATTACTTACTATTTGTACAATAATTACTTAAATAATTTATAGTAATTCAATAATCAATATATGCTATATGTAAGTTACTCTATTAAATATTTTAATAGAGTAAACTAATATTGATTATATAGATAATTTTTCTTGGTTAATTAAATTTATTTGTTAATATAAATTAATAAATATAATATATTCAATTATCAATGCAAATGAACATCTATGATTAACAAATAACATTTATTCTTAGAAATCAAATTTAATGTTGTTTCTGATAACCTTTTTTATTTGTAGTGATGATATTGTCGAAGAGTATAAAAATTTAAGATTAGTTAAATAGTATATCAATATTTTTATAAGGCTAAAAAAATACAATGGCCATAACTCTATTTACATCTGAATCTGTATCAGAAGGTCATCCGGATAAGATAGCTGATCAAATTTCTGATGCTATTCTTGATGCAATTATCGAACAAGATATTAAAGCTCGTGTAGCATGCGAAACATATATTAAAACGGGTATGATTCTAGTTGGAGGAGAAATTACTGCCAATGCTCAGATTGATATTGAAGAAATTATCCGCAACACGGTTCGTGAAATCGGTTATATACATTCAGACATGGGTTTTGATGCTAATTCATGCGCTATTTTAAATGCTATTGGTAAACAATCTCAGGATATTAATAAGGGTATTAATCGTCTTAATCCTTTAGAACAAGGAGCAGGAGATCAGGGTATAATGTTTGGTTATGCTACAAATGAAACTGATGTTTTCATGCCAGCTCCCATAACTTATGCACATCGTTTAGTTCAACGTCAAGCTGAATTAAGAAAAAACGGAACAATACCATGGTTGCTTCCAGATGCAAAAAGCCAAGTTACTTTTAAATATGAAAATCATACAGTTATTGGAATTGATACTGTTGTCTTATCTACTCAACATGCAAGTTATGTAAATCAAATAGATTTAAAAGAATCTATCATGGAAAATATAATTAAGCCAGTATTACCTGAAAAATGGTTGCATACTCAAACTAAGTATTATATCAATCCAACAGGAAGATTTGTTATTGGAGGTCCCATGGGTGATTGTGGCTTAACAGGACGTAAAATTATTGTTGATACTTATGGAGGGATGGCTAGACATGGTGGAGGAGCTTTTTCAGGTAAAGATCCTTCTAAGGTTGATCGTTCAGCAGCATATGCTGCTCGTTATATTGCTAAAAATATAGTTGCTGCTAATCTTGCAGATCGTTGTGAAATTCAATTGTCCTATACTATAGGAATTGCCGATCCTACGTCTATTACGATAAATACTTTTGGTACTGAAAAAATTTCCGTAAAAAAATTGCAAATGGTAATTCGCGATTTATTTGATTTACGTCCCTACGGACTTATAAAAATGCTTGATTTACTATATCCCATTTATAGAAAAACGGCGTCATATGGCCATTTTGGTAGAAAAAATTTTCCATGGGAAAAAATTGACAAAGTAAAACAGTTAAGAAGTGCTTTTTACTAAGTCTAACAATATTTATTTTAAATAAACCGATTTTAATTATTTTTTTGTGAAATTATTTATGTACAAATAAATTAATTTACTTTATTAAATTATTAATAGATGTAGTTAATATAATTATTTCCAATTAAATCACTAATTGTATCTTAACTTGTTATTTGATTATATTTAGAATAATTATAACTCATCATTAAATTAACCCTAATTTTTTCTTTTGCTAATTATAGAGAAGATTATCAAGGATAATATAATAAATACTGTTCATGTTCTATTAAAAATGGCGCAAAATTTATGTTGCATCTATTTGATGGTATGGATATAAATACTGAGTTACTATTAATTATAGCTCTAATATTTGTATTGTGTTACGAAGCGATAAATGGTTTTCATGACACAGCCAATGCAGTTGTAACAGTAATATATACACGCACTATGCGTGCTCAACTTGCTGTAATTATGTCTGGAATATTTAATTTTTTTGGTGTTCTTTTAGGAGGATTAAGTGTAGCTTACACTATAGTTCATTTACTTCCTACAGATTTATTGTTAAACGTCGGGTCATCTCATGGGATTGTTATGATATTTTCCATGTTATTGACTGCAATTATTTGGAACCTTAGTACATGGTATATGGGTTTACCTACATCTAGTTCTCATACTTTAATTAGTGCTATTATTGGAATTGCTTTAACAAATACAATAATTAATAATAATCCATTACTTGATTCACTTAATGTTTTTAAAATTATAAGAGTTTTTAGTTCATTAATCATATCTCCTATTATCGGTTTAATAATTTCTGGTGGATTAATTTTTATTCTGCGTCATTACTGTAGTGACAATAAAAAATACGCACGAATTCATATGACTCCTTCTAACCGTAAGAAAATATACGGAAAGAAAAAACCTCCTTTCTGGACAAGGGTTATTCTTATATTATCTGCTTTGGGTGTAAGTTATTCTCATGGATCTAATGATGGTCAAAAAGGAATTGGTTTGATTATGTTGGTTTTAATTAGTATTGCACCATCAGGATTTGTAGTTAATATTAATTCTTCTGATTATGAAATTACACGTACTCGAGATGCGATTATAAATCTTGAAAAGTATTATAAGCAACATATGGTATCTATAAAGATACTGCATAAATCAAATAAAACACATATTTCAAGATTTATAGATACCAAAGAAGAAGGGAAAAAATTTCATTGCTATTCAATTAATGAGTTTGATACCATAAATCAAACTAAGATATTATTTAATGATTTAAAAAACTATAATCAACTTTCAGTCATTAACAAGATTAAAATTAGAAATTTGTTGTTATGTATGGCTGATACTATTGATAAATTTGCAAAATTACCAGATATAAATACAAATGATAAGTATTTACTTTGTAAATTAAAACTAGATCTGCTATGTAGTATAGAGTATGCACCTTTTTGGATTATAGTTATAGTTGCTTTAGCAATAGGTATTGGGACCATGATTGGCTGGCGTAGAGTGGCTTCTACTATAGGAAATAAAATAGGTAAAAAGGGTATGACATACGCTCAGGGAATGTGTGCTCAAATAACAGCTGCAATTTCAATTGGTATTGCAAGTTATACCGGAATGCCAGTATCTACTACTCATATACTTTCTTCTTCAGTAGCTGGCGCTATGTTAGCAGATAGAGGAGAAATTCATTGGCGTACTATTAAACATATCATTATGGCATGGATATTGACTATTCCTATATGTATCTTACTATCTGGTTTAGTTTATTGGTTAATATTAAAATTAATATAATTTAATTATTATAATATTGTGTTTAATTTTAAACATAATATATAACCAAAAACAACTAAATTAAATATTTTAATTTAGTTGTTATGTATGTTTATTTTTATTATTAAACACATTAATTCCATATTGTTGAAGCAAAGCATTTATATTTGGCGCACGACCAAGAAACCTTTGGAACATATTCATAAAATCTTCTGATCCTCCAAGTTTCAATATATTTTCTAAAAATAATTTTCCAGTTTTTTGGTCGAAAATACCATTTTTCTTAAAAACAGAATATGCATCACAAGCTAAAACATTAGCCCATAAATAACTATAATAACGAGCAGCATAGCAGCCACTAAAAATATGGTTAAAAGCGTGAGGAAATCTATCCTGTTTTAAATAAGGAAAGACAGCAATATTTTTTCTTATTTTATTTAAAATGTTAAGTATATCTTTATTTTTTTGAGGATGAAATTCATAATGTATAGTTAAATCAAATAAACTAAATTCTATTTGACGCAAAATAAATAAACCTATCTGATAATTTTTTGATTGTAATATTTTTTTTATGATTTCACTAGAGATTGGTTCATTAGTTTCATAGTGACCAGAAATTAATGAAAGAAAATCTGATTCCCAACACCAATTTTCCATGAATTGACTGGGAAATTCAATTATATCTAACGGTATTCCATTTGTACCTGAGATAGCAGGAATTTCTATGGATGTTAGTATATGATGAAGACAATGACCAAATTCATGTAATAAAGTTATTACTTCATTATGAGTAAATATAGCTGGTTTATTTTGATTCAAATCTGTAAAATTACAAACAATATATGAGATTGGTTTTTGTATTTTTCCATTTTTTTTACGCATTCGATTAGTGCAAATATCCATCCAAGCACCACTACATTTGTTTTTTCGAGCATATAGATCAATATAAAAACCGCCTAATAACTCTCCTTTATTATTAAATACATTAAAAAATTTTACATCTTTATGGTAAGAATCTATCTGAGGATAATTAATTATACTAATACCAAAAATGCGATTTGCTAACTCAAATAAACCAGATAAAACACGTGTTTCGGGAAAATAAGGACGTAATTGTTCATCGTTAAAATTATAAAGATATTGTTTTTGTTTTTGACTGTAATAAGCAATATCCCATGCATTTAATTTATTAATATTGTATCGTGTTTTTACAAATTGTTCCAATTGTGATATCTCTTTTTTTACTTTAGTATCAATGGCACTCAATAAAGTATCTAAAAATATTAATACTTTTTGTGGATTTTTAGAACTTTCTTTAACTAAAGCTTTATCTGCAAAAGATTTAAAATCTAATAATTGTGCTAACTCATATCTAAGTGATAACTGTTCGTTAATAATATTGGTGTTATCCCATTTATGAGCGTTAGGTCCTTGATCAGAAGCACGAGTTGAATAAGCTAAATACATTTCTTCGCGTAATTGATCGTTATTACAGTAAGTTATTACTGAAGAATAAACAGGAAAATCTAACGTTAACAACCAACTTTCATTGTTATAATTTTTTGAATTTTGATAAATAGAAAACAATATATTTTGATTTATTCCAGATAATTGTTTTTTATTAGTAATTAATTTTTTCCAATTCATAGTAGAATCTAATACATTATTATTATAAACAAGTTCTAATTGAGATAGACGGTCAATGATTTCACGATACCGTTTTTGTTTGTCTTCTCCTAAATCAATTCCTGATAATTTAAATTCATTTATTATATTATCTAAATGTTTTTTTTGTGAGGTATTTAATAATATATATTGATCTTGTTGTTGTAAATATACATATGCTTGATATAAATTTTTATTTTGCTTTTCCCAATTATAATATTGTAGTATTAATAAGTAAGCCTGCTCATATATTTTGCGTAATTCGGTATTATTTTTAACTAAATTTAAATGACTAATTGGTGAAAAAATTCTATTCAAGCGATCATGTTGTTCATCTATAGGTTTTACAACATTATTCCAACTGTAATGAATTTTTTGAGATGATATTTTTTCTACAGTTAATTTGCAATCTTTTAAAACTTCGATTATAGCTGGTATTATATGTTCAAGTTTGATTTTAGAAAAAGGTGGCAGTGTAAAAGAAGTGAGTAATGGATTAATCATATCTATATTCCTTTAATATTATATAAATAGTACCTTTCATTATCACTATCACTTAAGAACATTTTGTTTATATAGTCATTAGAATTATTTGCATGCAAATAATTCTAATGACTATATTTAATATTCTTTATAGATAAGTAGTAATCAATTTTTATTATTAGAATAAAAATATTATTTTGGCAATATAAAATTTAAATATATATCATAATTGTTTGTTTTAATAAATTAAATGCTTTATTAAGAAAACTGATAATATTAATATATAATTATATCTAATATCTCTTAACCACAAAATTGAGATATATATACTAAGCTTTAATTTAGAGTTACCTATGTATATAAAATACATATTTAGGAATAAAAATATCTTTTTTTTATTACATTAAATCAATTATATTAGACTAATGTTTCAGAGTATTTTACATATAGTTTCTGCACCTAGTGGAACAGGAAAATCTAGTTTAATTCAAGCATTACTAGAAATAAAAAAAATGCATTCAATACGTGTTTCTATTTCATATACTACACGTAGTATACGTCCAGGGGAACTTCACGGAAAGCATTATTATTTTATTAGTAAAAGTGAATTTGAAACAATGATTGCAAATCACGATTTTCTCGAATATGCACAGGTATTTAAACATTATTATGGAACTTCTTTAACCGAAGTAAATAATATTATTTCTAGAGGATTTGATGTTTTACTTGATATTGATTGGCAGGGTGCTCAGCAAATTCGCAATAAAATTTCTAATACTAAAAGTATTTTTATACTACCTCCATCAAAAAATGAATTAAATAAAAGATTACTAAGTCGTGGTCAAGATAATAAAGAAGTAATAACTCTTAGAATGAAGAAGTCAATAGAGGAGATGCGGCACTATAAAGAATATGATTATTTAATCATAAATGACGATTTTAATGTAGCATTATCAGAACTTAAATCAATTATTTGTGCAGAACGTTTAAATATATTACGTCAAACAATACGTTATAAGAATTTAATTAACAATTTATTAGCAATTTATTAAATAATTTAATATAATACTGAACAGTATAATAAGTGAGTTGATGATGCCATGGCAAGAATAACAGTTCAGAAAGCAGTAGAAAAAATAGGGAATCGCTTTGACTTAGTATTAGTAGCTGCACGAAGGGCACGTCAAATACAGGTAGAAGGTCAAGAACCTTTGGTCTCACCAGAAAATGATAAACCTACTGTTATAGCATTACGTGAAATCGAAGAAAATTTAATTACAAAACAAATTTTAAATACCCATGATAATTTAAAAAAATAAATAAAAATAGAAAACTCAGTTTTTATTTAATATGATCAAACGCACTGATTTGTAACTGTGTTGATTATAGCAAAACATTTTAGCTAATATTACCTTTAAAAAATATTTTAGTTCAGTTGATTATGAAATATCTTTAAACTTATTCATGTGAGACAATACATTTCATTAACGTAATATCTTTTCAATACTTATGACACATTAATAATTTCAATAAAAAATATAATGTATTTTTTATTTGTTTTAAAATAAATTAAAACAAATCTTAAGAAAGATAAGATCTTATTATACTTGATATGATTAAAACATATCTTAATAAAAATTATTAATATCAAAATATATTGTAACAATTTATATTGAATATAATAAATAATCTTGGAATGAACACAAATTCGTTGAATAATACATTAATATATAACTTAAAAAAGGTTAGTTTATTTCAAATAAAAAAATTAGCTAAAATGGGTTTGCATACTGTACAGGATTTATTATTTCATTTTCCTATACGTTATGAAGATCGTACAAAAGTTCAATTAATTAAAAATTTAGTATTTGGTTTATATGCTACAGTGATAGGTAAGGTTGTACAGACCAAGATAATCTACAACCGTTGCCGTATTATGATATGTCAAATAACCGATGGAAGCGGTATCTTAACAATTAAGTTTTTTCATTTTAATGCTAAAATGAAAAATATTTTAATTCCTGGTCGATATATTGTTGCATACGGAATAATAAACAATAGTAGATATGGAATTGAACTTATACATCCTGAATATACTGCTTATAAAATAAAAAGTAACATCATAATAAAAAAAATATTAACTCCCATTTATTCGACTACTGAAGGCATTAACCAATTAATTTTACGTAATTTAATAGATCAAGCATTAATTATTTTAGATAATAATCAATTAAATGAGCTAATTCCTAAAAAATTAAATAAAAATTTAATCAGCTTTCATGAAGCTTTAAATATTATACATCGTCCTATTTTAAATACAAATTATGAAGAATTAGAAAACCAGATTAATTTAGCAACTAACAGATTAGTATTTGAAGAGTTATTAGCTCATAATCTTAAAATGTTAATTGCTCGTGATACTATACTTAGCTATGCTGCTTTACCTATACCTAAAGATCATAAATTAATAAATAATCTATTGTCTAATCTTCCTTTTGCTTTAACTAATGCTCAAAAAAGAGTACTTAAAGAAATAGAACAAGATTTATCCAAAAATTATCCTATGGCTCGCTTATTACAAGGAGATGTTGGTTCTGGTAAAACTTTAGTAGCAGCCTTATCTGCTCTTAATGTTATAGCTTATGGAAAACAAGTAGCATTCATGGTACCAACTGAATTTCTAGCAGAACAACATGTCGATAACTTACGACAATGGTTTACTCCTCTTGGTATACAAGTAGGTTTGTTAGTTGGGAAACAAAAATCTAAAGAACGCGAAATTCAAAGAGAAAAGATTGTTGATGGTACTATTTCTATAGTAGTTGGTACTCATACATTATTTCAGCAAAAAATGCAATTTAATAAATTAGCTTTAATAATTATAGATGAGCAACATCGTTTTGGTGTGCATCAACGTTTAGCTTTATGGAAAAAGGGTGAAGAAAATAATTTTCGTCCTCATCAATTGATAATGACAGCAACACCTATTCCTCGTACTTTAGCAATGATCTCTTATGCTGATCTTAATATTTCTGTTATCGATGAACTTCCTCCCGGACGAACTCCAGTATCAACTATAGTGGTCCCAGATATTCGAAGAAATGAAATTATTACACGCGTTAAAAATATTTGTTTAGAAGGCCGCCAGGTTTATTGGGTATGTCCTATAATTGAAGAATCAGAATTATTGGAAGCACAAGCAGCAGAGGTCAATTGGAAAATTTTAAATAATGCATTACCAGATTTAAAAATTGGTTTAGTTCATGGTAGAATGAAATTGGCAGATAAACAATTGACTATGAATAATTTTAAAAATAAAAAATTACAATTATTAGTTACTACAACTGTAATAGAAGTAGGTGTTGATATTCCTAACGCTAGTTTAATGATTATAGAAAATGCAGAACGTTTAGGTTTAGCACAACTGCACCAATTGCGTGGTCGCGTAGGAAGAAGTACCTTAATGTCATATTGTGTTTTATTATATAAACCACCGTTAAGCAAATTAGCAAAAAGAAGATTAGCAGCAATAAGAAATATTAATGATGGATTTATGATTGCAAAATTAGATTTAGAAATTCGTGGCCCAGGAGAATTATTTGGGACAAAACAAACCGGTATTCTTGAATTCAAGATAGCAAATCTTTTACGCCATCAATTCATGATATCTGATACACATCAAACAGCATGTTATATTTACCAGTACTATCCTAAAAAAGCTAAAAATATAATTGATCGTTGGATTTCAAAAAAATTTTTTGACACCAATATTTAATTTTTAATATTATTTAATAAATATTATTGCGCAAAGCTCGTCTGCGCTCATGTTCCTTTAAATACCGTTTCCTTATACGAATTGATTTAGGAGTTACTTCTACAAGTTCATCATCGTTAATGAAATCAATTGCTTGTTCTAGAGTCATTTTTAATGGAGGAGTAAGATTTATAGTTTCATCTGATCCAGAAGCTCGCATGTTGGTTAATTTTTTACTAGCAAGAACATTTACAGTTAAATCGTTAGAACGATTATGAATACCAATTATTTGTCCTTCATACACCTCTGTACCTTGATTAATTAGTAAATTTCCGCGTTCTTGAAGACCATATAGTGCAAATGCCACTGTTTTACCTTGACTATTAGAAATTAAAACACCATTTTGGCGTTGTCTGATATTACATGTATATGCATCATCGTAGTGAATAAATGTAGAATAAAAATTGCCACTACCTGAAGTCAATTGCATAAATTGATTACGGAATCCAATTAAACCTCGGCTAGGCATAATATAATAAAGTCTTATACGTCCTTTTCTATCAATTTCCATTGTTTTAAGGTTACCTCTACGTTCTCCCATTGCTCGCATTATTAATCCTTGATGTAGTTCTTCAATATCCAATATTACTTCTTCAAATGGTTCTTGTTTTCGACCGTCTATTTCACGAAAAATTACTTTCGGACGTGATACCGCGAATTCAAAACCTTCTCGACGCATATTTTCTATTAAAATAGAAATATGCAGATCTCCTCTACCACAAACACAAAAAACATCCGAATCTTTGGTTTCTTCAACTCTAAGAGAAATATTGTGAATTGCTTCTTTTTTTAATCTATCGAATATTTTACGTGATGTTAAATATTTTCCTTCCTTACCGCAAAATGGGGAGGTATTAACATTAAAAAACATCCTAATTGTTGGCTCATCAACCTTCAAACTAGGCATGGCTCTCACATTTTTTGGATCACATATAGTATCAGATATATTTAATTCATTTAAGCCAGTAATCGCTACTATGTTTCCAGCTTCTGCCAAATTAATATTAATGTGTTCTAAACCTAAATAACCGAATATTTTGTTAATTTTACCAGAGAGTATTTTTCCATTACGATTAGTTACAATAACATGTTGGTTTTGCTTAATCACACCATTTTTTAAACGTCCAATCCCCATCAAACCTAGATAATTATCTCTATGTAGTTGAGATATTTGCATTTGCAAAGGAGCGTTTACGTCACCCTGTGGAGGTGGTGTATTTTTAATAATTTCCTTGTATAAAGGTGTCATGTCTTTACCCATGTTATTATAATGTGATCCTGCTATACCATTCAAAGCAGACGTGTATATGATAGGAAATTCTAATTGTTCATCATTAGCATTTAGATTAAAAAACATATCAAATACTTTGTTAACAACCCAATCAGGACGAGCTTCATATCTATCTATCTTGTTGATAACTAATATAAATTTTAAATTATAATCTAATGATTTTTTAGTAACAAAACTTGTTTGAGGCATAGGACCATCAATAGCATCTACAACTAATAAGACCGCATCTACCATTGATAAAATACGTTCAACCTCACCTCCAAAATCAGCATGTCCTGGAGTATCAATAATATTAATATGATAATTATTCCATTTAATTGCAGTATTTTTTGATAAAATAGTAATACCTCGTTCCTTTTCTAATTCATTACAATCCATTACTCGATCAATGATCTCATGATTGATATTAAAGATACCAGATTGCTGAAGTAATTTATCAACCAGAGTTGTTTTTCCGTGATCGACATGCGCAATAATTGCTATATTGCGTATATTATTAATCAACAATTTTACCTCCTTTAACTAATATTGAAATATCAAGAAACACATCCAGTGTGATAATAAAATAATTTGAATAATTTTTCTACATGATATAAAGATCAATTATCTGAAATAGATTAAATGTCATATAATGGATAACAATAATATACAATATTAAATTACATTATTTATTAATAACACAATTAAACAAGATATTACATAAATAAATCTAAAATAATATTCATAAATTGCACTTTAATAATTAGTTAAATTGTTTCTATTTAAAATATTCTTTATATTTTCTGATAATTTAATATTAATATGATAAAATATGATAATTATTAGATATAAAATAATAAATATTATATTTTAAAAATATTTTTCGGTTATAAAACAATAAAATAATTACTTTTAATGTTTATTAATTTTATAAATATCTGTAGTGTTATACTGAATTCCTATTAATTTACTTTGGATTATACTGTTTTGTTTAAATTAAATTATCATAATACTCGTTTTATTATAAGCGCTCCCAGTATAAATTATTTACCTGATGATCGGTATAACATTCAAGTGGCATTTATAGGTCGTTCCAATTCTGGCAAATCTAGTTTATTAAATAGATTAACACATCAAAAACATCTAGCGCGTACTAGTAAAACACCTGGTTGTACAAAATTAATTAATTTATTTGAAATAGTGCAAAACAAATATTTAGTAGATTTACCTGGTTATGGTTATGCTAAAGTTTTTAGGAAAAACCAGAAACAATGGCAATATACGTTGATAGAATATATAAAAATAAATAAAAACCTAAAAGGGTTATTATTATTATTAGATATCAATTGTATATTGAACGACTTTGATAAGTTTATTATTCAATTAGCAAATCAGCAAAATATTTCTTTGCTTGTTTTACTAACTAAAGCAGATAAGCTGAACTTTTCTACAAGGAAAATGAGATTAGATATAATGAATAAAAATTTATCAAACTTTAATACAGTAGATATTGAAGTAGAGATAGTTTCTTCTATAAAAAACATAGGCATTGAAAATGTTTATCAAAAACTAAATATATGGTTTAAAGGATAAAATCTTTAATTAATACTATATAATTTGATTATACATGTCATTCCAATTCAATCCCGTTCTTATTTTAACTAATAGTGGAGATTTTAATTGTATGCTATGCTCCATTAAAAATTTAATTTTTTTACTGTACATTGTTATATAATGTTCATGAATTTCAAATAAGAGCTCATCATGTATTTGTATAATCATTTTAATGGTGTTACGGTCTTTACCTTCTAGCCAATTGTCTATATTAACCATAGATTTTTTGATTATCTCAGCTGCTGTCCCTTGTATTTGAGCGTTAATAGCATTACGTTCTATCGATTTACTATGTATACAATTACCTGTTTTTATATTTGCCAAATATAACTTACGACCTTCCAAGGTTGTAATATATCCTTTATCAACTAGTGATTGATAGGTATTTTTTATATAAGTTAATACATTGGGATATCTCTTAAAGAAAATATCTATATATTCTTTCGCTTTTTTTATGTTAATATTCAATTGGTTTGCTAAACCAAAAGAACTTATGCCATAAATTACACTAAAATTAATTTTTTTTGCAATGCGGCGTTGTTGATTATTTATCTTTTTTATTGGCAACCTAAAAAATTCTGCAGCAGTTGCACAATGAATATCTTCGTCCTTATTAAATGCTTCTAATAAGTTTTTATCTTGTGATAAAGATGCAATAATGCGCAATTCAATTTGTGAATAATCAGCTGAAACAATTTTATTAAACTTTCCTGCGATAAATGCTTGACGAATAAAAAATCCTTGAGATTCATTTACAGGAATATTTTGCAAATTAGGCGATGTAGATGATAATCTACCTGTTACAGTTAGTGATTGTTGATAAGAGGTATGAATGCGACCGCTGGTAGAATTAACCATCATCAATAACTTGTCAATATATGAAGATTTTAGCTTCAATAGACTTCTATATTTTAAAATTATTTTTAATAAAGGATACTTTGATGCAAATTTAGATAAAACTTCGCAATTTGTTGATAGTTCTCCTTTAGGCGTTTTTATATTTAAATCTATTTCTTTAATTTTACATAAAATAGTTCTAATTTGTTTAGGAGAAGACAAGTTAAAAGAATCTCCTAATATTTTATGGGCTTGTAATTTTAATTCAATCAAATTATTATGGATCAATTTAGACTGTTTTGAAAGTAATTGTTGATCAACAAGTACACCGTTTCTTTCTATACTGGAAAGTACTCCTATCATTGGTATCTCTATTGTTTGAAATACTTTTTTTGATTGTAAATCTTTTTGTAATTCATTCCACATTATTATATGCAAAATTAAGATAATATTTACATTATTACATAAATAGGATGCAGCTATATCGACGGGAATTTTATTAAAATTATTTTGACACTTAAATTTATTAAAAATATTTTCAAAACAACTAATATCATATTTTTTTAACCAAATTTTGGATAATTTAAGTAAATCAAATTTACCAGATAGATTATTAAGAACATAAGATTCTAAATTAATATCAAAAATATTATTTAATATTATATTATGATTTTTTAAAATCAATATTTGTTGTTTGATATTTCGACTTATTTTATATATTTTAACGTTTTCAAATAAAGGTTTTAGATATTTCAAAACTACATTAGTATCTAGTTGTTCTGGTGCATTTTCGTAATCATGACTAAGTGGTAAATAAGCTGTATATTCTGAAATTAAAGAAATACTGATTCCTACAATTTTAGTAGAAAATATATCCAAAAAATTCATCTCTAAATGAAATGCAAAAATATTGGTTTTATTAATTTTTTCAATCAAACAATCAAACTTTTTTTGAGTAAGAATTAAACTTAATGTTTTCATTGATTTTATTAAAAATAAAGAATACCAATAGATAATAATACATCTTTATTTGTTTTATTAATTATCTAAAAATCTTTTAAATTCATGACGATTGAATAATTTTTTTAATAATAAAGTATTTATATTATTCATAATTAAATCTTCATATTCTGAATTCACTATAACATCTGTTTTAATTTTCGCTAATTTATATGATAATAAAGCTATTTCACGATATTTATTAAGTCTAAGAGCAATATTTTTTGCACCACGAAATGAAAGAGATGATATTTTATCAAGATTAGAATATATTCTTTTTATATTTCCTATTTCTCTTAGTAAGATCAATGCTGTTTTTTTTCCTATTTTAGGTATTCCAGGAATATTATCTGTGCTATCACCCATAATAGCGAAAAGATCTACTATTAATTCGGGTAAAACACCATATTTTTTTTTAATATCATCCGGTCCCATAAGATTTTTGTTAATATTATTAATCATATTAACACGGTGAGTCACTAACTGTGCCATATCTTTATCATTACTG
Organism: Candidatus Pantoea edessiphila; assembly: GCF_002933335.1. Lineage (GTDB taxonomy): Bacteria > Pseudomonadota > Gammaproteobacteria > Enterobacterales > Enterobacteriaceae > Pantoea_C. Next base: position 1,849 of record NZ_PDKS01000004.1, on the reverse strand, counting down.
CTAATTAATATAAAAATGCCTGTTTTATTAAACTTATATACTAAAGTACCAATAACATCATCTGCTTCAACTCCATTCACTGTAATAATTTTTAAACCCATTGCTAATATAATTTCGTATAATGGATCAATTTGTATACGCAAATTATTGGGCATAGGTGAACGATTACACTTATAATGTTTAAACAGTTCATGTCTGAAAGTTTTTGAAGAACTATCAAATATTATAGCAATGTGACTTGGTTGATATCTATTAATTAAATTTTTTAATATATTAATGAATCCAAATATTGCACCAGTTGGTTCACCTCTGCTATTAATTAGAAAAGGGAAAACATGATATGCTCTATATAAAGCTGATGATCCATCAATTAGAATTAAGGGTTTCATGAATATTTTATAAATAACTATTTATTATCATTTTAAAATTATTTTTTGTTAACTAAAAACTTTATTATATCAAAATAACTATTAATAGAACTATTATCTAATGGAATACCTAAATCTTTAATATTAATCATGTATTTTCCTTTAACAAATATTGTTGGTATATTTAATACATTAAAATCTTTGGCTGCTTTTTGTTGTTTATCAATTATCATTTTTACTGTATAACTATTCCATAAAGCTTCATATTCTTTAGAAGAAACACTCAAAGATTTTATAAATATATTTTTCAATACATTAGTGTTTGTTATATCCTGATTTTCTTTTTCGCTGTTAAAAATTGATTTCATTAATTTGTTTTCAGCACCTAAAGCTATAGCCATAGCCCATACATGAGTAATAACAGATTCTTTTCCATTATAATCAACATGATATTTTGTTATTTTAATGTTTTTTGGTAATGGATAGTTAATCATATGATTTTCAAATTGGTTACAATATTGACACAAAAAAGAAAAAAATTCGACTACTGGCGGTTGATTTAAAATTGGTTGCGATAAAGTAATATAATGTTTACCATCAATGAATTGTGCAGCAAAGATATTAAATGAGATGAGTATTCCAATAAACATTGTATAAAATTTTTTCATATTTAAAGTTTCCTCATTAATTTTATTTAAGTAGACATAGTTTAATTAAATTTATGATAATATTTAAAATATTTTAAGAACATCTTAACACAAATTATTTACTATAAAAAATGGTGCTTATAATATGGATGTATTAACTGGAATAATTCTCACAGGCGGAAAAAGCTTACGCATGAATGGTAAAGATAAGGGACTAATTTCTTTATATGGTATGCCACTATATCAACATGTTCTGCGTAGATTAAAACCACAAGTTAACAATATAATAATTAATGCTAATCGTAATATTAATATTTATAAATCAAGTGGTTATGCAGTTATTCAAGATTCATTTAAAAATGTTTCGGGGCCTTTATGTGGCATAATTAGTTCATTTAATTTTATTAATACTGATTGGGCAGTATTTTGTCCTTGTGATACACCTAATATACCATTAAATTTTGTAGAAAAATTATTAAAAAACAAGCACATTGCCCCAATCTTATGGGTAAGATCTAAAATAAGAGATCATCCTACTATGGTATTAATTAATCGCAAAATAATTAAATTATACAAATTAAAAGAAAATGATCTCAATAAGTATAATTTAATTGATTTTTTTAAAAGATATGGGGGATATCCCATATTATTTATTGATTCTGAGCTGTTATTCTACAATATCAATACTCAAATAGATCTAAAAAATTACAAAAACTTGTATAAATATTAGAACCTGGCAGTTACCTACTCTCACATGGAGAAACTCCACACTACCATCGGCACGACGACGTTTCACTTCTGAGTTCGGCATGGATTCAGGTGGTACCATCGCGT
>NZ_PDKS01000003.1 GCF_002933335.1 Candidatus Pantoea edessiphila | reverse complement strand
TATTTCTACAGATTAAATCACGTAATAAACTCACGTATCTATTCAATAGATATTTATAACATACATTTAAAATGTTAATGCTAAATCTATGAATACCTACACAGATTGTCTGATAAATTGTTAAAGAACTTTGCTATATTAGCTTATTTAAAGTTATTAGTCAATCTTTAATGAAATCTTTAATTATTAACTTAAATGCTTTCCTAAAACAATATCTTTAATTGATTTCAACAGTTTTGTTTTTGATATAAGCATGATTATATTTATTTAGATTGAATTTTTTTATTAAAAATACAAGTAAATACTAATAATTATTTATAGTCTTATATCTGATCTCATATTTTTAATTATATTATTTATTTTTGGCATCACACCATGCCATAATTGAAATGCATATGCAGCTTGATAAATTAACATCCCTAATCCATCAGCTAGACAACTACATCCTTGCTTTTTACACCAATATAAAAAAGGTGTTAATTTTTTTTGATAGTACATATCGTAACAGCAGGATTTATTATGAATTAGAGAATTCGGTATTGCAAGCATTTGACCCTTAGAACTACTAGCAGTAGCATTAATAATTAAATCAAAATTGTTATTTTCTAATTCTTCTTGATTACAAGTATTAATAACTCCTTTTTTCCTAAAATTATCAACTAATTCTAAAGCTCGATTTTTAGTTCGGTTAGTTACAGTTATTATATTACCTAAAAGTAAAAGTGGTCCAATTATTCCCCTAGCTGCTCCACCAGCTCCTATTATAAGAATTTTTTTTTGTTCGCGAATCATTTTTAGTCTTTTAAGATCACTTAACAATCCTATACCATCAGTATTATCTCCAAAAATTTTATTGTTGCTTTGTCTTTTTAGAGTGTTTACAGCACCTGCAAGATATGCTCTTTCGCTAAGTTCATCAGCAAATTCGTATGCTTGTTGTTTAAAAGGTAAAGTGATATTAGCTCCCAAGCCACCTTCAGAGAAGAATTTTGAAATAGATTCTAAGAACCCATCCTTAGGAGCGCAAATACTACCATAAGTATGTTGTATTCCGGTTTGTTTAGAAAATTCATAGTGCACTATTGGAGATTTACTATGATATATAGGATTACCAAAAACTGCAAATTTAAACATAACTTATCCCTGACGTATTAAATCCCCAGTAATGATATTTCTAATTTCAGAAGGATTTTCATAACCATAAGTTTTACCAAATAAAACAGGAAATGTATTACCGAATTGTTTTTTAATATCTTTAAATGTTCGACAAGGATTTTGATTTGAAATATTAGCACTGGTTGATATAATCGGTTTTCCAAATTGATTACAAAGTTCTTTTACATTCGGATGATCAGTAATTCGAACAGCTAAAGAGCTAAATTGTCCAGTCAACCATATTGGTGTTTGTGGTAAAGTTGGCACAATAAAAGTTATAGGTCCTGGCCATCGAGAAAGCATGTAATCACGTTGTGATGATGATAGTTCATGATCTGCAATATATGATTTTAACTGATTATAATTTTCAGCAATTAAAATAAAACCCTTGTTGATTGAACGATTTTTAAGGGAAACAAGTTTCTTAACTGCAATTTGACTATCAGGATCACAGCCAAGTCCAAAAACTGCTTCAGTTGGATAAATAATTATCCCCTCTTTATTAAGTTCTTTTACACATTTTTTTACTGAACTAAAAAAGTTTTTTTTATACATATAATTGAAGTTTATGACAAATATTATCAAATAAACAAAATATTTAGATATTTAAGATTATATAACTTACAAAGTAGAATTACAATAATAGTTTTGATATAGATACAACTATTAAATATAAATGATAATCAATGTATTGTATTACTTTTAGAATCGAAAATTAATTGTTCTAATTGCTGAAAAGTGCTTTCATATCCTGGAATATTATAAAGTACCATAAGTATTAACCATTTTAAATCTTCTAATTTGAATTCTTTTGTATCCAGTGCCATCACACGATCAATAATCATCTCTCTAGTTTCTATATCTAAAATATTAACTTGTTCTAAAAAAAGTAAAAAACCTTGACTTTCTGTATTTAATATTTTTTTCTCTTCTTCCACATATATACGTATAGATTTTGATACAGAACAATTACTAACTAACTTTGGAGAAATAATTTTTTTTTGATATAACGATAATTGTTTTAACCATTTTAAAGCATTATATACATCTTCACTATAAAAACCAACTTCTTTCAGATGGCTTCTCAGTCTATTCTCATCTATACACCTATTCATTTTACTATAAATATATGTTTCAAATAAGTAAATGATTACCTCAAACATACCATATACTCCTTAAAACTAGAGATTTTTACCAGATTTTATCTATTTTGTCTCACAGACAAAACAAACAATAAATATTGATAGGCATATTTATTGATAAAGTTAAAACGCATATAATATCGATTATTATCATTAAAGAAATAATAAATAATATTTAATTATTATTGTAATTGCAATTACTTTCCATTCAGTATAGTATGAGTCTTAAATATAACATGCTTATGTTAATTATTGGGCAAGATATTTTGTATTATATATAAATTTTACTTAGTATAACAGAAATTATTATCATCTTTTTATTATTAATAATAATAATTAATATTATTTACTTTATATTTTATATGGTATTTATTATAATTATTAGTATCAAATTAATTTATAATACACAAATCAAATAAAATCGATATATTTATGTCTGTATTACCGTTATTATATTTTCCAGATAATCGTCTAAGACTAAAAGCACAACCAGTAAAAGAGATTAATAAAGATACTAAAAATATTATTGATGATATGTTTGAAACTATGTACGCTAATAAAGGTATTGGTTTAGCAGCTACACAGGTTAATATTAATAAACGTATTATAGTCATTGATGTTTCTGAAAATAACAATGACCGTTTAGTATTAATTAATCCAGAACTATTAAGTAGTATGGGTACGGCAGGTATAAAAGAAGGATGTCTCTCACTTCCACAACAGCATGCTTTTGTATTAAGATCTAAAATAATAAAAATACGATCATTAGACATTCATGGCCATACTATAGAAATAGAAACGGGGGATTTACTTTCAATTTGTATACAACATGAAATAGATCATCTAGACGGCAAGTTATTTATTGACTATTTATCACCATTAAAACGTGAAAGAATTAAATCTAGATTAAAAAAAATAGCAAAATCCAAACAAAGGTCAAATAATTAAAAATTTCTACTATGTTAAAAATTATATTTGCTGGAACATCTGAATTTGCTGCTGTTCATCTTAGTGGTATTCTTGAATCAGATTATCGAATTATATCCGTATTAACACAACCTGATCGTCCTGCTGGCAGAGGTTATAAATTAACTGCTAGTCCAGTTAAAATGATAGCTCAAAGTAAAAATATTCCCGTTATGCAACCAGAATCACTTTGTTCTAAAAATTTGAATATAAAAATTTCCAATTTATGTCCAGACATCATTATTGTAGTAGCTTACGGATTAATAATTCCAAGAAATATCATCAAAATTCCACGTTTAGGATGCATTAATGTTCATGCTTCTATTTTACCTAGATGGCGTGGTGCTGCGCCTGTGCAAAGGGCAATTTTAGCAGGAGATACAAAAACTGGAATAACTATCATACAGATGGATGAAACATTAGATACAGGAGATATATTATACCAAGTTGAATGTGATATTAAATCATCTGATACTTATTTAACGTTACATGAAAGGTTATCAAAATTAGGTACATATGCACTAATTAATATATTATTAAAAATTTCCAGTGGCAAGCAAAATATTTCCAAAAAACAAGACAACAAATCAGCTAATTATGCTAAAAAAATAAAAAAGAAAGATGCAAAAATTGATTGGCAGTGTACAGCAGAACAATTAGAACGTTGTGTGCGTGCTTTCAATCCTTGGCCAGGTAGTTTTTTTTATATTGACAATAATAAATTAATTAAAGTTTGGCAGGTTAGTGTTTTAAATAACGATAAATTAGTTGACATAAAACCAGGAGTGATTATTAAAGTTACAAATAACGGCATACAAGTTGCTACTGCCAAAGGTATAATCAATCTAATGATCTTGCAACCAGCTGGTAAAAAACCTATGTTAGCTAGATATTTAATTAATTCTCGATATGAATGGTTTAAACCTGGTACTAAATTGAATTAAATTAATTTGAATATAATTAAAATAGTAAAAACCCATGGGTAATGAGTTTTTACTGTATACTCCTTTTTTATAATACATATGATAAATATTATATTTCCTGATTATGTATTATATTTAAATTTTTTTTAGTACCTTCAATTAACTCGATGTATGCCATTGGTGCTTTATCTCCAGCACGAAAACCGCATTTCAGGATACGAGTGTAACCGCCAAAACGATTTATATAACGCGGTCCTATTTGTGTAAATAATTTTGATACAATCTCATTATCACGTAAGCGAGCAAATGCAAATCGGCGATTATAAACACTGTCAACTTTCGCAATAGTAATTAAAGGTTCAACAAAACAACGTAATTCTTTAGCTTTTATTAATGTTGTTTTAATAATTTCATAACGAACTAAAGAAGCTGTAATATTACGGAACATAGCTTTACGATGACTTCCATTACGATTTAATTGACGCCCGCTTTTACGATGGCGCATGACTTTATCCTTTTTTATATTTATATATTATATTTTTATCTATTAAATATGAATTTATTATTTGATTATTCTTCAATAATGTTTTCTGGTGGCCAATTATCAAGTCTCATACCTAAAGAAAGACCGCGCGAAGCTAAAATATCCTTAATTTCGGTAAGGGATTTTTTACCTAAATTTGGTGTTTTAAGTAACTCCACTTCAGTACGTTGTACTAAATCACCGATATAATGAATAGTTTCTGCTTTAAGACAATTAGCAGACCGTACTGTCAATTCTAAATCATCAACAGGACGTAATAAAAGAGGATCAAATTCAGGTTTTTCTTCTTTTATTTCAGGTTGACGTAAATCCCTTAAGTCAACGAATGCTTCCAATTGTTCCACTAAAATAGTTGCTGCCCTTCTAATAGCTTCTTCAGGATCTATTGTTCCGTTTGTTTCCATATTAATAATGAGTTTATCTAAGTCAGTACGTTGTTCTACACGAGCTGCTTCTACATTATACGCTATATGATCTATAGGGCTATAACAAGCATCAACTAAAAGTCTACCAATAGGTCTTTCATCTCCTGTACGAATACGATTAAAAGCCGGCACATATCCTCGGCCACGTTGAATTTTTATCCGCATGTTAATAATTGCGTTCTTATCAGTTAAATGACAAATTATGTGTTTAGGTTGAATTATTTCTACATGATTATCATATGTAATATCAGCTGCAGTTACAGGCCCAATTCCAGATTTATTTAAAGTTAGTATTACTTCATCCTTACCATAAACTTTTACCACTAATCCTTTGAGATTAAGTAAAATTTCTAAAATATCTTCCTGTACTCCTTCTTTAGTACTATATTCATGTAATACACCATCAATTTCAACCTCTGTTACTGCATAACCTGGCATAGAAGAAAGCAAAATACGGCGGAGTGCATTACCAAGAGTATGGCCGAAGCCACGCTCTAATGGTTCAAGAGTTACCTTAGCCTGTGTTGAGCTAAGTTGTTCAATATCTACTAGGCGTGGTTTTAGAAATTCTGTTACAGAACCCTGCATTATATCCTCTCTTTTGCTACTAGCTTTACTTAGAATAAAGCTCTACTATCAGGTGTTCATTAATGTCTATGGATAGATCATTTCTTTCAGGAATTCGTTTTAAACGACCTTCCATTTTTTTTACATCTACTTCTAGCCAAGTTGGTTTTTCATGATTTTCAGAAAGTTCTAAAGCTGCTTTAATACGAGATTGTTTTGTAGCTTTATCACTAACTTTAATAATATCATCTAAATGCACCTGATAAGAAGCAATATTAACAAACCGTCCGTTTACTAAAATAGATTTATGGCTTATTAGCTGTCGCGATTCAGCACGAGTTGCTCCAAACCCCATACGATAAACCACATTATCTAAACGACCTTCTAAAAGAATTAACAGGTTTTCACCAGTATTACCTTTTAAACGCGCAGCTTTTTTGTAATAATTACGAAATTGACGTTCAAGTATGCCATAAATACGACGAACTTTTTGTTTTTCACGCAACTGACCACCGTAATCAGATAAACGGGGTCTGCGTGTCCCGTGTTGACCTGGAACTTGTTCTATTTTACATTTAGAATCAATTGCTCTAACACCAGATTTAAGAAACAAATCTGTACCTTCACGTCGGCTCAGCTTGAGCTTAGGCCCTAAGTATCTTGCCATTTTTTTCTCCAGCTATTTTATAAAATAAGTACTTATACTCGACGTTTTTTCGGCGGACGACAACCATTATGAGGAATAGGTGTCATATCAATAATATTTAGAATCCGAAAACCAAACGTATTTAAAGCACGGATAGTGGATTCGCGCCCAGGACCTGGTCCTTTTACCATCACTTCTAAATTTTTAATACCGTAATCTTTTACTGATTCAGCACAACGTTCTGCTGCTACTTGGGCTGCGAAAGGAGTAGATTTACGAGAACCACGAAAACCTGATCCACCAGCAGTAGCCCATCCTAGTGCATTACCTTGACGATCAGTAATTGTAACAATAGTATTATTGAAAGAAGCATGTATATAAGCCACACCATCTAAAATTTGTTTTTTTACACGCTTACGTGCACGAACTAGTGATTTTGCCATTTTGATATCACTACCTATTCTATTTTTTAATTAATTTACGAGGACCTTTGCGTGTACGAGCATTAGTTTTAGTACGTTGTCCATGAACTGGAAGATGTCGACGATGACGTAAACCTCTATAACAACCTAAATCAATCAATCGTTTTACACTCATGTTAATTTCACGCCGTAAATCACCTTCAACAACAAATTTAGCAACTTCATCACGCAATTGATCTATTTGTTTTTCAGATAAAGAACTAATTCTAGTACTTTCATTAATACCAGTAGCAGCGCAGATTTTTTTGGAACGAATTTTACCAATGCCAAATATCGCAGTTAATGCCATAACAGTATGTTGTTTATCAGGAATATTTATTCCTGCTATGCGAGTCACTATATTCTCCTATAATATGTTTTTGTTAGGCTTTTTATATATGATTTTTGAAATTTTAATCTCAACCTTGACGTTGTTTATGTTTGGGATCTGAAGTGCAAATTATTCGAATCGTACCATGACGTCGAATAATTTTGCAATCACGACATAACTTTTTAACTGAAGCTCGTACTTTCATTAAGTGTTTTCCTTAAGCATTTTTCTTTTTGTAATATACGTAATACTCTAAAATTATTTATTAAATCCCTTAAAATTGGCTTTTTTCAATGCAAGATCATATTGATTCGACATTACTAATGTCTGTAATTGAGATATAAAATCCATAATAACTACAACTACAATCAGCAATGAAGTCCCGCCAAAATAAAAAGGTACATTCATGAAGCCACGCATGAATTCAGGAATCAAACAAATGAAAGTCATATAAAAAGCACCAACTAAAGTCAACCGAGTCATTACTTTATTAATATATTTTGCCGTTTGTTCTCCTGGTCTAATACCTGGTATAAAAGCTCCAGATTTTTTTAGATTATCTGCGGTTTCTCTGGGATTAAAAACAAGTGCTGTATAAAAAAAACAAAAGAAAATAATTGCACTAGAATATATTAATATATAAAGTGGATTACCCGGTTGTAAATATAAAGAAAATGTATTTAACCATTTCCAATTGTTATTTCCGAACCAAGCTGCCATAGTTGCAGGAAATAAGATTATACTAGAAGCAAAAATAGCTGGGATGACACCTGCCATATTTACTTTCAACGGCAAATGTGTACATTGTACCGCATACATACGACGACCTTGTTGACGTTTTGCATAATTTGCTAATATGCGACGTTGACCGCGCTCAATAAAAATAACAAAATATGTTACTATAAATATAAGTACTATAATTAATATTAGTGAAAAAAGATTTAAGTCGCCATGTTTAGCTTGTTCTATAGTATGGCCTATCGCTGGTGGTAACCCTGCTATTATACCTGCAAAAATAATGATGGAAGTACCATTACCAATACCTCGTTCAGTAATTTGTTCACCTAACCACATTAGAAAAACAGTACCAGTTACTAAGCTCAAAATAGCCGAAAAATAAAAAGACATACCAGGTTTAAATAACAAACTATGCATACCTAACATATTTGGTAAATTAATAGCTATACCCACTGATTGTATTATAGCTAAAATTAAGGTACAATAACGCGTGTATTTATTAATTTTACGACGGCCAGCTTCTCCCTCTTTTTTTATTTCTGATAATGAGGGGTGCAATGTAGTTAATAGTTGAATTACAATTGATGCTGAAACATATGGCATAATGCCCAATGCGAAGATAGAAGCTCTGCTAAGAGATCCTCCAGAAAACATATTGAACATTTCAATGATTGTGCCATGTTGATGTTCTAATATTTTTTTAAATATGGTTTGATCAATTCCAGGAATTGTAATAAAAGAACCGATTCTAAATACCAATAAACTAGTTAATAAAAACAACAATCTAAATTTTAATTGATCGAAACTATCTTTGGTATTTTTAAAATCTAATCCCAATTGTTTTATCATTTAATGCTTAATCCTCAACTTTACCACCCACAGCTTCAATAGCTTTGCGTGCACCTTTAGTAACATTTAAGCCACTAATGTTTTTTGGAACAGAGATACTACCTGAACAAATTATCTTTACAGATTTAATATTATTATTAATAATATTAAAAACTTTTAATTTGTTTAAATTTATAATATTATCCTTAACTTTCATTAAATCAAAAAGGCTAATTTCTTTATGAACAAATTGCTTTCTAGAAACAAAACCAAATTTCGGAAGACGACGGTAAATTGGCATCTGTCCGCCTTCAAACCCCCTATTAATCTTTCCTCCTGAACGAGATTTTTGTCCTTTATGACCTCTTCCGCAGGTTTTACCAGAACCAGAACTTATTCCTCTTCCTAAACGTTTCTTAGTATGTCTAGACCCTACGGCATAAGATATGGTATTTAAGCGCAAATTATTATTAATCATTTACTTTAACCATGTATGAAATTGTATGAATCATACCACGTATAGATGGATTATCTTTACGTGTAACAGTATGACCGATATGGCGCAAACCTAAGCTAATAAGAGTATTCCTATGTCTAGGCAATCGACCAATAGAACTCCTTATTTGGGTTATTTTAATAATTTTTGTCATTAAGATATTACTCCGTTATTTTTTCTATAAATATGATGATTTATAGAATTTTTGCCTAATTTAGCAGCAATCATTTCAGGAGAGCGCATACTGTTTAGACCTTCTATAGTAGCGCGAACTACATTAATAGGGTTAGTAGAACCATAAGTTTTAGCTAGAACATTATGAACTCCGGCAACTTCAAGTACAGCTCTCATTGCACCTCCTGCTATAATACCAGTCCCTTTAGAAGCTGGTTTCATAAATATTTTGGATCCAGTATGGATACCTTTTACAGAGTGCTGTAAAGTTCCATTATTTAATATAATACTAATCATGTTGCGACGAGCTTTTTCCATTGCTTTTTGTATCGCTGCTGGAACTTCCCGAGCTTTCCCATATCCAAAACCTACTCTTCCATTTCCATCACCTACTACTGTCAATGCAGTAAAAGAGAAGATACGTCCACCCTTAACGGTTTTAGATACACGATTAACCGCTACTAATTTTTCTTGTAAATCACCTATTGGTTTTTCGATATTTGCCATTTTAAATACCTACTAAAACTTAAGTCCTGCTTTTCGAGCAGAATTTGCTAAAGCTTGGATGCGACCATGATATTGAAATCCAGATCGGTCGAAAGAAATACTGGTAATACCTTTTTTTATTGCACGTTCTGCTATAATTTTTCCTACAATAACAGCAGCTGCTTTATTGCCAGTATATTTTATTTGTTTGCTAATAATTTTTTCTAAAGTAGATGCACAAACCAAAACTTCAGAACCTTTTGAATTAGTTACTTGAGCATAAATATGACGAGGAGTACGATGTACAAGTAAGCGAGTACAGCCTAACTCCTTAATCTTATATCGTGTATTATTACCACGACGAACACGAGCAGATTTTTTATTGTTCATAATATTACCTTACTTCTTTTTAGCTTCTTTTATACGAACTTGCTCATCAAGATAACAAATACCTTTGCCTTTATAAGGTTCTGGAGGACGATAAGAACGTAAATCAGCAGCTACTTGACCTATTAATTGCTTATCAGCACTTTTTAAGACAATTTCAGTTTGAATTGGACATTCTGCAATAACCCCTAAGGGTAGAAAATGATTAATAGAATGAGAAAATCCTAAAGATAAATTTATTATATTATCTTTAACTGATGCTCGATAACCTATACCAACCAATTGAAGTTTTTTGATAAAACCTTGATTAACTCCAATAATCATTGCATTAATTATTGACCTAAATGTACCAGCCTGTGCCCACCCATCAATAAAACTTTTATAAGGATTAAATGTCAAGGTATTATCGATATATTTTATTTCAACAGCTCTATTTACAATACGACTTAACACTCCATTCTTACCTTGTATTGAAATTAACCCATCATCTAATGTTACTTTTACATCTGATGGGATAATAATAGGTTTTTTAGCAATACGAGACATCAAAATCCTCCAATTATGCTATATAGCAGATAATTTCGCCACCTAATCCCATATGACGAGCCATATCATCAGTCATAACACCTTTAGATGTAGAAATAACAGCTATTCCCATACCATCCATTACTTTTGGAAGGTCATTTTTTTTTCTATAAATACGTAGACTTGGTTTACTGACTCTGTCAATTTTCTCTAATACTGGTTTGCCTTTAAAATATTTTAGAGAAATTTCTAATGCAATCTTACTATCTTTAACAACTTTATAATCTTTAATGTATCCTTCTTCTTTTAAAACTTTAGAAATTGCTAATTTCAACTTAGAATAAGACATATCAATAGTTATTTTACGAGAGGATTGACCATTACGTATTCTAGTTAACATATCTGCTATAGGATCTTGCATACTCATTAATTATATCCTCTAAATTTTAGTCATGATGATTACCAACTGGCCTTTTTAAGTCCAGGAATATCACCACGCATTGCTGCTTCCCTAACTTTTATGCGGCTTAAACCAAATTTTCTTATAAACCCTCTAGGTCTACCTGTTTGACGACAACGATTACGTTGTCGAGAAGGACTAGAATCACGAGGTAAACTCTGTAATTTTAAAATAGCATCCCAACGAACTTTATCTGAACTTTTAATATCAGAAATCAGTGATTTGAGTTTATTACGTTTTGTAGATAATTTTTCTGCTAATTTTTTGCGTTTAATCTCACGTACTTGGATTGATTGTTTAGACATGTAATTTAGATTACCCCCATTTTAATTATTTACGAAACGGGAAATTAAAGGCACACAGTAGAGCCATACCTTCACTATCAGATTGAGCAGTTGTACTAATAGCTATATCTAAACCACTAATATGATTAATTTTGTCATAGCTAATTTCAGGAAATATAATTTGTTCACGTATACCCATGTTGTAGTTCCCAAAGCCATCAAATGATTTAACAGACAAGCCACGAAAATCACGAATTCGGGGTATAACAATAACAATTAGCTTCTCAAAGAATTCCCACATTCTTTCACCACGTAGTGTTACTTTACATCCTATAGCATACCCTTGACGAATTTTGAATCCTGCTACAGATTTTCTAACTTTAGTAATTAATGGCTTTTGGCCAGAAATTAATTCTAAATCAGATAATGCACTATCTAAAAATTTTCTATCCGCAACTGCTTTACCAATACCCATGTTTAAAGTAATTTTTTTTATTTGGGGTACTTGCATGACAGAATTGTAGCCGAATTTTGCTACTAGTTTTTTGACTACTTCATTGTTATAATAATCATGCAGTTTTGACATCTGTTGTACTCCAATTTACTTAATAACCTCATTATTGGACTTAAAAAAACGTATTTTTTTACCATCTTGAAATCTAAAACCTACTCTATCTGCTTTACCAGTAGTAACATTAAAAAGTGCAATATTAGAAATCTGCATGGCACTTTCTTGTTCAATAATACTACCTGCCTTATTAAGTGATGAAACAGGCTTTTGGTGTTTCTTAACTAAATTAATACCATCTATAATAACTTTGCCCGAAGTTAAAATCCTTTTAACTTTACCTCTTTTACCCTTTTCCCTACCGGTGAGAACAATCACTTCGTCATTACGACGAATTTTAGCTGCCATAATCAACCTCAACTAAAGCACTTCAGGTGCTAAGGAAATAATTTTCATAAATTTTTCAGTACGAAGTTCATGAGTTACTGGTCCAAAAATACGTGTACCAATTGGTTGTTCACTACTGTTATTTAAAATGACACAAGCATTACTATCAAAACGAATTACTGATCCATCAGAACGGCGAACACCTTTTCTGCTACGTACAACTACCGCTTTCAATACTTCACCTTTCTTAACTTTTCCGCGAGGAATAGCTTCTTTAATAGTAATTTTTATTATATCACCAATTTTTGCATAACGACGTCGTGAACCTCCTAAAACTTTAATACACATTACGCTACGAGCACCAGAATTATCAGCAACGCTCAAAATAGTCTGTTCCTGGATCATTGTATAATGCTCCACTATAAATAAATATCTTACCAAAGATTACAACTGTTCTTTTATTATAAATAATATTATCTTTTAAAGATTTTATTTCGTTAATTAATTATTAAAAAAACGACGAACGACTCTTGTTGAGCCGTTCATCCATACTCTACTCTATTAAATATAGAATAAGTTTTAAGGAATAGCTTTTTCTATTATACGGATTAAAATCCATGATTTGGTTTTTGATAATGGACGGCATTCATGAATTTCCACAAGATCATTAACTTCACATACATTGTTTTCGTCATGTATATGTAGTTTAGTTGTGCGTTTAATAAATTTACCGTATACATTGTGCTTTATAAGGCGTTCTATAGCAACAACTGCAGATTTTTGCATCTTATTGCTTACAACTCTGCCTTGTATAGTACGAATTTTACTAGTCATTACAAATAAGCCTTTTCAGTCATTAAAGTCTTAACCCTTGCGATATCTCTACGCACTTTCTTTAGCAAATTGGTCTGCTGTAACTGTCCAGATGCTGCTTGCATACGCAAATTAAACTCTTCGCGTAATAGACCAAGTAATTCGGTATTTAACTCTTTAATATTTTTTATGCGCAACTTTGTTGCTTTCATTATATTATCGCTTTAGTTACAAAAGTAGTTTTAATAGGTAGCTTTGCAGCTGCTAATTTAAATGCTCCACGTGCTAATTCTTCGTTTACATTACTATCTATTTCATAAAGAATTTTTCCTGGTTGGATCATAGCAACCCAATATTCTACGTTTCCCTTACCTTTTCCCATTCTTACTTCTAAAGGTTTTTCCGTAATCGGTTTATCTGGAAATATGCGAATCCATACTTTGCCTTGACGTTTAACAGCTCGAGTCATAGCACGACGAGCTGCTTCAATTTGTCTTGCAGTTAAACGTCCTCTTTCAACTGCTTTCAAACCAAACATCCCGAAGCTAATTTTAGTTCCTGCAGCTAATCCGCGATTTCTGCCTTTTTGTAGTTTGCGAAACTTTGTACGTTTTGGTTGTAACACAGCGATTCTCCTTACTTACGGCTTTTACGCTGCTGTTTTTTAGGTTGATTCGTTTGCTCTGTATTTTGCTCAGTAATAGAATTTAAGTTTCCCAAGATTTCCCCTTTAAAAATCCATACTTTTACACCAATAACACCATAAGTAGTATAAGCTTCAGAGATATTATAATCAATATTAGCTCGTAATGTATGTAAAGGCACACATCCCTCTCTATACCATTCAGTCCTAGCGATTTCTGATCCTCCTAATCTACCACTTATTTCTACTTTAATACCTTTAGCACCTAAACGAATTGCATTTTGAACAGCTCTTTTCATAACTCGTCGAAACATAACACGACGTTCTAGTTGCGTAGTAATACTGATAGCAACTAACTTTGCATCTAATTCGGGTTTACTTACTTCAGATATATTAACTTGTGTTGGAACACCTGATATATTGGCTATCACTATCCTGAGTTTTTCGACATCTTCGCCTTTTTTACCAATAACTATACCTGGTCGAGCTGTATGTATAGTAACTCGTATACTTTTTGCTGGTCGTTCAATTACTATACGAGATATGGATGCTTTGGATAGTTTTTTTGTAAGAAATTGACGTACTTTATAATCATTTTCTAAATTGTTTGCAAATTCCTTTGTATTTGCAAACCAAGTAGAATTCCATGGTTTTACAATACCCAATCTCATCCCATTTGGATGTACTTTTTGACCCATTACTCATCTTCTCCACAATTTCAGCGATTAGATACAACTATAGTGATATGGCTAGTACGCTTCATAATTCGATCTGATCGGCCTTTAGCTCTTAATCTCATTCTTTTCATAGTAGGTCCTTCATCAACTAAAATTTTATTGATTTTTAGTTCATCAATATCAGATCCATCATTATGCTCAGCATTTGCAATAGCAGATTCTAATACTTTTCTAACTATTACAGATGCTTTTTTATTACTATATAATAAAATATTTAAAGCTTCTGATACTTTTTTACCTCTAATCAAATTTACTACTAATCTTACTTTTTGAGCAGAAGAATGAGCACGATGATATCTAGCAATACTTTCCACTTTTTTTCCTTACTTTGTTTTTTTTACTTTCTTATCAGATGTATGACCACGATAAGTACGCGTAGGAGCGAATTCACCTAATTTATGTCCTACCATTTCATCTGAAATAAACACAGGAATATGTTGACGACCATTATGAATAGCAATTGTTAAACCAATCATCTTAGGAAAAATTGTTGAACGACGTGACCAAGTACGTAAGGGTCTTTTATCACCATTTTTAACTGCTTTCTCTACTTTATTAAGTAAATGCAAGTCTATGAAAGGACCCTTTTTAAGAGAACGTGGCATATAAGTGTATCCTCTTATAATTTTATTTATTACGTCTACGTATGATAAATTTATCTGTACGTTTATTATTTCGGGTTTTTTTACCTTTAGTTTGAATACCCCATGGTGTAACAGGATGTTTCCCAAAATTACGACCTTCTCCTCCTCCATGAGGATGATCTACAGGATTCATTGCAGTTCCACGAACAGTAGGACGAACACCTCTCCATCGAGATGCACCTGCTTTCCCTAAAACTTGTAGCATATGCTGAGTATTACCAACTTCCCCCAAAGTTGCACGACAATTAGATTCAACTTTACGTGTTTCTCCTGAACGCAAGCGTACAGTAACATAAGAACCTTCTCTTGAAATTATTTGTGCATATGATCCAGCAGAACGAGCAATTTGACCACCTTTTCCTGGTTTCATTTCAACGTTATGAATAACAGAACCTACTGGAATATTTTGTATTGGAAGAGTATTACCTAATTTAATTGAAACATTAGCACCAGATTTTATTTTATCACCAATTTTTAAACCCTTGGCAGCTAAAATATAACGACGCTCTCCATCTTTATATAAAATTAAAGCAATATTTGCAGAACGATTTGGATCATATTCTAAACGTTCAACTGATGCAACGATATCGTCTTTATTTCTTTTAAAATCTACTAAACGATATTTTTTTTTATGACCACCACCAATATGACGTGTAGTAATCCGACCGTTATTATTACGTCCTCCTGATTTATTGTTTTTTTCCAATAAAAGCGAATATGGTTTTCCTTTATGAAGGTTGAAATCCACTACCTTCACCATATGCCTACGACCCGGAGATGTTGGCTTACATTTTATAACTGCCATTATTATTCTACTTCCTTTATTCAGAACCGCTAACAAAATCCAAATTTTGGCCTTCTTTTAAAGTAATATAAGCTTTTTTCCAATTTTCTCGATAACTTTTGTGTTTTTGTCTTTTTTTTATTTTGCCTTTAACAATCAATGTATTAATATTCTTAACTTTTACTTCAAATATTTTTTCAACAGCTGAAAAAATTTCTCTTTTATTAGCATTCTTAGCCACTTTAAGTACTATCGTATTAGTTTTACCAACTAAATAAGATGTTTTTTCAGAAGAATGAAGTTTACGTATTAGCCTAAAAATTTTTTCTTTGGAAATCATTCTAGCATACCTTCAATTTGTTTTATTGCATCAGCTGTTATAATAACTTTGTCAGAAATAATTAAACTAATTGGATCAACATTTACGACAGTCTTAACATTAACTTTATATAAGTTACGAGATGATAAAAATAAATTCTTATCTAATACACTAGTAACTATAAGAACAGTTCTGGATGGTAAGTTTTTTAATTTTTCTAACAGTAGTTTGGTTTTCGGTAATTCCACACTAAAACTCTCAAAAATTAGTAGTCTATTTTGACGTATCATTTCAGAAAAAATACTTTTTAATGCACCTCTATACATTTTTTTATTAACTTTCTGACTATAATTGCGAGGTTTAGCTGCAAAAGTTACACCACCGGAACGCCAAATTGGGCTGCGCAAAGAACCAGCCCGAGCACGTCCTGTTCCTTTCTGACGCCAAGGTTTTTTCCCAGAACCACTTACCTCAGATCTATTTTTTTGTGCTTTGGTTCCTTGCCTAGCACCTGATGCATACGCAACTACTACTTGATGAATTAGCGCTTCATTAAAAAAACAACCAAAAGTAGCTTCAGAAACAGTTATATTACTTTTTTTGTCTTGTAATATCAATTCCATAGCTACTCTCCTAACTTTTAATAGCTTGTTTAACAATTAGATCACTACCAATAGCACCTGGAACGCCACCTTTAACTAATAATAAATTGCGCTTAGTATCAACAGTAACTACATGTAAACTCTGCACAGTTACACGCTCTTTACCCAACTGACCAGCCATTTTTTTACCCTTAAATACCTTCCCAGGTGTTTGATTTTGACCAATAGAACCAGGAACACGATGAGATAACGAATTACCATGAGAAGCGTCTTGAGTTCTAAAATTCCATCTTTTAACTGTTCCAGCAAAACCTTTACCTTTAGATATTCCTGTGATATCAACTTTTTTAATATTACAAAAATAATTTATGCTAATTTTTTGACCTAAAGAATATATTTCACTGTTATCTACACGTAATTCCCATAAACCACGACCAATTCCAACCATAGCTTTCTTAAAATGACCAGCTTGAGCTTTAGTCACACGACTTATTTTTTTCTGGCCTGTAGTGACTTGAATTGCTTGGTAACCTTCACTAACAAGATTCTTAATTTGAATAATGTGATTGTCTTCAATTTCTATCACAGTAACAGGAATAGAAACGTTTTCCTTAGTAAAAATACGAGTCATTCCTATTTTTCTACCAACTAATCCAATCATTAAATACAACCTCTCTTATTTAACAGATCAACCTAAACTGATCTGTACGTCAACACCCGCAGCTAGGTCTAGACGCATAAGAGCGTCGACAGTTTTTTCAGTTGGTTCAACAATATCTACTAAACGTTGATGTGTACGAATTTCATACTGATCACGAGCATCTTTGTTAACATGTGGAGAAATCATAACAGTAAAGCGCTCTTTTCGGGTTGGCAATGGGATTGGACCACGAACCTGCGCACCCGTGCGCTTAGCAGTTTCGACTATTTCTGCAGTTGATCTATCTATTAAACGGTGATCAAATGCTTTAAGACGTATGCGGATTCTTTGGTTCTGCATGGACCAGAGCTCCCAAATTTTTATAAGACCAAAATCAATTACTAATCTTTAAGATTGTAATCGTCCAATACATTACTCCTTACTCCTTAAAAAACTCAAAGGAGCTTAGGATAATATTAGTATTACCAATTATTAATTCAAAATAATAAAACCAATCCTATGGTATTATACGCATATTTCTTAAATAATCAATATATATTATATTTTACTTTCTGACTATATTTATATATCAAATTATATGTTCCAATACTTGTAAAAAGATTATTATTTGAAATAATAGTTAAAATAATAATATTATAATAGATAGCGGCCGTATTAACGGCCACTTAATAATTAGTTGATAACTTTAGCAACCACACCTGCACCTACTGTTTTACCACCTTCACGAATAGCAAAACGTAAACCTTCATCCATTGCAATAGGATGAATCAAATTTACAGACATTTTAACATTATCACCTGGCATCACCATTTCAACTCCCTCAGGAAGATCTATCGATCCTGTAACATCAGTAGTCCGAAAATAAAATTGTGGTCGATAACCTTTAAAAAATGGAGTGTGACGTCCTCCTTCTTCTTTAGATAAAACATAAACTTCTGCTTCAAATTTAGTATGAGGTTTTATTGAATTAGGTTTAGCTAATACTTGACCTCGTTGAATATCTTCTCTTTTTATACCTCTTAATAAAATTCCACAGTTTTCACCAGCTTGTCCTTTGTCTAGTAATTTCCGGAACATTTCAACTCCTGTACATGTTGATTTTACAGTTGGTTTTATTCCTATGATTTCTACTTCATCTCCAACTTTTATACTACCTTTTTCAACACGACCTGTTACAACTGTACCTCTACCAGATATTGAAAAAACATCTTCAATGGGTAATAAAAAAGGCATATCAATTGCACGTATAGGTTCTGGAATATAACTATCTAAATAGTCTGCTAATTCCATGATTTTTGATTCCCATTCTGGTTCTCCTTCTAATGCTTTTAAAGCAGAACCACGAATAATAGGAGTGCTATCTCCTGGAAAATCATATTGTGATAGTAAGTCACGAACTTCCATTTCAACTAATTCTAGCAGTTCTTCATCATCAACTAAATCACATTTATTTAGAAATACAATTATATAAGGAACGCCTACTTGACGACCTAATAAAATATGTTCACGAGTTTGGGGCATTGGACCATCTGTTGCTGCAACAACTAAAATTGCTCCATCCATTTGTGCAGCACCAGTAATCATATTTTTCACGTAATCAGCATGACCAGGACAGTCAACATGTGCATAGTGACGAATTGCAGTTTCATATTCAACATGCGAAGTATTGATTGTAATACCTCTAGCTTTTTCTTCTGGTGCATTGTCAATTTGATCAAACGCACGAGCTTGTCCACCATATTTTTTTGATAAAACAGTTGTGATTGCTGAAGTTAACGTAGTCTTCCCATGATCAACATGACCTATAGTACCTACATTTATATGCAATTTATTTCGTTGAAATTGCTCTTTTGCCATGACTAGATTTCCTAATATATAATATTTTTCCATATATAAATGAAAAATATTGTATGTAAATGTAAACGTAGCTTTTTATTTACCACGAGCTTCAATAATAGCCTGAGCGATATTATTGGGTGCTTCATCATATCTTAAAAACTCCATTGAGTAAGAAGCACGACCTTTAGTCAACGAACGTAATTGAGTAGCGTAACCAAACATTTCAGACAAAGGTACTTCAGAATAAATAACGACACCCATTGAATTTGATTCTTGACCTCTCAAAATACCACGACGACTACTTAAATCTCCAATAACATCTCCTGTATTTTCTTCTGGTGCCTCGACTTCAACTTTCATGATTGGCTCAAGTAAAACAGGCTTAGCTTTTTTAAATCCATCTTTAAATGCTAAAGATGCGGCTAATTTGAAAGCCAGTTCTGAAGAATCTACATCATGATAAGAACCAAAGTGTAAACGAACACCTAAGTCAACTACTGGATAACCAGCTAATGGTCCTGCTTTTAACTGTTCTTGAATGCCTTTATCAACTGCTGGTATGTATTCATTAGGTATGATACCACTCTTAATATCATTAATAAATTCGTATTCTTTGTTTTTGGTTTTTAAAGGGTATAAATCTATCACTACATGACCATATTGACCACGACCACCAGACTGTTTTATATATTTACCTTCAATATCTGTAATTTTTTCACGAATTGTTTCTCTATAAGCTACTTGGGGTTTTCCTACATTAGCTTCAATATTAAATTCTCGTCTCATACGATCCACAATGATATCAAGATGCAATTCACCCATACCAGCTACAATAGTTTGATTAGATTCTTCATCAATCCATACACGAAAAGAAGGATCTTCTTTAGCTAACCTATTTAAAGCTACACTCATTTTTTCTTGATCTACTTTAGTTTTTGGCTCTAATGCGATAGATATAACTGGTTCAGGAAAATTTATACGCTCAAGAATTATTGGGGCACTAGGATCACATAAAGTATCACCAGTCATGACATCTTTTAACCCTATAGCTGCAGCTATATCTCCTGCTCGTACTTCTTTAATTTCTTCTCTTTTATTAGCA
The DNA here is from genome assembly GCF_002933335.1 of Candidatus Pantoea edessiphila. Lineage (GTDB taxonomy): Bacteria > Pseudomonadota > Gammaproteobacteria > Enterobacterales > Enterobacteriaceae > Pantoea_C. The sequence continues at coordinate 66,221 of NZ_PDKS01000003.1, read as the reverse complement.
TGCATTTGAACAATACGACCAAAACGTTCTCTATTAGATTTAGCAGAATTTAATACAGCATCACCTGAGCAAACTACTCCTGAATAAACTCGAAAAAATGTTAAATTACCTACAAATGGATCATTCGCAATTTTAAATGCTAATGCAGCAAATGGTTCTTTATCACTAGCTTGTCGCATAACTATATTATTATGATTAATATCTAATAAACCGTTAACTGCTGGAATATCTGTTGGTGCAGGCAAATATTCTATAACTGCATCTAACATAGACTGCACGCCTTTGTTTTTAAATGCAGAACCGCAAGTAACAAGAATTATTTCATTTTTTAACACTCTGTGGCGTAGAGAATTTTTAATTTCTTTTTCGGTGATAAAATCACCACTAAAATATTTTTCCATTAATTGATCAGATGATTCTACTGCTGCATCAATTAAATTTTGACGCCATTCCTTTACTATATTTAACATATTAATTGGAATATCTTTATATTCAAACGTCAGACCTTGATCATATTCGTTCCAGTAAATAGCTTTCATTTTAATTAAATCAATAACACCTTTAAATTCTTCCTCAGCACCAATCGCTAAATGTATAGGAACAGGATTAGCTCCTAGACGTGTTTTTAGTTGTTCTACAACATTTAAAAAATTAGCTCCCATACGATCCATTTTATTGATAAATGCTATACGAGGAACCTTGTATTTATTTGCTTGCCGCCACACAGTTTCTGATTGAGGTTGAACTCCACCAACCGCACAGTAAACCATTACTACTCCGTCAAGAATTCGCATAGAACGTTCTACTTCTATGGTGAAATCAACATGTCCAGGAGTGTCAATAATATTGATACGATGAGGATCAAATTGACTAGCCATACCAGACCAAAATGTAGTGGTAGCAGCAGAAGTAATAGTGATTCCTCTTTCTTGTTCTTGGGCCATCCAGTCCATAGTAGCTGCTCCATCATGTACTTCTCCTATTTTATGATTAACTCCTGTATAAAATAGAATACGTTCAGTAGTCGTTGTTTTACCAGCATCAATATGAGCACTAATACCGATATTGCGATAATGTGTAATAGGTGTTGTACGAGCCATTTAAATCCTCTAATTCTAATACTGTCAAAGTGACTTTAAACAAGCAAATTTTTTAAATTTACTATTATGACCAAATTAAATATTTTGATTACCAACGGTAATGAGCAAAAGCTTTATTTGCTTCTGCTGTACGATGTACTTCTTCGCGCTTTTTAACAGCGCTGCCTTTATTTTCTATAGCATCTGAAAGTTCATTTGTTAATTTAAAAATCATGGATTTTTCTGATCTTTTTCGAGCAGCAATTACTATCCAGCGCATTGCTAAAGCATTTCTTCTAATTGGACGCACCTCTACAGGAACTTGATATGTAGAGCCCCCTACTCGACGAGATTTTACTTCAATTATTGGACGTACATTTTCAATGGCCATTTCAAAAGTTTCTACTTCGCTTTTATTAAATTTTTTGGATAATATTTCAAGAGTAGAATATACTATTGATTCGGAAATGGATTTCTTACCATCTATCATTAAAATGTTTATGAACTTACCTAATAATTCAGATTTAAATCTAGGGTCGGGTAAAATTTTACGCTGACTTATAATACGGCGACGTGGCATAAAAATACTCCGTTGTATTTGTGATTTTAATTTGATATTAATATTAAGTAATATTATTCATTATAAAATGATTCAATATTAAGATTTTGGTTTTTTCATACCATATTTAGAACGTCCTTGTTTACGATTTTTAACACCTGCACAATCTAAAGCTCCACGAATAGTGTGATAACGAACACCTGGCAAGTCTTTTACTCTACCTCCTCGAATAAGGACTACTGAATGTTCTTGAAGGTTATGTCCTTCTCCTCCTATATAAGAAGTCACTTCAAAGTTATTAGTTAATTTTACTCTACAAACTTTACGAAGAGCAGAATTTGGTTTTTTTGGTGTAGTTGTATAGACTCTAGTGCATACACCTCTTTTTTGTGGACATGCCTCCAGTGCTGGCACATTAGTTTTCGTAATTCTACGGCTACGTGGCTTACGAACCAGCTGATTAATTGTTACCATTAATATTACTCCTGGATTTACTTGCTTATTTTTAAACTACATTATTTGATTAGATTTCTTAACGATAAAAGTTTAATATAGTAAAATAAATTAAATACCTATGGTGACTTTACCACATCATTTGTTGCTTATGCTTTTCTGTTAACTTAACAAAACCATTATAGTTTACTAAATATACTTTAGTGGAAATTTGTTTAATTAATCCTCTTGCTATTAAATCTTCTTCTAAAACATATATCCGAATAGATTTGTTAGTATTTAATATTTTTTCTATAGCCAAATTCCCTTTTAACGCAGCTATTACCCCATCTTGAAGTAAAATAATGTCATCTCCAATATCTAAAATTAATAGCAATGTATTCATATCGCTATAAAAAGGAGAATTAATTAAAGTATGCAACATATGTATTGTTATTTTTAAAAGGTGAGTATATGGTCATAACTTATCAGTTCTCGGGTTAATGTTTTAGAATTAACTATCTTAACTCCTAATCCATAAAATTCCTTGACCGATAAACCACGTTCTATCAATGAATCTAAACTTAGATAGTATTTTTTTATACCATATAATTTCAAAATATAAAAAGTAGGATAATAGTGTCGATTAAAAATTAATTCAGGGTTTTGAGTAGAATTTAATTGCAATACACCGTCTCCGATAAAAAAAATTCCTAAATTTTTGTTTGATTCACCAATTGCTAGAGCAGCATTTAATCCTTCTAAACCTGAACTGCTACCATAAGGCATATGCGAAAATACAAAAGCTATACTTTTCACTAAAATTGTACCACTCTATCACTTTTTACAATATCTGCTGCTAGTGACCTTAAACTACTAAAATTAAAACCAAGTTGAAGATTACCTAAGAAACAATATCGATGTTCAGCTTCTTGTGCATTTAATATGCCACGATAAAAAGCAGATGAAATACATATTTTTAACAAAACACCTTCTTTCTTATTAAGATCTTGCCATGCTTTTAATAAATTAAATTCATTTTTAGGAATGATAATAAACAGATTAGCATTTAATACACCCTCTCTATAAAAAAAAATACTACTCAACTTATGTCCTTCTTTTAGAAGTGCATAAGAAAACAATAAAGCACTAGTTGCATTTTGACTTCCAAATGGTGGTCCGGTTACTAACAAACTGTAATTCATTTAGAACAAATACCTTATTATATTTCATTTAAATAAAATGCTTGAAACAACACCATTAGATAATTTTTTATTAATATTTAAGTTTAATAAATAGGAAGACAAATTACCATTATTGACATTTATTTTTAAATAATTATTTTATTTAATTTTGATAATTGATATAATTAGTAATTAATATTAAAAATTGCTTTTAAAGCAACGTGAAATTACATTGTTAAAATGTGATACTTAAAATTTTACTTTTTAACTAACTAACAAATTAGGCTGTATCTCACATATTATCTTTCCTAATGTATATTATATGTTCATATTAAAAATAACAACATTAAAAACGTACTAACGTAAGAATAACGAAATATTATTAAATATTGCAATTGCAATTATTAACAAAAGCATCTCTTTATTATATTTGTAATGTATTTGTCAATAATTTATTTCTAATAAATATTCAATAAATCAATTTTATTCAAGATGGTTAACAAAAAATATAAACATGTAAAATGTATGCTACCATAAATTAAAACATAATTTTACTAAAATTAAAAAATATTTTCAATGATTTTTAGATAAAAATCCTGTTCTAGAATTTACATAGATAATATAAAAAACAACTTATAGACATATAAATCTAGTTATATTATATCAATAATAAAATAAATTATTAATGCTAAATAAATATTATAGAAAATATTTATCATATAAATCTTAAAATATAATCTAAATGGTAATATTATATTTCTTAACGATTATACATAAATTCATAAAAATTTAAAAATTATTTTTATGCTGTTTATTTATAAAGTTACTATAATAATATCTAAATTGTGATATTTTATTCGATATTAATTATTTAATTAAATCATATAGAAATCTAAACATTATCAATATATAAGAAAATATATTAATGAATATCATATATTTAAATTATAAAGAGATTGAAATCATGGTATTGATTGAAATCATTGAATGATACTAATACTATATAATTATTTAGCATAAATTAATCAGAATGTTTTCTAAAAATAGTAATTAATAATATATTTATATTATATGATAAAAATAAAAAAATATAAAATCCTAAGCATTTTATTATTTGAAGTTTATTAAGGATTGTTTTGCTTTTAATAAGAAAATAACTAACATCTGCATAGTCTAATATAATAGGCGAAATATTATTACCCATATTTTTTTTGGGCATGATTAAAACAGAGGATAATATCGAATGGTTTTCGGCAAACCACCAATAGAATCTATACTTGAATGGTTTCTGTCTCATTGCCATATTCATAAGTATCCATCTAAAAGTACACTGATTTACCAAGGAGAAAAATCTGATACTCTTTATTATATTGTTAAGGGATCCGTTTCAGTATTAATAAAAGATACTGAAGGAAAAGAAATGATCCTTTCTTATTTGAATCAAGGTGATTTTATTGGTGAATTAGGACTGTTTGAAAAAGATAAGGCACGTAGCGCTTGGGTACGCGCAAAAATTGCATGTGAAGTGGCAGAAATTTCTTATACAAAATTTCGTCAATTAATTCAATTAAATCCAAATATCTTAATTAGAGTGTCATCACAAATGGCATGTCGTTTGCAAGTAACTTCAGAAAAAGTTGGTGACCTTGCATTTTTGGATGTAACAGCTCGTATCTCTAAAACATTATTCCATTTGACTAAACAACCAGATGCAATGACACATCCAGAAGGAATGCAAATTAAAATTACTAGACAAGAAATAGGGCAAATAGTTGGCTGTTCACGTGAAACAGTAGGACGTATTTTAAAAGTATTAGAAGATAAAAAATTAATTTCTGCTCATGGCAAAACAATAGTAGTTTACGGTTCTAGATAATTAACATAACGGCATAGATAAGTAAGATTATGCCGTTATTACCATTTCAAATTTAAAATTTAATGATAATTATTATTAATGTATTAATTTATTTTTAAGAAAAATCTTTATATTTTTTATATATAATTATAAAACACCATAAATAATATTAATATTTTCAATATGTAAAATTATTATACTAACACCACAACCCCAATGCTTTATAAACTTTATTTATTGTTTTTTTTGCTCTTATTTTTGCTTGCTTAGCTCCTTGATTCATTATTTGTTTAAGTAATGGTATATCATTGCGATAATGATAATAACGTTCTTGAATGCTTGATAACATTAAAAAAATTTCATTTGAAACTTCAGATTTTAAATGACTATACATTTTCCCTTTAAATTCTTCTTCTAATCTAGCAATATCTTTACCAGTTAATCCTGACAAGATATCAAGTAGATTAGAAATACCAGCTTTTCCTTGCAAATCATATCGAATTACAGGGGGATTATCAGAATCAGTAATAGCGTGTTTAATTTTTTTCGTGATAAAATTAAAATTGTCTAATAAACCTATAACATTATTACGATTAATGTCTGATTTAGACATTTTTTTATTCGTTTCTATCAGAGACATAATTCGCTTACAAGATTGTGGAATCATTGTATCTGGAATTTTAAAAATATCACCATAAGTATCGTTAAAACGTTTAGCAATATGACGACTTAATTCTATATGTTGTTTTTGATCTGCACCTACAGGAACTTGATTTGTTTGATATAATAAAATATCAGATGCCATTAATACTGGATAATTAAATATTCCCAAATTTATATTATCTTTATGCATTAATTTGTTTTTGAATTGTGTCATACGAGCCAGTTCACCAAAATAACAAAAACAACTTAAAATCCAATTAAGTTGAGCATGTTCAACTACATGTGACTGAACAAAAACAATGCTTTTATTGGGATCAATACCGCATGCTAAATAAAGAGCTAATGTATCTAAAATAGATTTATTTAATATTTCAGCGTTTGGATGTGCAGTTAAGGTATGTAGATCTACAATGCAATATATACATTCAAAATCATCTTGTATTTTAACCCATTGACGAATAGCACCTAAATAATTACCTATGGTTAATTCTCCAGATGGTTGAGCACCGCTAAAAACTACAAATTTTTTCATGATTACATCCTAATTATTTAGGATAACAAAATTTTATTGTTAAAGAGTTAAAATATATAAAATTTATTTGTTTTATATTATTTAATAAATAATTATGTTTAGTATATTTATTATGAATAATATATTAAAATGAATGTTAAAAAGAACAAAATATTAAATTATTTTGTTTCTATTTCTTTACGCATATAGTCAATAACTTTTTTATAATTATTACTATTAAAAATAGCAGATCCTACAACAAACATATTTGCTCCACATGCAGCTATTTTACCAATATTATCCATTTTTATCCCTCCATCAACTTCAAGCATGATATTATATCCACTTTCATCAATAATTTTACGTACTTTACGTATTTTTTCTAATGTACTTGGGATAAAAATTTGATTGCTAAAACCTGGGTTTACCGACATTAATACTATTATATCTAATTTATCCATTAAATAATCAAGATAATTTAGAGACGTTGTAGTATTGAATACTAGACCAGCTTTACAACCATATTCTTTTATTATTTGTATTGAACGATCAACATGCTTACTTGCTTCTGGGTGAAATGTAATATAATTAGAACCTGCTTTTGCAAAATCAGGTATTAATGAATCTACTGGTTTAATCATAAGATGTACATCAATCGGTGCTTTAATACCATAAGTGCGCAAAGATTCTAAAACCATTGGTCCTATAGTAAGATTAGGAACGTAATGGTTATCCATAACATCAAAATGAATTACATCTCCTCCTGAACGTAATGCATTATTAATATCTTCACCTAAAACAGCAAAATTGGCTGAAAGTATTGAAGGAGCTAACAAATATTTTTTCATCTAAATTACCTGATTTATTAGATGTATATTATACTAAAATATAAGCATTATTCATAATGCATATTTTATATAAGAATATAAAAAATTTTATTATTATATAACAAAGATTTATTATTTAAACAAACAATGAATTACAATGTTTTATATCACTTTAGTATTATTAAATAATCATATGTTTTATCTAAATAATATATAATTATTTAATTAATAGAAAATTTTCTTGTTGCTAAAAACAAATCTTATATATAATCAGTATCAGCAGGATATACTTGTTTAACAAATAAATATATGGTTTAACATTAATTTTTAATTTAACACTCACTAATTGCATCTATTATTAACTGATTAGGTATATTATCGCGTATTTCCGAAACACCAATAGATAATGGAATTACTAATCTTAGTTGATTTGATACTGTTTTTTTATCACGAATCATATAACTTAGATAATTGTTAGCTGTCATTTCTGTAGGACCTTGTATTGGTAAGTTAGCCCGTTGTAATAAATTGATAATTCTATTACTATGCTCTGATTTAAATTGTACAAAACGTTCAGCAATACGTACAGCCATCACTATACCAACCGATATAGCTTCCCCATGGAGCCATTTTCCATAACCCATAAAAGCTTCAATGGCATGACCAAAAGTATGACCAAGGTTTAATAATGATCTGTACCCTATATCATGTTCATCATTAGAAACTAAACTTGCCTTTAATTCACAACATTTTCGTATACAATAAACAAGAGCATGCTTTTCTAAAACCATTAATAAATCAAGATTTTGTTCAATCCATTGAAAAAATGAACTGTCTAGAGCTATACCATATTTAATAATTTCTGCTAATCCTGAACTGAATTCACGAGCAGGTAAAGAACATAAAAAATCAGTGTCAACAATTACTGATGTGGGTTGATAGAATGCACCAATCATATTTTTGCCTAAAATGTGATTAACACCTGTTTTACCACCTACTGATGAATCTACTTGTGCAAGTAAACTTGTCGGTATTTGAATAAAACGGATTCCTCGTTGATAGATAGCTGCGGCAAAACCAGTAATATCTCCTATCACACCTCCTCCAAAAGCAATCAATATCGTATCACGACCATGTGACTTTTGAAGCAAAGAGCCAATTATTCGATCAACTGTTTTAATATTTTTATACTTTTCTCCATCAGGTAAAATGACATAATCAACTTTTATTTTTGATTTTTTCATTAATGTTAGAATTTTACCTAAATACATGGACGATAAAGTTTCATTAGTGACTATCATAACTCGATCACCAGATATTAAAGGCCAAAAAGAAATATCATTACATAATCCCGAGGATATAACGATTGTGTAACTTCTACTTCCTAATGAAATAGTAACTTTTTCCATAGAAGTTATTACCTATAATTTTATTATATTTTTTACTTAAGATCTTAAATTGTTTGTTTTCCCCAACATATGCATGATCTGATTTGCTACAATTTTAGTACTCTGATTATCAGTGCTAATTGTAATATCAGCTATTTCTCTGTATAAGGGATTACGTTCTTTAGCTAAAGTTTTGAGTATCTTGATGGGTGATAAATTAACTTGCAATTGCAATAAAGGTCTTTTTTTATCCCTTTTTGTACGGGATAATTGTTTTTCTACAGTTGTTTCTAAATAAACTACAATTCCTCGAGCGGAAAGGCAGTTTCGAGTATGTTGTGATTTTACTGAACCTCCGCCTGTTGCAAGTACAATACCTTGTTTTGCAGTTAGTTCGTTGATAATTTTTTCTTCTCGTTCGCGAAAACCTTCTTCTCCTTCAACATCGAAAACCCAGCTTATATCTGCTCCTGTGCGCTGTTCAATTTCTTGATCTGAATCAAAAAAATCCATTTTTAGCTGTTGAGCTAAATGACGGCCAATAGTACTTTTTCCAGCACCCATAGGACCAACTAGAAAGATATTACGTTTCTCTGCCATGTTTTTGGTATTAATAATGTTTGTTAATGATATCCAGCAATCGCTTTAAGCTGGCCAGATAAAAGAACTGAAATATCTTGAGTATTAAAACCCATGTTACTTATTATAATAGAACCAAACACAAACTGATAAACAATTCAAGTTATCTAATAAAATGATATTAATTTCATTAAGATTGTTAAGTTATTAATCATCATATGTTATGATATTATATTCATAACATTATTTATGCAATAAAATTTTTTAATCTTAAATAAAATTTAATTATTTTACCTAAAACAGTTATATTTTATTTCTTCTATAATAAGAAAAAGATATCTATATCAATAAAAATATTTCTTATAAAAGATTATTTATAAAATATCTTCATCATTATTTAATTTGTATTTAATATATTAATTATTATGATTTAATTATAAATTATTAACAATTACAGGATTTAAATATTAACAGTTAAATTTTGTTTTTTTTAATAAACATTCTCGTGCAAGAAATAGAGCACTAATATTACGAGCTTCACAAAAACTTGGTTCTTTTAGTAAATCCATCATTTTATTTAAAGGCCATTTATATATAATTAGCGATTCAGGTTCATCTCCCTGTAATTTTTTTTCATAAAGGCCTTCTGCTAAAAAAATATTATTAATACTGCAAAGATAAGAAGGAGCAATATTAAACTTGCCGATAAATTCTAATTCAGTAGAACCATATCCTGTTTCTTCTTTAAGCTCGCGATCTGCTGCTTCTGTGGTTGATTCACCAAAATTAATTAGACCTTTAGGAAAACCAATAGTATAATTTTCTATCCCTACAGCATATTCTTGAATTAATACCAAATTGCCATTAATTATAGGTACAATGATTACCGTTTCAAGATTAGTTGATTTAATACGTTCATAAACTCGATATTCACCGTTATGAAAAATTAACTCTACTGATTCAATGTTAAATAATCTAGACGTTCCTACCTTTTTTACATCAATAATTTCAGGCTTTTTATTTTGTTTTTTCATGATTGCCATTTATGATTTAATCAAATAAACTTATTCTTACTAATATTATAATAGTACTTTTAAAGTATAATACTCCTAAATTGGTAATATCACATATGTTATTAATCAAGATTATTATCAATATTATGAATTATTAAAAATAATATTGAGTTAATTGTTATTTTCCATATAAAACTTAATCTTAATTAAGAATTATATATTTAAGAAATCAACAACATATTTATAAAACATATAAGGATGTGAAATAAAAGGAGCATGAGCTGCTTTTTCTAATATAATAGAAGAAGATTTCGGAATAATATCATCTAATATTGGTACAATATTACGCGGAACTAAACTATCTAGAGATCCATAAATACGTAAAAATGGAATTTTCACTAAAGCTAATTCTTTTCTTAGATCAGTATCATATAAAATTTTTAAACCATTACTTAATACTTCTATTGATGGAATAGGTTGAGAAAAAATCATTCGTTTCAAATTCAAAATGTTGATATGAGAATTTTTTAATCCTAATGTTTGTAATATCAAAAAACGTTCTATTGCTTGCTTTAAGTTATTTTGAACATGGTACTTGAAATTATCTAATATTTTAGGTTTTATCCCTGGCCATGATTTTGTAGATATAAACTTTGGTGATGATGACACAGTAATAATTCCTCTCAATTTTTTGGGTTTAATTAAAGCTAATTGCATAGCTATTAATCCACCTAATGACCAACCAATTACCACTGATTGATCAGGCAAAAATGGTATCAATTGTTTTGCTAGATCATTTAAGGTTAAAAAATTGAATGTTGGATTACAGCCATAACCTGGTAAATCAATTAGATGTAAAAGAAATTCTTTTTCAAAAAGAGGTATGATAGTATTCCAAATTTTTGAATTAATTGCCCAACCGTGTAAAAAAACTAGATTAATATCACCTTTTCCAAAAGTTTGCAAGTACATAGGATATCTTTGAGTTTGAGTTATAAAATATTGTTTACTTAATATTATTAATATAAATAATTATTTGTTGTTTATATTCAGATAAAATATAATTGTTATTATAAATAATTGCTAATATATCTTGTATATTTATATCATAAAAATTGAGTAATTAACGATGATTACAATAAGTGATTCCGCTAGAAAATATTTTTTAAAATTATTAGATCAACAAGAAAATGGTACGCAAATACGCATTTTTGTAAACAATCCTGGTAAACCTGAAGCCGAATGTACTGTTTCTTATTGTCAACCACATAATGTTAAGGATACAGATACTAAACTAAAATTTAAAAAATTATCTGTTTATATTGATCCTATAAGTTTACCTTATTTAAAATCAGCTGAAATTGACTTAGCAGTGGACGATCTTGGATCTCAGCTGACATTAAAAGCACCAAATGCTACAAAATCTTACAAATTACCGGAGAACACACCAATTTATAGAAAAGTAGAATATTTATTGTATACACAAATTAATCCTAGGTTAGCTGAACATGGTGGACATGTGTCATTAGTTGAAATTACTGATGATAATTATGCTGTACTAAAATTTGGAGGGGGATGCAATGGATGTGCAATGATCAATGTTACCTTAAAGGATAGCGTAGAAAAAGAAATACTATTAGCTTTTCCCTTTTTAAAAGGAGTAATTGATAACACTGAACACCTACATGGAAGACATTCTTATTTTTAATAATTTCTTCAAACATGACTATATAATTACATGTAATGAACTAATGATAGTTTAACCTGATATCAGCTAGTATGTCATTCATTTTATATATTAGTTATACTAAATTCAAGATATATTGTTATTTATAATAAACAATATTTATTTAATAACGATAATTGAGTGAATTATATTCAATAAAATTACTTTTATTTTATGATATTATGATAATTATTGATAGTAATTAAATAGTTAATATAGTTAATAATTAATAAATGTTTATTTATTGTTTTTTAAGATATTCTAATTTACTAATAAAAATAACATTCGTCGTATCGGTTCTGCAGCACCCCACAGTAATTGATCACCAACAGTAAAAGCAGAAAGATATTGAGGACCCATATTAAGTTTTCTTAAGCGACCAATAGGGGTAAATAATGTTCCGGTAACTGAAGCAGGAGTTAATTGCAACATTGTTAATTCAGGATCATTAGGAATTACTTTAACCCACTTATTATGTGAATCTAGTATTATTTCAATTTCCTCTAATGTTATATTTTTATTTAGTTTGATAGTAAATGCTTGACTATGACAACGTAATGTGCCAATACGTACACACAATCCATCAATGGGAATAATTACTTGATTGTTAAGAATTTTATTGGTTTCTGCTTGACCTTTCCATTCTTCTCTGCTTTGACCATTTATCAATTTTTTATCTATCCAAGGAATTAAACTAGTTGCTAAAGGTACTACAAAATTATCTTTAGGAAAAACACTAGAGTTTATAATATTACTAATATTACGTTCAATATCTAAAACAAGAGCTGCTGGATTATTTAAACTTTGAGATACATGATTATAAATAACTCCCATTTGCATTAATAATTCTTTCATATGTAGAGAACCACAGCCGGAAGCCGCTTGGTAAGTTGCAACTGATACCCAATCAATTAGATTTTTAGAAAATAAGCCACCTAATGCCATTAACATTAAACTTACAGTACAGTTACCTCCTACAAAAGTCTTGATACCTTGATCTATCCCTTGACAAATTAATTTATAGTTAACTGGATCTAGAACAATAATTGTATCTTTTTGCATACGTAAAATAGAAGCAGCATCTATCCAATATCCTTTCCAACCTATATTTCTTAATTTAGGATATATTTGTTTAGTATACTCGCTGCCTTGACAAGTAATTAATATATCTAAACTTTTTAATAATTTTATATCAAAAGCATCTTGAAGAACATCATTATGATCACCTCCAAAATTTGGTGATGTTTCTCCTTTTTGTGAAGTAGAAAAAAATACTGAATTAATAACATTAAAATCATTTTCTTCTACCATTCTAGACATTAATACCGAACCAACCATGCCACGCCAACCTATAAAACCAACATTTTTCATATTATATCCATTTTAAATTATTTAAATATCTAATTTCTTTTAAAGTAAACAATAGGGTATTAATTTTACTAATGCTATGTGTAATAATTAGACATACACAGTATTTATTTTAAAAGTATATTTATTTTAATAAATAAAAACAATTTATTTAAAATAAGTATTTTGCAAACTCAACTAATAAAATTTATTTACAAATAAGGCATTAAATAAATGAACGAAATAATTTCTGGAACGATACTATTGTTATTAATTATGGATCCATTAGGTAATTTACCTATTTTTATGTCAATTTTAAAATATATTGATCCTAAACGCAGGAAAGTAATTTTAATTCGCGAAATGATCATATCTTTGATAATTATGGTGATGTTTTTGTTTTTAGGAGAATCAATATTAAATTTTTTAAATTTGCGTACAGAGTCTGTATCAATTTCTGGTGGCATTATTTTATTTTTAATAGCTATTAAAATGATTTTTCCTTCATCTGAAGACAATAATACGGTATTTACAGCAGGTGATGAAGAACCATTTTTAGTACCTTTAGCAATCCCATTAGTTGCTGGACCGTCTTTATTAGCTACCTTGATGATGTTGGCTCATCAATACTATAATCAAATGCATGTTATTATAATTTCAATATTAATTGCATGGTTATTGACATTAATAATCTTATTACTTTCAGAACTATTTTTACGCATACTTGGAGAAAAAGGCGTTAATGCACTAGAGAGACTAATGGGATTGGTATTAGTTATATTAGCAACGCAAATGTTCTTAGATGGTATTAGAGTTTACTTAAAATTATAAATTATATGCTATAAGTATATGAAGCTTTAATATTTAAATTTCGTATATTGTTTTATTAAATTATTAAAAATAAAAATTATAAATATTTAATTAATTTAATAATATTTTACTTCAAATACAAACCATAAAAATATAATTACTTGATTTGAATGCATTTAGTTAATGTTAAACATATAATATATAGGATTTATTAATCATACATTAAAATGTAAATATAACATATAATACTTTAATATTATTTTTAAGATTCAATTGCTATTCTTAGTTTTTTCATTGCATTTTTTTCAAGTTGACGCACACGTTCGGCTGAAACACCGTATTTACTAGCAAGTTCTTGAAGAGTAGTTTTACTATCTTCTTCAAGCCAACGCGTGCGTATAATGTGTTTGCTACGCTCATCTAGGCTTTCTAATGCATAACTTAATTTATCTGCTGCATGTAAACCCCAGTTGTTTTCCTCTATACCATTAGCGAAATCAGAAGTTTTATCTTGAAGATATAATACAGGAGCCATGGATTTATCATCACCATTTTCATCATTATTAAACAGATCGAAAGTCATATCCTGAGCAGCCATACGTGATTCCATTTCACGTACATCCCTACTACTTACCCCTAATTCACGGGCTACCATTTCTACTTCATCTTGGTTAAACCATCCCAAATGTTTTTTGCTTTTTCTAAGATTAAAAAATAATTTTCGCTGAGCCTTAGTAGTAGCTACTTTTACAATCCGCCAATTACGTAAAACATATTCGTGTATTTCTGCTTTAATCCAATGAACAGCAAAAGATACAAGTCGAACACCAACTTCAGGATTAAATCTTCTTACAGCTTTCATTAATCCAATATTACCTTCTTGAATTAAATCAGCTTGAGGTAATCCATATCCAGAATAATTACGAGCTATGTGAACTACAAATCGCAAATGAGATAAAATTAAGACCTTAGCAGATTCTAGATCTCCATGATAGTGTAATTGTATAGCTAAACTTTTTTCTTCTTCTGCTGATAACATAGGCAATATATTAGCAGCTTGAATATAAGATTCTAAGTTACCTAATGGAGCTACAGTTAAATTTTGTGTGTGTTTTATCATTACAACTCCTTATAGCATTAATATAAATTAAGTATACATTAATTAATGTAAATCTTGTCATGATAAATAAAACAACAATTATTTTAATAGTGTAAGTCATTATTGTTAATTTTAAATTATTTTAATAATAGTCTCATGAAAACAATTAATTTGTATTTATCATAATAATGATAATATACAATAAATTATAATCTATAGATAATAAAACTATTAAAAGATATAAGGCCTAGTTAAATTTTATACTAGTGATAAATTTTAATTTTGTAGATATTACTAATATAGATTATTCGGTTAAGTGATTTTTAGAAATATTAAATATTTTATTTTAATGTAAACTATATCAAAAGAATAGTAATATCAGAACTATTATGAGAATTATAACATCTAAAAAAGTAACATTAAATATCAATATTTATTTAGTTTGGTGAAGAAAATATAGCCTCAATAAAATCTGAAGATTTGAATGGTTTTATATCATCTACAGTTTCTCCTATACAGATATATCTAATAGGTATACTTAATTGATTAGCTATTGAAAATATGACACCACCCTTAGCAGTACCATCTAACTTAGTAATCGTAATGCCTGTTAATTTAATAAATTGATTAAACATCTTAGCTTGGATAACGGAATTTTGTCCAGTATTAGCATCTATGGTTAACATGATTTCATGTGGAGCATCTTTATCTATTTTTTTGATCACTCGAATGGTTTTTTTTAGTTCTTCCATTAATTTTAATTTATTATGAAGGCGACCTGCAGTATCTGCAATTATGATATCAATATTACGTGATTTAGCAGATTGTATTGCATCAAATATTACAGAAGAAGAATCTGATCCAGTCGGTTGTGAAATTACAGGAATTTTATTATATTTCCCCCAAAATTGTAATTGCTCAACTGCAGCTATACGAAAAGTATCACCAGCAGCTAACATAACTGATTTTCCTGCTTTTTTATAGTAATGGGCTAATTTACCAATTGTAGTTGTTTTTCCTACACCATTAACTCCTACTACTAATATAACAAAGGGCTTGTTTTTGTTTGTTTCAATTGGTATATCTATTCCAACTAGCATATTTGTTAATTCTATTTTTAGTAAATCATATAGGTCTTTCGCTTCCTTTATACGTTGAATACTTGCTTGTTGTGACAGTTTTTTAATTATTTTTTGGGTAGTTTCTATTCCTATATCAGATATTAACAATTGTTCTTCTAATTTTTCAAAAAGTTCATTGCTTACTAGGTTTCCATAAAATATTTTATTTAAATTTATAGCTAAATTTTGATGAGTTTTAATTAAACTATTTTTTAAACGTGTAAAAAAACTTTGTTTTTTTTTTAAATTATCTGGCTGTATATTTACACCAGTATCAATTTTATAATTATTATGTTGAGATTGAATTTCTGCTTTTGTTGATTTTACATAACCATTAATTAATTTATTTTTTATTGGTGTATTTACTAAGTTTATATCAATATCATTTATAATTAAGTTGGAATCAGGGATTGCATTATGAGCAGAATCGTTATTTTTATTATTGTCTTTGTTTTCAGGTAAACATTGATTTATATGAATCGTTTTTTTATTTTCAGATAAAAGGTGATCAGTATCATTTAAATTTTCATTTTTAGTTGAATCATTTTTTTTGAATTTAAACCAAGAAAATAAATTATTATTTTTCTTTTTTACCATATTACTACAATCCTCTAATATTAGTTAGATTTGTTATTATCATACAAATAAGATAAGATAATATCAATTCAATAATTTAATTAATATTAAATCTATTGAACATATTGTTTGCAAATAAAAATTATTTTGTTTTTTAAAACATTAACGTAATTTTAATTTTATTACATATTTATAATTATAGATATTTATGAAAAAAAATTATCGCTCTGGATATATTCGAATTATAGGTGGTCAATGGCGAAGACATAAATTACCAGTATTAAATAGTATAGGATTACAACCCACTACTGATCGTATCCGAGAAACATTATTTAACTGGTTGAATCCTATAATTAAAAATTCCAATTGCCTTGATTGTTTTACAGGTAGTGGAGCTCTTGGATTTGAATCTTTATCACGATACGCTAATTTTGTAACAATGTTAGAATCTAATATTACAGTAGTAAAACAATTGCAAAAAAACTTAAAATTTTTTAATGTATCTAATAGTGAAATAATAAAAACCAATACCTTATTTTGGTTGAAGCAGAAAGGTAGACCATTTGATATAGTATTTATTGATCCACCATTTGATAGTGATTTTATTAGTGAAACAATGTTTTTATTAGATAATAACGGATGGTTAAGCGATCATGCTCTTATATATATTGAAAGCAAAAAAATTAAAATGGTTAATATTCCATATAATTGGATTTTATATAAAAAGAATACTGCTGGAAAGGTAGTTTATTGTTTATATAGGATAAAAAAATAATCATATGTTATATGCAATATTTATTGCATTTAATAAACACAAATATTATTAAATAATGAAATTATTTTATATACTTAAACAATATATAAAAATTTATAAAATTATTGCATGCGATTATACGCATTAATTGAAATAAAAAAACAAAATAAAACTTGTTGTTATTTAATTAATGGATATAACAATTTATTTTTTATTAATATATAGTTAACGATATCATAATGAAGATAATTAATTTAGCAAAACGTCCTAGGAGATTACGTGTTAATACTTTAATGCGTCGAATATTCCAAGAATTTGAGATTAGTATAAATAAATTAGCTTTGCCAATATTTGTTGAAGAAAATTTAAATGTTTATAAAGAAATAGATTCTATGCCAGGAGTGATGCGTATTCCTGAAAAAAAATTAGCATATGAAATAGAGCGTATAGCTAATGCAGGTATTAATATAGTACTATTATTTGGAATTTCGCATCATAATGATCCAATAGGCAGTGATACGTGGGATGAAAACGGTTTGTTATCAAGAATAATTCGAATATGTAAAAATACTGTTCCAGAAATTATGTTAATATCAGATATTTGTTTTTGCCAATATACTACCCATGGGCACTGTGGTGTAATATATGATAATTACGTTGATAATGATCAAACCCTAGTAAATATGTGTAAACAATCGGTAGTAGCAGCAGCAGCAGGTGCTGATTTTGTTGCACCTTCAGCTTCTATGGACGGACAGGTATGCAATATTCGTAGAGCATTAGATTTATCTGGTTTCAATCAAACTGCTATAATTTCTTATTCAACTAAATTTGCATCTTCTTTATATGGTCCTTTCCGAGACGCTGCCAAAATTAATATCAACGGAGATCGTAATACCTATCAAATAAACCCCATAAATCGCAGAGAAGCAATTAGAGAATCTTTAATTGATGTTACAGAAGGAGCAGATGTACTAATGGTAAAACCAGCAGGTTTTTATCTTGATATTTTACGTGATATCCGTGAAAAAACTGAAATACCACTAGCTGCGTATCAGGTAAGTGGAGAATATTCTATGATAAAATTTGCCGCTAAATCAGGAGTTATAGATGAATATAAAATAATATTAGAAAGTTTAGCTGCAATAAAAAGAGCAGGTGCAGATATTATATTTAGTTATTTTACTCTTGATCTTGCTGAAAAAAAAATTATTTGATAAATGATGTTACAATCTTAATAAAATATCATATAAATAATCAAATTTATATAGTATTAACATTAGATATATTTAAATATTGTTGACCTAACAGTTAAATATTGGATTTCCTTATAAAATTATATTATAGCTAGTATATAAGTTTTGAATTTATTAATTAGTATATTAATAGTTATTTAATAACAAATAATAGCATTTATATTCAAGCTGTTATTATTTATTAATCATGTATTTTTATTTGTATCGATTAATATTAACTAATATATCATGGATATGATCCATGATAGTTTATAACATACATGTATGTATAAATATATATTAGCATAAATATATATTTATACATAATATAAGGTTGCTATTTGTATGATTATGTTTAAATATATAAAATCTCTTTAAGATTATTTTAAAATAAGATATATTGAAGTGATTATTAGTAAATAACTGTCTTTAAAATTACTTTCAGACATTTAATAATAAATTATCATAATTAGCATGAATTTAAATTATGAGAAATATGCTATTAAGTTTATTTTATTTAAAGGAATAAAGGATAATAATGGTTAAACTTGGTGTATTAATGGACCCAATTGCTTCTATTAATATAGAAAAAGATACAACATTTGCAATGTTACTAGAAGCACAAAAGCGCAGATATACAATCTATTATATGGAAATAAAGGATATTTTCATGTATGAAGGTGTAGCTTATGCAAATACACATTTATTAAATGTAGAAAAAAATCATAAACATTGGTATTTTTTTTATAAAAAACAAAATATCAAACTTTCTGATCTTGATGTAATACTAATGAGGAAAGATCCTCCATTTGACATGCAGTATATATATTCAACATATATTTTAGAACAAGCAGAACGATCAGGTTCTATCATTGTGAATAAACCACAAAGTTTGAGAGATTGTAATGAAAAATTATATATATCATTGTTTAATGAATTTACCCCTAGTACATTAGTTACTTGTAATCAAAATGAACTAAAAAATTTTTGGCAAAAACACATTGATATAGTAGTAAAACCATTAGATAATATGGGTGGTAAATCTGTTTTTTTTTTAAGAAAGGATGATTCTAATTTTTCAGTTGTGATAGAATCATTAACTAAAAATGGTAGTTTTTTTTGCATAGCTCAAAAATATGTACCAGATATAAAATATGGTGATAAAAGAATTTTATTAGTAGATGGAGAACCTGTTCCTTATTGCTTAGCGAGAATTCCTAGAGAAGGGGATCATAGAGCTAATCTTAGCATCGGTGGTTATGGAGAAGTAAGAGCTTTAAGCGCCAGTGATTTAGAAATTTCCAGAATTATTGGTTTAAATCTTAAAAAGAAAGGTCTAATGTTTGTCGGTTTAGATATTATTGGCGATAAAGTTACAGAAATTAACGTGACTAGCCCTACTGGTATTTGTCAAATTGAAGCAGCCGTTCCAATTTCTATTACTTCTATGCTAATGGATTCAATTGAAAAACTCTTGCATTAGCAGATATAAAATTCTTAAATTCTAAAAATTATTACTTAATATATGAGCTCCAAGTAACACATTAACTACTAGAGACAATTTGTTGGTTACTGTGATAAATAATAAAGTAATATTTTAAATCACTTTATTAAAAGTTTGAAGTAAAACTACTCTAATATTTATTAGATTAGGGTAGTTAGCAATGAATAAGTATAGTAATACAGGAAATCCTAATGTATACGAAAATTATATTAGCTTTTGATTTTGGAAAAAAAAATATTGGTGTTGCAATCGGTCAATTAGTTACTGGTATAGCGAGTCCTATAAGTGCTTTAAAAGCTAAAGAAGGCATACCAAATTGGATACAAATTGAAAAGTTAATTAAAAAATGGCAGCCTAGTGTAATTATAGTAGGTTTACCACTAAATATGGATGGTACTGAACAATATCTTACTTATTGTGCTAGAAAATTTGCCAATAATTTAAATGCTAAATTTAGCATCAATACTTACATGCAGGATGAGAGATTAAGTACAAGAGAAGCTTGTTCAGAATTATTTAAATGTGGAGGATATCGATCTTTGTCTAAAAATCATATTGATTCCAAATCTGCAGCAATCATTTTACAGGATTGGATTAACAACTCATCTTGCAATAATTAATTGGATTTTTTATATATATCCTAAGTTTAGGATATATATGTTTTTCAGTTGATATAAAGTATAAGTATTAAATTTTCCTTATCTATAAAATAGATTTTTATTTAAATAAAAACTTTATCATTTCATTTTCTAATATTTTTCGGTCTTCTTGATGAATAAGTTTAAGTTTCTTTTCATTAATTAATATCGTTTGCTTTTCAATCCATTTCCCCCAAGCTTCTTTGGAAATTTCATTATATATACGATCACCAATATTACCAGGATAAACTTGAAAATCCTGTCCTTCAGCTTTACGTTTTAAAAAATTACAAAAAATTATACGACTCATAGTATAAACACCGTAATCTTCAAAGAAATAATATAAATAAATTACTAAAATAAACTCACTTATAAATCGTTAAAAAATTAGTTGCAGTTAATAATATAAGATATTATATTATTAACTGTATGATTATTATAAACCAATTATGTTAAAAGCAAATTGCAAAAATATATATCAATATGAAAAATAACTTATCGTTAAAATGTAACATAAATACTAAAATTAGTATATGTAAATCATATGATCGAATTCGTACTTTTGTGTTACGAGAAAGAAAATTAACTAGAAATCAACTTAATGCAGTAAATAGTCATTGGTCAGATATAGTAATTCAATTCCAACCAAAATTAATTAATTTTTCTAAATTATTTGGATCTGATAAATTAGTCATTATGGAAATTGGATTTGGTAACGGAAATTCTTTAGTTCAGATGGCTCAAAATAATTCACAACAAAATTTTTTAGGAATCGAAGTATATCTGCCAGGAATAGCTAATTGTTTAGTGGAATTAAAAAAAACAGACATTAAAAATCTGCGACTTATATATTGCGATGTTCGTGATGTATTAGAAAACATGATTCCAGATAATTCACTTCATAAAATACAACTATTTTTCCCTGATCCATGGCCTAAAAATTGTCATCATAAACGTAGACTTGTAAATACATCGTTTGCTAATTTAGCAAGACAAAAACTTAAAGATAGTGGTTCTCTACTTCATATAGTAACAGATTGTAAAAATTATGCTTCTTATATAGTAAAAACGATAGATAGCATAAACAACCACAAAAACCAATCTCTCTACTCGCAAGATGATATTATGCTTTCTAAAGATCGCCCTATTACTAAGTTTGAACAACGCAGTAATCTCTTAGGACACAAAATTTACGAATTAATATTTAGAACAATAAAGTAATCTAAGAAAACTTGTTGAATGATTATTTCAAATCAACACAATATTATTATAATTCTATCCTTCTATTAAAAACAATTCTAATAGGTCATTCAAAAACCGCCTTCCTTTTTTACTTATTTGCCAGTGTTTATTAGTTTCAATAACATAACCAGCAGTTATTGCTTTATCCATATTATAACGGATATAGTCTTCCTTCAAGCCAGTAAAAATTTCAAATTCTTTTCTAGATACAATTTTATTCAAACGAAACCTATTCATAAAATATTCAAAAGGTTTATCTATATCAGAAACTATATATCTTTTATTAATATAAAATCCTTTCATAAATTCTTTTGGTTGGCGATTTTTTACAGTACGTATTATTTTGCCATCAGATAATGTTATTTTTCCATGTGCTCCGCAGCCAATACCAATGTAATCACCAAAATACCAATAATTAAGATTATGTTTACAATAGTAATTTGATTTTGCATAATTTGAAATTTCATATTGTTTGTAACCAGATTGAATCAATAAATTGTGCCCTTCTTTAAAAATACGCGATAATTTATTATCATTAGGTAAAATAACATTTTTCGAACCGAACATGGTATTGGGTTCGATAGTTAATTGATACCACGATATATGAGGAATATCAAATAAAATAGTTTGGTGTAAATCATTCAAGGCTTCCTGTATAGATTGATTTGGTAACCCATGCATTAAATCAATATTAATATTATGTATTCCAAGATCTTTGATTAAATGAATTACATTATGAGTTTCTGTTGAACTATGAATCCTTCCTAAACGAACTAGATGTTTATCACTAAAACTTTGCGCACCAACTGATATTCGATTAATTTCTTGATTTTTATAACAGGATAAAAGATCAACATTAACAGTTCCAGGATTGATTTCTATGGTAATCTCTATATCTATAGACAGATTTAAACTTTCTTTTATTCCATTTATTAATATTTTCATTGCTTCTATATCAATTAAACTGGGTGTTCCCCCTCCAATAAAAATAGTGCATATTTTTCTATCGTTAATTAAATATTTGTCATTATTTAGATCTAATAACAAATGATTTATATAGTTAAGATATAATACGTTCTTTTTTAATTCATGAGAATTAAAATCACAATAATAACATTTTTTTATACACCAAGGAATATGTATATATAAGCTTAATGGAGGTAAATACATTTTACATTAATGACTATCTAAATAGATGAAAAATATTCATAATATATTATTTATGTAGTATAATATTAGGTGTCTGTAAAGTTATCTCTAATACCAAATATATCTCTGCCAATACGTAACATTGTGCTTCCTGCAGCAATAGCCATTTCCATATCATTACTCATTCCTAATGAAATAGTATCAATATCAGAAAAATCTTGCTTAAGTTTATCGAATAGTTGAACCATTTTTTTATACTCATGAAATTGTTTATTATAATCATTTTCTAACTTAGGAATAGCCATTAATCCACGAAATCTCAATTTTGGTAAAGATATAATTTGCTCTGCTATGTTAAATATATTATTTGGTATTGTTCCACATTTTTTTTCATCATTACTAATATTAACTTGAATTAATACATTAAGAGGAGGCAAATAAAATGGCCTTTTATCATTTAATTTACGTGCAATACTTATTGAATCAATTGTTTGACACCAAGAAAAATATTCTGCTATTAAGCGGCTTTTATTAGACTGTAAATGTCCTATAAAATGCCATTCTAGATTAAGACAACACGTTTTTATAGATCTAATTTTTTCTATACCTTCTTGTACATAGTTTTCACCAAAACTGATCTGTTTTAACGATGCTATTTCCATGATATCACTTATCGGTTTGTTTTTACTTACTGCAATTAACTTGATTTTTTCAGGATTACGACCATATAATAAAGCAATATCATGGATCTTTTTTATCAATTTATTTAAATTATGTTGAATTAATGTCATAATATTTAATCTTAATATAATAATTAAATACATGAATAACGTTATTAATCACTCACTGTTTAGCTGTATTTGAGCAATCAAAATTTTATTCTTGTAAAAATGAAATAATATCTTGTTTTAGATGATCTTGATGCGTTAATACAAAACCGTGAGGACCATTTTTATATAATTTTAATTTAGAATTAGGTATCAATTTATGGGTTTGTTCACTAGTCAATTGATATGGTAAAATTTGATCATTGCTGCCGTGAATAATTAAAGTAGGAATATTAATTTTACTTAAATCATTATAGAAATTAGTTTCAGAAAATGATGTAACACAATCTATAGTAGCTTTTAAAGATGCTAATAAAGAGATGTTTAAAGTTTGAAACTTTATACCATCAGAAACAAACATATTACCATAAAATGTTTTTATAAATTGCTTAATAAATTGAGGTCTATCCTTTAATAATTCTAATTTTATAGTATCAAATATTGATTTATCAATACCATCTGGATTATCTTTGTTTTTACTGACCATTGGCGTTATTGTGCCTAATAGTATAATTTTTTTTACTTTAGTTGTACCAAAGCGACTAATATAACGAGATACATCCCCACAACCCATAGAAAAACCTACTAAAGTAACTTTACTTAATCCTAAATATTCTATTAAACAATGAATATCATCAGAAAATGTATCATAGTCGTAACTAATCCATGGTTGTTCCGAACGGCCAAAACCACGACGATCAAATGCAATTGAACGATAACCGCTATTTGCAAGAAAATACATTTGATAATCCCACATATCAGCATTCAAAGGCCAACCATGACTAAATATTATAGGATCTTCACCTTGTCCCCAATCTTTATAGTAAAGATTAAATTTATCTTTGCTTTTAAATGTACTCAATTTTTTTATCTCATATAAATTAATAAAATACTATCTATAAATAGATTTTTAAATATTTTAATATCATTTAAGTTCACTATTTAATTGATTATGCATAAATATATTTATTATTAACCGATTTTATAAATTATCTTTCATATAAAATATTTTATTGTATTATTAAATTAATCATATCTAAAAAACATGCATTATACTATTAATTAATGAATAATTGTTCTATTATTTGAAATAACTTTATTGTTATGTTTAATTAATT
The DNA here is from genome assembly GCF_002933335.1 of Candidatus Pantoea edessiphila. Taxonomy (GTDB): domain Bacteria; phylum Pseudomonadota; class Gammaproteobacteria; order Enterobacterales; family Enterobacteriaceae; genus Pantoea_C. The sequence goes on along the minus strand of NZ_PDKS01000003.1, from coordinate 40,985 downwards.
TATTTTAAATAAAATTAAAATTTGTTATAAACAAATTTTAATTTAGTTTTATCATATCTTGATATGACTATTCCTATTAAAACAATAATATATCATAAATAACCATGTATTTAAGCAGATATCTAATAGAATAATTATTAAAGATAAACATTATATTATAATCATATTATATATTGATATTAATTGAAACTTAGCTGCATATAAGCTAGGAAAAAGACAAGTAATTAGTTATAGTATTATCTAACAATATACTAAATAACAATGATAATTGCTGATGACGATGAAATATTTAATCTTATTTACATGTATAAATATTTTTATACTAAAAAATAAATTTCTTATTTTTTTAAGAACCTAAATTGAAGTTTAACTAAAATACCGTGATAATAAATAACATTTAAATTTCAACTTCTACTAAATAATAGATATATTCATAAATAATGGTTATATATTTCCATTTTTTTCTCTTTCCTCAACTTCATCATTTAAAGTTTTTAACTTATTTAACATTACATCATGACATACTTTTGATAATTCTCTAACTGATAAATTATGATTTTTTAAATGAATAGGAGAAAGCATTTCAATAATTACTAGTCCATTTCTAAAGCGATTAAGTTTAATTTTATCATGAGTATTTGAAAAAACCACGGGAATAACAGGTACTTCAGCTAATCTAGCAGCCAGAAAAGCTCCAGATTTAAAAGGCAGTAATCCTCTTCCGTTACTTCTAGTACCTTCTGGAAAAATCCAAAACGAAATGCGTTTTTTTTTAAGTTGTTTAACTATATGCATAATAGTACCGTAAGATTTAATTTTATTATTACGATCGATAAGTATATTACCAGTAATCCAATAAAAAAACCCAAAAAATGGAATCCAAAATAAACTTTTTTTACCTAAAGTTACTGTATTATCTGGTATTATTTTAGATAAAATTATCATATCATAATTGTTTTGATGATTTGCTATATAGATAGCATTACCTATATACTTTTCAGTAAATTGAGATTTTCTGAGCTCAACTTTGATTCCAAATAATGTTGATAGTTTTCCAATCATACGTCCAAATATAGATACATGATATGGATTTCTAGGAGAAAATGAACACCAAATCATACCAACCATACAAATCACTAATAAATAAATAACAAATAAAATAATACGTAATATTAATAGCATATACATCTCCTTATTTGGAAATGTGTTAAATAAATTTCTTTTCAATTGATATATTTATACAAAATATACAATTCAATCGTTATTATTTATGATAAAGTAATATTGCATGGTGATCAATATATTAAAATTATCAGAATATCTATAAAGATTAACTTACTGCTGAAATGATAAATTATATTTTAATTTGTTATATCGAAAACATCTTTTTTCTTTGACGAAAGAATATCAAATCTTCAACTGTTACTACAGGCATGCTATGAATTTTTGCAAAAATAATAGCTTCTTCCATATGTGCCATAGAACCATCATCATTAGTAAGTTCACATATAACACCAGCTGGTTTAAAACCTGCTAGTTTAACTAGATCTATTGTAGCTTCAGTATGTCCTCCTCTAACTAAAACTCCTCCAGTACAAGCGCAAACAGGAAAAACATGACCAGGTCGATTAAGATCTTCAGGTTTTGCGTTTTCTGCTATTGCAGCACGAATAGTAGTAATTCTATCTTTAGCTGATACTCCTGTAGTAACACCTTTAGCTGCTTCAATAGTAATTGTAAATCTGGTTCCATAAAAACTTGTATTTTTTTCTACCATCATTGGCAAATTTAATTTTTTACATATTGTTTCAGTTAAACAAAGACAGACAATCCCACTACCATGACGTATAGTTAATGCCATTTGTTCTACTGTCATTGTTTCAGCAACAAAAACAATATCACCTTCATTTTCACGATTTTCGTTATCAACTATTATTACACCATCCCCTTTGCGCATTGCAGCGATAGAACGTTCTACACGTTCTTCAATTGTTCCAAATTCAGAAAGCAACTTCTGATTCATGTTAATAAACCTTTTGGTAATTATATTGAATTACTAGAATCAAAGTAAATATATTACTAGGATAAAAAGTACATATTTTTATTTTTGATCTTATCTTAAATTGTTTAATTAAAAAATAATTTGTAATTGTTTTAATATCATTATTGACTGTCCAGTAATTAAATTATTATTAATATAAATAATTAATTGCAAAATTAATATTTTATATATGAATAGTATGATTACAAAAAAAAATTATATCATATAGATATAGTTATTAAAACAATAAACAACCTTTAACTTTTATAAGATATTATTAACATAAACTGAATAGTTCAATTTAAATATTTTTTGAAAATCAAACATATAATTTTATTTATTAATAATAAATTAATGATAATTATGAATTTATTAAAATAATATTTTTATTTTTCTGTAATTGTTTTTTATATAAAATCACAAATGTATAATTATGTAAAATACTTGAAATAATTTAAAATTATCGTTTAAATTTTATTTATTTAAAATATAATAATCTTAAATTAGAAATATATATCATCTTTAAAATAATCACTAAATCTAATTATAAATAATAATTTATACATATTGAAATAATTAATGAAAGATATAATAATGAGCAATGGTCTTGTAGAAAAATTGTTATATTTTAAATATTTTTATACATGAAACTTAATAGGAAGTAAAATAATAAATTAATTTTTATTTTAATATATAAATATTGAAAATTCACATTTGCCTTTATCCATACACTATATTTGCATATATAAAGTTATATTATATGTTATAAATAGATTATTTTAAATTTTATTAAAAATAATTAATTTTGATAAAATATTAATTAGATATAAAACATTTGATATTCCAAATGCCAAAAAGTAATATTTAAGGTCAATTTATAGTATATTAATAGTAAAACATTAACTTTACATATTTAAGAAAATTAAAAAATCAATATGGTTGTTTTTTAATTTTATGAGAGAAGTTTATCAATGAAGATATTTCTCGTTGGTGGTGCAGTACGTGATAGATTACTTAATATACCTATTAAAGATAGAGATTGGGTTGTAGTTGGTGCTACTCCGGATATGATGATCAAAAAAGGTTATAACCAGGTAGGAAATAACTTTCCTGTTTTTATTCATCCAACAAATGGAGAAGAATATGCACTTGCTAGAACAGAATATAAGACAGGAAAAGGTTATAATGGATTTACTACATGGTTTGCCCCAGATATTACTTTAAAAGAGGATCTAAAAAGAAGAGATCTTACTATAAACGCTATGGCTTGTGATGATAATGGCAGATTATTTGATCCATATAATGGTCAAAAAGATATTTTTAATCGTAAGCTGCGTCATGTATCTCCTGCCTTTAATGAAGATCCATTGCGTGTTTTGCGCGTAGCAAGATTTGCAGCAACTTTTGCACATTTGAACTTCCGGATAGCTAAAGAAACCAAAAAACTAATGTGTCATATGGTTAGAGAAGGAGAATTATCTAATTTAACAACAGAAAGAGTTTGGCGTGAAACTAGCAAAGCTCTGCTATCAATAAATCCTCAAATATATTTTTATGTATTAAGAGAATGTGGAGCATTGAAAATATTAGTACCAGAAATCAGTAGATTATTCGGGATACCATCTCCTATGCAATGGCATCCTGAAATTGATACTGGACAACATACATTAATGTCTTTAACAATGTCTGTTGTTCTCTCTGATTCTATAGATGTGAGATTTGCAACATTTTGCCATGACGTAGTTAAAACACTAACACCAATTAATCAATGGCCTAAACATCAAAGTCATAGTTTACTGGGAGTATCATTAGTTAAATCTCTATGTGATAAATGGTCTGTACCAAATTCAACTCGTAAATTAGCTATTATAGTAACTGAATTACATGATCAGATACATATTATTGAAAAGCAGCCAATAGAATATTTAGTAGAATTTTTTAATCGTATAGATGCATGGAGAAAACCACACCGAGTTGAACAAATAGCTATTATAATCGAAGCAAATTCAAGAGGACGCATAGGATTAGAAAATTCTTTATATACGCAAGGTGATTATTTGCGATTTACTTTTCAATTAGCTAAAAAAGTTTCCACAAAAAATATAATTCAGCAAGGATTGAAGGGAATAAAAATTTTTGAAGAATTAACCAAAAGAAGAATTGAAGCTATCAAAAGTGGTCTCATTATAAATGAGAAAAAACATCTACTCTCTTAAATGTTTTAGACAGCTCCAATTTTAAATTGTTAAAAATTATTGTACAATCTAAATACAGCAACAAATACTAAACGCTGCATCAACAAGAAGAAATAATTCCTCTCTTAATTTTAACGCCAACTTGTTTTGCCTGAGCTATAGCACTGGGTTTACCAACTTTGACATATACTCCCGGAGAACGAAAGCGTTTCATTAACAAATTTGCTATTTCTTCGGCTACTCTTTCAACAAGTAAAAAATGATTATTTGCTAAAAAAGTTACAATTGCTTCAGATACATCAGAATAATTTAAACAAATATTAAGATCTTCCTGTTTACTCAAAGACCAACTGTCCCACATCATTTCAATGTCTATAATTAATTTTTGTTTTGTTTTTTTTTCCCAGTCATAAATACCTATAGTAGTATATATGACTAATTCTTCTATAAATATAATATCCATTATCTTAATTAATATAATTTATTAACTGTGATAGTAATAACATTTTTTCATATAAGTTATAGTCCTAAGTTATAGCTCCCATAATTATTATTATTAATTTTTTTGATTAAAAGTAAAGTAAACATATTAATATATGTTAATTAAATTAACATTTTCATTATTATGAAATAACACAAATACAATATCACATACTAGTTATTATATTTAAGGATTTGATAGTTCTGCTAATGACCAACGAGGATATACCTTGATAGATAAATCTTTAGACATATTACTATTAATGCGCAACATACCAACATACGCAATCATAGCGCCATTGTCAGTACAAAATTCTGGGCGAGAAAAAAATATTTCTCCTTTACGTGTTTTAACCATCTCAGTCATTCTTTTACGTAAAATATAGTTAGCACTTACACCACCTGATAATACTAATCTATTGAATCCAGTTTTATCTAACGCTTGTTTACATTTAATTAATAAAGTATCTATAATTGCATCTTCAAAAGCTAGAGCAATATCAGAACGTGTTTGATCGTCTAGATTATTTTTGTTAATAGTATTTGCAGCGAAAGTTTTTAATCCAGAAAAACTAAAATTTAAATTATTACTACAGGCCATAGGTCTTGGAAAAATGAATCTTTTGCGTTGACCATTTCTAGCAATTTTTGATAATATAGCTCCTCCTGGATAACTAATACCTAATAATCTAGCTGTTTTATCAAAAGCTTCACCTGCAGCATCATCAATCGATTCACCTAATATTTTATATAACCCAATGCCTGTTGCGCTAACTAACTGTGTATGACCACCAGAAACTAATAATGCTAAAAAAGGAAATTTTGGAGGATTATTTTCTAACATAGGAGCCATAATATGACCTTCCATATGATTTACAGGCACTGAAGGTATATCCCAAGAATATGCTAAAGCACGACCAATTGATATTCCAACTAACAATGAACCAACTAAGCCAGGTCCTGCAGTATATGCTACAGCGTTAATTTGGTTTGGTTTTAAGTCAGCATGTTTTAAAGATGATAAAATCAATGGTAATGTTTTACGTACATGATCTCGAGAGGCTAATTCTGGAACTACCCCTCCGTAATAAGCATGAATTTTTGCCTGACTATATGTTTTATTACTTAATAGTCCATATTTTTTATCATAAATTGCAACTCCAGTTTCATCGCAAGAAGTTTCAATACCTAAAACACGCATCTTTGATTCCATAATTTTTTATAAAAATTTTATGTTTATTATATCTGCAATACTTACAACGCTATGCAATACTTACAGCACTATATATATTATTTAAATAGTTATGAACTAAATGTTTACCAATTCATTTAAAAATATTAATATTTTGCAAATAGACCTATAATATACTAAAATAACTTGAACTTCTAGAAAAAATTAGAATTTATTAATGTTAATAGTTTCATAAAATATCAAAAGGAGTAAATATTGTGCCAATAATCAACGTTCGTGATAATGAACCATTTGATGTAGCTTTGCGCCGTTTTAAGCGATCTTGTGAAAAAGCAGGAATATTAACTGAAGTGCGTCGTCGTGAATTTTACGAGAAACCTACAGTAGAACGCAAGCGTGCCAGAGCTTCTGCAATTAAACGTCATTCAAAAAAAATAGCCCGTGAAAATGCACGTCATGTTCGTTTATATTAAACAAAACTCTACACAAAATTATCTAGATTTTATTTTAAAAATTTTTAAATATAAAAATATTAAAAAGAAACTAATAGCTTTTTTGAGCCCGTTTTTGTTTTACAATAATATTAATAGGGCTTATGACTGAAAGAATCTCACGTAAATTTATTATTAATCTGCTTGACAATACCGATATTATTAATTTAATTAGTACTCGTATTAGCTTAAAAAAGCAGGGAAATAATTTCTACGCACACTGTCCTTTCCATAAGGAAACAAATCCTTCTTTCACAGTTAATAGTGAGAAACAATTTTATTATTGCTTTGGCTGTGGTATCCATGGTAATGCTATAGACTTTTTAATGAAATACGAAAATCTCAACTTTATTACAGCCATAGAAGAACTGGCTAATATAAACAATGTTGAAATAATATTTGAGAATAGTCAATTTGCACATAAAAAAAATATATTTTTTCGTAAAAAATTATATGTTTTAATTGATAACATATATAAATTTTATAAATTTGAGCTAAATAAAGTTAGTTCAAAATATGCTTTGAATTATCTTAATAATCGCGGTTTAAATTCAAAAACTATAGAACGTTTTGGAATTGGCTTTGCCCCTGTAGGATGGAAAAATATTCTCAATCAATTTGGAAAAACACATGAAGACCGTGAATTATTGATTAAAGCTGGTATGTTAACTAGTAACGAAAATGGTGTTTTATATGATAGGTTTCGAGAAAGAATTATATTTCCAATTCGCAATAAAACAGGTCAAACAGTAGGTTTTGGTGGTCGTGCTCTTACAGAACAGTTTCCTAAATATCTTAATTCTCCGGAAACAGATTTGTTTCATAAAAGAAATCAACTATATGGTTTATATGAAACACTCAATTATAATCCAAAACCGAATTTTTTAATAATAGTTGAGGGATATATAGATGTAATTACGTTATCACAATATAACATAAACTATGTTGTTGGTTTACTTGGTACAGCAATAACATCTGAGCATATTAAACAATTATTTTATGTAACAACAAATATAATTTGTTGTTTTGATGGTGACTTCACTGGACGTAAAGCTGCTTGGAAAACATTAAAAACAGCATTACCTTATATGAATGATGGTTATCAACTTGGTTTTGTTTTTCTACCTGATAACGAAGATCCAGATGCATTAATTCGCAAGGAAGGTAGAGAGGCGTTTGAAAAAAGAATCAAAAAAAACATACCACTTTCTTCTTTTCTATTTGATACATTATTAACACAAGTAGATCTTAATTCTTATGATAGTAGAACTAAATTAAGCGCATTAGCATTACCATTGATTTCTCAAGTCCCAGGTAAAACGTTGCGGATTTACATGCGCCAACTGCTAGGAATAAAATTGGGTATTCTTGATGATTATTGTATTGAGCAGTTGATACCTAAAATAAAAAACAAACAAACAACTCCTGTCATACCATCTTTTAAATTTACTACCATGAGAATTTTGCTAGCATTACTAATACAGAACCCAAAACTAGCAATTTTGGTTCCATCTTTTAGTGATTTTTCAGACCATAAAATAGTTGGTTTGTCTATATTTATAGAGTTAGTAAATCAATGTAATAAAAATTACATATCAAATACAGCACAATTATTAGAATTATATCGAGGAACAAATTTTATTAATAAGCTTGAAACATTAGCATTATGGAACCACATGATAGTAGATGAACAAATCAAGGTAGTATTTCAAGATTCATTAAGTAAAATTCGCGATAACTTACGCGAACAACAACTTGAGTCATTAATTACAAGAGATCGCATAAAAAAATTGAATAGTGAAGAACGTAACCAATTTTGGATCTTAAGCAAGACATTTGCAAAAAAATAGCTTATTTTGTAGTTTTTGAAATTATAATTCATTTTAATAAATTTACTAACATGCTAAACGATTAATCACCGTTTAAGCCTTGTTTCATTTAAATATTGTTCTGCTAGAGGTAGTACTCTTGCTTCATTTATGAGCCACAAGTTAGCTCGTAACCAATAGATATCAATTTAATTAACAGGAGTTTAGATACCGTCTTATGGAACAAAATTCACAGTCTCAGCTTAAAATTCTTATTACCAGAGGCAAGGAGCAAGGATATTTAACTTATGCTGAAGTTAATGATCATCTGCCAGAAGATATTAATGATTCCGATCAAATTGCAGATATAATTCAAACAATTAATGATATGGGAATTCAGGTAGTTGAAAAAGCTCCTGATGCTGACGATTTAATATTGAATGAAAGCAATTCTAGTACTTATGATGATGCGTTAGAGGAAGCTGCTGCTCAAGTATTATCAACCGTTGAATCTGAAATTGGTCGCACTACTGATCCAGTTCGTATGTATATGCGTGAAATGGGTACAGTTGGATTACTTACTCGTGAAGGAGAAATTGATATTGCTAAAAGAATAGAAGAAGGAATTAATCAAGTTCAATGTTCGGTAGCTGAATATCCCGAAGCAATTACTTACCTCCTAGATCAATATGATAAAGTTGAGTTAGGAGAATATAAATTATCTGATTTAATAATAAATTTTGTTGACCCTAATGTAACAGCAGATTTAACACCCATATCTGCATATATAGAATCAGAGTTATGTGATAAAGATTGCAAAGAAGATTGTGATGAAAATGATGAACATAATGAAAATATAGATCCAGAATTAGCTCGAGAAAAATTTTTAGCTCTAAGAACTCAATACGAAATTACTAGAACTGCAATTAAAATTAACAACCGTAATCATGTAGATGTTGTTTCTAAAATTAGAAAACTTTCAGATATATTTAAAGAATTTCGTCTAGTACCAAAACAATTTGATTATTTAGTAAATAATATGCGTAATATGATTGAACGTATTCGTCTTCAAGAACGTATAATTATGAAGTTTTGCGTAACTCTCTGTAAAATGCCTAAGAAAAGCTTTATTAAATTATTTTCTGGAAACGAAACAAATCAAAATTGGCTTAAAAATGCCATAATAATAAACAAACCTTGGTCTGAAAAAATTTTGGAATATAAAAATGATATTTTAAATTCTATACAAAAATTACTTGAAATAGAACAAGAAACAGGATTAAGTGTATATCAAATAAAAGATATTAATAAACGTATGTCTATAGGAGAAGCTAAAGCTAGAAGAGCTAAAAAAGAAATGATAGAAGCTAATCTTCGTTTAGTTATTTCAATTGCAAAAAAATATACTAATCGTGGTTTGCAATTTTTAGATTTAATTCAAGAAGGCAATATAGGTTTAATGAAAGCAGTAGATAAATTCGAATATAGAAGAGGTTATAAGTTTTCTACTTATGCGACATGGTGGATTAGACAAGCAATTACTCGTTCTATTGCTGATCAGGCACGAACAATTAGAATTCCTGTACATATGATTGAAACCATTAATAAGTTAAATCGTATTTCTCGCAAAATGTTACAAGAAATAGGCCGAGAGCCGACACCGGAAGAATTATCTGAACGTATGTTGATTTCTGAAGATAAAATTCGAAAAGTGTTAAAAATAGCAAAAGAACCAATATCTATGGAAACTCCAATTGGTGATGATGAAGATTCACATTTAGGTGATTTTATTGAGGATACTACTTTAGAATTACCTTTAGATTCGGCAACTGCTGCAAGTTTACGCTTAGCAACGCATGATATACTTGCTGGTCTTACTACTCGCGAAGCCAAAGTATTGAGAATGCGCTTTGGTATAGATATGAATACTGATCATACTTTAGAAGAAGTAGGTAAACAATTTGATGTTACTAGAGAGCGTATTAGACAAATAGAAGCAAAAGCATTACGTAAATTACGTCATCCTAGTCGTTGTGATATTTTGCGAAGTTTTTTAGATGATTAAAATTTTCCTCTAACTAGCTGTAATATTTTTTTTTTTATGTTATGATTAGTTATTTAATAAATAATATTGATTATTTTTAAGTATATTTGTAAATAAATTTGTTACATCTGCAGATAAAATTTTATTTTACTGAAAAATAAAATCATTATTTAGCCTTGGGCCCCTTAGCTCAGTGGTTAGAGCAGGCGACTCATAATCGCTTGGTCGCTGGTTCAAATCCAGCAGGGGCCATTATTATTAATGATAATAACTTTTAAACATACAATCCTTTCATTAATTGTTAAATTTATCTTTCATAATTATTAAATTAATAAATATTAAAAATTATTTTTATAATTTTTAATATACAATTAATATTATTTTAAATAAAACATAAAAATAATTTATTATCAATCAGTTATTTAAATAATTTATATTATATGTTATATATTTTTTATGAAAATAAACAAATTAACTAAAAATTAATTTTATAAACTTTAGTTTTTTATATAACTTTCTGCTATTTCGGCAAAATGTACTATAGTACAAAATAATCCTATGGATATAAAACGTCATTTTATATGAAAAATTATTTGATGAATAATTTAGGAAGTATAAATGAATATTTTACAAACTTTATTACATGCTTTATGGCAGAAAGATTATAATACTTTATCAGATCCATCTATAATGTGGTTTCTTTACGGAGTTTTATTTGTAATTATATTTTTGGAAAATGGCTTACTACCAGCAGCTTTTTTACCAGGAGATAGTCTATTAATTTTAGTTGGTGTTCTTGTTGGTAAGGGAATAGTTAATTTTACACTTATAATTATTATTCTTAGTACTAGTGCTGGTTTAGGTTATTGGATCAGTTATATGCAAGGTAAATGGTTAGGTAATACCGTAATAGTACAAAAATGGCTTTCACAACTGCCTAATACATATCACCAACGTGCATATAGCCTTTTTTATCGTCATGGACTAGCTGCGTTACTAATCGGAAGGTTCATAGCTTTTGTGCGTACTTTATTACCGACTATTGCAGGAATGTCTGGATTAAATAACATCCGTTTTCAGTTTTTTAATTGGATTAGTGGATTATTATGGGTTTCAATACTTGTTACTATAGGATTCGTATTGAGTCAAACAAAGATTTTTATTCATTATGAAGATAAACTAATGTTTGTATTAATATTATTACCATTAATATTACTATTTTTTGGTATAATAAGTTTACTAGTAGTGTTATATCGCAAACATAAATTCAATAAAAACAAAATAAAAAATAAGCTATAAAATATATTTTATATTATTACATAAGTAATGAACATTTATTATTTAATAATAAACATCAATTTGCTTTGAATTTTTTGCTACCAATGTATATAATTTATTATTATTTAATTTTTTATATTTAAACAATAATAAAGAGCATTAAAAACTGTAATAGTAGAGGCTACTCTTATGTTTTGATATCGGATATAAATGTTGTAATGATACATATTAATAAATATTGTATCGCCTTATTAAAAAATTAATATTAAGCGGAAACAAGTTTTTATTATTTGATATTATATTAAGACATTATTATGGATACTTCAAAAAACAAACAAATCCCTAGTAGCAGTATTATAGAAATAACTCAAGATATTATTACTAAAATTATAGAAATGATTGAGACAAGGTTGCATTTAGCAAGTGCAGAAATAGAAGAGGAAAAATCTAAAATTTTACAAATTTTACTAATGATTTTAATAATGTTTATGTTTATTTTTTTTGGAGGTTGTTGTCTGTTAATGGTAGTAGTTTGGTCTGTGAAACCACAATACCGAATTATGACTATGACTACAATGAGTGTTGTTTTATTTTTATTTTCATTCTTTTTTGGATTAAGAACTTTTAGAAAATTCAGAGAATCTACTGTCTTAAAATATTCTTGTAAAGAACTAAAAACTGATCAGAGCATACTTAAGGATAAAAATTAATGCAATATCAAAAGTTTAAATCGATAAATTCGATATGTAATGAAATAAATAAGCAACGCATGAATTTATTAGAATTAAAAAGAAAATGGATTACAGTAATGTCAAAATATGATAATTATTGGAACAGTCTAATGAGTATAAAAAAATATTTACTTATTGGTAGTAGTATATTGTTAATATTTTGTACTAGATTTCACACATTTAATTTAATAATAAGATCTATTAAATTCGGATATTTAGGAATCTATATTATTTATAAAATTGTAAGGTATTTCATTAGATTCATTATTAAGTTTGTTTAATATTAGTAATTAAAAGCCAACCGGTAAGCCGGGTTCTGTCGAGGGCAATCATTCATCTAGATCAATAATCGCTTATTGATTCAAGCAGCCTACCCAGGTTTAGTACGGGTCATACCTTATAAAAAACCTCTATTTGGCCTTGCTCCAGGTGGAGTTTACATTGCCACGGACTGTTACCAGTCGAGCGGTGCGCTCTTACCACACCTTTTCACCCTTACTTGCTTATTCATAAATGAACAATAAGCGGTTTTTTTTCTGTTGCACTATTCGTAAGCTTTCACTTCCCAGGTGTTACCTGGCACCCTACCCTAGGAGCCCGGACTTTCCTCCTCTTTTTATTATCCTTTTTAAATGGACATAAAAAGCGGCGATTGCCTAGTTGACTTTATGATAATATAATATCATATTTTATTTTTTATGTCATAATAATTAATAAATTTTTATAAAAATATTTATTAATTATTTTTATAAATATGTTATAATGATGTGTTGAGTTTATATTTAGAGGTAGAGGTATATATAGAATGAGCATACACAATGTTTCAGCTGGTTTACACATACCTGATGATATTTATGTTATTATTGAAATACCTGCAAATGATAATCCAATTAAATATGAAATAGATAAAAAATCAAGTGTTTTATTTGTAGATCGTTTTATGTTAACTAGTATGTTTTATCCTTGCAATTATGGATATATCAATAAAACTCTATCTCTTGATGGAGATCCTATTGATGTATTAGTACCTACCCCTTATCCATTAAAATCAAAATCTGTGATCAGATCTCGTCCTGTAGGGATGCTAAAAATGATAGATGATTCCGGTGAAGATTTTAAATTAATTGCTGTTCCACATACTACGATATCTAAAGAATACGATCACATTTATAATGTGAAAGATCTTCCTGATCTGTTATGTGCTCAAATAGTACATTTTTTTACACATTATAAAGATCTAGAAACAGGAAAATGGACAAAAATAATTGGTTGGGATGATGCTGAAACAGCTAAAAATGAAATTGTTTCTTCTATTCAGCGATTTAAAAAATAAAATCATAAATAACATGAATTAACAGATACTAAAAATTTTGGATTTAATAATGATTGACGTGGTATATAATTTAATGTTTTTCCATTCCAATCATGAATATGTGCTCCAGCAGCTAAGGCTATTGCATGTCCTGCTCCCGTATCCCAAATATTGGTAAAACTAAATCTTGGATAAAATTGTATTTTTCCTTCAGCTATTAAGCAAAATTTAAGAGATGATCCGATTTTAATAATATTATAATTATTTAAACCAAGTAAAAATTCATTCATTTCATTCATACAGTTATGTGAACGACTTACTGCTACTGAAGGAGGATATATATAACAGGAATGAATTTGTTTTATAGGCTTGCCATCTAACATTTTCCATGCTTTTCCTTGTATAGCATAATACATAGCATTTAGTGCTGGCGCGTAAACAACTCCTAATTTAGGTATTCCTTGTTCAATCAAAGCAATATTAATAGTAAATTCACCATTATGCTTAATAAATTCTTTTGTTCCATCTAAAGGATCTATTAACCAATACACTTGCCAATTTTTGCGGACTTCCCACGGAATCAAATTTTCTTCTGATAATATAGGAATTGAGGGTGTTAAACTACTTAACCCTCTAATTATTATATCGTTTGATTTAATATCAGCATTTGTCACTGGTGATTTATCATTTTTTTTATTAATTTTACAATTAATATTGTTGTTATATATACTCATAATAGCATCACCAGCTAATCGAGCTAAAACACAAATATTTTTTATTATATTTTTTTCATTTTCATTCATATACTGTTTTATAATAGTATTATAGAAGGATAAATTATTAACCAATATAATTTATTAATAACATCCTAATATGAACCACTTAAATTAGCAGGTTATAATATTTACAATTAATTTTTCTGATATATCATTATGTAAATGAAGATAAATTTCATGTTTCCCTATTGTACGTAACGTGCCATTTGGTAATCTTATTTCACTTTTGGTAATATTAACTCCTAAAGAAGTAATAGCATCGGCAATATTACGTATACCAATAGAGCCAAAAAGTTTACCTTTCTCTCCTGCTTTGGCCTTAATTGTAACTATGCCTAATTGTCTGATTTTTTCTGCTCTATCTTGTGCAAAAATTATATTTTCAGCTAATTTAGCTTGCATGTTTTTTTGATTTATCTCAAATAAATCAATGTTTTTTTTAGTAGCAATCAGAGCTTTTCCTTTTGGTACTAAAAAATTTCGAGCATATCCAGATTTAACATTAACTATATCACCAATGTTACCTAGTTTATTTATTTTATCAATAACGATAATTTTCACTATATAATCCACCAAATCGTATAAATATTTTTGTAAAAATAGAAACTATTACTTGTGACGGTCAGTATAGGGTATTAAAGATAAATAACGCGCGCGTTTAATTGCTCTAGATAATTGACGTTGATATTTTGCGCATGTACCAGTAATACGGCTTGGCACTATCTTACCGTTTTCAGTAATATAATTTTTAAGCATAATAATATCTTTATAATCTATTTCATTAATACCTTCTACAGTGAAACGGCAGAATTTACGGCGGCGAAAATAACGTGTCATATAATTTATCCTTTGAATATATTAATTTATGTTATTATAATTTTATTATTTAACATATAGATATCTAATTTTTTTATGATTATGCCAATATAGAACTATTAATGAAATATTAAATAATGAGGAAATTACTCTTCAGAATCTTGAATTTCAGATGAAATATTAGTTTCATTAGTCAAGTCTTCGCGTTTATTTCGACGTTCATCTTTTATTTTAATTATACAAGACGGCTCAGTTATTGCATTTTTTACCCGTATAACCATACTACGTAGTATGGCATCATTTAATCTCAGGCTATTTTCTAGTTCTTTTATTGATTCCTGAGGTATTTCAATATTAAGCAAAACATAATGAGCTTTATTAATATTATGAATTGGATAAGCTAATTGACGACGACGCCAATCTTCAAGACGATGTATTATCCCTTTAGCTTTATTTATGTACTTGGTATATTGCTCTATCATGGTTGAAACCTGTTCACTTTGATCAGGATGTACCATCAACACAACTTCATAATGACGCATTGTAGTTGCTCCTTAAGGTTTATAGCTTCTTATATTAGATTAACTTTAAAGTACTGTTAGAAGCAAGGAACGATTTTAAAATATAAATAAGATATTAGTATTAAACAAATAAATCAATGACTAATAAATTATAGTTTAATTATTTATTAAACAATTATAATTTAAACATAAAAATTAATTATATCAATAATATTTTAAATAGTAAAATTATATATAATTATATAATATCATGATATAAAATTTTTGCTGATTTTAATTATCTAAATGATATTGTAAAATTTTTCTTGTCTCATTATTTCAAACAAACATATACCAGTTGCAACTGATACATTCAATGATGATATACAACCATACATTGGAATACTTACTAATTCATCACAATACTTTCGAGTTAAATAACGTATACCAGTACTTTCTGAACCCATTACTAATGCTAAAGGAAGATTTAATTTCTTTTGATATAAATTAGACTCTGATGTATTTGTAGTACCTACAACTAAAATATTGTGTTTTTGCAATAAGCATAAAGTTCTAGATATATTTGTAACTCTTATTAATGGTACATGTGCTGCAGCACCACTAGATACTTTTTGTACTGTTTCATTAAGTGAAGCTGAGCGATTTTTTGGTACTATTACCGCGTTTACTCCAGCTGCATCAGCAGTACGTATACAAGCACCAAGATTATGAGGATCAGTAATACAGTCTAGAACTAATAATAATGGTTTTTTTACATCATCAATAATATTTTTAAGAAAGTTTTCAGAATATTGATTTATATATTTAATTGTTGCTAATATACCTTGATGGTTATCACCTTTTTTTAATTTACTGTCAATATATTTGCGGTCTACTAAATTAATTTTAACACCTTTTTTTTTAGTAATGAATGTAATAAATGCAAACGATAGTTATTTGTATTTTTGACAATAAAAACTTCTTTTAAATTTTTAATATTTATATTTTGTATAATTTGTATAGCGTTAATTCCAAAAACAATATTTGTCATAATATATTATATTTTTATTGATGTTTGATTTTATACTAACACAATTTTTAAAAGTTGTTGAGAAACTATTATATAATAAAAATTTCATGCTAATACGCTAGAATGTTCTATATTTTTATTTTGAAATTGCATTTTTTTATTAAATATTTTTGGGCTAGAAATTAATGTAAAATCAATTCTTCTGTCATTCATATTTACAGCTAAAATATGAACTTTTACTGCATCTCCTAATCTATATATATTACCACTGGATTGACCTATCAGACGCTGAGATATTATATCTAATTTATAATAATCCTTTTTTAAAGTTGAAATATGTATTAATCCTTCAATAAAAAACTCGTTTAAACGGACAAACAAACCAAAATTGGTTACGCTAAAAACAATTCCATCAAATATTTTTCCTATACGTTTTTTCATGAAATCACATTTCAACCAATCAGAAACATCACGAACAGCTTCATCTGCACGACGTTCAGTAAGAGAACACTGATAACCTAGTTTTGTTATATCTTTAATAGTATAATGATATCCGCCAGTATCAACAAATAGATTTTTTATTTTATGTTGAGATAATAAGTATTTAAGAATTCTGTGTAATATAAGATCTGGATAACGTCTAATCGGAGAAGTAAAATGTGTATAAGAAGTTAATGCTAAACCAAAATGACCTCTGTTTTGTGGAGCATAAATTGCTTGTTTCATAGAACGTAATAGCATAATTTGTAACATTTCAGCATCGGGCCTGGTTGCAATTTTCATTAATAGCAAAGAATAATCAATTGGTTTAAGTTTTTTGCCTTTTGATAGTCCAATACCTAATTCATTTAATACAACATTAAAATTTTTAATACTATCGTCACTAGGACGATCATGGTCTCGAAATAAAGTAGGTTCTTTACTTTTTTCTACAAAACTAGCTGTGGCGAAATTAGCTAAAATCATACATTCTTCCACAACTTTATGTATGTCATTACGAAAAACTCGTTTTATCTGATCAATACGATTTTCTGAATTAAAAATGAATTTAATTTCTGCAGTTTCAAAAGAAATACCACCTCTATGTTGACGAGCTTTCTCCAATACTTGATATAATTTATGAAGATTTTGAATAATATTTTTTAATAATACATATTTATCACGTAAATTGTTATGTTCTTTTAGTATATTATAAGCTT
The DNA here is from genome assembly GCF_002933335.1 of Candidatus Pantoea edessiphila. Lineage (GTDB taxonomy): Bacteria > Pseudomonadota > Gammaproteobacteria > Enterobacterales > Enterobacteriaceae > Pantoea_C. Next base: position 23,092 of record NZ_PDKS01000003.1, on the reverse strand, counting down.
CATCATAAGTTAATCTTGCATGCGAATTCATTATTGCTTCATAATGTTTAAATTTGATTAATTTACCTTCAGAAGATATGTGCATTTCACACACCATACATAAACAATCTACTTGGGGATTAAGAGAGCATAGCTCATTGGAAAGTATTTCGGGCAACATAGGTATTACTTTTGATGGAAAATATACTGAAGTACCACGTAAAAATGCTTCTTTATCTAAAGGTGTTCCTGGTCTCACATAATAGCTAACATCTGCAATAGCAACCCATAAACGCCATCCATCATATGTTTCTTCACAATATAATGCATCATCAAAATCTCTTGCATCTTCATCATCGATAGTAATTAATGGTAATTTTCTTAAGTCAATTCGGTCTATTTTAGCGTCTTCTGTGATCTGTTGAGTGAAATTATTAATTTGTAATTTTGCTTCTGCTGACCATTTATATGGAATTTCATGGCTTCTTATTGCTATGTCAATGGCTAGATTGGTTCCTATATTCTTACCAATTATTTCAATTATTTTACCAATAGCTTTATCGTTAGGTTTAGGGCGCTGCAGTAATTTTACTACTACTATAGAATTTTCACTAGCCATCAAATTTAAATTTGATGGTATAATTATATTAAAGTTTAATCTGCTATCATCTGGTACAACAAAACCAACACCTAATTTATTTTGACGATAATGACCAACAATGTTTTTATTACGTGGTTTGTTTATTTTGATTACACGTGCTTCTTGACGTCCTTTACGATCATTATTTATTAATTGTGCTATGATAAAGTCACCGTGCATACAATATTTCATTTGTTCTGTTGATAAGTAAAAATCATCCTTATGACCTTCTACTCGTAAAAAACCATAACCATCTCGATGACCAATTACTTTACCTTGGATTAAATTAACATTTCTTTTGGGTAAAATATAATTCTTCTGACAATCTGTCAGTAATAATTGACCATCACGTTTCATTCCTAGAATACGATAACGTAAAGCCTCAATTTTATTTTTATCACTTAATCCCATTAATTTAGTTAGTTCTATAAAATTTATTGGCTTTTTCTGTTGCTTAAAAATTTTTATTATAAATTCACGACCAGGAATAGAATTTTTATGTATTTTAGTTTCCCTTTTATGAGAAAAATATTTTGGCATAATAGTTCCTAAGACATCACTAAACATCTAATATCAATATTCATTAATTATAAATTAGTAATATTTTAATTTATTAAAATATATAAACACTGTTATTTAAAATCACATCATTTTTTAATTCATTTAATTTTAATTTAAAAAAACATAAATTATAGTATTATGTATTTAAATAATATGTTATATATTCAAATTATTGTAGTTTAATAAAAATTTTATTTATTTAGGATACCTCTAAATATGTAATTATATTACTAAATTGTAAAATATAAAATTTATTTAAAATGATTTATCAGGATAATACAATAGAATATTATTAATTAAATAATTAACTAAAGTTATTCTGTGAACTAATAAAAATGATAAATTTTAATATGATTTGTAAAAAAATGTATAATTTTATTTACATTTGTTATTTAATATCAAAAGGATCTCTGATTATTATAGTATCCTGTCTATCCGGACCAGTTGAAATTATATCAATTGGTATTCCTAGTAATTCTTCTACGCGATTTAGATATTTACGAGCATCTTTGGGTAAATGATTTAGATTTCTAATTCCATATGTTGGTTGATTCCATCCTGATAATGTTTCATATATTGGATGAGCTTTTTTCCATTTTTCAATAGTCAATGGTGTGTTAAATAATTTATTGCCATCTGGCATTCTATAAGCTGTACAAATTTTTATTTCGTCTAATTTATCTAATATATCTAGTTTAGTTAAACAAAGACCTGAAATTGAATTTATTTGTATTGATCGACGTAATAATACAGCATCTAACCAGCCAGTTCGACGCTTACGACCAGTAGTTGATCCAAATTCTTGTCCTGTATGACATAATAACTTTCCCATGTCATCATAAAGTTCAGTAGGAAATGGTCCTGATCCTACTCTTGTAGAATAAGCTTTCATAATACCCATTATATAATTGATATGACATGGACCAACCCCGGTGCCAGTTAAAACTCCCCCTATTGAAGTACTTGAAGAAGTAACATATGGATATGTTCCATGATCAATATCTAGCATAGCACCTTGTGCTCCCTCAAATATGATAGAATCACCACGATCACAAGCAGCATGCAGAATTTCTGGAACATCTACTATAATATTGCGTAAATAATCAGCAATAAACATTGTTTTACTAAATATTTTGTTATAATCTACTGTGTTCGATTTGAAGTAATGTACTAATTGAAAATTGTAATAATCGACTAGTTCTTTTAATTTATTTGCAAAAGTAGTTGAGTCAAATATATCACCTAGGCGTAAACCACGTCTTGATACTTTATCTTCATAAGCGGGACCTATACCTCTCCTAGTCGTACCAATTGCTTTAATTCCCTTATGTTTTTCTCTTGTAATATCCATGGCTATATGATATTCAAGGATTAGAGGACAGGATGAAGAAATCAACAAACGTTTAAGTACGGGAATGTTTTGATTTTTTAGTAATTTTATTTCTGCTATTAGAGCATCAAGAGATAGAACTACACCATTGCCAATAATACTCATCACATTTTCTCTTAGAATTCCTGAAGGAATTAAGTGTAAAATAGTTTTTTGGCCATTGGTGACAATTGTATGACCAGCATTATGTCCTCCTTGATATCTAACTACATAATTTGCTCGTTCAGTAAGTAAATCAACTACCTTACCTTTACCTTCATCACCCCATTGAGTTCCGATGATTACTACATTTTTAACCATTGATCAAAATCACCTCTAAATTGAAAATAAAATTTTTGTTTCTAAGTCAATAATTGTCCAATTTATAAAAATAATCATATTTAATAAATTAAAAACACATAGTTAATGCAAAAACTAATGTTTATATACTAATCTAATTAAAAATAAAATATATCAATTGAATCGTTACTAGTTATTTTATAACCAATAATTTTTAATGTATATTAATGAAAGGGTGTTTCATATATTTAAAGAATTCATTATCAAAATTTAATATTATCAGATCTCTATTTTTATCAAATATTTTTTTATAAGCATTGAGACTTTTTATAAACATGTAAAACTCTATGTCATTTTTAAACGAATCAGTAAATATTTTTGTTACTTGAAGATCGGTATCTCCACGAATAATTGATGCATCACGTTTTGCTTCATCTATAATAATAGTTGCTTGATAATCAGCTTTTTTTTGGATGTTTTTCGCTTCTTCTTCTCCTTCCAAAATCTTGTTTTGCGCTATTGATAGACGTTCAGAACTAATTCTATTAAACAAATAAGATATTTCATTATTAGGTAAATCAATATTATTAATTTGCATATCTATGATTTTAATGCCTAACATTTGCATAATATTGGAATTTAATACAGATGTGTGTCTTTTTGAATGCTCTGAGTTTACCGTATCTATCATTTTTTTTGTTTTGCTTGTTTTTGAATTTTTTAATGAATCACAAAAATCTTTTACTAAGTTAATATTCAAATCTCTTATAATATCTTTGATATTTAAATTAGATATTTTTGTTCGTAAAATATCATTAGATATATGATCTAATAATATTTCTGTTTTATAATCATTCCCTCCTGTAGACAGGTAATAATTTTGAAAATCGCTAATACGCCATTTAATATAATAATTAACAATAATTTCCTTTTCTTCCTTAGAAAAAACATGATTTAATTGTACATTTAATGTATGAATGCGATTATCTGAAATTTTAATGACATCAATAAATGGTATCTTAAAATGTATACCTGATTCTAATACTATGGGATCATGATTTTGATTTTTTACAACTTTATTAAAACGTGTTAAAATAGCGTTATTTCCTTCGTGTACTATAGTAAACGATAATTGAAATATTATTAAAATTATCAATATTAATATGAAAGTTATTTGTCTATGCATGAATGTATTCTCTCTTCACGCTTAATATCGTCTCTTATAGCATTTTGCCTACGTTGATCCATAATATTATTACTATCATTGTTACTTGAAATTTTATTTTTATTACAACCTGTGTTATCAGAAACTATTGGTAAATGATTGATATTATTTATTGCAGTTTTTTTGTCTGTAAATATTGAGCTTTTATTTGATAATAGATCAGAGGGTATTAAGATTAGTTGGTTTTTTTTATTATTAACTAAAATTTTTGTAGAATGATTCAAGATATTTTTCATTGCTTCAATGTATAAAAATTCTTTAGTGATTTTTGGATAAGATTTATATTGTGCAAGTATTTTTGCTATTTTTTTTGCCTCGCTTTCAGCTTTTAATAGCTTATGTTTTTGGTACATGTTAGCTTCTTCAATAATATTTTTAGCTTTTTTTCTAGCAATTATTTGAGTTTTATTAAAATAAGATTTTGCTTTCTGTATAGATTGTTCTCGATTTTTTTTTGCTTTAATGACATTGTCAAATGCTGATTGTATTTCATCAGGAAGATTTAATGATCGAAAATCAACTTTAATTATATTAATACCCATTTTATAAGGACGAATAACTTCATCAATTTGATTTTTTGTGTTATCACAAATAATGCTATATCCTTTATTTAAAATATCTTCTATGCTTGTTCTACCTATAACATTACGGAGAGAACTTTTAGTAGCCTGTAATAAGCTATCTTCGACATTTATTACCGAATACAAGTAATATTTTGGATTAATAATTGTATAATTCAAATTAACTTCAGCATATACCAGGTTTTCATCTGAAGTTAACATAAGACCTGAAATATTTAATTCACGTATTTTTTTTGTATTTATGATTTTAACGTTATCTATAAAATTTAACTTCCAATTTAATCCTGGTTTGGCAAAACAATTAAATTTACCAAAACGAGTTACAACGCCACATTCTGCTTCTTGAATAGTATACAAGCCACTTAATAACCAAATGGCTAATAAACTTGCTGATATTGTTAAAACCAATTTGAAAGTTACAAAATTATATTTTTGGGTGTTATTAGATTTACTACCAAGTTGTTTCAGTTTATTTATTAGTTTTTTTAATATATACACCACATTATAAATTTTTAAATTTGATCTGTTGTTCTTGTTTTTATTATTGCGATTTTTATCTTGACTCCATGGATTATGATCTTGTTTGTTATTTTCGTTATGATCGCACACCATGTGCTTCACTCCATTTAAATATGTTTAGTTTACTATCTGGTTTTTTGTTAAATTATTTAACGAAAATATTTTGTAATTCATGGTTAAATATATTTTAAGTTGATTAAAATATTTCTTAAATAAAAAATATCATAGATTATTATCTATTTAAAAATTGAGAAATTTTATGTAAATGATACAATAATCATTCGGTATAATTTAAAATATATTTTATTTTCCAATAAGATTACTCATCTTATAGTTTGTTCTATAACACTCTTAATAATAAATAGCAATTTAATAAGTACTATTATTGAATATTTTTAATACTTTACTTGCAGCTATTTGAATATTATCACTATCCAACCAGTGAAGGTTATTCCATTTACGCATCCAAGTAATTTGACGCTTGGCTAGTTGTTTGGTTGCGCAAATTCCCTTATAAACCATATCTTCATATTTTATTACACCACTTATATAGGACCACATTTGACGATAGCCTACACATCTCATAGAAGGCATATTAATATTTAAATCACCCCTTTCGAATAAATATCTAGATTCATCTTCAAATCCTGATGCTAGCATGTTTTTAAAACGCAATTCAATACGTTTATGCAATAATTCTCGACTATAAGGCATAATAGCAAATTGATATAAATCATATTGTAAAGGTTCTTTAGATAATTTTTTCATTTCTGTAAACGTTTTTCCAGTAATATAAAACACCTCTAAAGCTCTCTGAATTCTCTGTAAGTCATTAGGATGAATAAGATATCCAGATTTTGGATCTATTTTGCATAGTTTTTCATGTAAAAAATTAGTACCTTTTTCATTTGCTATTTGATCTATTTTATGACGAATATAAAAATCAGCAGAAGGTAAAATTGATAAACCTTCAATTAAAGTTTTAAAATAGAACATGGTTCCACCAACAAGACAGGGAATTCGATCATTTTTTAATATTTGCTTCATTTCTATTAATGCATCTTGTCTAAATTCTGATGCAGAATAACGTTCAGATGGATCTTTTATATCTAATAAGCGATGAGGTGTTGATGACAATTCTTCCGGTGTCGGTTTTCCTGTGCCAATATTCATTTGACGGTATATCAATGCTGAATCTACACTTATAATTTCTATGGGTAGCATCTGATGTAATGTGATTGCTAGTTTAGTTTTTCCTGAAGCAGTTGGTCCTAACAATAAAATAGCTTTAGGCTTGTTAGTAATGTTTAATTTATTCATCATTAAACATTTTTATTGTATTTTTAATATCAATATGTTGAATCAAATTTGCTGGAGGTTTTGTGAGTAAATCAGGACAAAAATATTCAATTTCAGCCAATAGAATATTTGCTTTTAAAATATTCCAACTGATAACTTTACTTTTGTCTTCATAATTTCCTAACCAATGTACTAGTTGTTTGAAATAATTTTTCTTTTGCTGATTCAAATGATTTAACATTGCATATATTAAATTTTTTAAATTATATTCATGAAAAGTCGAAGGTATTGCATGTAATGTTAAATGATCTTTTTCTATCATTAAATCTATTCCGGTTTTTTTTATTAATGTATGGTTATCTTTTAAAATTTTACAGTATAGCTCATTAATTTTAATTTTTAATGGAAACAATAATGGACGAGATTTAAAATAAGTTTCACAATGTTTTAATTGTGCTTTTCTTAAATAACATAAGGAAGTAGGTATTGACATTAAAATTAATTTTTGATTTTTTTTCAATAAAACATAACTATTATATAGTATAGCTAACAACTGACCAAAATAATTTGAATAAGTAAATGAACTTGGTAATTTATAAATGCCTGTCATATTGTTTTTTATGGCATTAGATACATCTTCTTTAAAGTACCAATCTGGTAGGGAAAAAGTATTATTTTGAGATTCGCTATTATTGATTTCTAATTCATTTTTATTTTCTTTGTGACATGATTTAATTGTAGGATTATTTACAATAATACATTTTGCTACATTAGTAATACCCTGAATAATAAAATGATTTATTAATCTAGGCTCATAGAAACGAATTTCTTTTTTTGTAGGATGGATGTTGATATCAATTTGGCAAGGTTTGATTTCTAAGTAAATTACATAAGCAAGACGTGAATTGTTTTGCAATATAGAACGAAATGATTGTCGAATAGCATTGTTAATTAATTTGTTTTTTACTATTCTTTTGTTAACATAAGAATATTGTAAATCGTTAATTATTCTATAAACATTTACCTCTGCTATCCAACCATGAATAAATAGATCATTACTTCTATGATTGATAGACAAACTATGTTTATTAAAATCAGCTCCAAAAATAAATTTCAATCTTCTTTGTATTTCTGTCTCGGTTGTTACTACTGGCTGGTAATATACAAGATGTTCATCGTGACTTAAGGATATAGAAATATCAAAACGAGACAATAATAATTGTTTCAATATATTATCTATATTATTAAACTCAGCTTTTTCTGTTTTCATAAATTTACGACGAACTGGTGTGTTATAAAATAAATCTAACACTTTTACTGTAGTTCCAATTGGATGAGTTGCTGGTACTATTTGGTGATTTATTTGATTACCTTCTGTGTAAATTTGCCAGGCTTGATTGTGTGCCTGAGTTCTCGAAGTTAATGTTAAACGCGAAACAGAACTTATACTAGTTAAAGCTTCTCCTCTAAATCCTAGACTTGTTAGTGATTCTAAATCCTCTATTGAAGTTATTTTACTAGTTGTATGCCGTTGTAGAGCTAAAGATATTTCATTTTTAACAATTCCATAACCGTTATCTTGAATTTGAATTAATTTTTTTCCACCTTGTTTAATATGAATATCTATACGATTAGCACCTGCATCAATGCTATTTTCTACTAACTCTTTAACAACTGATGCAGGACTATCAATAACTTCTCCAGCTGAAATTTGATTGATTAAATAATGAGGTAAAACTTTGATTGCCATGATTAGTTATCCCACAAAAACCATAACTAAAAAATACTTTATCTTTTATTTAATTATTATAATTACATATTATAAGAGTAATAAATAAAATGATAGTGTATCATAAATCAGTTATTTGTTGATAATGCCAGTTATAAATAAAAAACACATAAGTGTTATTTAATCAATTTATTTATAAGTAATAACAGACTAAAAATAAAGTTAAAGATCTTAGATTAATAGGCATTTAACTCACAGCAAAACATCAAATAATGCATAATTATATATAAAAATCATTGATGTCAGATAAAAACTAATTTCTTATATTACATAATTGATTGATCCAATTTATAGCAACAGATGAATATGGAATTATTGTTGATTCACGTTCATTATCTGAATAAGATAAAATTAATGCTAAATCAGGCAAAGGTAATATATTATTTCCTCTTTGAGGCCATTCCACTATACAAATAGTATTGTTATCGAAATATTCATAAATATCTATAAAATCTAATTCATTTTCATTAGTAATTCGATAAAGATCGATATGGTGTAATATATTGTTATTTATTGTATAAGATTCAATAAATGTATATGTTGGACTTTTAACCAAACCATAATAACCTATTGCATTTAAAAAGCCTCGTACAAAAGTTGTTTTTCCAACTCCTATATCACCGTAAAGATAAATATTTGCGGAGCAATTAAAACATATATTACCTAATTGTTTTCCTAGTTCTATCGTATTTTTTTCATTAGATAGTCGGCAAATATAGTTTTTCATATTTATTTTTCATATTAGGGTTGACAAATTTCCAGAGAACCTTAAATAAATCTGTAGCTAATATACCTCGTGAACCTTTATAAGAAGCTAATTCGTCTGCTGCAGAACCATGTATTACACAGCCTGCACAAGCAGAATCAAATAATGTCAAGTTTTGACCTATCAAGGATGCTATAATACCACTTAATACATCACCCATACCGCCTGATGCCATACCTGCATTACCAACATCTGCAATCGCTGTATTACCTTTTTCATCAGCAATTATAGTGCCTGAGCCCTTTAATACTACAACCCCACCATATTTATCAATTAAAGATTTTACAGCATATAACCGATCTTGTTCTATTGTAGAGGTGTTTACATCTAATAAAATACTTGCTTCACCAGGATGAGGTGTTATAACTCTATTATTGCGCTTATCTTTGAAAACAGAAAGAAAATTCAGTGCATCAGCATCCCAGACCATGGGTTTAGTGCTCTCAGATATTTTTTTTAATATCTCTGTTCCCATGTCATTATTTCCTAACCCTGGACCAATAACTATTACATCTGCCCACGATAATGATTTTTTCAGTAAATCATCGTTTGTTAATTCATCTATCATAATTTCAGGACGAGTAGTAATTATAGGAATCATATTTGCTTTATAAGTGAGTAATCTAACCATTCCGCTGCCTGTCCTAAGTGCTGCTTCTGCTGTCATAAAGATAGCACCTACAGTTCCAATGTTGCCACCAATTACTAGTAATTTACCATTGTCACCTTTATGTGAAGTTGGTTTATGTGGTTTTAGCCAATGTGATAAAAATCTAGAATCGCAACGTAATATTGGTGCTTTTTTATTAAACAAAAAAGATTTTAATCCTAAATCAATATAATAAAGTTTTCCAATATAATCTCTGGCTTTTCCTGTTAACTGTCCTGGTTTCAATGCAATAAAACTTAAAGTATGTGATGCAGCAATAACAGCTCCAGGTACATAACCGGTGGATGCAAACAAACCAGAAGGTATATCAACAGATAAAATTGGAGCACAATAATTATTTGCTTTTTCAATTAATTGTGAACACATTTGATCAGGAATACGATTAATACCTGTACCTAATAAAGCATCAATAATTATATCTACATTATCAGGCCAAGATATACTTGGTTCATTAATTGTTCCATGTATTAATAACCAAGATTTGTAGGCTAATTGAGCTTCTTTAGAATGTGTTATCCTAGTTCCTGTATAAGAAATTAATGTGACTTGTTTTCCAGATATTTTAGCTATGCGAGCTGCTATATATCCATCCCCACCATTATTTCCATTGCCACATAAAAACAACCAATGTTTTGCATTGGGCCAGTGAATAGAAATGTGTTTATAAATTTCATTGCCAGCACGCAACATAAATTCATATAAATTAATGCCAAGGTATTTAGCACCATCTTGTTCTAATTGATTTAACGAATGCACAGGCCAAACAGAAAATGGTAGATGATTTATGTAATTGTTTTTTGTTTTTTTAATCAACTATAAGATCTCCAAATGTTATTCAAGATAATTATCATTTGATTTATCCAATTTTTAAGTAATATCATGATGATTATAGATGATATCAATATGATTTACATTTTCAGGAGATGAATAAATATATATGATCATTACAATAATAACTGATCATATATATTTAAAAATACATTTACTAAACAGGAAAATAATGAAATTTTATTATTGAATAACACTAATAAATAGTTATATAGATATGGAGCGGGAAACGAGATTCGAACTCGCGACCCCGACCTTGGCAAGGTCGTGCTCTACCTGCTGAGCTATTCCCGCAAAATCGCTATGTGATATAAATGATGCTAGGGAGGTATGTGAATTATCTTTTTAAATATCAGCCTCAATAATTATTTAAGATTAAAGTGTAAATAAATATTTTCTATAGTAAGCTAATTCTGCTATGGAGTCTAGTATATCATTTAATGCAACATGCGAACAAGTTTTTTTTATATTATATAAAATTTCTGGTTTCCAACGAGTTGCTAATTCTTTTAATGTACTTACATCAAGGCAACGGTAATGAAAATAAGCCTCTAATTTATTCATATATTTAAAAAGGAATCGACGATCTTGGCATATACTATTACCACATATCGGAGATTTTTTTTCTGGAACCCATTGTTTTAAAAATTCCACAACTAATTCCTCTGCATCTTTTTCTTTATACTTGCTTTCTTTTACCCTGTTTAGCAAACCACTATTAGTATGAACTTGCAAATTCCAATCATTCATATGTTGAATTTGTTTATCACTTTGATATACAGCAATCACAGGACCTTTTGCTAAAATATTTAAATTTATATCCGTGATTACCGTGGCTATTTCAATAATGCGATCTTTTTCTGGATCTAAACCAGTCATTTCTAAATCTATCCAAATTAAATTATTTTCCGAAATCATCATAAAATTTGACCTTAATTTTTACTTAATATATAAAAATTACAATCACATCATTTGATTATAGTTTATAAATTTTAATTGTTTTTTAATTATTAAATAAACATTTGCGAATGATTTTTTTATTTTATTAATCTTATTTCAAAAAAAATTATTAATATAAAATGCATATGCTATAATAAAAGTTATTCATAAACACATAATTCACAATATAAATGAAAATAATAATACTATTATATTAATTTTAATGTATTGCATTTAGTAATAAATTGTCATTTTTATAATATATATCTTATATTTATATCCCATGTTAATTATATTTGTTGTAATGTAATTATGGTGTTATTATCTTAAAAATTTAAATACTTGATTAAATTTACATCTGTTAATAGTTAGTTCTTGAATTAATTAAAAATTTGGATTTTGTTTCTATTTTTAATTTTTTACTAAAAATACTTTTTAGTAAAAAATTATTAGATCAGTATACATAAAAATAGACACATAGAAATAGGATGTAAAACAGGATGTAAAGTGTTTAATTGTTTTAAATTTTATTTAGATAATAATTTTAAAAAAAAATGGTTAACTACAATTGTAGGTAGAATTGCTAATAGCAACTTTAGTTTATTGACACAATTAATAATAAAGATATTTGTTTGGTTTTACAAGATAGATATGTCAGAAGCTGTTAAACAAAATAATCATGAATATATAACTTTTAATAGTTTTTTTGTGCGTCTTCTAAAGGCACATTTACGTCCGATAAATCCTGATCCAAATATAATCACTGTTCCAGCTGATGGTAAAATTAGCCAGATTGGGGATATAAAAGGCAATAAACTCTTTCAAGCTAAAGGTCATTATTATAATATAGAAGAATTACTAGCTGGTGATCAAAAAATGTCTGCCAAATTCTTTAATGGTAAATTTATTACTATTTATCTTGCACCTAATAATTACCATCGTGTTCATATGCCTTGTAATGGCGTATTGCGTTCTATGATATATGTTCCTGGTAATCTTTGTTCAGTAAATTCAATTGCTACAAATAGGATACCTAACTTATTTGCTCGGAATGAAAGAATAATTTTTTATTTTGATACTTATATTGGACCTTTAATACAAATTATGGTAGGTGCTATTATTGTAGGCAGTATTGAAACTGTATGGGCAGGAACTATAATTCCTCCTCACGGCGGATTGATTAAAAAATGGTATTATCCTGAAGCTAATAATAAAAATTCAATAACATTGTTAAAAGGCCAGGAAATGGCATTTTTTAAGTTAGGTTCCACTGTAATTAGTTTATTTACTCCTGATCGAATGGAATTCATTGCTGGATTAGAATATAAGAAACATGTTACTGTAGGTACATCTCTTGCTGTAGTAAAATCACCTATCTTTTCTAAAAAGACCAAATAAATTAAGTATAATCACTCATGCGTGTAATCATTTTTATATTTCTATGTTTATGGGTTAATAAATCAGCTATTGCTCTTAATTTTTCTGATTTTTACCAATTAAAAAAACAAACAAAAGAGAAAGTAGACACTACGAATAATCAAAATAATGGAATATTTTTATTATCTCAAAAAAATAAAGATTTTTTTCTCAACCAAAATCAACATATAAAAAATATAAACAAATATAAAGAAATTATCAATATATTTCCAAGGTTACATGTTAACATGGAACAGCAGATTGATATTTTAAAAAATTTCAATAGATATATAAATAAATCACATTACGGTAATGAAAACCAAGAAATTTTGCAAACAATGATCCAACTCATGGAAGAAGGACATCAGTTTCAAAAAGAAAAAGATAAAATAGCTGAAATAAGCAATTCATTATCACAATTACCTCAGAAAATCACTGAAATAAATCATTATATATATACCTATAAAAATCCAGAAACAGAAGAACTTCTAATAAGAAATAAAAATCAACATAACTATCAAAAAAATATTAATCAGCAAGAAATTATTAATGAAGAATTATATGCTGATGAGTTAGAATTAGAACAAATATCAGCAAACAATAGACAAGAACTAGCTCGATTACGTTCTAAAATTCATCATATTAAGGTGATTTATTTAAAGAACCATCTTCATCAGTTACGTAATAACTTAAAGAACACATACCAAATAAAATCACTTACAGAAATTAGAAAAATTACCAAACATGATAAATTAAAAAAATCAATCTTAAATTATATACGTTTAAACCAAGATTTTTCTATCGCTTTAGCTGATCAAATTAAATTAATATGCCAAACAAGCGATAAACAAAAGTTGATAAACAATCAAATCAATAAAATTAAATACTTGAATTCTATGCTAAATGAACAATCAAATGGATTAAATTATTCGATTTTATTAAGTGAAACATTGAGGTTACGTATAGCTAAGCTTCCTGAAATGCCCCAATTAAACACAATTGAGCAAAATATAACTAGAACCCGTTTACAACGATTACATTATGAATATTTAATAAAAAATAAAGAAAATCTAATTAAAAAAGAACGAAGAAATATTTTAAATACAACATCTATTATTGCTTCCGATGATTTTTTAAGAAAACAAATATTGATTAAACATGAGTTAATCAATTTATTAATTTCTGGTTGTGATAGCTTGATTATTGAAAATACAAAACTAAAAACATCAACTATAAAATTACAAGATGCCTTAAGAAAAGTAAAAAAGTTATCACAAGAACATCTTTTTTGGATTGCTGATACATATCCTATAGGTTTTAATAATATAATCGATATTATCAGGGACATAAAATACTTATTATCTTTAGGTATTTTAACTCATATAAGAGAAGGAGTGCTGAATACTTTTTTACATTTAAATACGGTATTACCAATTATAGGTGCATTACTATTGGTAATTCTAAGTTTTGCTTTACGTCATAAATGTGATGATTTTTTAGAACATTATGCCGCTAAAGTAGGTAAAGTAACACAAGATAGATTTATATTAACTATTCGTGTCGTTATATTATCACTGTTAATGGCTATGGCGCTTCCATTACTTTGGTTACAGATAGGTTATGGTTTACAACAATCATCATCTTATCCGAGTGTGATCGCTTTAGGTGATGGTATAATTAAAACCACACCTATCATAACAATATTGATTGTCCTAAATGTTTTTTCTAGATCAAATGGTCTATTTATCATGCATTTTCGTTGGTCGCAGATTTTAGTTCGCCGTGGAACTAATAACTACTTAGTAACATTATGTTTTATTTTGCCACTTGTTATTTTGTTAACTATTCTAGACAATCTAGAAGAACATAATTTATCTTCATCTTTAGGTCGTTTATGTTTTATCCTTGTATGTATTAGTATTAGTATAGGTAGTATGAGTTTAAAAAAATCACATATTCCACTTTATATTAATAAAGGAGGCAAAAGTAATAATTTTATAAACAATACAATATGGAATATTATAATTGTAATTCCAATTATTGCTGCAATTGCTTCTGCATTAGGTTACCTATCAACTGCTAAATCTATTTTATTACACATAGAAATATCTAATACCATTTGGTTAATGATATTAATAGTGTACCATGTTATTCGACGTTGGATGCTTATTCAACATCGTAGATTAAGCTTTGATCGTGCAAAACAAAAACGTGCCGAAATATTGGCTCTTAGAGCGCGAAGTGATGAAGAAAAAGAGCAAAGTATGCAGAATGCTGATTCTATAGAAATTGAAGAACCAGTAGTTAATTTAGACGTAATTAGTGCTCAATCATTAAAACTTGTCAGATGGATTTTAACTTTACTTGCATTATTATTGTTAATCTTTTCATGGTCAGAAATACATTTGGCGCTTGGTTTTTTTGACAATATTTTATTATGGAATACAACTAATTCAAATCATGGTAATTATCACCCAATTACATTAGGTGCCCTGCTAGCTGCTGTTCTTACTTTTATTATTACATTACAATTAGTTCGTAATATGCCTGCTTTAATTGAATTAGTACTATTGCAACACTTAAATTTAAGACCGGGAACAAATTATACTATTTCTACGTTAATCAAATATATTACGATTATACTTGGTGTGTTATTTGGTTTTTCTGTTATAGGAATAGAATGGTCTAAATTACAATGGTTAGTTGCAGCATTGGGAGTTGGTTTAGGTTTTGGTTTACAAGAAATATTCGCTAATTGTATATCTGGATTAATTATTCTATTTGAAAGACCTATACGTATTGGAGATACTGTTACTATACGTGATTTAACTGGTAGTATTACTAGAATTAATACACGTGCTACTACTATTACCGACTGGGATCGAAAGGAAATAATAGTACCTAATAAAGCATTTATAACTGAACAGTTCGTAAATTGGTCATTATCAGATTCAGTTACACGTGTAGTTATAGCTATTCCGACAATTAATATTAATAACAGTTATAAAGTGACAAAAATTTTAAAACATGTTGCTGAATGCTGCAGTTATGTTCTAAAAAATCCCTCTCCTGAAGTATTTTTAGTGGATTTACAACAAGGTGTTATGTTATTTGAATTGCGTGTATATGTAGCTGAAATGGGTCATCGTATGCCCTTACGTCATGAAATAAATCAATTAATTATAGAAAAATTTACTCAAAACAATATAACAATACCTTTTCCACCTTTTCAAATGCGAATAGAATCAGTAAAAGAAAAACACTTTACAAATAAACAGATTAATAGCAAATTTTTCAAATTTATGAATTAGATTTTTCAAAATATTTTCTAACAAAATCTTCCCCAAGAAAAATATCTCTATTTATATCATGTACTATCTCATCTAAGATAGTTTGCTCAAAAATACTCAATAATCCTATATTTTTATGTTCTTGAATTCCATGTTTTCCAAGTATAAAAGGTTGAACAAAAAATTTTGCATATTTGCCATCTCCCTCTATATATGCAAATTCTACAATATTTTCTTCACCTTGTAGAGCATTTACTAGAGATAAACAAAAACATGTGGCAGCATATCCCATGGACAAGGTTGCTGAACCATTTCCCATTTTAGCATTCACTACATCACTTCCAGCTTGTTGAATGCGTTCAGTAATTTTAATTATTTCTTTATCATTATAATTAGTATCCATTATCTGAGATAGCAAAGGTAAAATAGTCTTTTCCGAATGACCACCTATTACTGGCACATGAATATTATTTAATTTTTTCTCTTTACTTTCACTTACAAATATTTTAGCGCGCATAATATCAAGAGTAGTGATGCCAAATAATTTATTCTTATGATAACAACCATGTTGTTTTAGTACTTCTGCAGCAATTACTACAGTACTATTGATAGGATTAGTAATAATCCCTATTAGAGCATTAGGTGATGTTAAAGCTATTTGCTTAGTTAAATTAATAACTATATTAGCATTAATATTAAATAGATCTTCTCGTTTCATACCAGGCTTACGAGGTTTTCCTGCTGCTATTATAACTATATCTGCATTGATTAATGCTGATGAAATATTATCTCCGCTAAAACCTCTTACTTCCACGTCACTAGGAATGTGATTAATATCTAATGTTATACCGTTTATAACAGGTCTAATATCGTATAATAGTAATTCATAATGTTTTGGTAAATAAAGTTTTAATAATAGTGAAAGAGCTTGTCCTATACTTCCAGCTGCACCTAAAATAGAAATTTTCATCCTTAATTCCTGTTTTACTATAAGAAATAATAAATATTAGTATAATTTATGCTATTTATAATATTTTTGTAATAATAAAAAAAACCAGGGCCAAATAATTCCGTTAGCAATACTATTTAAAAAAATTTCATTCCTGAATGAAGCGCTGATTATAAAAAATTCAATAACAGATATAGTTAGATTCATAAATATAGATATAAAAATAACTAAAAAGGTTTGTTTGATCAAATTTAAACTACGAATTAATTGAAAATTTAAAGTTATACAATATGCTATAACACTAAATATTAAAGAACCAATACCTAATTTAGATCCTGAAGTGATATCCATCACTGTACCTAACAAAAAGCTACCACTTACATTGATTGAATGTGGCAGAGCTAAGATCCAATATATCAAAAACAACAAAAACCAAGAAGGACATAATATGTAAATGATATGTGGCCAAGGCATTATTTGTAATAAAAAAGCTACAACAAAAGATAAATAAATAAAACTATTGTTTCGAAAATAATATTTATTCAATTATGAGACCCTAATTTAACTATAACAGAACCTGTTAGATAGAATAAATGTATTTATTTTGGTAATTATTATATGTTGATTTAATTTAATAATTTTATCAGTAGTAATAACTTGGCAGGCATATTTTATTGTTATCAATCATTTATCCATTCATTTTATTCTGCTACATTACTTAATCATTTGTGTTTTGATGATTTAAATCACTTGTGTTATCGCTAGAATCACTTGTGTTATCGCTAGAATCACTTGTGTTATCGCTAGAATCACTTGTGTTATCGCTAGAATCACTTGTGTTATCGCTAGAATCACTTGTGTTATCGCTAGAATCACTTGTGTTATCGCTAGAATCACTTGTGTTATCGCTAGAATCACTTGTGTTATCGCTAGAATCACTTGTGTTATCGCTAGAATCACTTGTGTTATCGCTAGAATCACTTGTGTTATCGCTAGAATCACTTGTGTTATCGCTAGAATCACTTGTGTTATCGCTAGAATCACTTGTGTTATCGCTAGAATCTAGTTTTATATTGTGATTATTGGCATTATCCTTTTTCCATAATAGCAATAAATAGTCTAAATTTTTAAAATTAGTCATAGGATGTATCTGAATATAAACATAGGGTGCTTTGTTATATATTTTTATTGAAGATACTATACCAACTGGATAACCTTCAGGAAAATTATTATCTAAATTAGATGTAACAATAATATCACCTAGGTGAAGATCTTTACTACGTTGCATATCATTGCTAGTTAGATATTTTAATTGAAAATCTTTATTACATCCTTTTCCTAATACAATTGCATGTACATTATTACGTATTGCTTTTACAGCAATTCCATTTAAAGAACAACAAGATAGCAAAACACGACTCGTATTGCGATTGACAGAAATAATTTGTCCTACAATACCCCTATCTGAAATAACAGACTGATTTTTATATACACCATCTATTTTACCTTTATCTATAATTACCTGATTAGCATATGGAATAGAGCTAGAAAACATGACCCTACCTAGCATTATACGTTCATCTTGATGTAAATTAGCATCTAATAATTTACGCAAATGCTCATTTTCTTTTTTATATTGATTTAATAAAATTACTTCAATATTTTTTAAGTGTATTTCATGTTTTAATTTTTTATTTTCTGATTGTATTTGATTATTTAAAGAAAAGTTTCTTAATGTGTTATTTAAAAATTGTGAAGGTTTTTTAATAAAAGAATACAAAGTACCTATAGATGTGTCTACATAGCTACGAATCCTAGTAAACAAACCTATCTTGCAGTCTACAACAATAAGTATAATACTTAACACTATCGCCAGAAATAAACGTAACCTAATAAAAAAAAACCTTGTGAAATTCATTTTGTCATAACATATAATCTATAAAACAAGTAAAAATTTATTTATTCTTCGCTAAACAAGTCACCGCCATACATGTCTATCATTTCTAATGCTTTACCTCCTCCTCTTGCAACACAGGTTAAGGGATCATCAGCAATGATCACTGGTATACCAGTTTCCTCTATAAGTAATCTTTCTAAATTACGTAATAAAGCACCTCCTCCAGTTAAGATCATACCTCGTTCTGAAATATCAGAAGCTAGCTCGGGAGGACATTGTTCTAATGCTACCATAACAGAACTTACAATACCTGTTAAAGGTTCTTGTAATGCTTCAAGAATTTCATTAGAATTTAATGTAAAACTGCGAGGCACTCCTTCAGCTAAATTACGACCTCTAACTTCAATTTCACTTACCTCATCGCAGGGATAAGCTGAACCAATCTCGTGTTTTATCCGTTCTGCTGTTGCTTCCCCTATTAAAGATCCATAATTACGACGAACATAATTGATTATAGCTTCATCAAATTTATCACCACCAATACGTACTGAAGATGAATAAACAACTCCATTTAATGATATTACTGCTACTTCAGTGGTGCCACCTCCTATATCTATGACCATAGATCCTGCAGCTTCAGAAACTGGAAGACCTGCGCCAATAGCAGCAGCCATTGGTTCTTCTATTAAAAAAACTTCCCTGGCTCCTGCTCCTTGTGCAGATTCTCTAATAGCCCGTCTTTCAACTTGAGTAGCTCCTACAGGAACGCAAACTAAAACTCGAGGGCTTGGGCGCATGAAACTATTGCTATGTACTTGTTTAATGAAATGCTGAAGCATTTTTTCTGTTACAAAAAAATCTGCTATAACACCATCTTTCATCGGACGTATGGCTGCAATATTTCCTGGTGTTCTGCCAAGCATTTGTTTTGCATCATATCCAACAGCTGCTACACTTTTTGGTGAACCAGTGCGATCTTGTCTAATTGCAACCACAGAAGGTTCATTAAGCACAATGCCCTGACCTTTAACATATATCAAAGTATTTGCAGTGCCTAAATCAATAGATAAATCATTAGAAAACATACCGCGAAATTTTTTAAACATACTTTTAAGAAAAAATCCCATACAATGAATCAGAAAAAATATGGTATACAGCTATTTGAATTAATTTAATAAAATATATTCAATTAATGACTACAATAAAAATAATACATTAAATGAGTCTTTATATCTTAATATCGTTGAAATACTTGATGTTAATAATCAATATATAATATATGATTAAATAATTACAAGTTCACACCCAAATACATTTAAATGTTTACTGTTTATATAAAATATTAATTAGAAACAAAACTCTCAATATTTGTTTAAAAATAAATACCCCGTTAAATTTTAAGCTTACTACTTAAAATCAAATTATACAAGTTTATCTAATTAAATTAATTATGCATAAATTAATTTAATTAGATAAAATTAACAAGTAAAATTATAAATCTAGTCAAATAAATAAATATTTAATTACTTTTATTTTATACATGTGAAACATATAAAACTATATGAACATAATAATTAATTATTTTAATCAAATATTATAGTATTTTATCGATAAAATATAACTATAATTTTTTATAAACCAAAAATTATTTTAGAATAATTATTAGTTAATAATTAAAAGGAGTCAATAATCTTAATGGAATATAAATCTCATATTTTATTGTTAAATGGACCTAATTTAAATTTATTAGGACGAAGAGAACCAGAAAAATATGGTTATATAAGTCTAAACAATATCTTAAATGATTTAATACAATATGCTAACAATTTAAATATAAAATTAAGCCACTTACAGTCTAATTCTGAAGTTAAATTAATAGATCGTATTCATGAAGCTATTGGTGATGTAAATTACATCATTATCAATCCTGCTGCGTTCGCTCATACTAGTATAGCATTACGGGATGCTTTATTAGCATCAAGTATTCCTTTCATTGAAATACATGTTTCTAATATATATTCACGTGAGTCTTTTCGACAAATTTCTTATCTTGCTGATATATCAGAAGGTTTAATATGTGGATTTGGAACTGAGAGTTATATATGGGCTTTAAAAATAGCGATACAAAAACTTTCTAAAATCAATTAATCACATAAAATGCGGAAACATTCTAGATGGATATTTATAAAATAAAAAAATTAATTGAATTAGCAGAAAAACACAATATTTCTAAACTAAAAATATCGGATAAAAAAGAATCTATTACTATTAATAGATTCTACAAAAATAATAATTTTACAAAAAATCAACATTTTTCTACTTCTGATACATCACTTATTGCTCAAAATATAGTTAAATCTAAAACAGATAGTAAAGAAATATTAAACAAAAATAATAATTATATTGTACGTTCTCCAATGGTAGGTATATTTTATCTTACTCCTAGTCCTGAAGCTAAAGTATTTATTGAAATAGGCCAAAAAATTAATATAGGTGATACTCTTTGTATAATAGAAGCAATGAAAATGATGAATCAAATACAAGCTGATGCTTCCGGGATAGTAAAAGCAATTTTAGTAGAAAATGGCCAACCAGTTGAATTTAATGAACCTCTAATTATTATTGAGTATTAGGACATAAGATGCTAGATAAAATAGTAATAGCTAATCGTGGTGAAATTGCATTGCGTATTTTAAGAGCTTGTAAAGAATTAGGTATCAAAACAGTAGCGGTTCATTCTGATATAGATAGAGATCTTAAACATGTGTTATTAGCAGATGAAACAGTGTGTATCGGGCCAGCACAATTAATTAAAAGTTATCTTAATATTCCTGCCATCATTTCTGCTGCTGAGATTACTGGAGCTTCAGCTATTCATCCAGGTTATGGTTTGCTTTCGGAAAATGCTGATTTTGCTGAACAAGTTGAACATTCAGGTTTTATATTTATTGGCCCTAAATCAGAAACTATTCGTTTAATGGGCGATAAAATATCTGCAATTAATAAAATGAAAAAATTTGGTATCCCTTGTATACCAGGTTCTGATGGACCATTAAGCAATAAAATACAAAAAAATTCTGAAATTGCTAAAAGAATAGGTTATCCAGTTATTATTAAAGCTTCAGGGGGCGGCGGAGGATGTGGTATGCATATTGTTTATACAGAAAAAGATCTAGAAAAATATATCAATATTACAAAAATAGAAGCAAAATCTATTTTTAATAATGATGTTATATATATGGAAAAATATATAACAAACCCTAGACATATTGAAATTCAAGTCATTTCAGATGGAAAAGGAAATGCAATTCATTTAGGAGAACGCGATTGTTCTATACAACGTAGACACCAAAAATTATTAGAAGAATCTCCTGCCTTAAATATTTCACCAGAACTAAAAAAACATATAGGAGAACTTTGTTCTAAAACATTTATCGAAATCGGGTATAAAGGAGTAGGTACTTTTGAATTTCTTTATAAAAAAGGAAAATTTTACTTTATAGAAATTAATACTCGTATTCAAGTAGAACACGCACTAACAGAAATGATTACTGATATTGATTTAATTAAAGGACAAATAAGGATTGCTGATAATGAAACCTTATGGATAAAACAAAAAGATATTGTTTTTCGTGGTCATGCTATAGAATGCCGAATTAATGCCGAAGACGCAAGTACATTTGTTCCAAATGCAGGGAAGATAAATCGTTTTCATGCACCAGGTGGTTTTGGAATAAGATGGGAATCACATATTTATACAGGATATAATATTTCACCATATTATGATTCAATGATTGGCAAATTAATAACGCATGGAGAAAACAGAAATGAAGCGTTAGTCCGTATGAAAAATGCTCTATCAGAATTAATAATAGATGGTGTAAATACTAATATAGATCTACACAATAAAATAATAAATGATAAAGAATTTCAAAATGGAAATACTAATATCTGTTATTTGGAAAACAATTTCAAACAAAAACTTGTATAAATATTAGAACCTGGCAGTTACCTACTCTCACATGGAGAAACTCCACACTACCATCGGCACGACGACGTTTCACTTCTGAGTTCG
>NZ_PDKS01000002.1 GCF_002933335.1 Candidatus Pantoea edessiphila | reverse complement strand
TGGATTGCAAAAGAAGTAGGTAGCTTAACCTGCTAAAGGAGGGCACTTACCACTTTGTGATTCATGACTGGGGTGAAGTCGTAACAAGGTAACCGTAGGGGAACCTGTGGTTGGATCACCTCCTTAAATAAAAATTGTAATGCTTGTCTATGTAGTACCTACATAAATTGTCTGATATATTATTAGCAATACAACAATATTATTTTTGTATTATTAATAATTTACAAATCATTTCATATTGGAGCGGTAGTTCAGTTGGTTAGAATACCTGCCTGTCACGTAGGGGGTCGCGGGTTCAAGTCCCGTCCGTTCCGCCATAAATTATTTTTTAATCAATAGAACTCATTTTTTAGTGTTTATTCTTTTCATTTAAGTGAGATCATCAATCTTACCCTAATCTTACCCTTTTTATCCATATTATTATTTATGTTATTTTTTTATAATCTAATTGCTAGGAAATTTTTATGCCAATTAGGGTTCCAATTGATTTGCCAGCAGTAAAGTTATTGCGGAAAGAAAATTTTTTTGCGATGACTTCATCCATTGCGAGTATTCAGAAAATTAGGCCATTAAAGTTATTAATACTTAATTTAATGCCAAAGAAAATAGAAACTGAAAATCAATTATTACGTTTGCTTGCCAATTATCCATTACAAATTGATATTCAATTATTACGGGTAAATAGTCATAAATCTCGCAATACATCAAGTGAACATCTTAAAAATTTTTACTGTGAACTAGATAATATTTATAATGATAATTTTGACGGTTTAATAGTAACAGGAGCGCCTTTGGGTTTAATAGACTTTAGCGATGTATCATATTGGTCTCAAATTAAAAAAATTTTTTTTTGGGCAAAAAACCATGTTACATCAACACTATTTATATGTTGGGCAGCACAAGCTGCGCTAAATATTATATATGGCATTCCTAAAAAAATAAGAAGTAACAAATTATTTGGTGTTTTTGATCATAAAATTTTAAAATCTTCTTTACTGACACGAGGTTTTGATAATAATTTTCTTGTACCTCATTCACGTTATGCAGATTTTTCTATTCAATTAATAAAAAATCACACAGATTTAGAACTTCATGCTGTATTAGAATTTTCTTCAGATGCATACATTATGTCTAGCAGAGATAAGCGTTTAGTATTTGTCACTGGTCATCCTGAATATGATTTGCTTACTTTATCTCAGGAGTATCAAAGAGATATTAAGTTAGGAAGATCTCCTGAAATTCCTTACAACTATTTTCCTAAAGACAATCCTAGTTTGCTACCTAATATGTCTTGGTGTAGTCATGGACATCTATTTTTTTCTAATTGGTTAAACTATTATGTATATCAAATAACACCATTAAATATATTATATATGCAATCTATTTGATTTTAACCGGTTTAGTAAAAAAATAATTATAATAGATTAATTGAATTAAATATTTTTAAACATCAATAAAATTAAAAATATTACTATATGCTATACTGGCGGTTATTTCCATTTTTTATAATAATTAATTAATGAATTAGTAGAATTGTCATATTTTGTAGTTTTATCTTTTGTTTTTAATTCAGTTAAAATATTAGCAGCTAATTTTTTTCCTAATTCTACTCCCCATTGATCAAAACTAAAAATATTTAATATAGATCCTTGAGTAAAAATTTTATGTTCATAAAGAGCTATTAAAGATCCAAGATTAAATGGAGTAATTTTACGAATTAATATAGAATTACTAGGACGATTGCCTTCAAACACCTTAAATGGCAGTGTGTTTTTTTTTATTCTTTTTGTGCATTTAAAAAATTCTTGTTTTATTGAATTGTTTGATTTACCAAAGGCTAATGCTTTTGGTTGTGCAAAAAAATGTGATATAAGCCTTAAATGATGATCATCTAATGGATTATGGTGAATGATTGGGGCAATAAAATCACATGGAATTAATTTAGTACCTTGATGAAGTAGCTGATAAAATGAATGCTGTCCATTTGTACCAGTTTCTCCCCAAACTATAGGACCTGTTTGATACTTAACGCGATTTCCATTTCTATCTATCTGCTTACCATTAGATTCCATACTTACTTGTCGCAAATAAGTATCAAAGCAATGTAAATTTTGATCATAAGGAAATATCGCTTCAGTTTCTGCACCAAAAAAGTTATTATACCAAATTCCAATTAATGCTAATATTACAGGTATGTTTTCTTCTAAAGGTGTTTCAGAAAAATGTTTATCCATTTCGTGTGCACCATTAAGAAGTTGTTTGAAATTATCATATCCTATAGAAAGAATGATTGATAATCCAATTGCCGACCATAAGGAATATCTTCCTCCTACCCATTCCCAAAATTCAAACATATTGCTAATATTAATACCAAATTTTTGTACTTCTTGTATATTATCAGATAATGCAACAAAGTGTTTTGCAATGTTATTTTTATTATTTGTTTGTTTTAAAAACCAATTTCGTGCACTATAAGCATTAGTTAATGTTTCATCAGTGTTAAATGTTTTAGATGCTATTAAAAATAATGTTGTTTCAGAATTTAAATTTTTTAATGTTTCAGTTATATTTGAACTATCAATATTGGAAACAAAATGTATATTAAGATGATTTTTATAAGGACGTAATGCTTCTGTTACCATTAAAGGCCCAAGATGCGAGCCACCTATTCCAATATTAACTATATCTTTGATAGGTTTGCCTGTATAACCTACCCAACTACCGTTAATAATTTTTTCTGAAAATTGTTTCATTTTATTTAGGACTGAATTAATTTTAGGCATTATATCTTGTCTATCTAATAATATTGGTTTATTACTGCAATTTCTTAAAGCAGTATGCAATACTGCTCTATTTTCAGTAAAATTAATTTTTTTACCAGAAAACATCAAATCAATGTTTTTTTTAAGGTTTGTTTCTATTGCTAGTTCTTGTAATTTATGCATTGTTTCTTGAGTAACAATATTTTTTGAGAAATCTACTAAAATTTGATCATTGAAAATGATAGAAAATTTATCAAATCTGTTAGGATCTTCAGCAAATAAATTACTAATATGAGCTAATTTCATTTGCTTAAAATGTTTTGTCAATTTTTTCCAAGCCACAGTATTAATTGGATTAATGTTTTCCATAAAAAGCTCTTGTTTTATTATGAATTTTGATTTTAATTTCAATTATGATGATTAAAAATCATGTTTTATTATTAAGTAAACCAATGCAGTATTATAAGTAATTTTATAGATTAACAAAATAATCCTTGTTTATATTGTTGTTATCTAATTATTAGAAATAATTTTTATACTTTTTATTTTAATATTTATTATATGTATCAAATAATTTTTCATTTATTGTAACAATTTTCATTATTTTATGTTTTTTAAAATTATAACCAGAATACTTCAATAAATATTTATATATTCTAATAGGAAATAGTAATGGTTAAAAAATTAATAGTAGCTAAATTTGGAGGTACTAGTGTTGCAGATTTTAATACAATGAGTCGTAGTGCTGATTTAATTGTTAATAATTCTAGCATACGTTTAATTGTGCTATCTGCTTCTGCTAACATAACCAATATACTTGTATCTCTTTCAGCAGTTAATAGTAGTAAGGTTTACAGATCTTCATTAATTAATAAGATTCGTGATATTCAAACTTCTATTATTAACAAACTTATATCACCAAATTATCTATATAAATTAATAAATGATATGATAAAAACTATCGAAACATTATCTGAAAATGCTTCATATTTAAATTCTAAAGAATTAAAAGATGAAATTTTGAGTTATGGTGAATTGATGTCGTCTCTAATTTTTGTTGAAATATTGCGCGAAAAAAAAGTAAATGTCGATTGGTTTGATGTACGTAATGTCATGAAAACAAACGATCATTTTGGTTGTGCTCAACCTGATATTAATATCATATCTAGAAAAGTTAAAACATATCTAGAACCATTAATTACCCAAAAAGTTTTAGTTACACAAGGTTTCATTGGTCAAGAAGGACAAGGGCGTACTACTACTTTAGGCAGAGGTGGTAGCGATTATACAGCTGCTTTATTAGGTGAAGCATTAAAAGCTACAGGTGTAGAGATTTGGACTGATGTACCTGGTATTTACACTACTGATCCTCATTTAATACCAACAGCAAAGAGGATAGATCAAATAACTTTTAAAGAAGCTGCAGAAATGGCTACCTTTGGAGCAAAAATACTACACCCTTCTACTTTGCTACCTGCAGAACGGAGTGATATTCCTGTATTTGTTAGCTCTAGCCAAAATCCTAAAGCAGGTGGAACATATATTTCAAATAATACCAAAAATATACCTTTACTTCGTGCCTTATCATTACGTAGAAAACAAATTTTACTAACCTTAAATATATTAGATTATTATAACCAATCAAAAATTTTATCTAGTGTCTTTAATAAACTATTGTATTATGATATACCAGTAGGTATTATAACTAGTACTAAATCGAATATATCATTAACAATTAATGATAATGAACAAGTAATGATGATAGACAAGTTGTTGATTGAACTTGAAACTTTCTGTAAAGTTCATGTAGAGCACAACTTATCTCTTATTGCTATAATAGGAAATAATTTACCTAAGGCCAGTGGAATAAGCAATACAATATTTAAAATATTAAAACCATTTAGTTTGCGCCTTATTTGCAGTGGTGCTAGTGATTATAACATCATTTTTGTAGTACAAAGTATGGATGCAGACAAGATTATTCGCATTTTACATCAGAATCTGTTTGAATAAAATATTATTAATATATTATCTATTTTAACTATTAACAAATAATTTTAAACATTAAATATAAGTTACTTGATAAGTTTACAATCAATTAAGTAAACACTTCACTCTATAAAGAGTGAAACGAGAATTATATACTATTATAGTTACAAACAAGAATCAGTAAAACAAAAATTTACTAATTAACAACGCTTGTTTTATAGACTCTAATATTAACAGAAATTATTATTTGACTTGTTTTATGATAACTTGTTTATTTTAGTAACTTATTTAAAAATAATAGATTTTCAAAATTAACATAGATCTAATTAAAACTACTTAAGTAATATAAAATATGAATAAATTGCTTAGTATTTGTGTAAAATTTTATTTTTTTAATGTATATTTAATTTATTAAAATCATTATCGCTATTTATTAGTAATTATATGATTTTTATTGATATGTATATTCTAGTTAAAGTACAATCAGATTTGAAATCTTTTTATATGTTATGAATGACCACATGTTTATAACATGTAATCAAATAACATATATAAATATTTATTTAATATAATAAATGTTTGTTATATTTGCAGTTTCTTTAAATAAAGAATATCCAACATAACTTAATATTAGTCATATAGGTCAAAGATCATTATTATTTTAACTACCCTTATACGTACTCCTAATAAGATTATTATGATATAATAAATTAATAATTAGTATCATATATCCTATAAAAATATTGTGATATTTTAAATATTAGTTTGATTGTAATTTCTTATCTAATTAATATTGATACTTTAATTAAAGTATATTGCATAACTATTTCATTAATCAATAAGTACACTTAATTGCTCTGAAAGAACAACTCTCATAATTTTTTACATATTTTGTTTCTTTTGTTATTTATTAAAATTAATAATTAATAACAAATTAAAATTCCCTATATTGTATCAGATAATAATAAAACTTTCTGTAATATATTTATTATTTTTTATTTAATATTTTACCAAAAATAATTTTTTTAAAAAATTTGATCTGTCTTATAAAAATTAATATAAATAATACTTATTGTCTATACAATTATCAACTACAATTAACATTGAACAACACACAACTATAATTTAGATATTTATCGTAGTCACTTTACAAAGATAATGTTAAACCTGAAGTTGATGTGGAGGTTTAAAATGAATAAAGATAAAATTAGTGGTAATTGGAAACAATTAAAAGGCAAAATAAAAGAAAAATGGGGTAAATTAACAGACGATGACTTTCAATGCATACAAGGTAAAAGAGATCAGTTGATTGGAAAAATTCAAGAACGCTATGGATG
The DNA here is from genome assembly GCF_002933335.1 of Candidatus Pantoea edessiphila. Lineage (GTDB taxonomy): Bacteria > Pseudomonadota > Gammaproteobacteria > Enterobacterales > Enterobacteriaceae > Pantoea_C. The sequence continues at coordinate 144,645 of NZ_PDKS01000002.1, read as the reverse complement.
TGCTAAAGATGAAGCAGAGAGAGAAGTCAGGTCTTGGGAAAATCATAATCAAGATTGTCATTGGTGATAATAATTATTAATTATCACATAAATTTAAAGACTAGGCACAAGGAAGTGCCTTAATTGGGTGGGGGATCTAGTAACTAATCAAATATTTATCAGTATGCTAACGAAATATGTATGTAATGTATTTGCAAAATACATTATCATAAATAATGAATAGTTATCATAGACGTTTTTCCGTAACACCTATGCTAGGTTGAACCGATATGCACTGTCGCTATTTTCACCGACAATTAAGTAATTGTTCAATCTTATATACAGAGATGATTAATGTAAACAAAATTATAAATAGCAAATTTTATTATATGGAGCATAATTATGATGATGAAGGTTTGTTGCTATTCAATTAAGTGGTCATAATTCAGCAAAATTAGCTTGTTATTCTAAATAAGCAGAATAATTATGGTTATAATGAAATTAATCTTAATATTGGTTGTTCGTCATATAAAGCACAACATGGCTATTTTGGTGCAAGTCTAATTACTAATGCAAATTTAGTTGCTGACAATATAAAAGCTATAAATGATATAGTAAGTATTCCAGTGACAGTAAAAATACGCATTGGTATAAATGAACAAGATAATTATGATTTTTTTAAGGAATTTTATAGGTATTATATCAGAATCTAGTAATTGTAAAGTTTTCATTTTACATGCTAGAAAAGCATTACTCTCAAAGTATAATGCAAGTAAAAATCTTAGAATTCCTCCTTTAAACTATTCTCATGTATATCGTATTAAAAGAGATTTTCCTTATTATAAGATAGTAATTAATGGGGGTGTAGAGACATTAGAAGCTCAAATACATCTGCAATATCTTGATGGTATGATGATTTGGACGTGAGATTTATAAAAACCTTTTGATTTTATCTGAAGTTGACTATAAAATATTTGGTTTTAAAAGAAAAACAATTCCAAGAGATCCTATATCATTAATCAAAAACATTTATCCCTACATTGAGAAAGAAGTAGGAAAAAATATTTGCATTAGTAAAATAATACAACATATGTTAGGTATATTTAAAGATTTTCCAGGTTCAGGTCATTGGCGTCACAGCAGTAATATGCATAAATCTAATGCTAGCATCTGGGTAATTGAAAACGCGCTAAAAATGTTAAGTTTCAAATAAAATTAGTTAATCATTGATTATTACTTTGCAACATTAAATTTTCTGATAGTTATAAACTCATAATAATATAAAATATCTCAGGCAAATATTTATTATTAAAAAATTATATTTATAAATATATTAGAATTATTAGTATACTTAAGTTAAATTCAAAAATATTATTTTTTATAATTTGTATTTAAAATCCACCCATCGCAACGAAAAGTTTTTCAAATTTTTTTCAATCGATTAAAATCGGCTTAGCATTTATTACATATCTGTAATTATTTCAGTTGAAAGGTAAAGTATTATTATTAACTAAAAGGAAATTTCTATCTTTTCCCTTAAAAACAATAGGTAATATACTTATTATGTTAGGAAAAAAAATTACCAATAATATTAATAAAAATCAGGATCATCGATTAAAAGATATAAAAGTTCCTCCACATTCTATAGAGGCAGAGCAATCTATTTTAGGAGGATTAATGCTAGATAATGAGTGCTGGTTTAGCATAATTGATTATATTATTGCTGATGATTTTTTCAATTTTGCTCATAAGATTATTTTTTTAGAAATGCAATTTTTATTAGAAAACAAAAAACCTATTGATTTGATCACCTTATCAGAATCGTTAGAAATCAACGGTAAGCTTGAAATAGTCGGTGGTTTTGCATATTTAGCGGAATTATCTAAAAATATACCAAGTGTTGCAAATATTACGGCCTATGCAGATATTGTTCGTGAACGAGCAGTATTACGTGAAATTATATCAGTTGCCAACAAAATCGCTAGTGTAGGTTATAATCCTCAAGGTAGAAGTAGTGAAGAACTATTAGACTATGTAGAGTCAAAGGTTTTTAAAATTGCAGAAAATCGTTATAATCAAAATAATGGCCCTAAAAATATAAGCCAAATTCTTGAAACTACTATTTCACGTATTGAATCTTTAATTCGGAAACCTCAAGATGGCATTACTGGAATAAATACTGGATATCAAGATTTGAACAAAAAAACAGCAGGGTTACAATCTTCTGATCTCGTCATTATTGCAGCACGTCCTTCTATGGGCAAAACTACATTTGCTATGAACATCTGTGAGAATATTGCGATGATATATGATAAACCAGTATTGATTTTTAGTTTAGAAATGCCTAGTGAACAAATAATAGTGCGTATGTTAGCATCTTTATCGCGTGTCGATCAAACTCGCATTAGAACAGGACAACTGGATAATGAAGATTGGAGCAGAATTTCTAGTACAATAAATATTTTATTAAAAAAGAAAAACATTTATATAGATGATTCTTCTAGTTTAACGCCTACTGAAATTAGAGCACGAGCTCGTCGTATTTACCGAGAAAACAATGGATTAAATGTAATTATGGTAGACTACTTACAACTAATGCGTATACCATCCTTTTCAGATAACCGTAATTTAGAAATAGCTGAAATTTCTCGTTCATTAAAATCTCTTGCCAAGGAGTTAAATGTTCCTATTATTGCACTATCGCAATTAAATCGATCACTAGAACAACGTTCAAACAAACGCCCAATGAACTCTGATTTGCGTGAATCAGGTTCAATAGAACAAGATGCTGATTTAATTATGTTCATTTATCGTGATGAAATATATCATGAAAATAGTGATTTGAAAGGTATAGCAGAAATAATTTTAGGTAAACAACGTAATGGTCCCATTGGTACTATATATTTAACATTTAATGGTAAGTGGTCACGTTTCGATAATTACGCAGGAAATTACTACGATAATTAAATTTTGATGTTTTTATTTTAAAACGAATTGATATTAAAATAATATTATATGGGTTAATTAAAATAAAGTTATTGACTAATTTATATAGTTTAAGTAATTATAATTTACTAGCAATTATTACATATGTTTTAATGTAGAAACATTAGAAATGTAGCATATATGGTGAAATCATAGCATATTTATGCTTTTTAATTATTAAATATTTCTAATTTATATATTATTAGATGTATAATTTTTATTATAGGATATATCAATATAATTTATAAAATATTTGAATTATATCATATTTAAAATATTATTACTGATGATTTATATATCCTACAGATTATATTGCTATATTTTTTAGCTATTATGTTTGTTTTATTCATCATAAATTATGATGATATAAAATTTATACTAATTTAATAAACACATCATTAATATTCCCAATATGAATTTTATATAATATTTATTATAAAACAATTATTTTGATTTTGTAAATGTATTATTAAATATAAGCTATTATATTATAAATGATAAAATATCTCATTATTATTAATGTTATTGTACATATTCCTCACCAGTCTTTCCTTGATATTTGATTTTTTTATATTAAAATAACCATTTAATATAAAATATAAATTTTAAAACAACTATATTAGTTTTACATATAATAATGAACATTAAAAACAAGAAAAATAAGAGGTAAAAATATGGCTAGAGGTATTAATAAAGTGATTTTGATAGGTAATTTAGGGCAAGACCCAGAAGTACGCTATATGCCTAATGGGAATGCTGTAACTAATATTACATTAGCTACTTCAGAAAGTTGGCGAGATAAAAATACAGGGGAAAATAAAGAAATAACTGAATGGCATCGTGTGGTCATTTTTGGAAAATTAGCAGAAGTAGCTAGTGAGTATTTGCGAAAAGGTTCACAAATATATATAGAGGGTCAATTGCGTACTAGAAAATGGCAAGATCAAAATGGTCAAGAAAGATATACAACAGAAGTCATTGTAAATATAGGAGGAACTATGCAAATGCTGGGTAGTCGTCAAAATAATAATACTATTATTTCAGGAAATACTCAAAATAATAATAATTGGAATCAATCTCAACAAGTTAATAATATAGACAATGAAAATTATTCTCAAAAAAATCCGTTGGATCCTAAAACAAACGAACCAACAATAAATTTTGATGATGATATACCATTTTAATAATACATTTGTTATCTAAGTTTATAGGTTGTATATATAAAAATATTGATAAATTTAATATATTGATTAATAATAAATATTTTGATAGATTTCATCTATTATAACCATCACAATATTTATCAATATGCAAAGTATAATTTATTTATAAAGATCGGATATATATTTTTTACCTTGTTATACTTATTCAAGTAAAAAGAGAAGAACTGAGTTTATTATGTTTTAATTTCGATAAAACATATTAATTAATAATAAATCATCCAATATGGTTGTATATTATATTAGCAATACAAATACAGTACTTCTAGTAAGAAAAATTTCTTTTATAGAAAAATCAATATAAATTAATTTTTCTATTTAACTAAAACTTTATAGATAAAAATGGTTATTTTATATTGATATATAAATATTTATAAATTTTATCTTTACTCTAAGATGTTAGTTTTATCATTAAATCAATTGTTATTTCAAGGAGTAAAATGATGTTAAAGAAGTTTATTACTGGAAGTACATTAATTTTGTTAAGTTGTTTTGCTCAAATTGCAAATTCAAATGAGGGTAGTATTACTTCAGGTCTGGATAATTCATTATTATCTCTAGGAATTGGTTCTAACACTGGAGGAGTATTTCTAAAAAGCAACTTACTATCCAATGAGGTAAAAGGTAATACTCTAGATGTTGGGCTTGGTTATAATATAGATATAAAATCACTTCAACTATCTCCATCAGTAAAAAGTGTTTTTACCAGATATGAAGAAGCAACAGACGGAACTTCATTATCTTTAGGAATAGGTGCTAAAACACGCTATCGTTTTAATTCTCATTGGAGTATTTATAGTCAATATCATTATGCAGCAGAATGTTTTTCTTCAAAATATCCTAATACTTACCATGAAATCAGTAGTGGAATAATATATACACCTGATTCTATTTTTAGTTTAGATTTAGGTTATAGATATGTCAGATTAAATAATAATTCTCCATCTAAATCGTATGCAGCTAATGAATACCTGGCTAAAAGTCCCTACTTAGGAGTATTAATTAAATTCTAATTTAAAGCTAAAAGCAATAATCATGAATTACAAAATAAAATTGGATACTTTTTACTACGATTAGTATATAGATATATCAAGGTACAGCTCGATTCTGGTTTGTTATAATATATTCTAACTGTAGAATATAAATAGACAATTCAGTATTTGAGCTTACCAATTATTTAAAATTCTAAAACACTTTGAGACATTAAGACTATATTAATAACTTAATAATTATTATTAATCTATAAATGGCTAATAATAGTAAAAAAGTGTGCCCAGAGGCGGAATTGAACCACCGACACAGGGATTTTCAGTCCCCTGCTCTACCTACTGAGCTATCTGGGCAATACAGAGATATTAGACCTGAAAGATAAATATTAGTCAACTTCTATTTTTAGATTTTTTACTAGTAAATTTTAATTTTTGATTAAATTAATCAAGTAAAAGATTCTTTTAACCAAAAATGATATTCACTATCTGCATAATTAACTGGTATTGATAAAATTTCTGGAATTTCATAAGGGTGAATTTTTTTAAGTAAAGTTACTAATGCTTTCTGATGCTCATTATCAGATTTAATTAAAAGCTGAACTTCTTTATCTCGTTTGATTTTATTTTTCCACATGTAATATGAAACTACTTCTGGAATTATAGTAATACAAGGTGTTAATTTAGTTTGTAATAATTTTTCGGCAATATCTTTAGAATTTTGTTGTGGTAATGTACAGACAATGATAATAATACTCATTATATATTTCCATTATGTAAGTATTACAAATGATAAAAATTGTTTGATATTGTAAAAACCTAATACAGTTACATATTTAAAATTGATAAACTACACTTAAACTGTTAGGTAATATTTAAATATTAAACACAAAGGTAATATTATATACATAGTTGTAATTTATTTAATATTTATTTTATATTAATTATAAAAAATCAGATCTATATTACAACTTTAATATATTAATATTTATCCATTATATTTAGTATCTAATAACAAAAAATTTTTGATAACATAAGAATATGTAATATTTGGGAGAATTTAGTGGGTTGGCTCTTGTTAATTATATTTTTTATACTATCATGGATAGAAATTTCTTTATTTGTCTATGTTGCTAACATATTTGGTATTCCTTTTACTTTATTATTGGTATTATTGACTTCGTATATTGGTTTATTAATTGTTAAAAATCAAAGTATAAAAAATTTCATATTAATTAAAAAAAAATTAATATATAATGAAATGCCAACAAAAGAGATAATTAAAATTATTTCTTTGATAATCAGCGGTTTTTTGTTATTATTACCGGGATTTTTTACTGACTTATGTGGTTTATTATTATTAATACCGCCAATACAAAACTATATGACTTTAAGAATTATAAAAAACTTGATTGTTTGGATTAACTTTAATAATAAATTTACTATAGATGGGGAATTTGAAAGGAAACACAATAAATATGACTGATTAATAGAGAAACAAAAAAAATACTTTATGTTAAAATAAAATAAGCTCTATTTTAGATATTATGAGTTTTGGTTATCATAAATTTGTATAAAGTAAACTTTAATATTAAACTATTTATATAAAACAATAAGTTGTATTGTTTTTGTAAAATTTTATTGTTATTACCCCTTGAAAGGATTAATTCATGTCCCTATTTATTTAACCAGCAAGGCTAAAAGCCATTTGGTCGGTATTCACCAAACAAAATAAAATGATTGGATTTCTTACTTGAAGGAGAACTATCAAATGAAAATTCGTCCATTGCACGATCGCGTTATCGTCAAGCGTGAAGAAGTCGAAGCCAAATCGTCCGGTGGTATCATGCTAACTGGTTCAGCAGCATCTAAATCCACTCGTGGAAAAATACTAGCTGTTGGCAAGGGTCGTATTCTTGAAAATGGTCAAGTAAAACCTTTGGACGTAAAGGTTGGTAATGTAGTAATATTCAATGAAAGTTATGGTGCTAAAACTGAAAAAATTAATGAAGAAGAAGTATTGATCATCAATGAGAGTGATATTTTAGCAATAGTCGAAAATTGTTAACAATTAAGCTTGAAAATTTTATGCATAGTTCACTGAATAAAACGAAGTTTGAGGAATATTTGAAATGGCAGCTAAAGACGTAAAATTCAGTAATGACGCACGTGTAAAAATGCTGCGTGGCGTAAATGTACTGGCAGATGCAGTGAAAGTAACTTTAGGTCCAAAAGGTAGAAACGTAATCTTAGATAAATCTTTTGGTGCTCCAGCTATTACTAAAGATGGAGTTTCTGTTGCCCGTGAGATAGAATTAGAAGACAAATTCGAAAATATGGGTGCTCAGATGGTAAAAGAAGTAGCTTCTAAGGCAAATGATGCAGCTGGAGATGGTACTACAACCGCTACAGTTCTAGCACAATCTATTGTGAACGAAGGTTTGAAAGCTGTAGCAGCAGGTATGAATCCTATGGATCTAAAACGTGGGATTGATAGAGCAGTAATTGCAGCAGTTGAAAAATTAAAAGAACTTTCTGTCCCTTGCTCTGATCCTAAAGCTATAGCACAAGTTGGTACCATATCTGCTAACTCAGATGAAAGTGTAGGTACTTTGATAGCTCAAGCAATGGAAAAAGTTGGTAAGGAAGGTGTTATTACAGTAGAAGAAGGAAATGGATTACAGGATGAACTAGATGTAGTTGAAGGTATGCAATTTGATCGAGGATATTTATCTCCTTATTTTATAAATAAAGCGGAAACTGGCGCTGTTGAACTAGAAAATCCTTTTATTTTACTAGCAGATAAAAAAATTTCCAACATTCGTGAAATGTTGCCTATACTAGAATCTGTTGCAAAATCTGGGAAATCATTATTAATTATTGCAGAAGATGTAGAAGGCGAAGCATTAGCTACTTTAGTTGTCAACACTATGCGCGGTATTGTTAAAGTAGCTGCAGTTAAAGCTCCAGGTTTTGGTGATCGTCGCAAAGCAATGTTGCAAGATATTGCTATTTTAACTGGTGGTACAGTTATATCAGAAGAAATAGGTTTAGAACTTGAAAAAACCGTTTTGGAAGACCTGGGTCAAGCTAAGCGTGTTGTTATTAATAAAGACACCACTACTATCATCGATGGTATGGGAAAAGAAAAAGAAATTCAAGGACGTGTATCTCAAATTCGCCAACAAATAGAAGAAGCTACATCTGACTACGATAAAGAAAAATTACAAGAAAGAGTCGCAAAATTAGCAGGTGGAGTTGCTGTTTTAAAAGTTGGTGCAGCAACTGAAGTAGAAATGAAAGAGAAAAAAGCTCGTGTTGAGGATGCATTGCATGCAACTCGAGCAGCAGTTGAAGAAGGTGTTGTTTCGGGAGGTGGTGTAGCTTTAGTACGTGTTGCTGTACAATTGGTTGATTTAACAGGTCAAAATGAAGACCAAAATGTTGGCATTAAAGTTGCATTACGTGCAATGGAAGCGCCATTGCGTCAAATAGTTGCTAACGCTGGTGAAGAACCCTCTGTAGTTACAAATAATGTTAAAGCTGGTAATGGTAATTACGGCTATAATGCACAAACTGAAGAATATGGAAATATGATTGATTTCGGCATATTAGATCCAACTAAAGTAACTAGGTCTGCTCTTCAATACGCAGCATCCGTTGCTGGTTTAATGATTACTACTGAATGTATGGTTACTGATTTGCCAAAAAGCAACTCTCCTGACTTAAGTGGTGGTGCTGGTAGTGCTCCTGGTATGGGTGGTATGGGTGGCATGGGTGGTATGATGTAATTGTTTTTTACTATCTATTATTGCTATTTAAATAAATTTAGGTTTTATTACCCCTCTGATCAATAATAGTTGATTAGAGGGAATTTGTTTCACATTTTTATTTAATATTTAACAGTAGTTAGTTTTTTATTTTGATATTTTAGTTATCTTGTTGATTAAGATATAGTACTATATAACCAGGCAAGTAAAACAATTTTATTTTTCTTCACGTAAACATGTGCTGCTCCTTGTATCTTAATCTAAGATATATAGTAAGGCAATTCCTATTCTCTTTAGTTTAGATATTGAATCGAATACTTCTTCGTTTATTTCTTGGGAATGGTTAATATGTGTAACTAATATTATTTTTAGTCTTGCTTAATGTAATATTTGGCATAATTGACTAGTTATACGTGATGGAATCACTATCGAAAAACAAATGTGGATTCTTAATTTTTGTAGATATGGTACATTTTCTACTTTATTAATAATCCATTTTGATTTATGATCTTTATCAATTAAAGGATCCCTCACGAAAAACAATTTAATTTATTTCATTATTAAAATGAATATAATCTAATTGCTTTTTCCAATTAATTTTATTCCCTTGATTTTTATAAGGAAAATAACGTTTATAACAGTATCTGCAATGAATAACGCAACCACTTGTTAATAACAAGATAATTCTATTTTATGCTTATAAGGTATTTTGTTATATTGTTCTTTTAAAAGAACTTCACTGTAATCAGAAATTTCAAGTAATTCTTTATTGGTCAATTAAAACTTGTAAAAGTAGTGTATTTATACTAGTATTTTTTCTGGTCCTATTAACAACTGATTATTAAAATCAACATATTTATTGAGTATACATTAGATGATCTAATTCTAATATTTTGAATAATTTTTTAGTTCAGTTGTAATATTAGTAAGCTATTTCAACCAGTTTGCTTTTTTTATAAGATTGATTTATCTTTGTAATATTTACCACTTTTAATGTTTTCCATTATCAATTTATATGGAACCAACATGATAACTTATTTTAGTAATAATTTTCGTAATGGTTTGAAAATTATTTTTGATAATGAACCATATGCTATAGAATCTAGTGAATTTGTTAAACCAGGGAAAGGACAGGCGTTTGTGCGTGTTAAAATGCGGCGATTGCTAACAGGTACTAGAATCGAAAAGACATTTAAATCTACAGATTCTTTGCAATCTGCAGATATCATGGATACTAAACTAATATACTTATATAATGATAATGAATTTTATTATTTTATGTATCCTGAAAATTTTGAACATTTACAAGTTCATAAAAAAACTATAGGTGAGTCTACTAAATGGATGCAGGAAAATGTTGAATATATTATCACGTTGTGGAATGAAACACCTATTAATATTCAAGTTCCTAAATTTATAGAAGTAAAAATTATTAGAACTGATCCAGGTTTAAAAGGAGATACCGTTGGCACTAGTAGTAAATTGGCTATTTTATCTACAGGTGCCGTTATTAAAGTACCATTGTTTTTAAAAACAGGAGAAACTATTAAAGTTGACACACGTTCCGGAGAATATGTTTCTCGTATTAAGTGATTGATATTTAATAATTCAGATTCATCTCTTATTTCAATATTATTATCAATATATTTATTTATAATATGTATAAGTTATTAGTTATAATAAATACTAATAATACAGTTGTTTTTTATTGAAAATGTTTGTATTTAAAACCAAATTTTATCACCATTATTTTAATGGTCAAAAACTCAAGGTAATTTAATTAGTTCTGTTTTTATGAAGAAACACTACATATGACTGAACAATTAACTTAGCAACCTAGTATATCAACAGAGATATTTATTAAAAAAGCTAATATTATTCTAAATATTAAAATTTTTTTCTAAAAATGGTATATTAGAAGTTGAAACACCTATAACAAGTGGAAGAACAACCATCGATGGTTATATTGTACCTTTTGAAACTAAATTAATTAATTATAATTTAAAAAAAGTAATTTTTGGTTAACAACTAGTCCCGAATATCATAACTAGCATCAGGTAGTGTCCTATTTATCAAATAGAACATAGTTTTCGCAAGAAATAAATTGGATGTTATCATAATACAGAATTTAATATCTTAGAATAGTATTCGTACTAAATGTAATATGTTTTTTTGATGGGTAGAATAAATGACTTATTACAATTTATTTTAGGTTTTGATAGTGCAGATTTTATTTCTTATCAAAATATTTTTCTTCAATATTTTGATTTAGATCCGCTTGATGCTGATTTAACAGAATTTTATAAAATTGCTATAAATTAGATAACGGTAATTTAATAATCATTGAAAAAGATGTTAATAAAATATTGATGTTAATGTTTATGAGTAGTATTGAGCCTAATATTGGTAAAAATAGGCCCTGTTTTATTTATCATATTCTAGCTAATCAATCAATATTATCAGAAATCAATAGAAAAGATTATCGTATAGCAGAACGATTCGAAATATACTATAAAGGAATTGAAAATGGGTGTGTTGGGTCAACTGATTTTAAAAAACGTATTAGAAATTTTAAAATAGACAACCAAATGCGTATAAAATGATTTACAAATAAATCTGATCGATGATAATCTGATAGAAGCGCAGAAAAAAGTATGCCTAAATGTTCAAAAGTAGCAACGGGTATAGATAGAATAAATAATTCTATTCGCATTTAATGCGAAATCAATAAATGGAGTAATCATCTTTCCTATATATCGTTGTTGATTGTTTATATTTTCTAATTAATTCTAAAAAAAAGATAAACTATAATTTATATACATCGATAATATTGTGTCTTGGATTTAATTTATATTAAAGCGGATACCATATAAAATAAAAATGTATCCGCTAATTTATCAATCTTTACCTCAATAATAAATAGATATTTTCATTGTCTCTTATTATATTAATGGCTAACATAGATGGATTGCTTTTGAGTATTTTCGCCATATCATCAATAATATTTGTACGCTTACGGTTAATACTTATAATTACATCATTTTTTCTTAATCCTAATTTATCTGCTGTTGTGTTTTCTTCAACATCTGTGACAATAATACCTTTTTGACCACTTTTTGTTCGACCATTTTTAAGGGCAGCTCCAGGTAATATTGTAAATATACTTTTTTTGCAAAGAGTTTTTAGTGCATTCTTTTTAAGATTAACATTCAGAGATAATATTTTTCCATTTCTTATTACAACAAGTTTTATATTTTCTCCTGGTGCTAACAGGCCAATTTTAACATGTAATTCATTAAAATTGTTTATAGGTTTTTGATTAATTAACGTAATTATATCACCTGATTTAATACCTGCTTTTTGTGCAGCTGAATCAGGCATTACTTCTGTGATAAATACACCATGGTGATCATGTAAATTTAATGTTTTTGCCATATCAATAGTAATTTCAGTACCTTTAACACCTAGCATACTTCTGTTTATTTTGCCATATTTTATTAACTGTTGTGCAAAATTTATTGCTATATCACTAGGTATTGCAAAACCAATACCCATATTACTACCGTTTGATGATAATATTGCTGTGTTGATACCAATTAATTCACCATTTAAATTTATTAATGCCCCTCCGGAACTACCTTTATTAATAGAAGCATCTGTCTGAATAAAACTTTCTATTCCTTCTACATTGAAACCGCTTCGACCTACTGCTGAAATAATTCCAGAGGTTGCAGTTTGACCTAAACCAAAAGGATTACCAATAGCTATTACAAAATCTCCTACTTGGATATTAGAATTTGATATTTTTACTTGGGTAAGTTTTTTTGCACCATCAATTTTAATTAAAGCAATATCAGAATTTTGATCATATCCAATTAAGGTAGCATCATATTCACTATGATCTGTTAATCTAACGTAAATGTTTTTTGCTCCATTTATCACATGATAATTAGTTAATATATAACCCTTATTTGCATTTATGATTATACCAGATCCTAATCCTTTAAATTTTTTAGGTATATCATCAATATCAAATGAATCTTGTCTACCAAATGTGTCTAGATGACTAAATGGGTCTGGATGACCAAATGGGTCTAGATGACCAAATGGGTCTGGATGACCAAATGGGTCTAGATGACCAAATGGGTCTGGATGACCAAATTGGTCTAGATGATCAAATGGGTCTGGATGACCAAATTGGTCTAGATGATCAAATGGGTCTGGATTATTAAATAGATCGTGGCTATCAAATGGGTTTTGTCTAATGAAGCCATGAAACCTCTGATAAAAATCCATTTCTTGTGAATCTTCTATATCCCCTTCAATATATACAGTTACCACTGCTGGTAATACTTTTTCTAATATCGGTGCTAGACTAGGAGTTATATTGTCTCTAATTTTTATTGGTGAAGATACCGCTACATTTAGAAAGACAATAAAGTTAAGCCAGATACTTAAAAATAGTAAATGAAACAATCTCATTTTTTTTTTCATTTCTACAACGCTCTCTCGCTTTTATAGTAAGGTGTAAGATAAAATTTAATATTTTAATGTAATGTTTATGTAATTAAATGTATAATTAAATTATATATATAAATAAGTAATTAATTGATATTGTTATTACTTAACATATTATATGAACCTTTCAAACATTTATTTTGTTAAAATATTTTTGTTTTTTTTGTATTTAGCAATCAGTCAATTGAATGATTGATTTATTGTATTTTTTGTACCTAATAATTTTATTATTTAATCATTTACCGTTTCCTAAAAATAATTATTTTTTAAAATTTTATTATAAAATAATTGATATATTAATTATTAAAATAAGCAACTATATATAAGTTACCATGATAACATATTAATTTTGTTAATTAAAAAATCTAAATTTGTTGACGTAAATACACCAATTGATAACTAAAGTGCATTTGTATAATTACTGTAATAATATTATTTTTTAATGATTAGTATCTATAAATAAATATTTCAATGATTTAGAGAAACCATGAAAAATTTATCTTTAATTCTTTTATATAAAAAAGCAATATTGTTAAATCAATTTAAATTCGATGAAGTACAGTATAAAACTATAACTATCTTAAATAGATTTTATAAAACTTTATTTGATAATCAGAGAGTTAAATATTTTAATTTCAAAAAATTTTTAAAAATTTTAATACGATTGACTAAAAAAAACAGAGAAGAAATAAAGCTAACAACACGAGGTGTATATTTATGGGGTGAACCAGGGTGTGGAAAAACTTGGATAGCATCTTTATTTTTTAGCTCTATTTCTAGTAATCGCAAAATACATTTTCATTTTTGTAGGTTTATATTATACGTTCGTGAAAAAATGAAGGTGTTGCAAGGTCATAATAATCCATTATTAATAATTGCTCATCAATTAAAATTTAAAATAGATATTTTATTTATCGATGAATTTTATATATCTGACAATAGCGATGCTATTATAATTAATACTTTAATTCAAGAACTATTGAAAAGAGAAGTTATTTTAATAATAACTTCTAATATAAATATCGAAAAATTAAATCTTAAATGTTTAGAAAACAGTATTTGGTTAATCACCATTGAAAACATTCAAAAATATTTTAAGATAATTAACATGAATTCCGGAATTGATTATAGAACTCGCCATATCAAATCTATTTGTTTATGGAAATGTCCACTTAACGAAAAATCATGTAATTATATGGAAAAAATGTTCAATATTTTATCAGGTAATAAACTTAAAAATTCTATGATACGAATTAATTATCGTGATATAGTAGTACTTGGTAATAGTAATGGTGTACTATCAATTGATTTTCAATCAATTTGTGGTGATGGACGTAGCCACCATGATTATATGAAATTATCGCGTATTTTTCACAGTATATTAATACATAATATTCCTATTATGAAATATCATAACGAGAATGAAGCAAAAAGGTTTTTATTATTAATAGACGAGTTATATGTTAATAATATTAAATTAATAGTTTCTGCAGAAACGGATAAGTTGAATATCTATCAGGGTACACATCTAAAATTCGAATATAAACGTTGCTTATCACGTTTAGAAGAAATGCAAAGCGAAAATTATTTTCAATCACCTAATTAATATTTTATTACATATGAAAAATAAAATTCGATTTTTATAAATTAATTCTTTATAATAGGCTTATTATAATATTTTTATTATATATCTGATATTCTAAATGGTTTAATTATTAGCAGAAAATTAAAATATAATATTTTGCTTAAAATAATTAGAGTTTTATCCATATCAAATCTATATTTTAGGTAAATTTTAATGAAAACTTTTACAGCTAAAAAAGAAACCATTAAACATGGTAGTTATTTTGTTGACGCTTCTGGTAAGATTTTAGGTCGTTTAGCAAGTGAAATAGCGCGTCGCCTAATAGGTAAACATAAAGTGGAATATACTCCTCACGTTGATACAGGTGATTACATTATTGTTTTAAACGCTGATAAAATAATAACAACTGGTAATAAGCGTTCTAATAAAATTTATTACCACCATAGTGGTTATCCTGGTGGTATTAAAAAATCCACTTTTAAAGAAATGATTATTCGTTCTCCTAATCGTATAATTAAGATCGCAGTTAAGGGAATGCTTCCGAAAAATAAGATAGGAAATGCTATGTATCGTAAATTGAAAGTTTATTCAAGTAATGATAAGCATAACTATATATCACAAAAATTGCAATTCCTTAATATTTAAAACATAAAATAATTTTTGATATTTAAAATAGAGAAAAGTAATGGCTGAAGTTCAGGGCTATAATTATGGTACTGGTCGTCGAAAGAGTTCATCCGCTCGAGTATTTATTAAACCTGGTAGTGGTAAAATTTCTATAAATAAACGATCCTTAGAAGAATATTTTGGCAGAAGAAATTCTTGTATGGTTGTTTTACAACCTTTGGATCTAGTTAATTTAACTGATAAATTAGATCTATATATTACAGTCAAAGGTGGAGGAGTATCTGGTCAAGCTGGAGCAATTCGTCATGGTATTACTCGTGCTTTAATAAAATATGATGACATGCTACACGGTGAACTTCGTAAAGCTGGTCTCCTTACTCGTGATGCGCGCCAAGTTGAACGTAAGAAAGTAGGTTTACGTAAAGCAAGACGCAGTCCACAATTTTCAAAACGATGAGGATCATCAACAAAAAAACCTGCTAAGCAGGTTTTTTTGTTTTTGATGTGCTTAGAAATTTTATATTTTTATGAAAGACCTATTTAAAATAATAAATGGAGGTTTTAATGGCAGTAGCTGCTAATAAACGTTCTGTAATGACGTTATTTTCTGGTCCTGCTGACGTTTTTAGTCATCAAGTACGTATTGTTTTAGCCGAAAAAAGTATAAATGTAGAAATTGAGCAGATTAGAATGGATAATCCACCTAAAGATCTAATTAAAATCAATCCTTATGGAACAGTTCCTACCCTTGTAGATCGTGAATTAATTTTATATGAATCACGTATAATAATGGAGTACTTAGATGAAAGATTTCCTCATCCTCCATTAATGCCAGTTTATCCAATAGCAAGGGGGGAAAGTCGTTTAATGATGCATAGAATTAATTGTGATTGGTATAGTATGATGAATATTATAGAAAACAATGTAGGTAATGAATCTGCAATAGCTTCTAGTAAATTACGCAAAGAAATATTGGAAATTTCTCCTTTATTTAGTCATACTCCATTTTTTATGAGTGAAGAGTTTAGTTTGGTGGATTGCTATTTAGCTCCATTACTATGGCGTTTACCTTTACTAGGTATTAATATGAACGATATGTATTGTAATGATCTGAAGGAATATATGAAACGTATTTTTAGCCGGGATTCTTTTCTTGCTTCATTAACTGAAGTTGAACGTGAAATGTGTTCACAAATTAGGGGTTAGTATGGAAAATATAAAAATGACTACTGTTCGTCCTTATTTATTACGTGCTTTTTATGCTTGGTTAGTAGATAATCAATTGACACCTTATATATTGGTAGATACTAGCTTGCCAGAAGTTGAAGTACCACTTACATATACTTCTGATGGACAAATTATATTAAATATTGAACCAAATGCTATAAAAAATTTAGATTTAGGTAATAATAATATTTCGTTTAATGCGCGCTTTAATGGAATTATACATCACATCAATATTCCTATAGAAGCAGTTTTAGCAATATATGCTAATGAAAATGGTATAGGCACTATATTTGAGTCTAATAATGAACTGTTATCTCAAAATAATTTGAACGTTCACAAGAAAATCAAAATGTCATTAATAGAAAACACCCAAAATATTGAAGAGAGATTTAATAAGGAAACCAAAAATAACGATGAAGATCATGCCAAAAAAAATCCAAACAAAAAACATCCTTATTTGCGTATTATAAAATAATGTATTATTAATTTTAAATTTGATACCATTAAATGGTTGTTTATCATATATATGTTATAAAAATGTAAACCTCATTATCTGTTATCGATAAATAAAATTAATAAATCACAGTAGTATTAGGGTTACTAGTTTTAATATTAGTAACCAAAATAGGTATATTAAATAATATTTTAATTAATTAAAATGCATCATAATTTTTCCTTCAATTAATATATAAGCACGTTTACAAATTTTCAATGTTGCAATACAGTTTTGGGAAGTAATTAATACGCCTATTTCTATTTCGGTTAAATGATTAATAATTTCTTCTAGGTTTTTTATTGCAGTTTTATCAATATCTGCAAATGGTTGTCAATTATAATAAACTTAGGGTTTGCAGCTAATGTACGAGCAATTTCTACTATTTTTCTATTAATACCAAATAATTCTTTTCCCATATTACTAATTAAATGCTCTATATGTAATTCTTTTATTAAGTTATTAGCATAAATATGATGTTTTCCTTCTTGTATATCATTTCTAATTTGCAATATAGAAAAAATATTATTATAAACATTTAAGTTACGAAATATGGAAGGTTCTTTAGGAAGATATCCGACACCTAATTGATTGCGATTGTATAAAGATAACATATTTATATCATTTTTATTTAAAATTATTTTTCCTTTACTAATTGGTACTGTACCTATCAACATATAACACACAGTGGTCTTACCCGAATTTTTAGGACCTAATAAACCAACTACCTCTCTAGATTTTACATGTAAACTTATATTGTCTACTATATTTCTACCTTCATATATTTTAACTAGATCTTTTGCGATTAATATTGACATATTACAAATCATTTAAAATGATAAACAATTCGTTTGTTTTATATATAACTATATATATTATCTATTGTTTATTTATATTAAGATAATTCACATTATATTTATTATAAATATACAATTTATATTTTATTAAGAATAACATAAGGATTAAATCAATTTAATTTGAGCTTATAATCTTAAAATTAAGATACATTATATTGCTATATGTATTTGTTATAATTGCAAAATATTAAAAATATAACTTTTATATAGTAATATAAGCTAATTTAAATAAAAAGTAGAAAACATAGTGCTCCCAATTATAGATCATTAATCATTAATATTTATAACTTAATCAATTAAATTTTAAGATATTTTCATTACTGGTAGATACTTGATATAACATCAGACACTATCTTGTATGGTATTGATTTTAAATATTAAAAATTTAATTACAATAATTACTTGATTACATATTTTTTGTGAAAATATAAAAATATTTTTCTAATCAATAATTGCTTATTGAATATTTTATATTTTTTAAAGTAGAATTTTCGATTGTATTTTTAGGGTATCTAGACAATATCAATTAATAATATTTGAGATTTCTTTATAAATCTTTACTCAAGAAAAATGCTGTTGATAAAATTTTATATTATTATTAACTGATAACAATATTATACTATATATGGAATTAACTAAATGTAAAAATTTTTTATTAAAAACAAGTCTGATAAATAAAATAGCTTATTTATTATTTTATGATAAATATGGGACACTATTTATATAGTGTTAAAAATGATATATTTTTATATATTAAACAATTTAAATACTTAAAAATATTTGAAATAATTTAAAATTACAGTGAAATAAAAAAATGAAAGTAAATGATATTCAATCTTTGTTAATAACATCATTACCTTTAGAAAAGGTTTATGTAACTAGTGACAGTGATAATTATTTCAAAATAATAGCTATTGGTGAAGTATTCAGTACACTGAATTATGTCCAAAAACAACAACTAGTTTATAAACCATTAGCTGAATATATAGCAAATAAGACAATCCATGCTGTTTCTATAAAGACTTATACCCCTAAAGAATGGTCTAAAAATAAACAACGTAATAATATTTAATTATTAATACATTAGTATTATCATAGATAATACCTAATTTAGGTATATTGTTAATGGAAAAATTTTATGTACAAGGGCCTACATGTTTAAATGGTGAAATATTTATTTCTGGAGCAAAAAATTCAGCATTACCTATTTTATTTGCAACTTTATTAACTACAAAACCGATAGAGCTACAAAATGTACCAAGTTTAAGTGATATTGATACTGCCATACAAATTCTCAGAAAATTAGGTGCAACAATTAAACGTAGTTCTTCTATATATATAGATACCAGTACAGTTAATAACTATAAAGCTCTTTTTAGCACAGTAACTACTATGAGAGCTTCTATTTGGGCTTTAGGTCCTTTATTAATAAGATTTGGTTGTGGAGAAATTTTACTTCCAGGAGGTTGTGCTATTGGTAAAAGACCAATTGATTTACATATTAAAGGTCTTAGGAAATTAGGTGCTGAAATTAATTTAGAAAAAAACTCTATAAAAGCTCAAATAGATAACCAATTAAAAGGCGCCTATATTTCTATGGAATCAATTAGCGTTGGTGCTACTATTACAATTATGATTACAGCTACATTAGTATCTGGAATAACAATAATTAAAAATGCTGCTAAAGAGCCTGAAATTGTTGATACAGCAAATTTTCTTAATACTATAGGTGCTAAAATTAAAGGTGCAGGTAGTAATGTAATTACCATTGAAGGAGTAACAAATTTATCAGGAGGAGTATATCGTATTTTACCTGATAGAATAGAAACTGGTACATTTCTTATAGCTGCTGCCGTTTCAGGAGGTCATGTTACTTGCTTTAATACATTACCCAATTTACTTAATGTTATATTATCAAAGCTTTATGAAGCAGGAGCCGATATTAAAATTGGAGTGGATTGGATTAGTCTTAAAATGCAAGGTCGCCCAAAAGCCTTAAACATTGATACTGCACCTTATCCTGGATTTCCTACTGATATGCAATCTCAATTTAGTTTGTTAAATGTAGTAGCAGAAGGTAAAAGTATTGTCAAAGAAACCATATTTGAGAATAGATTTATGTATATTCCAGAACTGATACGTATGGGAGCTAATATAACAATAAGATCTAATTATGCTATTTTTCAAGGAGTAAATAGTTTACAAGGTACAAAAGTAAAAGCTACTGACTTAAGATCTGCGGTAAGTTTAGTATTGGCAGGTTGTGTTGCAAAGGGCACTACAATAATTGATGATATTTATCATATAGATCGAGGTTATGAGAATATAGAAAACAAACTAACTTCCATAGGAGCTGTAATAAAAAGGATAGATAGCAAGTAATTTTTTAATTAAATTCATTATAAATGAACATTTATATTTTTAATAATTTCTATTAATTGAAATATTAGCAATAGCTTTTAAAGCAGTACGCCATGGACTTTTTGGTAAAAAATTTAAGGCATATATAGCTTTTTTTGCTTCCTGTTCTGCTCGGATGCGAGTCCATTCTAATGAGCCATATTGTTTCATTATATTATATATTGGTTGCATAAACGGAATATTATTGCCTTCTATTATTGATTCATAGATAATCTTTTTTTGTTGAGAAGTGCTATTTTTTATAGCATGCAATAAAGGTAATGTAATTTTACCTTCTTTTAAATCATTCCCTATATTCTTACCTAATTTTTTGTTATTTGAACAATAATCTAAAATATCATCAATTAATTGGAAAGCTATACCTAGATGCATGCCATATTTTTTTAGTGCTTTTTCTTTTATTGAATCAGCATTTGAAATAATAGCAGAACTTTGTGCTGCTATTTCAAACAAACATGCTGTTTTATTATAAATTACATTCATGTAATCCTCTTCTGAAATATTTAAATTTTTACAATTAATTAATTGTAATACTTCTCCTTCTATTATTATGTGTATTGCTTTTGATATTAAAGAAACAATTTTCATTGATCCTATACTAGCCATTATCTGAAAAGCTTTAGCATACATCAGGTCTCCTACTAATACACTATATGAATTTCCAAATTCTATGTTAGCTGTAATTTTTCCACGTCGCATACAAGATTTATCTACTACATCATCGTGTAACAATGTAGCTGTATGGATGAATTCTATCAATGCTGCATTAGTTATATGAAGTTTACCTTGATAATCAACAGAACGAGCAGATAATATTGCAATTATAGGACGTATACGTTTTCCTCCGCTATTAATGATATGTAATCCAAGTTTGTTTATAAGCGAAACATTAGAATCCAAATTACTAATAATTATTTGGTTAACATCATTCATCTCTCTTTGTATGAGTTTATTTATTTGTTCTAAATTCATTTTTTATTTTATTAATTGATTGAATAATATATTAATTAATATAATATATCAAAATTATATTCAATATATTAATATTAATTTTCTTTTTTTTAGTATTATTAAGTTGTAATATTGTTTTAATTTGATTATTTGTGTAAAATTCAATTTTTCATGATATCTTTATAACTAAACAATAGTTAAAGGTGAATTTTATATGTATGCGGTTTTTCAGAGTTGTGGTAAACAATATAAAGCAATTGTAGGTCAAGTTATTCAATTAGAAAAATTAAATTTTAAAATTGGAGATTCTATTCAATTTAAAGATGTTTTAATGATTGCACAAGATAAAAAAATAAAAATTGGCACACCATTTGTTTTAAACAGCACGGTTAAAGGAGAGATAATCAATCACGGTCGCGATAAAAAAATTAAAATTATTAAATTTAAGCGTCGTAAACATTATCGTAAACAACAAGGACATCGTCAGTGGTTTACTAAAGTGAAAATTACTGATATTAATATAATAGAGGATTTTAAAGTTGGCACATAAAAAAGCTGGTGGTTCTTCTCGAAATGGACGAGATTCTCACTCCAAAAGATTAGGTCTAAAGCGCTTTGGAGGTGAATTCGTTATGGCAGGCAATATAATTATTAGACAAAGAGGTACTAAGTTTCATGCTGGTAATAATGTGGGATGTGGACGCGATCATACTTTGTTCGCTTTATCAAACGGAAGCATTAAATTTGAACTTAAAGGACCGAAAAATAGAAAATATGTTAGTATTATTAATGAATAATACTAATTTGAAGATTTAAAAATCAATTATGTATATTTAATTTAGCATAAATTAATATTAATTTTAATTACATGCTACTTAATGTCATTTATGGTAAAATGGATAATGAGATTTATTGATGAAGCTACCATTGTTATAATTGCTGGTAATGGTGGAAATGGTTGTATAAGTTTTCGGCGTGAAAAATATATACCAAAAGGAGGACCAGATGGAGGTGATGGTGGTGATGGTGGTGATGTTTATATAATAGCCGATGAAAACTTGAATACCTTGGTTGATTTTTATTTCAAAAAAACTTTTAATGCTCAAAATGGTAAAAATGGGGGTAGTAATAATTGTCGTGGAAAGCGTGGTGCAGATACCTTTATTAAGGTTCCACTAGGTACTCGTATTATTGATGACGATACTAAAAAAATATTACAAGATATGACACATCATAATCAAAAATTAAAAGTAGGTAACGGTGGTTGGCATGGTCTAGGTAATACTCGTTTTAAATCTTCAATTAATCGTAGTCCATATCAAAAAACTTTAGGTACTAAAGGCGAAAGACGCACTTTATATCTTAAATTAATGTTGATAGCCGACGTAGGAGTGCTTGGTTTACCAAATGCTGGAAAATCTATGTTTGTTCGCAGTATCTCTGGTGCAAAACCAAAAGTAGCAAGTTATCCCTTTACTACCTTAATACCTACATTAGGAGTAGTAAACATAGACAATAAAAAATTTACAGTAGCTGATATTCCAGGCTTAATAAAAGGTGCTGCACAAGGAGTAGGTTTAGGAATACGATTCTTAAAACATTTAGAACGTTGCAGATTATTGTTACATTTAGTAGATATTGCACACTCTAGTAATGTAATTCATTTAATTAGAGATGTAAATATCGTAGTAAGTGAAATTAAAAATTATAATGAACAATTATTTAATAAACCTAGATGGTTAGTATTCAATAAGATAGATTTACTACATGAAAAAAGAATACAGTTAAATGTTAATAAAATAATAAAAGATATCGATTGGCAGTCAAGATACTATCTAATCTCTAGTGTTAGTCAAAAAGGCATTACAAAATTATGTAGCGATTTAGTAATATTTATTAAATCAAGCATGGAAAAAAACGATCTTGAGTTAAATAAAAAATCAGATTCATAATCTTATTTTGTTTGAACAACTTAACGTAGTATTATTCTTTATTTCCTTTCTCATATATAATATATTTTATCCAACGAGTATGATTAATCACATGGTGTGTTCAATCATTTTGCATGCGATATAAAACATTCTAAATTAGATTACTATTAATAAAAAAATGATAAACAGCATAAATTATGTTATGTAATATAATTTATTACTATGTTGCTGTAATTAAGATAACTAAGGAATTAAAAGTTCATATAATTGTAACTTTTAGTATTCTTTCTTTTAATAAAACAACCTTAGTCATATAATATATTATATGAGAAAAGATATCATATGTAAATCATATTTAGCATATGACAATATATTTTATTTTTCTTCAATAAGTATTTTTATAAAAATATTTGATAATTTAATTAAGTAAATATTACAGTATGAAGTTTTTATTAAAATTGAACACTAAATTAGTAAAATATTTATTTGTTTATGCAATATTTTATATATAAAAAATAAAAGTAAATTTATAAAAATATTTTTTGTGGGTACTTTCTATTTAGAAATAATTTTCACTAAAAATAATGATTTTAAAAAAATTATATATACGAGCTAATATGTTTGTTACATTTATATTTTAACTTATATTGTTTGCATTAATTTAAAATACAATTTTGTATTGATTAAATAAATTTCAGGAAGAGGAAAATAATCTTGAGACTACTTCAATAATCACTGATCAGGAGAAATAATTAAGATAAATAAAGAAGACGAGGAAATTATTAAATGAATCAAATTCCAATGACTTTAACAGGTGTTGAGAAATTAAGACAAGAACTAAATGAGCTAAAAACTGTAAAACGTCCACGCATAATTGCTTCTATAGCTGAAGCACGTGAGTACGGAGATTTGAAAGAAAATGCAGAGTATCATGCAGCTCGAGAAGAACAAGGATTTTGTGAAAATCGCATTAAAGAGATTCAAATAAAACTCTCTAATGCTCAAGTAATTGATATTACTCAATTACCAAAAACGGGACGGGTAATTTTTGGTTCAACAGTAAGTGTACTTAATATTAGTACAGATGAGAAATTTACCTATAGAATTGTAGGTGATGATGAAGCTGATTTTAAAAAGAACTTGATATCTATAAATTCACCTATGGCTCGTGGTTTAATTAGCAAAGAATCTAATGATATTGCAATGATAAAAACCCCAGGTGGTGATGTAAAATATAAAATTTTAAACGTTGAATACCTTTAAACATTAACACTGTAAACAAAAGTAAAATTTACATATAATATTATAGAAAAGGCTGCGATAGTGCAGCCTTTTTGAATTAATATATCATATATAATCTAATTAATTAATATTATTTTGAATAACACATAATAATGATTTTCTTTAATTTAAGATCATTGGTTTTTTATTTATTTTTTATTAAAATATATCAAATACTATGAATTTTGGTATTGTAGTATTTAACAATTAGATTAATATATAATTTTTATATATATGGGATTGAAAACACCTGTTTTACCGCCATCTCGATTTAAATTATTTTACTGATGCAAATATACGAGATATTACAAATAAAAATTTAAATTGATTTAAATTTTTAAGAAAATATAGATATAATAATCTACTAAATAAACTATATCTTTTATGTAATAATAAAAATATTGTGTATTTTATTTAAGGTAGCTAATAAATAATTATTAATAATAGAAATATAAACTGATTAATTATTTTCTAATATTCACAAAAATTTTTCTATATTAAATTAATTTAATAGATTATTTAATATGTTATAGTAATTAGCTCTGTATAAAATTAGCTCTGTATAAATACTATCTATAGCTACTAAATTTAATAAAATAAATTTAGAAATTTAGATAACCAAACAAGTAATAAAAATTTTATTACTAAATTTTAATTGTAGTTAATCTAAAAAGTATAATTAAAATTTATGCATGAGTAGGTAATACTCGTTACAATTCTTAAGTAATGATTATCAGGATAAATCTTAACCTACTGTATCTATTAACATTGTTGTCATATGAGGTTAATCCTTTGAGTGATATGGTGAAAAACCTAGTTCTTTGGTTAGTCATCGCGATCTTGTTGATGTCTGTATTTCAAAGTTTTGGACCCAACGAGCTAACTGGTAATAAAATTGATTATTCAACTTTCTTATCTGAAGTTAATCAAGATAAAGTCCGTAAAGTGCAAATAAATGGGCGAGAAATTGTTGTTATCAAGAAAGATAATCACAAATATATAACCTATATCCCTATTAAAGATTCTAAACTACTTGATAATTTATTAACTAAAAATGTTAAAGTAGCTGGTTTACCTCCTGAAGAACCAAGTATGTTAGCTTCTATATTAATATCTTGGTTTCCAATGATAATACTGATTGGTATTTGGGTTTTTTTTATGCGCCAGATACAAGGAGGAGGTAGAGGTGCAATGTCATTTGGTAAAAGTAAAGCACGTATGTTGACGGAAGATCAAGTAAAAACTACTTTTGCTGATGTTGCTGGTTGTGATGAAGCTAAAGAAGAAGTCAGTGAATTAGTTGAATATTTACGTGAACCTGATCGTTTTCAAAAACTAGGCGGTAAAATTCCTAAAGGTATATTAATGGTTGGGCCTCCTGGAACTGGTAAAACTTTATTAGCTAAAGCAATTGCTGGTGAAGCAAAAGTGCCTTTTTTTTCAATTTCAGGTTCGGATTTTGTTGAAATGTTTGTAGGAGTAGGAGCTTCTCGTGTTCGAGATATGTTTGAACAAGCTAAAAAAACAGCACCTTGTATCATATTTATTGATGAAATTGATGCTGTAGGTCGTCAGAGAGGAGCAGGTTTGGGTGGAGGACATGATGAACGTGAACAAACATTAAATCAAATGTTAGTTGAAATGGATGGTTTTGAAGGTAATGAAGGAATAATAGTTATTGCAGCAACAAATCGCCCTGATGTTCTAGATCCTGCATTACTGCGCCCAGGCAGATTTGACAGACAAGTTGTGGTTGGATTACCTGATGTTCGCGGAAGGGAGCAAATTTTGAAAGTTCATATGCGTCGTATACCAATATCATCAGACGTTGATCCTATGATCATAGCCCGTGGTACTCCTGGTTTTTCTGGAGCTGATTTAGCTAATCTTGTTAATGAAGCTGCTTTATTTGCAGCTAGATTAAATAAAAGAGTTGTTTCAATGTTTGAATTCGAAAAAGCAAAAGATAAAATAATGATGGGAGCAGAACGTAAATCCTTAGTAATGACAGAATCTCAGAAAGAATCAACTGCTTATCATGAAGCAGGTCATGCTGTTATTGGCCGTTTAATACCAGAACATGATCCAGTACACAAGGTTACTATAATTCCTCGTGGTCGAGCTTTAGGTGTAACTTTTTTCCTTCCTAAAGACGATCAAATTAGTATAAGTAAAAAGAAATTAGAAAGTCAAATTTCTACTCTTTACGGAGGTCGATTAGCTGAAGAAATAATATATGGTGTAGATTATGTTTCTACTGGAGCTTCAAATGATATTAAAATTGCTACTAATTTAGCTAGAAATATGATTACACAATGGGGTTTTTCTGAAAAGTTAGGTCCTTTATTATATGCAGAAGAAGAAGGAGAAGTATTTTTAGGTCGTTCAGTAGCAAAAGCAAAAAATATATCTGATGAAACAGCACGTATTATTGATCAGGAGATTAGACAACTGATCGATAATAATTATCAGCGAGCCAAATATATACTATGTGAAAATATGGATATACTTCACGCCATGAAAGATGCTTTAATGAAGTATGAAACTATTGATGCATCACAAATAGATGACTTAATGGCACGTCGGCAAGTACGTCCCCCTGTTAGTTGGGAAAATACCAATGATATGAAAATTCAAAATTCATCAGGTACTGTAAGCCACTCAACTGACAATATTAATTAGCACTATTTAATAAATTAGTTAAATATTCACGTAATAGTTTTTTTGGATTTCAATATAATTGAACATTAGGATTTGATATTGTGAAATTGTTTTCCAGAAATTCTTATTTGTTCTTATCTAAAATTAATGTGATGGGGATTTTAAATATTACACCTGATTCATTTTCTGATGGGGGCAAGTATAACAAATTATCAAAGGCTTTAATGCATGTTGAAAACATGGTAAATTCAGGTGCTGATATTATTGATGTAGGCGGAGAATCAACTCGTCCTGGTGCTAATAATGTATCTGTTGAAGAAGAACTAGAACGTGTTATTCCGGCAATTGAATTAATTAAAAAAAATTTTGACGTATGGATTTCAGTTAACACATCTAAACCTGAATTGATATATGAATCTTTTAAAGCAGGAGTGAACATCATTAATGATGTTCGTTCATTATCTGAACATGGAGCATTAGAAGCTGCTGTTTTCACTGATTTACCTGTTTGTATAATGCATCAATCAAAAGGATTATGTTATCAATGGACATATAAAAATACTATTAGCGAAATTAATAAATATTTTTATGAATATATTCTACGCTATGAAAAAGCAGGCATAAAAAAAAGTAATATAATTCTAGATCCTGGTTTTGGTTTTGGAAAAAATTCTATACATAATTATCATATATTAGCTAATCTTAATAAATTTCATCATTTTAAGTTGCCATTATTAGTAGGAATATCGCGCAAATCTATGATAGGTGATCTATTAAAAATTAATCCATCAAATCGTTTAATAGGAAGCATTACTTGTGCAGTTATTGCTGCATTACAGAATATTCAAATTATTCGTGTGCATGATGTTCAAGAAACTTTAGAGGCGATTAATATAGTAAATATAATACAAAACATAAAGGAATGTAATTTATGAGTAACCTCAAATATTTCGGCACAGACGGAATTCGCGGAAAAGTGGGAGAATTGCCAATTACACCTGATTTTTTTTTAAAGTTAGGTTGGGCTGCTGGAAAAGTTCTTACTAGACAGGTTTCCAAAAAAATAATTGTAGGCAAAGATACCCGAATTTCTGGTTATATGTTAGAATCAGCATTGGAAGCAGGTTTATCTGCAGCAGGTTTATCTGCAGCTTTTACTGGTCCAATGCCAACACCAGCTATTGCTTATTTAACTCGTACATTTAGAGCAGAAGCTGGAATTGTCATTTCAGCTTCTCATAATTTTTATAACGATAACGGAATTAAATTTTTTTCTTCTAAAGGTACTAAATTACCCAGTTATGTGGAAGAATCTATCGAATTAGAAATGAAAAAACCGATAACATGCGTTGAATCATCACAATTAGGACGTGCTAGTCGTATTGATGATGCTTCAGGACGTTATATCGAATTTTGTAAAGGCACTTTTCCTAGTAATTTAAATCTAAATGGACTCAAAATTGTTGTTGACTGTGCCAATGGATCTACTTATCATATCGCGCCTAATGTTCTTAGTGAACTTGGTGCAGAAGTAGTTCCAATTGCTGTAAATCCAAATGGAGTAAATATTAATAAAGAATGTGGAACATCTCATGTATATATGTTTCAACGTGTTCTTTCAGAAAAAGCTGATTTAGGTTTATCCTATGATGGTGATGGTGATCGAATCACAATGATTGATCATTTAGGAAACAAAGTAGATGGTGATCAAATTCTTTATGTTATTGCTAGAGAAGGTTTACTCCAAGGAAATTTGCATGGAGGAGTAGTAGGAACTTTAATGAGTAATATGGGATTAGAAATTGCACTTAAGAAATTGGGGGTTCCATTCGAACGTGCACAAGTTGGTGATCGTCATGTAATCGAAAAAATGAAAGAAAAAGGATGGAGATTAGGTGCCGAAAATTCTGGTCATGTGATTATATTAGATAAAACTACAACTTGCGATGGTATTGTAGCTAGTTTGCAAGTACTTACTGCAATGATACGTAATCAAATGAGTTTGCATGATTTATGTGGCGGAATTAATATGTTACCACAAATATTAATGAATATTAATCTTCCTGTTAATACTAACCCACTAGAAAACCATGCAGTAAAAAAAATATTTAAAGAAATTGAAAAAGAATTATCAGGCAATGGTCGTATTTTAATAAGAAAATCTGGTACTGAACCTCTTATTCGTGTTATGGTAGAAGGTAGAGATAAAAAACAAATTGATGAGTTAGCTAATCTTCTTATGAGTCATATTCAATTAAGTAGTAGTATATAATTGACTTATCCTTTTTTAAAAAAATATTGCAGAAAAACAGTATGTTTGTTAAAATTCTTGCTATATGCTATACATGATTCTTAAAAAATAATTTTTGGATATCAGTTTAATTATGTACTTATTTCTTTTAATATCTCTTTTTATTGTATGTATTATGTTTATATCTTTAGTGATGCTTCAACAAAATAAAGGTGCGGGCATAGAAACTTCTTTTAATTCAAATAGATCAAGTATGCTTTTTAGTTCTATTAGTTCTGATAGTTTTTTGAATCGAATTATTGCTATACTGGCTGTGCTGTTTTTTTTGATTATTTTGATATTAAATAATTTTAATAACAATATGTTGACTAAAAGTAAGTGGGAAAATCTTTCTATACCTCCAAAAAATCAAAAAATAAGTTCTAAATGAATTAAAAAACTAACTGACATCAAATATTCCTATGAAATGTAGTTAATAGTAAATTTAATTATGAAACCGAGGTGGTGAAATTGGCAGACACGCTACTTTGAGGTGGTAGTGCCTTATTTTAGGTATGCGGGTTCAAGTCCCGTCCTCGGTACCATTGCTAATATTAATATATATTATATAACATTTTGAAATTAATAAGTTTTATTCAGTAAAATTTTATATATGTAATCTTCTAACAGAGATATTTGATATTATGTTATAATGTATATATATTATATGATATAACTTGTAGATACTGTTATTTTGGATTTTTATTTTAATACTTCTTATTTATTAGGTACAATAATAGATCTTCTAGGGGGGTATTTGTTATTCTAGAGCATTTGATATGTAATAAACTGATAACAAAAACCCCGGAATCGGGGTTTTTTATTATCAGTTTATTACATATCAAATATAGATATTGGAAATAAACTTTTATTTTGTTTTCTAAGGAAGAGCTTTGCCTAAATTAAGAAAAAAATTACTTGATTTAATATCAACACAAATAGAATATCTAGGATATACATTAATAGGGATTGATTTTATCAAAGATCGTATATCTATTTTGCGTATTTATATTGATAGTAAAAATGGTGTTAATATAGACGATTGTGCGAATGTTAGCTATAAAATAAGTGCAATAATGGAACGAGAAAATTTAATTAATATACCTTATAATCTTGAAATATCATCACCAGGATTAGATCGTCCTTTATTTACCGCTGAACAGTATTTTAAATTTTTAGGTAAAAAAGTATGTCTTTTATTATATGTGGCTATTTATAACCGTCGCAAATGGGAGGGCATTATTAAATCTGTCAATGGAGATATGATTACGGTAAATGTTGAGGGATATGATAAAGTGTTTGCTTTAAATCTTATTAAAAAAGCTAACTTAGTTCCCTGCTTCCAAAATCCGGATTGAGAAAAACCAAAATGAACAAAGAGATATTAGCTGTTGTAGAGGCCGTTTCTAACGAAAAAGCTTTACCACGTGAAAAAATCTTTGAAGCACTAGAACGTGCATTAGCTACTGCAACTAAAAAAAAATACGAACAAGAAATAGATATACGTATCAGTATAGATCGTAAGAGTGGCGATTTTGATACTTTTCGAAGGTGGGAAATAGTAGATGAAGTCGTACAACCGACACGAGAAATTACGTTAGATGCAGCTCGATTCGAAAATAATGAATTAAATATAGGTGATTATATTGAAGATCAAATAGAATCTGTAACCTTTGACAGGATTACTACTCAAACTGCTAAACAGGTAATTGTTCAAAAAGTACGTGAAGCTGAACGTGCTATGATAATTGACAGATTCCGTGAACATAAGGGTGAAATGATTACATGTATAGTAAAAAAAATTAATCGCGATAGTATTTCTCTAGATTTAGGTGATAATGCTGAGGCTATAATTTTAAGAGAAGACATTTTACCACGTGAACATTTTAGACCAGGTGATCGACTTCGTGGAGTATTATATTCAATACGTCCTGAAGCAAAAGGTGCTCAACTTTTTATAACTCGTTCTAAAATAGAGATGCTTATAGAGTTATTTAGAATCGAAGTTCCAGAAATTAATGAAGAAATCATTGAAATCAAAGCTGCTACTAGAGATCCTGGTTCTAGATCTAAAATTGCTGTCAAAACTAATGATAAACGAATTGATCCCATAGGTGCTTGTGTTGGTATGAGAGGCGCACGTGTTCAAGCTGTATCTAACGAATTAGGTGGAGAACGTATTGATATTGTATTATGGGATGACAACCCAGCACAGTTTGTCATTAATGCAATGGCACCAGCAGATGTAACATCGATTGTAGTAGATGAAGATAAGCATACAATGGATATAGCCGTTGAAGCTAGCAATCTTGCTCAAGCAATTGGCCGTAACGGTCAAAATGTTCGATTAGCTTCACAGCTTAGTGGTTGGGAATTAAATGTAATGACCATTGAAGATTTACAGATAAAATATCAACCTGAAACTCATGAAGCAATTAATATTTTCATCAAACATCTTGATATTAATAATGATTTTGCTTCTTTTTTAGTTGAAAAAGGTATTTATTCTTTAGAAGAATTAGCATATGTACCGGTTGATGAACTATTAGAAATTGGTGGTTTCAATGAAGAAGTTATTAACACTTTACGTAAAAAAGCTAAAAATGTATTAACTACTATAGCATTAGCTAAAGAAGAGAGTATATTTAGGCATAAACCTAATAAAGATCTTCTAAACCTAAAAGGCTTAAATCGTACCTTAGCTTTTCGACTAGCATTAAAAGGTATTTCAACAGTAGAAAATCTAGCTGAGCAAAGTATTGACGATCTTATTGATATTGAAGAACTAACTGAAACACAAGCTGGTGCATTAATTATGGCTGCACGTAATGTATGTTGGTTTAGTAATAAAGCGTAATAACGGGAAGGAATATTATGATAGATGTAACCGTACAGTCGCTGGCCTCAGAAATTCAGATTTCAGTAGATCGGTTAATTCAACAATTTGCTAATGCAGGTATCTCCAAATCTGAACATGATGTAGTAACTCAGCATGAAAAAGAAATTTTACTATCTTATTTAAATCATAAACATGGAAATAAAAATTATTCTAATAAACTCATTTTGCAACGCAAAATTCGTAGTACTTTGAATATACCAAGTGTCGGAGGAAAACAAAAATCAGTAAAAATCGAATTTCGCAAAAAACATACTTACAACAGAGGCATTGTAGAATCTGGAAGAATTAATATAGAAAAAAATACAGAAATAACAAATAATTTATTGATAGAAAAAGAAAACAAACAAAAAAACACCAATTTACATTGTAAAGAAAAAATTAAAAATTTACAGTTTAATAAAAATAAAAAAACCAAAAAAATAAATAATAAAATAAAAAACAATCAAGTTTCTGTAGAAAGAATCAAAAATCAGCAAAACCAAAAAGATTTAATAGAATTTGACACTGCTGAATTAAAACGTAAAACAGAAGAAACAGCACGATATAAACTTGAAAAACAAGCACGTATTGCAGTTGAAAATGCTCGTTTACTAGCTGAAAAAAAAGCAGATCAATGGAATAACAATGAAGAAAAAGATTCTAATACATCTGAATATGATATCCGTCATGGTGAAGATGAACGTTATCAACAAATTGAGTCTAGTCATAAATATATACGTAACAATAAAATATTACGTTCTATAAAAAAAGGTAATAAACGTATTGAATCTAAAAAAGATCATGAAGATTTAAAAAGTTTTACGAGGATAAATAAAAGCAATAAAAACCGTAATAAACAACAAAATATAATTCAACAAGTATTTAACAAACCAGTTCAAGCAGTGAGTCGGAATATAATTATAGGAGAAACTATTACGGTTTCTGAATTAGCAAATAAAATGGCTATAAAAGGTTCGCTAGTAATTAAAGCAATGATCAAAATGGGTGCTATGGCAACAATAAATCAAGTTCTCGATAAAGAAACAGCTCAATTAGTAGCTGAAGAAATGGGACATAAAGTTATAATACGTCGGGATAATGAATTAGAAGAATCATTAATAAATGATCGAAATATACATGATGCTATTCAGGTCAATCGAGCTCCAATTGTGACTATTATGGGACATGTAGATCATGGTAAAACTTCATTGCTAGATTATATTCGTTCTACTAAAGTTGCTCCAAGTGAAGCAGGTGGTATTACTCAACACATAGGAGCTTACCATGTTAAAACCAATAATGGAATGATAACATTTCTTGATACACCTGGACACGCTGCTTTTACTGCTATGCGTGCTCGTGGAGCACAAATAACTGATATTGTAGTACTAATTGTTGCTGTAGATGATGGTGTAATGCCACAAACCATAGAAGCAATTCAACATGCAAAAGCAGCTAAAGTACCAGTGATAGTTGCTATTAACAAAATTGACAAACAAGGAACTGATCCAGAACATATTAAAAAAGAACTAACTAAATACGGTGTTGTTCCAGAAGAATGGGGAGGAGAAAATATATTTGTTAATGTTTCTGCAAAAACTGGAATTGGTATAGATAATTTATTAAATGCAATTTTATTACAAGCAGAAATAATGGAACTAACTGCTATATGTTCTGGTATGGCAAAAGGAATAGTTATAGAATCGTTCTTAGATAAAGGTAGAGGACCTGTTGCAACCGTATTAGTTACAGAAGGACAACTTAATCAAAATGATATTATATTATGTGGTTTTGAATACGGTCGAATTAGAGCAATGCGTAATGAAATGGGTTGTAAGATATTAAAAGCTAATCCTTCTATTCCTGTGGAAATTTTAGGTTTGTCTGGTGTACCAGCAGCAGGAGATGCTATGACCGTTGTTAAAGATGAAAAAAAAGCACGAGAAGTAGCTATTTATCGTCAAGGAAAATTTCGAGAAATTAAATTAGCTCGTCAACAAAAATCTATATTAGACAATATATTTTCTAATGTAGCAAAAAGTGAAACGTCAGAATTAAATATATTATTAAAAGCAGATGTTCAGGGTTCTGTAGAAGCAATTTGCGATTCTTTAAACAAATTATCGACCAAAGAAATAAAAGTAAATATTATATATCATGGTGTAGGCGGAATTACTGAAACGGATGCTACATTAGCATCTGCTTCTAATGCTATTATAATAGGATTTAACGTAAGAGCTGATGCATCTGCTCGTTATATAATTGATAATGAAAGTTTAAAATTGCGTTATTATTCTGTAATATATGATTTACTCAATGAAATGAAAGCTGCAATATATGGTATGTTAAAACCAGAGTATAAACAAAATATTGTTGGTTTAGCTAAGATACGTGATGTATTTAAATCCATGAAATTTGGTTCTATTGCAGGTTGCATGGTTACAGAAGGTCATATAAAACGTCATGATTCTATTCGGGTTTTTCGAAATAACATGTTAATTTATGAAGGAGCAATAGGATCTTTAAGACGTTTTAAGGATGATGTAAGTGAAGTACGTAATGGTATGGAATGCGGTATAGTAATTAAAAATTATAATGATGTACATGTTGATGATATTATTGAAGCATATGAAACCATAGAAGTAAAACGTATAGTTAATTGATACATTTCATAAATTAGATTGGTTTTATATTTACCTATCTAATTAGTAGGATAAGATAATGATAAGAGAATTCAAGCGATTATTGCGTATTTCACACGAAATAAAAAAAGAAATAACAATAATACTACAAAGAAAAATAAATGATCCTCGTTTGAGAATGATGATTACTGTTTCTGATGTACAAGTTTCTCGTGATTTATCTTATGCGAAAGTATTTGTTACTTTTTTTAAAGAAACACAAGATTCACATACTATAAACAACGGAATGCAAGCATTAAAAGAGTCTTGTAAATATATTCGAATTTTATTAAAACAAAATATGAAATTACGTGTTATACCTTCTATAAATTTTTTTTATGATGATTCTTTTAAAAAAGGCAAACATATTTGTAGTATTATTAATAACATACAAGAAGATAGTCAAAATAGCAACATAACTATATATGATGATAACGAGGAAACTAATGTCTCTTAGTTATCGTAAAATCACAGGTGTATTATTGTTAGATAAACCTAAGGGTATTTCTTCTAATTATGCATTACAGGAAGTAAAACGTATATTTATTGCTAATAAAGCTGGATATACAGGTACTCTTGATCCTTTAGCAACTGGTATGCTACCCATTTGTTTTGGAGAAGCAACTAAATTTGCTCAATATTTAACAAATGCGAATAAACGCTATTTAGTAGTCGCTAAACTAGGTAAACGAACTAATACTTCAGATGCATATGGAGTTGTCGTGAAAGAATGCCCTATTAATTTTAATCAAAAAAATCTTTATGATGCATTAGAAAGTTTCAAAGGAAATATATTACAGGTCCCATCCATATTTTCAGCATTAAAATATAAAGGAAGTCCACTATATAAATACGCTCATAAAGGAATATTCATCGAACGTAAGTCACGTTTAATTACTATACATGAATTAAGATTAATTAGATGGAATTACGATGAACTTGAATTGGAAATAAATTGTTCTAAAGGCACTTATATTCGTACTCTTGTTGATGATTTAGGAGAAAAACTTGG
This sequence comes from Candidatus Pantoea edessiphila, assembly GCF_002933335.1. Classification (GTDB taxonomy): domain Bacteria; phylum Pseudomonadota; class Gammaproteobacteria; order Enterobacterales; family Enterobacteriaceae; genus Pantoea_C. The sequence continues at coordinate 108,292 of NZ_PDKS01000002.1, read as the reverse complement.
TTGTAGTGCTTATGTGATCGCATTACGGAGATTGCAAGTGGCAAATTGTTGTTATAATAAAATGATAACTTTAGATCAATTATATAGATTATTTTCTGTTTTTATTAAAACTGGTATTTCTCTGAAAAATTTTGTTGATCAATTATTGTTACCAATTGATAGTCAATTATCTCATTTACCTATGATCAACTTACCTTCTTTTACAGTAACTAAGTTTAAACAAGGACAATTAATATTTTTTGATGAATTACTGCCAAAAGGTTTTATACGTATAACAGAAGGTAAATTATATAAATTCATTGGTATTGCAAAGGTAACTAATGATAATTATATTGTTTTACATCGTTTATTAAATAATGACTGAAATATTTTGTTAGCAATTTTTATTAATGATGGATATATCTATTGTAATATTTAATTCAGTGTAGAACTAATATAGTTAATGAAAAATATAAACAGTTATTAAATAACATAATCATTTGATAATCATTCAATGGAGTATTATATCATGTCTCTAGAAATAAGACTTAAAGAAAAAATAATTTCTAAATATAGAATAAATCCTAACGATAAGGGCACTACCGAAATACAGGTTGCTTTGCTAAGTGCGCGTATTAGTCATCTGCAGATGCATTTTTCTCAACATAAAAAAGACCATCATAGTAGAATTGGACTATTACATATAGTGTCCAAGCGCCGTAAACTTTTAGATTATTTAAAGCGCAAAGATGTCACAAGATATACTAATTTAATTGAAAAGCTTAATATACGTCGTTAAATTAAATAATTAACCACGATATAACTTTTAAATTATTTAATATACTTATATAGGTGATATTTTATATCAATCAATTAATAAACATTTACAATGAAACAATCTATAATTGTTGGTTAATATGATATTTATTAGTAATAATCAATATGTTATATTAGCTAATTTTAAGTATACAATTATAATTCAATAATCAACGGCAGGCTGAAAATAGCGTTGCCCTCAAAATTGAGGACTGTGATTTTGTTGAATCCGATATTACGAAAATTTCAATACGGTCAACATACTATTACTTTAGAAACTGGTATGATAGCACGACAAGCTACTTCAGCTGTAATGGTAAGTATGGATGATACTGCAGTATTTGTGACTGTTGTAGGACAAAAGAATATTAAATATGAACAAGATTTTTTCGCTTTAAATATAACGTATCAGGAACGTAGTTATGCTGCAGGTCGTATTCCTGGTGGTTTTTTTCGACGCGAAGGTCGTCCTAGCGAAAGTGAAATTTTAATAGCACGTTTAATCGATCGTCCTATTAGACCTTTGTTTCCAGAATGTTTTAATGATGAGATTCAAATAATAGCTACTGTGCTTTCTGTAAACCCTCAAATTCACCCAGATATAGTAGCGATGATAGGGGCTTCCGCAGCTTTATCTCTGTCCGGGCTTCCATTTCATGGTCCTATTGGCGCTGCACGTGTAGGTTATATTAATAATCAATATGTATTAAACCCTACTGTAAACGAACTCAAGGAATCTCGTTTAGATTTAATTGTTGCTAGCAGTGAGAATGCTGTATTAATGGTTGAATCTGAAGCTAAAATTTTAACAGAAGAACAAATGTTAAGTGCTGTAATTTTTGGTCATGATCAACAACAAGTAGTTATAGAAAATATAAAAGAACTAGTAAATGAAACAGGTGGATCTAATTGGGATTGGCAACCAGCAATAATTAATGATATATCAAAATTGCGTATTGAACAATTATCTAAAGATAAGCTAAACGATGCTTATTATATCACAGATAAAAAAGAACGCCATAAACAAATTAATTTAATAAAAAATAATATTATTACAACCATGCAAATCGAAGACGAATCTTTATCAGATATACAAATAAATAACGTATTACATTCGATAGAAAAAAGTATTGTTAGAAATCGTATAATGAATGGAGAGCTGCGTATTGATGGCCGTGAAAAAGATATGATTCGTAGTTTAGATATTAGAACAGGTGTACTACCTCGTACTCATGGTTCAGCATTATTTACTAGAGGTGAAACCCAAGCTTTAGTTACTACAACACTAGGCACAACTAGAGATGCGCAGAATTTAGATGAATTAATGGGAGAACGTACAGATAATTTTTTGTTTCATTATAACTTTCCTCCATATTGTGTAGGAGAAATAGGTGTGGTTAGTTCACCAAAACGTCGAGAAATTGGCCATGGCAGATTAGCAAAACGAGGAATATTAGCTGTAATGCCTAGGGAAGAAGATTTTCCTTACACAATTCGTATTGTAGCTGAAATTACTGAGTCTAACGGCTCCTCTTCTATGGCATCTGTATGTGGGGCATCTTTAGCACTTATGGATGCGGGAGTACCAATTAAATCAGCTATTGCAGGGATTGCAATGGGTTTAGTAAAAGAAGATGAAAAATTTGTCGTTTTATCAGATATTTTAGGTGATGAAGATCATCTTGGAGATATGGATTTTAAAGTAGCAGGTAGTAGAGAAGGAATAACAGCTCTGCAAATGGATATAAAAATAGAAGGTATTACTCGTGAAATTATGCAAATTGCTTTAAATCAAGCAAAAGGTGCTAGATTGCATATTCTAAGCGTTATGGAACAAGCAATTAGCACACCAAGAAACGAAATATCCGAATTTGCTCCTCGAATATATACTATTTATGTAAGTCCAGCAAAAATAAAGGATATAATTGGTAAAGGTGGCTCAGTAATTCGCAGTATTACAGAAGAGACATGCACTAATATTGAACTTAAAGACGATGGTACTATAAAGATCGCAGCTACTGATAATTTAAAAGCTGAAGCAGCCATTCAAAGAATTAAAGAAATAACCACAGAAATAGAAGTTGGTAATATTTATAACGGTAAAGTTACTCGTATTGTTGATTTTGGCGCTTTTATTTCTATCAACGCAACAAAAGAAGGTTTAGTACATATATCGCAAATAATGGATAAACGCATTGACAAAGTTTCAGATTATTTAAAGATAGGTCAGGAAATATTAGTTAAAGTAATTGAAATTGATCGTCAGGGACGTATTAGATTAAGTATAAAAGATGTTAGAGAACAAAATTTAAAACCCAAGAAAATTATATAAAAAAATATATATCATAATATAAATTGTTGCAATTGAATATTATTATAAAAACAAAGGAGGAAGCATTCTTATACTATTCATCATGTTATCCTATAACAATATTTAATTTGATTAGAAATATTGTAGGCATATAATTAAATTAACTATAATCATATTACAAATATTTGTTAATATAATGTAAATTTAGTACATAAAAAATCATCATATTTTATTAAGATGTGCTTTTCTTTTTATTAATACTTTTCTATTTAAACCAACTGAAATAAATTATATAAACTAGTTTCTAAATTCAGAGGAACATACATTGCATGACTGACAATAAAATAACTTTTAATGATTTTGGCTTAAAATCTGCAATACTTAAATCATTAAAAAAAATGGGCTATATAAATCCTTCACCTATTCAAATTGGCTGTATTCCTTACTTGCTATCTGGTAAGGATGTGTTAGGCATGGCACAGACAGGAAGCGGTAAGACTGCAGCCTTTGCATTACCTTTATTAAATAATATTAATGTTAAGGAAAAAACTCCACAAATTTTAGTATTATCAATAACCAGAGAATTAGCAATTCAAGTTGCTGAAGCTATTTCTAAGTTTTCTGAATACTTGCATGGCTTAAATATAATTGCTCTTTATGGAGGTCAACGTTATGATATACAACTACGTACATTACGTCAAGGACCTCAAGTCGTAGTAGGTACTCCTGGTCGTCTCTTGGATCACCTAAAACGCGGTACGTTAAATTTGTCAAACTTAAAAGGGTTAGTTATAGATGAAGCAGATGAAATGTTACGTATGGGTTTTATCGAAGATGTGGAAAATATTATAGAATGTATTCCTGCAAATCGTCAAACTGCTCTATTTTCTGCAACCATGCCGGATGAAATTCGTCGTATAACTAAACGTTTTATGAAAAACCCTAAAGAAGTTTATATTAAATCAAGCATCAAAGATCAACCGGATATTAGTCAGAGTTACTGGCCCGCATATGGTCGCAAGATTGATGGATTAATACGTTTTCTAGAAGCAGAAGATTTTGATGCTGCAATTATTTTTGTGCGTACTAAAAATACTACTGTAGAATTGGCAAGTGCATTAGAAAAACATGGATACAATAGTGCTGCATTAAATAGCGATATTAATCAATCAGTTAGAGAACAAACTTTAGAGCGTCTTAAAGATTATAGAATTGATGTTTTAATAGCAACTGATGTTGCAGCACGTGGTTTAGACGTAGAGCGTGTTAGTTTAGTAATAAACTATGATATTCCATTAGATGCAGAATCTTATGTGCATCGTATTGGAAGAACCGGAAGAGCAGGTCGGTCAGGCAGAGCTCTTTTATTTGTTGAAAATCGAGAACGCCGTCTATTACGTAATATTGAAAGAACTATTAATAAAACAATAACAGAAGTCAAATTACCTGATTCTGAAGTATTAGGTCAACGTCGCTTAGCAAAGTTTAATGAGAAAGTAAAAAAACAACTTCAAAACAACAATGATCTAGATCAATATCGTAGATTGCTATCTAAAATGCATCCAGAAGAAAATTTAGATATGGAAACTTTAGCAGCAGTATTATTAAAGATAGCACAGGGAGAACGTCCATTAGTATTACCTAAAGATACACCAACTAATTTTCATAGAAACAAATTGTGTAATCGTACAGACAATCGTTATACACGTGGTGAATTACGTCATACACGTAATAAACTGGAAAAAAATCATAATAACTATCAACAAAATTCCCAAATGAGTATTAAGATGGATGAAATGCGGTTGTATCGCATTGAAGTAGGACGTGATGATGGAGTAGAAGTACGTCATATTGTGGGTGCTATTGCAAATGAAGGTTCTATAAGTAGCCGTTGTATAGGTAATATTAAATTATTTAATAATCACTCTATTATAGAACTATCAAAAAGCATTACATGTAATGTAATGCAGTGTTTTAATAGAACTCGTATTTTAAACAAGCCTATTAATATGCAATTAATAGGTGAGGTACAATTAAATAAAGGAAATTTAAATCGCCAATCCAATAGACATAATAGAAATTTTAGTTCTGAACGTCGTGGTATAAAATCATAAATTGATACAATATAATTATTGTTAACAACTGAATTATAATCAAAAAGGAACTTCATGATATTTTAGTTCCTTTTTACTCATATTTTTACCATCTCAATAATATATTTTAGCTATTATTATAAATAATATTTAACTAATGATTTAACATTACATTTTTATGTTTTGTGTTGAGGATAATAAATTGCTTGAATTTTCTTGTATTTTAGATTTTTTAGAAAAAAGATACTTACTATCATTATGTTGTGTGGACGATGATAATTTGTGGTGCGCTAACTGTTTTTATGTATTTGATGCTACTACTATGTCTTTATGGTTAATGACCGATCTAAATACTAGACACGGATTATATCTCATAAAAAATCCTAATATTGCTGGAACAATTGATAATAATAAAAAAAATATATCCTTAATTCAAGGAATACAATATAAAGGATGTATTTCAATGTTGGAAGGAATAAATAAAAAGAAAGCATTTATTGCTTATCATAAACGTTTTCCGATGTCACAATTCATTTCTGCGCCTATCTGGTCAATTAAATTAGAAGAAATAAAAATGACTGACAATACTTCTAAATTTGGAAATAAAATTATATGGCATAGGAATACGTTTTGATATAACAGTGCAATGTTCTATCCATTATATAAACAAGTAATTTTTCTCCATTAAAATTAATAGCGAATAGCCATGGCTTCAATCTCAATGTTTACGTCTTTTGGAAGCTTAGACACTTCAATACAAGATCTTGCAGGAAAATTAGCTTTATTTTCTATAAAAAACAATTCATATGCTGAATTTACTAATTCGATATCATTAATATTTTTTAAAAAAACTGTGGTCTTAAAAATATTTTTTACATGCAATTCTGCTGCTTCAATAATAGATTTTACATTATCTAATGTTTGAAGAGTTTGTTTATATATTTCTTTATCAATTATACCGGTAATTGGATTTATTGGTATTTGGCCGGAAACAATAACTATTTTCCCTAGATCTACACCTTGAACATAAGGACCAATAGGAACAGGAGCCTGTTTTGTATTTATTTCATAAAACATTGTAATCCTTTTATAAATTATATTTAATTATTATTTTATTGACATTAAATGACGTGCAAATTCTCTTTCACAATATATACATTTCAAGTACTTAGATAGTTTATTTTTAGATATTATTCTAAATTTAGAAAATTTTAATTCACTACGGCTAATACAGTTGTCATTAGGACATATGATAATATTTTTAACAAAATCTGGTAATGAAGGTGTTATTTTTGATATTACTTTATATTCTTCAATATAGTTTACTGTGGCATCTGGTGTATATACTGCTAATTGATTTACCTGATCTTGATTAATAAAAGTATTATTAATTTTAATTAAATCTTTATAACCAATTAAAACTGATGGCAAATTTAAACCTATAATAATGTTTTGACTACTATTATTTAGTTCAAATAATGATAGTAATTTAATGCCCATTTTTATTGGTATATGATCTATAATAGTACCTTTTTTTATTGATTTTACTTGAAATTTATTGATTTGTTTCATAATTTTCATCCTATAATGTACATTATATGATAAATTTATTATTTAAAACCAATGCTAATAAAGCTTGGCGAGTATAAAGTCCGTTTTGAGCTTGATGAAAATATTCAGCATAAGGTGTGTTATCTAAATTAGTATTAATTTCGTTGGCACGTGGTAAGGGATGAAGTATTTTCATAGTATTACGAGCTTTTTTCAAATCACTAATTTCTAAAATCAAATTTGATTTTATATTAGAATATTCTGATGTTTTAATGCGCTCTTTCTGTATACGAGTCATATAAAGAATATCTAAACAAGGCATTATTTGCTTAAAATCATTGTAATATGACCATGGAATATTGTATCTATCAAGCATATTAATTATATATTTTGGCATAGATAAAGTATTAGGACACATAAAAAAGAATCGATTATCATTAAATTTAGCTAAAGCTTGTGTGAGTGAGTGCACTGTACGACCATATTTTAGATCACCTATAATAGCTATATTTAAAGATGTCAAACGGTTTTGTGTTTCATAAATAGTATATAAATCAAGTATAGTTTGTGTTGGATGTTGATTAGTTCCATCGCCTGCGTTTAAAACCGGTATACCATTTGAATATTCTGCTGCTAGACGAGTTGCACCTTCCTGCGGATGTCTTATTATAATAGCATCTACATATTTACTAATTACCGAAACAGTATCAATCAAGGTTTCTCCTTTTTTGCCTAATGAAGTAGTATTTACGTCAGTAAAACCAACTACTGAAGCTCCTGATCTATGGATAGCTGTTTCAAATGATAAACGAGTACGTGTTGATGCCTCAAAAAAACAGCTAGCTATTACTTTGTTTTTTAATAGTTCCGGTTGTGGTTTTGACTTCAGTTTTTTTGCAGTACGTAGTGTAAGCATTAACTCCTCTGAGCTAAGATCATTTATTGAAATAATATGTTTATGATATAATATATTCGACATATATTTCTTTTATTCCTTATTATGCACACAATAAATATTTAATTACATATAAAATAATCATTGATTATTAATTAGAAAGTAATATTTAGTGTCTATTTATTTTAAATTCGTTTAATTTTAACAATTAACATTATCGTTAAAAGAATAAATTTTCTATTGCAGTTTAACAAGAGTTGCCACCATAATAGCTTTAATAGTATGCAGTCTATTTGATGCTTGATCAAAAACAATGCTATGATTTGATTCAAATACTTCTTTGCTAACTTCAATACCACCGTGAAAATTATATTTTTTTGACAATTTAAGACCGAGGTCAGTGTCTTCATCATGTAATGATGGTAAACAATGTAAGAATTTTACTGTGGAATTTCCAGTTAATTCTAGCATTCTGCTATTAACTTGATAATCTCGTAATAATCTAATACGCTCATCCCAAATTTCTTGGGGTTCTCCCATAGATACCCAAACATCAGTATAAATAAAATCTGCATTATTTACCCCTTCATTTACATTATCTGTAAAAATTATCTGTCCTCCATTTTTTTGAGAAATTTGCAGACAATTTTCAACAAATTGACCTCTTGGCCAAAGGCTTTTATGTGTTAATATTCTTAAATTAAATCCAAGTAAAGCAGCAGCTTCTAATATACTGTTTCCTATATTATTTCTTGCATCACCTACGTATACCAATTTTATCTCATTTAGTTTTTTATCTAATAAATGTTCTTGCATTGTTAATAAATCAGCAATTATTTGAGTGGGGTGAAACTCATTTGTTAAACCATTCCATACTGGAACTCCAGAATATTTAGCAATTGTTTCTATTGTCTTCTGACTAAATCCTCGATATTGAATGCCATCATACATACAACCTAGTACTCGTGCAGTATCTTTTATAGATTCTTTATAACCAATTTGAGTGTTATGACTGTTTAAATATGTAATATTAGCGCCTTGATCATATGCGGCTACTTCAAAAGCACATCTAGTACGAGTGGATTCTTTTTCAAAGATTAATACAATATTTTTACCTTTTAGGTATTGAATTTCCTTTAGGGCTTTTTTTTCTTGTTTTAATATTGATGACATTTTAATTAAATATTTTATTTCATCAGAAGAAAAATCTAATAGTCTTAGGAAATGACGTAAGTGTAATTGATTCATACAAATCTCCATAATATTTAGTGAAATAAATTAATAGTAAAAGTATGCTGATTTTGTATTATTAATGACACAATACTTGTTTCATTCAATATATCAGTAAATGATTTAGTTTAAAAACCATATTATTTCCTAATTGTACAATCAATCAATAATCTATTAAATTTGCATTTTTGATTAATTGTTATTTATCTTTATTTTTTTGTTCATTTGTTAGAACTTATATATTGATAATATAAGTAGATATGTGATCATCAGATCTAACTTAGTTGTTATTTATTTAAAAGATTTAATTCAGTATTATTATCTAATAGGGGTATTATTATTTCAGCTTCTTGAATATTTTTGTTTAATGACATTAAATTTTTATCTTTTTTGGATAAAATAGTTAAATTTTTTAAATTTGCTAATTCTATTAAAATAGGAAAATTAGATTCTACAATTTTTACTACTGATGTAGAACAGTTAAATAAAAATAATTCTATTGGTTTTTTAAATTGTATCTTCATGTCTCTACGAATATTACGTATTTCAATAATAAATTGTTTTATCCAATCAAAATATTTTTTCGATTCATTGTCTTCTTGTTCTCTATCATATCTGGGAAATGGTCGATACATTATTGTATCTTCTTGTCTACTTGTAATTTTTTTTATTTTTTGCCAAACAGCTTCAGTTATGAAAGGGATTATTGGATGTGCTAATCGCAATAGTGATTCCAATACACTTAATAAAGTGTTTTGAGAGTTATATATTTCATTTTGATTTTTATTTTTAAACACTATTTTAGTTATTTCTATGTACCAATCACAAAATTCACTCCAGGTAAAATCATATAATAGATTAGCTGCTATATCAAAGCGATATGTATCTAGCGCTTCTCTATAAACTTTTACTAGATTATTAAATTCAGTTAGAATCCATCGATCTGCAACAGATAATTTGATTGATTTATCTTTATGATTACATTGATAATGTTCTAAATTAATCAAAACAAAACGACTAGCATTCCATAATTTATTACAAAAATTACTATAACCTTCTAAACGTTTCATATCCCAATGAATATCGCGACCTTTAGAGCTTAAAGCAGCTAATGTAAATCTTATTGCATCAGCACCTGATGGTTTAATTCCATTTGGAAATTGTTTTTTAGTAATTGCATAAATTTTTTTGGATAATTGTGGTAACAACATATCACTTGTACGTTTTTTTAGTAACTGATTCAAAGAAATACCATCTATTATGTCAATTGGATCAAGAACATTGCCTTTAGATTTCGACATTTTTTGACCTTGTTCATCTCTAATTAGTCCAGTAATATAAACTATATTAAAAGGAACTTGCGGTTTGCCGTCTTTATCTTTAATAAAATGCATAGTTAACATGATCATACGAGCAATCCAAAAAAAAATAATATCAAAACCACTAACTACAATATTAGTTGGATGGAAGGTATGCAATAATTTATTGTTGTTTTTTGGCCATCCCAAAGTCACAAAAGTCCAAAGACTAGATGAAAACCAAGTATCTAAAACATCATTATCTTGCCTCAACAAAATATTAGAATCTAAATTATTATTCTTTCTTACTTCGTTTTCACTGAATCCAACGTAAATATCACCATCATTTGAGTACCAAGCAGGTATACGATGTCCCCACCATAGTTGTCGAGAAATACACCAATCTTGGATGTTTGCCATCCAAGAAAAATACATATTTTCATATTGTTTAGGAACAAATTTTATCTGTCCCTTTTTAACTGCTTCAATAGCTACATCTGCTAAAGGTTTAGTCTTTATATACCATTGATCAGTTAACATTGGTTCAATCACTACTCCACTACGATCACCATAAGGAATAGTAAAATTATTAGTTTCAATTTTTTCTAGCAAACCCATTGCATCCATAGTTTCTATAATTAATTTCCTAGCAATAAAACGATCAAGTGTTCTAAACTGCTCTGGAATTTCATTACTATACATGTCGCTTTGAATACCATTTGTATCATAAATATGCAAATATTCTGAGATACAACCACTAAAAGTAAAAATATTAATCATGGGTAATTTATGACGAAGTCCTACTTCATAATCGGTAAAATCATGAGCAGGGGTAATTTTTACACAACCACTGCCTTTATTCATATCAACAAATGTATCTCCAATAATAGGTATTATTCTTTTTATTATCGGTAATATAATTGATTTCCCTATAAGATGTTTATATCGACAATCATTCGGATTCACTGCAACAGCAGTATCACCAAAAAATGTTTCTGGTCGCGTAGTAGCAATTGTTAAATAATTTTTATTATCAATAGTTTTCGCATTATCTAAAAATGGATATTTAATATACCAAAGTTTACCTTCTACATCTCTATTTTCTATTTCTAAATCAGAAATAGCAGTACATAATTTAGGATCCCAATTAACTAAACGTTTTCCTCTATAAATTAATTTTTCATTGTACAGATGAATAAATACTTCTTTTACTGCTTCGGAAAATTTTTCATCCATAGTGAATCTTTCACTTTCCCAATCAATAGAGTTTCCTAAACGACGCATTTGGTAATTAATAGTATTACCTGATTGTTTTTTCCAATGCCAAATTTTTTGAATAAACTCACTACGTTCATAATCCAGACGTACTTTGCCTTCTTCTAATTTAGTTTTATTTTCAACTATTATTTGAGTAGCAATGCCAGCATGATCAGTACCAGTTTGCCATAATGTGTTTTTACCTAGCATTCTATTATAACGAACCATAATATCCATTATAGTTTGTTGAAAAGCATGTCCCATATGTAAACTACCAGTAATATTAGGAGGGGGCAACATTATGCAAAAACTCTCTTTATCAACATCACCAGATGGCTTAAAGTAACCTTGTTTTTCCCAATGTTCATAAATACTTTTTTCAAAGCTTTGTGGATTGAATTTTTTTTCCATTGTCTCTAATATCTTTCAATAACTATAATAATATTATGTTTAATTTAAAACCAAATTTACGATACTCTTTATAACGAACACGAGCTAATTCTTTAAGATAATCTTCTTCGTATGGTGCGAAATCTATTATTTCTTTAAAATTCAGAAAGATATTTGAAAACTTAAAAAATAAGTTAATTAAGATATCATAAGAAGTTAAATTAATTTCATTTTGAGACCACGCTATTTCTATCGGTGCTCCGCTATTAGGACCTTCACCAATAATATTATGTGGTATAAAAGCATCTAAAGGTTGCTCCCATAAAATATCATCAATATAGATAGCTTGTATCTTATTTTCGCAATAAACTAAAACTTTTTTTCTTTGATACCAATACTTTCTGGATAGATGACTCAACAATGTATTGGTATTTAAATTGCTATTCGACAAATAATAAGATTTCATAACATAAAAAGTTACTTGTTTCATAATATAAATACTAGATAAATATTAATCATACTCATTTAAACCTGTACGATTTATCAGGTACTGAGATATCAAAGCTACTGGTCTACCAGTTGATCCTTTAATTTTTCCAGATTGCCAAGCAGTACCTGCAATGTCCAAATGTGCCCAATTATATTTTCGTGCAAATCTAGAAAGAAAACAAGCTGCAGTTATGACTCCAGCAGAACGTCCACCAATATTTGCAACATCTGCAAAATTTGATTCCAATTGATCATGGTATTCATCAGTCATAGGTAACCGCCATGCTCGATCTCCTGATTGATCAGAGGCATTGATAAGATCATTAGCCAATGAATTATGATTGGATATTAAACCACTTATATGATTACCTAGGGCAATTACGCATGCTCCTGTTAGAGTTGCAATATCAATAACAACTTCTGGGTCAAATCTTTCAACGTAAGTAAGTATATCACATAATATTAAACGACCTTCAGCATCTGTATTTAACACTTCAACTGTTTGTCCTGACATTGTTGTAATTACATCCCCTGGTCGAATAGAATTACCATCAGGCATATTTTCGCAATTTGCCATAATACCAATAATATTAATTGGTAGATTTAGTGTAGCTACTACATTCATAATACCAAATACTGCCGCAGCACCACACATATCATATTTCATTTCATCTAAATTACTAGAGGGTTTTATAGAAATACCACCAGAATCAAATGTGACTCCTTTACCAATTAAAACAATGGGTTTGGATTTTAAATCATTTGTTTTATAATTTATAACTGATATTAATGGTTTGTTTTTAGAACCCTTACTAACCGCTAAATATGCATTCATGCCCAATTTTTTCATTTGATTTTCTTCTACTATAGTAGTACTTATATTATCAAATTTTTCATCTAACTTACGTGATTGCAATGATAGATACTCGGAATTACAAATATTAGGAGGCATATTACCAAGGTCTTTTGCAATTTTTATACCGTTAGCAATTGCAATACCATGCTGAATTGCTTGTTCTCCAATATTTAATTCACGTCTAGTAGATACATTAAATACTAATTTACGTAAAGGTCTTCTTATTTCTGTTTTACTTGTTTTTAGTTGATCAAAATTATATAGTGCTTCCATGGAAGATTCAGTAGCTTGTCTTACCTTCCAATAAGTATTACGTCCTTTAACATGCAGTTCAGTGATAAAACAAACTGATTCCATAGATCCAGTATTGTTTAAAGTATTAATAATTTTTTGAATGATATATTTATATTGACGTTCGTTAAGTTCTCGCTCTTTACCACATCCGATAAGCAAAATACGTTCTGATAGGATGTTTGGTACATGGTGTAATAGTAACACTTGTCCTACTTTCCCTTCAAGTTCTCCTCGACGCAATAGAGCACTTATATATCCATCACTGATTTTATCTAATTGTTCAGCAATACTTGATAAGCGACGTGGTTCAAAAACACCAACTACTATACAAGCGCTTCGCTGTTTCTCTGGGCTTCCACTTTTTACACTAAAATCCATACCAACTCCTAAATTTAAAAAAAATCTTAACAACAACCCAAAATATCACCATAATTGATACATTTCATTTAATTAATAATTGAGATAATAGTTTTTCAAAACTTACTCAAATTTTCAATAGATAATTATTCGTACGTATGTTATTTTGGTATTCATTTTGGAATATTAATTAGAATATTATTTTTAATAGGCTTATTTGACTTTACTCTAATGTGAGATAAATAAAAAAACAATAAACACTTTTTGATAAAAATATAAAAATATTTTTATATATAGCCAAATATTAATAAATTAAAAATATCATAATGATTATCTTTTTTTAAAATAATTATATTTACAATACCAACATTTTTATCTAAACCAGAAATCATATAAAATTTATTTTTCAGGCAATAACGATAATTTATATTTTATCATTGTTTTTGTTACTCTTAGATATAATGCAACTAGTTATAAATTGCAAGCTTTTAAATGATCAAAAGTAATATTTTTGTTTTTAATATTGATAATTTTTATATCGCATTGAAAAAAAACTATTAACTGATTTAAAATATAGCAATATTGTTTTTTCATCAATAAATTGTTTAATATTGTGAATTTATTACAATTCAATAAACATATACATTATTTGAATTTACATATGCTTTATTTTTCTTAATATATAGTTAGTGACGAATGATAAATTTTCATATATTATGAAAAATAAGTTATAGTATTAAACATATTCTATATAAACTACAGGTTATCGTCGTTAAGATTGTAGTTGTCAAGCCGAAGTGGCGAAACAGGTATACGCAGTTGATTCAAAATTAACCGCACTAGTTAGTGCTTGCCGGTTCGATTCCGGCCTTCGGCACACTGTTTACTTGAAATAATATTTTTATATGTATCATTTTCTTATTTAATTTATTAATGTTGAGTATCTAATAAACGATCATATTGAATAGCTTATAAAAACCTTAAGTAATTCTATTTGTATACAAAATTATCATTAGAAAAATTGTGCGAAGAGAGGGATTTGAACCCTCATGTCTATAGAAAAGACACCAGTACCTGAAACTGACGCGTTTACCAATTTCGCCATCCTCGCTCTGTTTGATTAGTATATTAAATTAAAATAATTGTCATTTAAATTAATTTTTAATTTATTATTATAATAATAAAGCATTGATATAATAAATATATAAAATTTGGAATTATTTTTTATTTTATCTTTTAAATTTGTTTGGGTTACATTTATATAAATTTAATATATTTATATTAAATAATTTTCGATCGATATAGTATAAATTGGGTTTTTAATTTGATAAACATCAAAAACAATTGTATTAATTATAAAAGAGATATAATTTTACAAAAAATAGGAGTTATTCATTACAAATTGTATAGAATAAATTTGTTAAAAGGATTGGCAAATTTTGATGTATCATCATATATAAAATTAGTAATTATCACTCACGATGTAATTGATTTTAATAGACCTTTTATAAAAGATATACTATATGCTTTACATGTGCAACGTTATCAAGTATTCATTTCTAGGCCAGAACAATTTAAAATAATTATGGATAAGTTGACTTGTCCTTTTTGGTTAATAGGTAACAATATGAATATAAAAAATAAAAAGTTACTTGATAAAAAAAGAATATTGCGTAGTAGTTCCTTATTGGAATTAGCAAATAATAAAAAGGAAAAACGCTTATTTTGGAAACAAATATATAATTGCTATACTTAACATGTTATATTTTATAATCAAAATATTTTAAATATAAATAAAATTTAAGGATGCTATGTCAGATTATAACAATATGGTGCAATTTAAGAAATGATATTTCATTGATGTCCCATTTTAATTTTTGTTTTCATAATACTAATACAGAAATATTACACCACTGTTCATCAAACGAGACGGATTGGATATTTTATGGTAAAGAATTAAACAAAAGAACATTTATTAATTATCAAAAAAAACTTGATATAAAATTAGTAATCATTAATTTTTGGACAATAGATAAATATAAAGTGGTTAGTATAAAAGGACTAATTACAGAAACTGCTATTAGTTTAGCCTATAAATTAGGATGGGATGTAGCGCCATTAATTAATATTCCAGATCTCAAAAAACCAGGATTGTTAATATTGGATATGGATTCAACGGCAATTCAAATTGAATGTATAGATGAAATTGCTAAAATAGCATATCGCAATAATTTTGTAAAAAAAATAACTAAAAGCGCCATGAAAGGAGAAATTGATTTTGTTAGAAGTTTAAAAAACAGGGTAGAAATGTTAAAGGGGGTAAAAGAAAGTGTTCTTAAACAGGTTCTTGATACATTACCATTAACATCCGGTTTAATCGAATTAGTTGAAAATTTAAAATTATTTAACTGGGAAGTAGCTATTATTTCTAGCGGATTTAAGTATTATGCATCTTATCTAGAAAAAAAACTCAATCTAGTAGAGAGTATTGCTAATGACTTAGAAATTGAAGATGGGCAGCTTACTGGAAAACTAGTGGGTAAAATAGTAGATTCTAAGTATAAATTAAACAGTTTAAAAAAAATTTCTAACAAACTGAATATCGCTTTAGAACAGACCATAGCTATAGGTGATGGTTATAACGATTTATTAATGATTAAATCTGCTGGTTTAGGTATAGCTTACAAGGCAAATTATTATGTAAATAAGCAAGTAATATTTAAAATTATTAATTCGGATTTAATGGGAGTTTTTTGTATTTTGAGCAGTACTATATATTAATTTAATTAAAGATTTTTACATCTATCTATAATCATAATACTCAACTAATTTCATAATATAAAGATCACTTATTTATAATATAATTTATTTGTTATTTTTTCGATTATTCAAATATCCTATATTATACATTGATAGTTCATTATTACAATTATACAAATAAATAAAATGTGATATTTATTGTATTAAATAAAATTAAATTGTTACTTTAAATATTTTTTATACAATAATATTTGATATTCTATGTTTTCAGGAAAATTTAATATTTAAAATAAATACATTAATAAGGAAGATGTAGCAGGTGAAAATAAAATTTAAATACTTGATTTTTATTTTGTTGATTATAACAGCAAGTTCTTATGCTGATACTATTGATCAGCAACGCCATAATTACCAAATTGCAAAAAATGCCTGCTCAAAAAATAATATAAATGTTTTATATAAAGTATTACCTAAATTAAAAAATTATCCTCTATACCCTGATATCCAATATGAAATAGAAGTTCAAAAAATAAATAATGATATTGATATATCATCAACCGCAATCTCAATAAATGCATTTATTGAGAAATATCAAAATTTACCCTTAGCAAATTTAATAAGCAATCAATTCATAAGTTACTTAGCTAAGAAAAAACAATGGAAAACTTTGGTTGATTTTAGTTCAAAACCTCCTTATCAGATAAGATCTCTATGTAATTGGTATTATGCCAGAGCATTTGTTAAAAATGAACCGGTAAATTTTAATACTTTAGTAAACAAATTGATCAATCGCTTTAATATTCCTAGTGATTGTAATAAGTTGTTTTTTATTGCAGATAAAAATATCAAACCATCTTCTATAAATGTTGTTAATACTATAGAATTTATTCGTTTAGCAATGCAAGCTCATAATGATAATTTAGTAAATTTTTTAATTAAAATATTACCTGCAGATTACAAAAATACTGCGGATTGGATTTTAGCTCTTAAAAAACAACCGCTGTCGATCACTGATTTTATTAAAAAAGTAAAACCAAGTCCTTTTACTCTACAAGCAATCAAATACTCATTATTTCATTTATCACATAAAAATTTTGAATTAGCTAGAACAACTATTCCAATAATTTTGAATCTTTACAAGATGCAATCTTCTGATATTCAGTCATTAAAAGAGATAGTAGCGAGTGATATGATGCATGAAAATATTAGTTTTGCTCAAGAAAAATGGCGAGACAAAGTTATCATGCACAGTAAATCTATATCATTGATTGAACGTCGTATTCGTTTATCTCTGATGCGTAATGACATGAATGGATTGAAAAAATTAATTTTTCATTTGCCTGCACGAGCAAAAGAAAAAGACGAATGGCAATACTGGCTATCATATATCTTTTATAGACAAGGAGACAAAAAAAAGGGTGATAATATTTTACATAAATTAATGCAAAAAAATGGTTTTTACTCATTAGTAGCAGCTCAAAAATTAGGTTTGATTTACCCATTTAGACAAGATCATGCTCCGGCACCTGATTCTTCTATTCCAAAACTCAAGGAAATAAATAGGATACGTGAATTAATTTATTGGAAAAAATATAATCTAGCAAAGATCGAATGGCAACATTTAATTGCTAATAAATCTATTAGAAAAAAGAAAATGCTAGCTCGTTATGCTAATGAACAACACTGGTGGCACCTAAGTGTACATACCACTATTGATGCTAAGATTTGGCACAATATTAAGGAACGTTTCCCATTAGCATGGCATAATATGTATAAAAAGTATACTGATAACAAAAATATTCCAAAAAACTATGCGATGGCTGTAGCAAGGCAAGAAAGTGGATGGAATCCTGTAGCTCATTCATTAATGAATGCTATGGGACTTATGCAACTCGAACCAAGTGCTATCAAACAAACAATAAAAGTTTATAAAATAAAACGTTTGTTTGATTTTAAATCAATATTGGATCCAGAAATAAACATTTGGATAGGTACTAGTTATTTGGAATATATTTTTAAACATCTTGGGAATAATAGAGTTTTAACTTCAGCTGCATACAATGCTGGATTAACTACTATGAATAGTTGGAGACACAGAAGTGCAGGAAAATTAAACGTAATAGCATTTATTGAGGCTATTCCATTTAAAGAAACCAGACAATATGTTAAAAATGTTTTATTATACAATGCATACTATAATTATCTCACAGGAACACCTAGAAATATTTTAACTCTCAATGAATGGAGAGATCACTATTAATAAACTCCGCTATTTATCTATCAATTTATATATAATATTAGGGAGTAAATTGATCCATTTGGTATGATTTTTTATGAAAAATTTATATATAATATTCCTAAAAAATCAATTTGTTTGCTAATATTTTTTATATAATCATCATGATGTATTTAAATATTTAATATTATCGATTTAACAATTCTAAAATATTATAGATAGAATTTTATGGTATTTAAAATATCATAATATATCTTTAGTAAAGCTAGTAAAGTAAATATTATACATTAAATAATGTTCCAGCTAATTTTAGCTAAAAAAATATTGTAAACAAATTAAATATTTGTATATAAACACCTTCATTATTAGCATCGCTGTTACTGCAGAAGTAGTATTAAGCAGTCATACATAAAAAAGGAACAATCACTTACTTGAACGATATATTTCTTAATGTTTGTTCTTGGTACTTAGGAGAGTTTGCATCATGCGAGTACTGAAATTTGGTGGAACATCAATGGAAGATGCTAGCCTTTTAGTTCGAGCAGCTGATATTTTAGAGCAAAATGCACAAAAAGGACAAGTTATCACTGTATTATCTTCTTCGACTAAAATTACAACATTTTTATCAGAAATAATAAAAAACAACATTATTAATAAAGATAATTTGTTGAGTATTAAAGAAGTGGAATATAGTTTTTCCCGTTTATTATTAGATTTAATTAATATTCAACCAACATTAAATTTTAGTTATTTAAAAAATTTTATAAAAATAGAATTTAATAAAATAAATAAAATGATACATGGACTAACATTATTAAAAAAATGCACAGATAATTATTTTACTTCTATTTTATGTATGGTTGGAAAAATTTCTGTTGTTATTATGGAGGAAATATTAAAATCAAGGAACAATAACACTATTGTAATAGATCCAGTAAAAACATTATTTGTATATTGCAATGATGTAGAATCTAAAATTGACATTGTTGAATCTATTAAACGAATTAGTATATACAGTAATACTCAAAAAAATAATATTATTCTCGTAGCTGGTTCTATAGCTGGTAATAAAAGAGGTGAAATAATATTATTAGGAACTCATGGTTCTAATTATTCAGCCGCAGCATTATCTGCATGTTTTAATGCAGAAATATGTGAAATATGGACTGATGTAAATGGCATATATTCATGTGATTTAACTCAAGTACCCAATGCAAAGCTATTGCAATCAATATCCCATAATGAAGCTAAAGATTTAATTTGTTTTGGTTCTAAAATACTAGATTTAAAATCTATAAAACTTTTTGCTGATTTTAATATACCTTGCCTTATTAAAAATATTCATGATATTAAATCTACTGGAACTCTTATTAACAACACAAAAATTCAACAAAACAAAAAATCAGCAAAAGCTATAGTAAGTTTAAGTCATGTAGCGATGCTGAATATTTCAGGGCCATCATTACAATATCGATTGTCAGATACAATATCCCGTATAGTTAATATTTTATCAAATTGTAATATCCTACTTTTTTCGAGTATACAAAATTATTTAAGAAATAGCATTAATTTTTACATATCAGAAAAGGATTTAAAGTTAGTTCATCAAATCCTTATAAAAGAATTTGAATTTGAACTAAAAAACAAATTATTTGATTCTTTAGAAATCACTAAAGATTTAGGAATAATTTCTATTATCGGAGATCAAATATCTAACATCAAGGGGATTTATGGGAAAATTTTCCCAAATCTATCATATGATCATATCAATATTAAAACAATCTTACATAATCATTCCAAAAGCTCAATTTCAATTGTTACGAATAATAATGAAATTAAACATAGTGTAAAGGTAATATATAATTCATTGTTTATCAATTATAAATCAATAGAAGTTTTTTTAATTGGAGTAGGTGGTGTAGGGAATGCACTTTTAAATCAAATCAAAAGACAGCAAAATTTCTTAAAAAAAGAAAAAAATATAAAGATATGTATTTATGGTATTGCTGATTCACGAAAAGCTTTAACTAATTTAGGAGGTATAAATTTAAATGATTGGAAATCTAATCTAAATAAAACCGGGAAAATTTTTAATATTAATGAATGGATTAGTTTACACAAAACACATTATATGTCTAATCCAGTAATTATAGACTGTACTGCTAGCCAGGAAATTGCTAATCAATATACAAAATTTTTATCTAATGGTTTCCATATAGTAACATCAAATAAAAAAGCTAATACTGCTTCTTGGCATTACTATCAAAAAATACGAGCTATAGCTGATAATTCAAATCTCAAATTTCTTTATGAAACTAATGTTGGAGCTGGTTTACCAGTGATTGAAAACTTAAAAAATTTATTAAATTCCGGAGATCAATTAATAAAATTTTCTGGTATTTTATCTGGATCTCTTTCTTTTATTTTTGGGAAGTTAGATGAAGGATTATCTATATCAGAAGCTACAGAGATGGCTCGTAAAAATGGTTTTACAGAACCAGATCCTCGAGAAGATCTTAGTGGTATAGATGTTGCTCGAAAACTATTGATTATAGCACGAGAAATAGGTTTTCATTTAGAATTAAAAGATATAAATATTGAACCAATATTACCAAATGATATCAATAATATTGAAAATATCGAAAATTTTATGCAATATTTATCTAGATTTGATGACATATTCAAAAATAGAGTATCTAAAGCCCGAAATTATGGAAGAGCGTTAAGATTTGTTGGCACCATAGAAAATGGCGGAATATGTTCAGCAAAAATTGATGAAGTAAAAGAAGATAACCCACTTTATAAAGTTAAAAATGGTGAAAACGCATTAGCATTTTATAGTCGTTACTATCAACCTATCCCGTTAGTACTAAGAGGTTATGGAGCAGGTAATGATGTAACAGCAGCTGGTGTATTTGCCGATTTACTTCATACTTTATCCTAAAAGTTAGGAGTCTAATGATGGTAAAAATTTATGCACCGGCATCTATTGGTAATATCAATGTTGGATTTGATATTTTGGGTGTAGCTCTTGCACCTATTGATGGATCACTTTTAGGTGATTTTGTTACTGTAAGATCTGCTAAACATTTTAAATTAAATAACACAGGTAATTTTGCGAACAACTTACCCCCTAGTGTAGGGGATAATATAATTTACCATTGTTGGCAATATTTTTGCAAAAAAATTAATTCTATGACACCGTTAGAAATAACATTGGAAAAAAATATGCCTATAGAATCAGGATTAGGATCTAGTGCTTGTTCAATAGTAGCATGTTTGGTAGCGATTAATGATTTTTTTAGTCAACCACTTAATAACTATGAATTATTATTATTAATGGGAAATTTAGAAGGTTTTATTTCCAATAGTATACATTACGATAATGTAGCACCATGTTTTTTAGGAGGTATGCAGCTCATTTTGGAAGAAAATAATATTATAAGCCAGAAAATACCTTTTTTTTATGACTGGTTATGGGTGGTAGCATATCCTGGCATTAAGATATCTACTGCTAAAGCACGTTCAATTTTACCTTTACAATATTGTAAAAATGATTGTATTAAACATAGTCAATTACTATCTGGTTTTATTCACGCATGTCATACAAATCAACCATCTTTAGCTACAAAACTAATGAAAGATATACTAGCAGAACCTTATCGTATTAAACTATTACCTAATTTTTTAGAAATGCAAAGAAACGTTCAATCAAAAGGTGCAATGGTATCTGGAATTTCTGGATCTGGTCCTACAATATTTGCAATTTGTGAAAAAATTAACGAAGCAAACAGTGTAGCATCTTGGCTCAAGAATAATTATCTAAAAAATAGTCATGGTTTTGTGCACATTTGTCGCATAGATCATATAGGTGCACGAAAATTAGGATAAAACATGAGATTATATAATATTAAGGACCACAATGAGCAAGTGAGCTTTATTCAAGCTACTAAAAAAGGTTTGGGATCTAAACAAGGATTATTTTTTCCAGTTGAGCTTCCTAAATTAGATATTAATACTATTAACAGTATATTGAAAACAGATTTTTTAAGCCGTAGTTATAAAATTTTATCAACCTATATAGGCAATGAGATAACACCAAATAATTTGTTTATGTGTATTGAAAATGCGTTCTCTTTTCCTATATCTATCAGATCCATATCTAGTAATATTTCTTGTTTAGAATTATTTCATGGTCCTACGTTGGCGTTTAAGGATTTTGGTGGTAGATTTTTATCACAAATACTTTCATGTATTAGTGATAATCAACACACTACTATTTTAACCGCAACTTCCGGTGATACCGGAGCAGCAATATCTCATGCATTTTATGGTATGGAAAATATAAGGGTTGTAATTTTATATCCTCAACATAAGATTAGTCCTTTACAAGAAAAGTTGTTTTGTACAATAGGAGGAAACATTGAGACGATTGCTTTAGAAGGAGATTTTGATACTTGTCAATCATTAGTAAAAATGGCATTTAATGATAAATATTTAAGTAAATCACTTAATTTAAATTCAGCAAATTCTATTAATATCTGCCGTCTTTTAGCGCAGATTTGTTATTATTTTGAAGCTGTAGCACATTTTTCTGAAGAAATAAGAAATCAGTTGGTAATATCAGTGCCAAGTGGAAATTTTGGAAATCTTACTGCAGGTCTTTTAGCAAGATCTCTAGGTTTACCTGTTAAACGTTTTATAGCCGCTACAAACGTAAATGATACGGTACCTAGGTTTCTCAATAATGGTATATGGAACCCCAAAAAAACCATTCAGACTATATCAAATGCTATGGATGTAAGCAACCCAAATAATTGGCCAAGAATTCAAGAACTTTTTCAAAGAAAATCTTGGGAATTGACAAGTTTATCTTATGGTGTAGTATCAGATAAAGTTACTAGATCATCAATTAATGAATTAGATAAAATTGGATATCTTGTAGATCCTCATTCTGCTATATCTTGGCATGTCTTAAAAAACAGCATAAAAGATGATGAACATGGTTTGTTTATAGGAACTGCACATTTTGCTAAATTCCAAGACATTGTTCAAGATATTTTAGGAAGAGAAATAGTATTGCCTAATATACTCACAAAACATAACAAACTTCCTTTGTTATCATATAAAATGAAACCAAATTTCAGTATATTACGTGATTTTTTACTAAAATAAATATTTTTCTAAATGTATATTACAATCACAGTTTTAGATATAATACAACTTAGCAAAGTTATGCCAATGATAATATAAATAACACAATAGATTATGGATGATTAACTATAATTATTTACTTATTCATAAAACCGAGATAAATGCAATGAATACAACAAAAATTGGGCTTGTTTCTATATCAGATCGTGCTTATCAAGGTGTTTATCAGGATAAAAATATACCTATATTAACAACATGGTTAAATAATGCCATTATTACACCATTTCAATTAGAATCTTACTTAATACCAGATAAGCAAAAGTTAATTGAAACAATAATTTGTAAATTAGTAGACAAACATAATTGTCATTTAGTATTAACTATAGGAGGTACGGGACCTACAGAGAAAGACGTTACACCTGATGCTACATTAAAAATAGCTGATAGAGAAATTCCTGGTTTAGGCGAGCAAATGCGTCAAATTGGTCTTCAATTTGTACCTACTGCACTATTATCACGACAAGTTGCTGTAATTCGAAATCGCTCATTAATAATAAATCTTCCTGGTCAACCTAAATCAATTAAAGAAACCTTAGAAGGTTCTAGAGATCAAGAAGGAAATGTAAAAATATCTGGTATTTTTACTTGTATCCCTTATTGCTTAGATTTATTAAAAAATCCTAGGATTGAAACTAACCCGAATATAATATCATCATTTCGTCCCAAATAATAATGTTAACTATTTAATATATAAAAATCAACTCATTAATATGATTAAATATTAATAATAATATAATATATTTTACTATAATTAGTAAATTTGATAAGATAAATCATTTTTTAGTATTATCAGGTTATAGTATTATAAGGATTATAGAGTAATTATTTGTTCTTAACAAATACCTATAAATATAAATATTTTTCAAATTAACCCTTGATGCTTATATAACCCATCCCCATCTAACTTTAATTAGATGTTGTGAAACTAATTAAAAAAGTATATAAGGATAGGTTGAAAGTTAATGACCTGACCTCATATATAAGGCTCACAACCCAATTTGACAAAAGTTAAAGGGGAGACGTTTAGATGGGTAAGATTATTGGAATTGACCTAGGTACCACCAACTCTTGTGTAGCTATCATGGATGGAACACAAGTTCGCGTGTTAGAAAATGCTGAAGGTGATCGTACTACGCCTTCTGTTATTGCATATACGCAGGATGATGAAATTCTGGTGGGTCAACCGGCTAAACGTCAGGCAGTTACCAACCCACAGAACACCTTGTTTGCGATTAAAAGATTAATAGGCCGCCGATTTAAAGATGAAGAAGTACAGCGTGATATTAAAATTATGCCTTATAAAATCATAAAAGCAGACAATGGCGATGCTTGGCTAGAAGTAAAAGGTCAGAAGATGGCTCCACCACAAATTTCTGCCGAAGTATTGAAGAAAATGAAAAAAACAGCAGAAAATTTTCTTGGTGAATCAGTTAATGAAGCAGTAATTACAGTACCAGCGTATTTTAATGATGCGCAGCGTCAAGCAACTAAGGATGCAGGAAGGATTGCTGGTCTAGAGGTTAAGAGAATAATTAATGAGCCTACAGCAGCAGCCCTAGCATATGGTTTAGATAAAGCTAAAGGAAACAAGACTATTGCTGTATACGATTTAGGAGGAGGAACTTTTGATATTTCTGTTATTGAAATAGATGAAGTTGATGGAGAAAAAACATTTGAAGTTCTAGCTACTAATGGTGATACGCACTTAGGTGGAGAAGATTTCGATAGTCGTTTAATAAATTATTTAGTCTCTGAATTTAAAAAAGATCAAGGAATCGACCTTCATAAAGATCCATTGGCTATGCAGCGGTTAAAAGAAGCAGCAGAAAAGGCAAAAATTGAACTTTCTTCTATTCAACAAACTGATGTTAATTTACCTTATATTACAGCAGATGCAGCTGGTCCTAAGCATCTAAATATTAAGTTAACTCGAGCAAAATTGGAGTCATTAGTAGAGGATTTAGTTGAACGTTCTATCAAACCATTAAAAGTAGCTCTACAAGATGCCAATTTATCTATATCTGACATACATGATGTAATTTTAGTAGGTGGTCAGACACGTATGCCTCTAGTTCAATCTAAAGTAACTGAATTTTTCGGCAGAGAACCACGCAAAGATGTAAATCCTGATGAAGCAGTTGCAGTTGGTGCAGCAGTACAAGGTGGAGTTTTAGGCGGTGATATTAAAGATGTGCTTTTGCTAGATGTTACTCCTTTATCACTGGGTATTGAAACAATGGGTGGAGTCATGACTTCTTTAATTAGCAAAAATACCACAATACCAACCAAACATAGTCAAGTTTTTTCAACAGCAGAGGATAACCAATCAGCAGTAACAATTCATGTACTTCAAGGAGAAAGAAAACGCGCTAATGACAATAAATCATTAGGTCAATTTAATTTAGATGGAATCCAACCTGCACCTAGAGGTATGCCACAAATTGAAGTTACATTTGATATAGATGCTGATGGAATATTACATGTTTCTGCAAAAGATAAAAATAGCGGAAAAGAACAAAAAATAACTATAAAAGCTTCTTCTGGTTTAAATGATCAAGAAATAGAAAACATGGTACGCGATGCAGAAGCGAATGCTGAATCTGATCGTAAATTTGAAGATTTGGTCAAAATACGAAATCAAGGTGATCAAATAATTCATAGTACTCGTAAGCAACTTGATTCAATTGGAGATAAGATATCTCTCGAAGATAAAAATGCTATTAAATCATCTTTATTAGAATTAGAAAATTCTATAAAAAGTGAAAATAAAACCGAAATTGAAACTAAAATACAAGCATTAATAGAAGTATCAAGTAAATTAATTGAAGCTTCTTCTCCACAGAATAAAAATCAAGATAACAATATGAATTCAGGACCTACAGATAAAAAAGATGATAATGTAGTAGATGCTGAATTTGAGGAAGTCAAAGATAACAAAAAGTAATTTCTTCTAGTATGCTTATTTAGATTATTATCTTATTAGAATTTTCACGGGCGTGCGTTGCGCCCGTGAAATGTGTTAAGGATTGTGAAAATGGCGAAAAATGACTATTACGAAATTTTAGGTATAGATAAGTCAGCAGATGAACGTGAAATTAAAAAAGCTTATAAACGTCTAGCAATGAAATTTCATCCAGATCGCAATCCTGGTGATAAGAAAGCAGAAGCTAAATTTAAAGAGATCAAAGAAGCTTATGAAATTTTAATTGATTCAAATAAAAGATCAGCTTATGACCAATACGGTCATTCTGCTTTTGAAAAAGCAAATATGGGTGGTAATACAGATTTCAGTGATATTTTTGGAGATGTTTTTGGTGATATTTTCGGTAGTAATCGTCGACAGCATTCATCTAAAGGTTCTGATTTGCGTTATAACATGGAGCTTGCTCTTGAAGAAGTAGTATTAGGTGTTACAAAAGAAATTCATATTCCTACTTTAGTAGAATGTAAAATATGTCAAGGAAGCGGAACAAAAACAGGAACTAAAAAACAAACATGTAATACTTGTCATGGTTCTGGACAAATTCAAATGCGACAAGGTTTTTTCACAGTTCAACAATCTTGTCCTAACTGTCATGGTGATGGCACAATTATTAAAAATCCTTGCAATATTTGTCATGGTCAAGGACGAACAAAAAAGACAAAAACTTTGTCAGTAAAAATTCCAGGAGGAGTAGATACAGGAGATCGTATTAGACTAGGGGGGGAAGGAGAAGCAGGGAAGGCTGGTGCTCCAGCTGGAGATTTATATGTTCAAGTATCAGTAAAAAAACATGCAATTTTTGACCGTGAGGATAACAATCTCTATTGTGAAGTTCCAATAAATTTTGCTATGGCAGCTTTAGGTGGTGAAATTGAAGTACCGACCTTAAATGGTAGGGTAAAACTAAAAATTCCTTCTGAAACACAAACTAGTAAGTTATTTCGTATACGTGGAAGGGGAGTTAAATCAGTTAGAACAGGGATAGTAGGAGATTTATTATGTCGAGTTGTAGTAGAAACCCCTGTTAATCTTAGTGAAACACAAAAATATCTACTAAGCGAATTAGAAAAAAGCTTTGGAGGTCTTACAGGAGAACGAAATAGCCCTCGTTCCAAACGATTTTTCGACGGCGTAAAAAAATTTTTCGAAGACTTAACAAAATAAGATGTTCATATCAAATAACAAAACAATCCAATCTGGGTTTATAATTTACTAATACGTGCTGTCAGTCGAGATTTGTATCGGGCAGCCTTATTTTTACTAATTAAACCTTTAGTGGATTGTCTATCCAGTATTGGTTGCATTTTACTAAATGCATTTTGAGCAATTATTTTATCTCCTGATTCTATCGCTAGATAAACTTTTTTCACAAAAGTACGAATCATAGATCGATAGCTAGAATTAATTCTTCTTTTTTTTTCAGAATAGATAGCTCTTTTTTTAGCTGATTTGATATTTGCCAAAATTTTTATTTCCTATAACATGTACAATAACTATTATTAATACCAATAATTTATTATCTATGTTATAGATTTTTTTGTCAATATGTTTTATTCATAAAAATCCAGTAATTATTTTAATAAAATATTTTGTTTTATAAAATGATATTTAATATTTAATTATACATTCAAAATGTGTTTTGATTTTAAGTAAAATTAAATGTTTCTTAAATTGAATATTTAATGCATAATTAATAGTTATATGTGTGTTTTATTAATATTATAACCTGTAATAATTAGAGTTACTTATGAATGTAATACGTGGTATTCATAATATTAGACAACAGCATCATGGTTGTGTATTGACAATTGGTAATTTTGATGGTGTTCATAAAGGTCATCAAGCTTTACTATTTAAATTACGTGAAAAAGGAATTAAATCTAAGTTACCTATTATGGTGATGTTGTTTGAGCCACAAACTCTTGAATTATTTATTGGCAAAAATGCACCAGCGCGTTTAACATCTTTGCGCCAAAAATTAACATATTTATCAAAACTAGGAGTAGATATTGTACTGTGTGTAAGATTTAATCATTATTTTTCAATGATATCCCCTCAGAATTTCATTTCCGAGTTGTTAGTAAACAAATTGGGTATAAAATACCTTGCTTTAGGTAATGATTTTCGTTTTGGTGCTAGAGGGAAAGGTAATATCTTGTTATTAAAAAAGGCTAGTATAAAATATAATTTTAATTTAGATGTTATTGATACATTATACGATGGAAATGAAAGAATCAGTAGCACTTCCATACGTAATGCTCTTGCAAACGATAACCTGATTTTAGCTAAATATTTATTAGGTCGTTCTTTTATTATTTCTGGTAGAATAGTACATGGTAATTCGTTAGGACATATATTGGGTTTCCCTACTGCTAATATTAATTTAAATCGCAATGTATGTCCAGTAAGAGGAATTTATGCGGTTAAAGTGCAAGGTATATTTGCAAGACCTTTATTTGGAGTAGCAAATATAGGTATGCGACCAACATTAAAAGATTTTTGTTATCGTTTAGAAGTACATTTATTAGATATAAATATAAATTTATATGGTAAATATATAGATGTAGTATTATTACATAAGATAAGAAATGAGAAATGTTTTCAATCCTTAGAAACATTAAAAAAACAAATTTCAAAAGACATAATAGCTGCCAAAAATTT
This sequence comes from Candidatus Pantoea edessiphila, assembly GCF_002933335.1. GTDB lineage: Bacteria > Pseudomonadota > Gammaproteobacteria > Enterobacterales > Enterobacteriaceae > Pantoea_C. Next base: position 78,622 of record NZ_PDKS01000002.1, on the reverse strand, counting down.
TTTTTTGAATAATACAAATAGAATTTAGAAATATAATCATTTATTACAGATCTACGTTAAGATGGAATGAAAAACATAATGATTGATTACAAATCTACTTTAAATCTGCCTAAAACAAACTTCCCTATGAAAGGCAATCTTTTTAGCACCGAAACAGAAATCTTAAATCATTGGAATAATGATAATCTCTATCAAGTAGTTAGAGAAGCTAAAAAAGGAAGAAAATTATTTATTTTGCACGATGGCCCCCCATATGCTAATGGTCAAATTCATATTGGTCATGCTGTAAATAAAATTTTAAAAGATATCATCATTAAATCTAAAGGGCTATCAGGATATGATGCTCCTTATATACCTGGATGGGATTGCCATGGTTTACCTATTGAACATAAGATTGAACAAATAGTAGGTAGACCAGGAGGAAATCAGGCTAGCTATGCAAATTTTCGCAAATTATGTCGTGATTTTGCAAGTGAACAAGTAACAAAACAAAAAACTGATTTTATTCGTTTAGGAGTAATAGGAAATTGGGATTATCCATATTTAACGATGAATTTTAAAACTGAAGCTGATATTATCAGAGTATTAGGTAAAATTATAAGTGAAGGATATTTATATAGAGATCTAAAACCTGTTCATTGGTGTATAGATTGTTGTTCATCTTTAGCAGAAGCAGAAGTAGAGTATATTGATAAAATTTCACCTGCAATAGATGTAATGTTTAAATCAATAAATACTAACCTGATTTGTGATATTTTTGGTTTAAAACAACAGATCGATTTTGTTTATTTAGTTATCTGGACAACTACTCCTTGGACTATTCCAGCAAATTGTGCTATAGCATTACATCCAGAGTTTTATTATCAATTAATAAAAACCAAAGATTTATTTTTGATTATTGCTAAAGATCTACTAGAAAGTTCATTAAAACGAATAGGAGTGAATGAATGGATAATACTAGGAGAATGTAAAGGTAAACAACTTGAATTTAAAAAATTCCAAAATCCTATTTTTGATGCCGTTGCTCCTATCATTTTAAGTAATCATATTACACTAGATGCAGGTACTGGTGCCGTACATATTGCTCCAAGCCATGGTGTTGAGGATTACTTTGTTGCCAAGAAATATGGAATTAATAATATAAATATAATCAGTCCAGACGGACTATATTTAAAAGGCACACATCCATTTCTGGATAATATTAATATCTTTAAAGGCAATAATATTGTTATTAATTTATTAAAAAATAATAATGCATTATTGAGTAATGAAAATATATCACATAGTTATCCTCACTGCTGGCGACATAAAACTCCAATTATTTTCCAAACGACACCACAATGGTTTATAGATATGAACCATAAAAATCTCCGTGTAAAATTATTAAAAAAAGTTAAAAATGTTAATTGGATTCCTAATTGGGGACAAAGATGTATAGAATCTATGATATTAAACCGACCTGATTGGTGTATATCACGTCAGCGTATTTGGGGAGTACCTATTACTCTTTTTATACATAAAGAAACTCAGCAATTACATCCAGATACATTAGATATAATAGAAAAAATATCATTATTGATTGAAAAATATGGAATTCAAACTTGGTGGGATTTAGATCCAGAAACATTTATAAGAGAACCTAATAATTATCTCAAAGTAACTGATACCCTTGATGTATGGTTTGACTCTGGTTCGACTATCTGTACAATAGTAGGAACACGATCAGATTTTAGAAATAAACAACCTGATATGTATTTAGAAGGATTAGATCAGTTTCGTGGTTGGTTTATGTCTTCATTGATTATTTCTACTGTTATTAATAATAAAGCTCCTTTTCGTCAAGTTTTAACACAATGTTTTGCTGTAGACTGTAAAGGACGAAAAATGTCAAAATCGATTGGTAATGTAATTTCTCCAAAAGATGTAATAAAAAAATTTGGGGCAGATGTTTTAAGATTTTGGGTGGCAGCTACTGACTATTCTACTGAAATGAATATTTCTGATTCTATTTTAAATTATTCTGTTGATTCATATAGAAAAATCCGCAATTCTGTACGTTTTATATTGGCAAATTTACACGATTTTAATTCAGAAGTTGATTTAGTAAGCCCTAATGATATGCTAATATTGGATAAGTGGGCAGTAGGACGTGCTCAAAATGTACAAAAAGATATTATTTCTCTTTATGACAAATATGAATTTCATACTATTATTAAGCGTTTAATATATTTTTGCTCTGTAGAAATGAGTTCTTTTTATTTTGATATTATTAAAGATAGACAGTATACAATGAAGAGAAATAGTCCAGAGCGTAGAAGTTGTCAAACAGCTTTATGGCATATAATAGAAGCATTAGTAAGATGGATTGCACCAATTTTATCCTTTACAGCTGATGAAATCTGGAATCATTTATTAGGTGATCGCACAAAGTATGTGTTTGCAGATCAATGGTATAAAAATCTTTTTGGTTTATCAGATAATGATATATTAAATGATAACTACTGGAAAGATATAATAAATATAAGAAGTGAAGTTAATAAAGTAATAGAACAAGCAAGAAAAAATAAATTTATTGGCAGCTCTTTAGAAGCAGATGTTAAATTATATGTAGGTCCAAAATTATATGAACAATTAGGAATGTTAGGGCAGGAATTAAAGTTTGTATTATTAACATCTAATGTTCAAATTTTAAAATACAAGTATTCAAGTAAGGTAGCATATAAAAGTGAAATATTCAAAGATCTAAACATAGAGTGTTATAAAGCTGAAGGGGATAAATGCCCTAGATGTTGGCATTATACTAAAAATATTCAAAATATTGCTCCATATATTGGTATATGTAATCGATGTCATTCAAATTTAATTGGTAATGGTGAAAAACGAAAATTTGTATAATAAATACATTAAATTTAAAATCCTATTCTGGTTGTTAGTATTAGTATGTTCCATAATTTTTATGGATGTTTATACTAAGAAAGAAATAATGAACAGGATGTATTTATATGAAGAATATCCATTAGCTTCTTTTTTAAATTTATTTTATTGTCAAAACTATGGTATTGCTTTCAGCATTTTATCTGACGGTAAATATTGGCAATATTGGTCTGTTATAATTTTTTCTATATTTGTTATTATATTTATATTGGTTACAGTTTATTATAATTATTCTAATATATCTAAATCTATTGCTTATGCTTTTATTGTTGGTGGAGCATTAAGTAATTTGTTTGATCGCATTTACAATGGTTTTGTTGTTGATTTTATTGATTTTCATATCACAAATTTCCATTTTGCTACCTTTAACTTTGCAGATATTTGTATACTTTCAGGTATAATATTATTAATACTCAAGAAATTTTAAATATCAGATAGAATACAAAATAACCATAATTGTAGTTTAATAACTCAATAAACATATCAGTTATAGATTGGAGCAATAATGCAAATTTTGCTGGCAAATCCTAGAGGGTTTTGTGCAGGTGTTAGGCGGGCAATTACTATTGTTGAACAAGCAGTAGAAATATATGGTGCGCCAATATATGTATATCATGAAATAGTACATAATTATTATATAATTAATAATCTAAAGAAAATTGGCGTAATATTTGTAAAAAGTCTTGACGAAGTTCCTGAAAACTCTGTTTTAATATTTTCTGCACACGGTGTTTCTCAAAAAATAAAAAAAGAAGCTAAAAATAGTAATATTAAAATTTTACTAGATGCAACATGTCCATTAGTAAAAAAAATACATATGGAAGTAAAAAAAGCTAGCCGTAATGGTATAGAAGCTGTTTTAATAGGTCATGTTAATCATCCAGAAGTACAAGGCACAATTGGACAGTATGAAAATAAATCAGGAGGAATATATACAATAAGCTCAATCGAAGATATATCTAAATTAATATTAAAAAACGAAAAAAAAATTAATTTTATGACTCAAAGCACTTTATCAGTTGATGATACAACTAAGATTATAGATAAATTACGACAACGCTTTCCTTATATTACTGGGCCACGTAAAGAAGATATTTGCTATGCTACTTCTAACAGACAGAAAGCGGTTAAGTGTATGGCCCAATATGCAGAATTAATATTAGTTGTTGGTTCACAAAACTCATCTAATGCTAATAGATTAGTTGAAGTAGCAAAAAGTATAGGTAAAAGAGCTAAATTGATTGATTCAGCTAAAGATATTAAAAAAAAATGGTTATTAAATATCAAATATATTGGTATTACTGCTAGTGCTTCAACTCCAGATGTTTTGGTACAAGAAGTTATAGAGTATCTTAATAAAACAAGTAGTAATAGTATTATAGAACTGATAGGCAAACAAGAAAAAATCAGGTTCCATTTATGACAGCTAGTTTATATCCACATTAACAAATTAATTAAAAATTTACTTATTTGTTAATATTATTATATTAATGTAATTAATTAATATTTAATTAAATGTCGATATGTTATATTTCATATAAAGTAATTTCATAAAGGATTGTTATGGATATTATGCGAGTAGCTATTACAGGTGCTCAAGGGCGTATGGGTCTTAATTTAATTCGAGCAGCGCAAAAAGAACATATTAATTTACGTAGCGTTTTAGTAAAACCAGGATCAACATTAATTGGACATGATGCAGGAGAATTAATAGGTATTAATAAAATTGGTATACAAATAACAGATAATATATATAATATAATTGATCATTTTGACTGTCTAATTGATTTTACAAACAAAAAAAGTACTTTAGCAAATTTAAATATATGCCATAAATATAGAAAATCTATGGTCATCGGTACTACAGGTTTTAATCAAGAAGATTATCAATTAATTAACAGGTTATCTAATGATATACCAATTATTTTATCTGCTAATTTTAGCATCGGAATGAATGTAGTCCTAAAGTTATTAGAGAAGACAGCTAAAATAATAGGAAACAATTCAGATATTGAGATTATTGAAGCACATCATTGTAATAAAATTGACGCTCCCTCGGGTACTGCATTAACTATGGGAAAAACAATAGCTAATATAATGAATTGGGAATTCGATCAACATGCAATATATAGCCGTAAAGGAATTATTGGTAAGCGCCAAAAAAAATCAATCGGATTTTCTGTAATAAGAGCTGGAGATATTATAGGTGAACATACCGCAATGTTCTCAAATATAGGAGAGCGTATAGAAATCACACATAGAGTCAGTGATCGTATGAATTTTGCTTTAGGAGCCATGAAAGCAACAAAATGGCTACAAGGTAAAAAATATGGTTTTTTCAATATGTGGGATGTGCTTGGATTATCATCTGTGTAGCATTAAAATAATATTACCTTAAATGATTTCATCATAATAATTTAATAAATTAAAGTAATTAAGATTTTTTGCTTTATTTATTTGTTTATTAACAAGTAATATTTATATTAAATAATATTATTATAGCTGCTAATAAAAATTAGGTTTTAATAAAATACAATAATATAAATAATAGTTAATGTAATTTACAGCATTATTAATTTTTCTAAATCTACTTTATCATTTCTAGGAGAATATTTTGGTTAAATCAGCTCTTTTAGTACTAGAAGATGGGACTCAATTTTTCGGTCGTGCTATTGGGGCTGCTGGCTCTACAATAGGAGAAATTGTATTTAATACATCAATGACTGGTTATCAAGAAATTTTAACTGATCCTTCCTATTTTCTTCAAATTATTCTTTTGACTCATCCTCATATAGGAAACGTTGGTACTAATTTTGAAGATGAGGAATCAAATAAAATTTATGCTAGTGGTTTGATAATTCGTGATTTATCATTATTAGCTAGTAATTTTCGTAATCAAGAATGCTTATCAAAATATTTGCAACGCAAAAATATCATTGCTATTTCAGATATCGATACCCGAAAATTAACTCGTATAATCCGTAATAAAGGTACACAAAACGGATGTATTATAACAGATAACAATTTAGATTGCTCAGTTGCTTTACAAAAAATTAAATATTTTATAGGATTAGCTGATAAAGACATATCAAAAGAAGTTACTACATCTCATATTTATAATTGGAATCAGGGCAATGTTTATATAAATCATGATGCTGCAAAACAAAAAAACAATAGATCAATTCGTTATAATGTTGTGGTTTATGATTATGGTGTGAAAATTAATATTTTACGTATTCTTGTAGATAAAGGATGTTATTTAACAGTAGTTCCTGCTCAAACTTCAGCACAAGAAGTAATGGATATGAATCCAGATGGCATTGTTTTATCTAATGGTCCAGGAAACCCCAGTTTATGCAAATATGCCATTGATTATATTAGATATTTTTTAAAAATACAAATTCCGATATTTGGAATTTGTTTTGGACATCAGCTTTTAGCTATAGCAAATGGTGCAAAGATAACAAAGATGAAAGCGGGACATCATGGCGGAAATCATCCAGTAAAAAATCTAAGTAATAATAAAATCATGATCACCGCGCAAAATCATTGTTTTGTAGTTGATAAAACTAGCTTACCGAATTGTTTATATGTAACACATGTTTCACTTTTTGATGACACAATACAGGGTATTCATCATTTTGATAAACCAGCATTTAGTTTTCAGGGACACCCAGAAGCAAGTCCCGGTCCTTTAGATGCAATGTTATTATTCGATCATTTTATTGAATTGATGGATGAATGCTGTTCAAAAAAGTAATCAGGAGTTAATAATGCCGAAACGTCTAGATATAAATTCTATCCTGATTCTTGGTGCAGGTCCTATTATAATAGGACAGGCCTGTGAGTTTGATTATTCTGGAGTACAAGCTTGCAAGGTTTTAAAACAAGAAGGTTATCGTATCATTTTAGTAAACTCTAATCCAGCTACTATTATGACAGATCCAGATATGGCTAATGTTACTTACATTGAACCAATACATTGGAAAATTATAAAAAAAATTATTGAAAAAGAAAGACCTGATGCCTTGCTGCCTACTATGGGAGGACAAACAGCATTGACTTGCGCTCTAGAATTAGATCGTAGGGGAATATTAAATATGTTTAATGTAACGATGATTGGTGCTAGTTCTGATAGTATTGATAAAGCAGAAAATCGTCAGCGATTTGATAATATAATGAAGCATATTGGTTTAGAAACTGCACGATCTGGAATTGCAAAAACCATAGGAGAAGCTTTAAAAATTGTTGATTATATAGGATTTCCTTGTATTATACGTCCATCATTTACTATGGGAGGAACTGGCGGTGGTATAGCCTACAATGATACCGAATTTAAAGAAATATGTAATCAAGGATTTGATCTTTCACCTACTAATGAATTATTAATTGACGAATCACTAATCGGGTGGAAAGAATATGAGATGGAAGTATTACGAGATCGAAATGATAACTGCATAATAGTATGTTCAATAGAAAACTTTGATGCTATGGGTATCCATACGGGAGATTCTATCACAGTAGCGCCTGCACAAACATTAACAGATAAAGAATACCAAATTATGCGTAATGCTTCTATAGCAGTGTTACGTGCAATAGGAGTAGAAACAGGTGGTTCTAATGTTCAATTTGCAATAAATCCAAAAAATGGGCGATTAATAATAATTGAAATGAATCCTCGAGTATCACGTTCTTCTGCTTTAGCTTCAAAAGCAACTGGTTTTCCTATTGCTAAAGTAGCTGCTAAATTAGCAGTAGGATATACTCTTGACGAGCTAAAAAATGACATTACAAGAAATTTAATACCTGCTTCATTTGAACCATCTATTGATTACGTTATTACTAAAATACCTCGTTTTAATTTTGAAAAGTTTCCCGGTTCAAATAATATCTTAACTACTCAGATGAAATCTGTAGGTGAAGTAATGGCTATTGGACGTACTTTCCAGGAATCATTACAAAAGGCATTACGTAGTTTGGAAGTTGAAGTAAGCGGTTTAGATACTAAACTAAATATTAATAAAAATATAAAATTAAATGATATTCGTAATGAACTAAAAATAGCCAGTTCAGATAGAATCTGGTACATTGCCGATGCATTCAGAGCGGGCATGTCTGTTGATAGTATTTTTAAACTGACCAACATTGACAAATGGTTTTTAATTCAAATAGAAGAACTAGTAAATTTAGAGAACAAAGTTATATTAGAAGGAATAGATGGTTTAAATCAAGTATTTTTATTAATGTTAAAACGTAAAGGTTTTTCTGATAAACGTTTAGCACACTTAACTGGGGTAAAAGAGAGTGATATTCGTCAAAGGAGAATATTTTATAATTTATATCCAGTTTATAAGCGTATTGATACTTGTGCTGCAGAATTTGATACTAATACTGCATATATGTATTCAACTTATGAAGAAGAATGTGAATCAAATCCAAATAAAAACAAAAAAAAGATCATTATAATAGGAGGAGGACCAAATCGTATAGGGCAAGGTATAGAATTTGATTATTGTTGTGTTCATGCTTCATTAGCATTACGTGAACATGGTTACGAAACTATTATGATCAACTGCAATCCAGAAACAGTATCAACTGACTACGATATTTCTAATCGTCTTTATTTTGAGCCAATAACATTAGAAGATGTATTAGAAATAGTCCGTATTGAAAAACCTTTAGGAGTAATCGTGCAATATGGAGGTCAAACTCCATTAAAATTAGCTCGTTTATTAGAACAACATGGTGTGCCTATCATTGGTACAAGTACAGATTCCATAGATTGTGCAGAAAATCGTTCTCGATTTCAACAATTGGTGAAAAATCTCAATTTAAAACAACCAGATAATGATACTGTTGTAAGTTTAGATGAAGCTATATATAAAGCTAATAAAGTTGGTTATCCCATTTTAATACGTCCTTCGTATGTTTTAGGAGGTCGTGCTATGGAAATCATATACGATGAATATGATCTCAAAAATTATTTTCAATCTGTAATGTTCATATCTAATGATAATCCAATATTAATAGATCATTTTATAGAGGATGCTATTGAAGTAGATGTTGATGCTATTTTTGACGGTAATCATCTATTAATTGGAGGAATTATGGAACATATAGAACAAGCTGGTGTGCATTCTGGAGATTCTGCTTGTTCGCTTCCTGCATATACCTTAAACCAAGACATTCAAGATGTTATACGCAAGCAAATAAAAAAATTAGCTAAAGAGTTAAATATTTGCGGTCTTATGAACGTTCAATTTGCAGTTAAAGAGCAAGAAGTTTACTTGATTGAAATCAATCCAAGAGCTGCACGTACTATTCCATTTGTATCTAAGGCTACTGGTATTCCATTAGCAAAAGTTGCTGCACTTGTAATGGTCGGAAAAACGTTATCTGACCAAAATATTACTACAGAAGTCATTCCAAATTATTTTTCAGTAAAAGAAGTAGTTTTGCCGTTTATTAAATTTCAAGGATCTGATCCAATTCTTGGTCCGGAAATGCGTTCAACTGGTGAGGTTATGGGTATTGGAAGAAGTTTTAAGGAAGCGTTTGCTAAAGCTATGTTAAGTGCTCAATGTAATATGAAAAAGAATGGAAGAGTTTTATTGTCAGTTAGAAAACGTGATAAAAAGCGTATCGTTGATCTTGCAATAAAATTACAAAATTTTGGTTTTAAATTAGATGCTACATATGGTACGGCTTTAATATTAAAAAAATCAGGTATTGATGTTCGTGTAGTAAAAAAAGTCCGTGATGGTGAACATCCAAATATCCAAGATCGCTTAAATAACGGTGAATATACTTACATTGTAAATACTGCCTCTGGTCGTCAATCTATTGAAGATTCAAGAATGATCAGGAATAATGCACTTAAATATAATGTATACTATAACACTACATTAAATGGAAGTTTTGCTACAGTTATGGCACTAGATATTGATCCAATTGATAGGATTATTTCTATACAAGAATTACATAAACAATTGCATAATAACAAAACTAATTGTTTTTTTAATAAAAAATAATTTTAGAGTATTTAAAAATGATTAGTATAATTGCTTCATTTGAAAATAATCATTTCATAGGATTACGAAATAGGATGATGTGGAGACTTCCTGAAGACTTAATGTGGTTTAAAAAAAATACTATTAATAAACCTATTATTATGGGAAGAATGACATTCGAATCAATAGGTCGTGCTTTACCCTATAGACTCAACATTGTTGTTAGTAGTAATCCTGTGAAATCAGAAAACATAACTTGGGCCAGGTCTTTAGATGAAGCAGTAACAATATCAAATACATTCAGCGAAACAATGATAATAGGTGGTGAAAGTATATATAAACAAATGATTAATGATGCTGATTTGCTCTATTTAACTCACGTACATGTTAACATTAAAGGTGATAAAAAATTTCCATATTATAATCCTCATGAATGGAAATTGATATTTAGTAGATTTCATAATTTTGATAAAAAAAATAAATATAGTTGTAATTTTGAAATATTACGTCGTTATTATAAATAATATGTTTATTTAAATAGTTGTTAACTTTTTAATTCTCCAATATTTTTTTTCTTCCCAATGTAAAAGAGTAAGTTTTCCTCCCCAACAACAACCTGTATCTAATCCAATAATTTTTTTTGGAGTACCTTTTCCTTGCAATGCAGACCAATGTCCAAAAATTATTGTATAATCATCTGTTATTTTATTTTTAATATTAAACCAAGGTTTTAACGATGAATTTCTAGATTCTAAAATATTTTTAGAAAACATCTCTAATTGACCATTATAAAAACAATATCTCATTCTTGTAAGAGCATTAGTAATAAATCGCAATCTAGCTAATCCTGTAAGTTTCTCACTCCAATTATTTGGCAAATTTCCATGCATAGAATTTAGAAATAACATATACATGTCACTGGAAAGTATCTTTTCTATTTCATATGCACATGTTTTTGCGGTTTTTAAATCCCATTGAGGAGTAATTCCAGCATGTGACATAATGATTTTTTTTTGATTATCTATTTGTATTAGGGGTTTGCAACGAAGCCAATTAATTAAATCTTCGATATCTTCAGCTTCTAAAAGTTTTGTTAATTGATATTTAGATTTGGCATGATGAATTCCAGCATAAATGGCTAAAAGATTTAAATCGTGATTACCCAAAACTAATCTTACACATTGATCTTGATCAATTGATTTAATATAACGCAATACATCTAATGAATTTGGTCCTCGAGCAACTAAATCACCTGTTAACCATAAAGTATCATTTTTAGGATGAAAATTAACTTTTTTCAATAAAACAAGTAACTCTCTATAACAACCATGGATATCACCAATTAGATATGTACTCATAAATTTTATATCCAACTATAATCTATCGTTAGTCAAATGAACCTTATTTCAGTAAATGCAATTTGTAATAGAACTATGACAACTAAAATAGTTATTTTAATAATTTATTACTTGTTTACATTGGTTATTAAATGATAAACTATTTACAGTAGTGATTAAATTTACAATAGTGCTTAGTGGTGTTTCAACAAGCAAGGTGTTTCTCCAAAATATAGATTCTTTATGAATTTTAACTTCTCGGCTATTAATATCAGTAATCAACTAATAACGCTTAATTAATATCTTTTAAAATTAGTTCATATTACGAATTATTATTATATAAGTAAAGATATAACAGTATTTTTTAGGATAATATTGAGATTCTATATTTAAACTCTATATTTTTGTTATCTTGCTAATTAATTTAATTATATTTTTGTTCCTGAGTTTGTTTTAATGACTTAGATAACCAATTAGCTAAACTACAGTATTGTGAAACTGTAATATTTTCTGCTCGTAATTCAGGATCAACTGAAAGTTTTTTAAGGGTATTTAAGGGAATTACTGTACTTAAACTGTTTTTTAATTTCTTTCGGCGCTGGCTAAAAGCGATAGTAGTAATATAATTTAATAAATTTACATCAATTACTGGATAAGGTAACTTATCATATGGAATTAATCTAACGAATATGGAATTTACTTTGGGTATTGGTATAAAAGATTTAGGATAAATCTCTAATATTGGAATTACTTTACAATGATACTGTGTCATTACGCTCAGACGGCTATATATTTTACTGCCTGGACCAACAACCATACGATCAACTACTTCTTTCTGTAAAGTAAAATGCATATCTTTAATTAAACCAATATTTTTAAATAGGTTGAATATCAATATGGTAGAGATATGATAAGGTAAATTACCAAATATTCTCAGTAATTGATTGTTTTTAAAAGACAAATTTTTAAAATCAAATTTCATTACGTCTTTTTGAAAAACACTCAATTTAGAACCGAATATCGGATTTACTTTTAATTTCTCTGCTAAATTAGAATCTAATTCAATTACAATTAATTTATTAGTATATTTACAGATATGTTGAGTTAAAGCACCTAACCCTGGACCAATTTCAATTAATAATTGACCTTCCTGAGGATTAATAGTAGATATTATTTTTTTAATCACAAAATCATCATTTAAGAAATTTTGACCAAAACGTTTCCGAACAATATGATCTTGGTATATAAATTTATTCATTGTTTATCTCAATCATATCAATTGCTAAATTAAGAGCCATAAATAGGCTTTCAGGATTGGCATTTCCTGTGGAAGCTAATTCAAGTGCAGTGCCATGATCTACCGATGTTCTAATAAATGGCAAACCTAAAGTAACATTGACTGATTTAGTAAAGCTAAAAGATTTTAAAACTGGTAATCCTTGATCATGATACATAGCTAAAATCACATCAGCTTTTTTTAAAATTTTTTCTTGAAATATAGTATCAGCAGATATTGGTCCAGTTAATTTTAAACCTTTCATATTAAGTTCATTAATTACTGGAATAATAGTTTCAATTTCTTCTGTACCTATGTAACCTCCATCGCCTGCATGTGGATTTAATCCACAAATATATATTGATGGGTTTTTAATGAAAAATTTTTTTTGAAGTTCTTCATATATTATATAAATGATTTTATATAAATGTTTTTTTGTAATAAAATTTGATACTGATTTTAATGGAATATGAGTAGTTGCTAATGCCACTCGAAATTTTTTGTTTACTAACATCATTACGACTTGTTTTGCTGATGCAAGACGTGCAAATAATTCAGTATGTCCGGTAAAAGGTATTCCAGCATTATTAATAATATATTTGTTTACTGGACCTGTCACTATTGCTTGAAATTTTCCTTTTATACACTCATTACAAGATTTAATTAAAGTTTTAATTACATATCTACTATTAGCTATAGATAATTGACCAGGAGTTACTGGATTTGACAATTCAATAGGAATAATAGCCAAGTTTCCTACTTGCCTGTTTTTGTTGACGATATCAGGATGATAATTATATAGATTTAATGGCAAATTAAGCTGAGCAGCTCTATCATTTAGCAATTTAGGAGAAGCACATACTACTAATTCAACTGGCCAATTTCTTTGAGCTAATTGAATAATTATATCAGGACCAATTCCAGCTGGTTCACCAGGAGTAATAATTATACGAGAATTATTAGTCATTATTTTCTATGATCTTTATGTAAGATTGAGCCAATTTTTGTTGAATTAGATATTCTAATTCTTCGTTTACTTTACTATTAATAATATTCATAAAAGATAATTTTCTTTGATATGTATCAGTATTATTAATTTTATGTGAATTTAATTTTTGTAAGATATACCAGTGTCCATTAAAATATACTGGTTTACTCATTTGAGTATTCTCTAATTTACTTAATATATTGTATATTTCTTTCTTTGAAGAATTATTAAATAATATCCATTTAGAATCTATATTTTTTTCTATAAGAGGAAAAATATTAGATAATTGCATTATAGCATTTTCTAGATTGATTTTTTTAGAATTAAACTCGTAAATAATATCATTTAATTTGATAAAAATTTCTTTCTTATCAATTGAATGAGAGGATATTTCAATAGGAAAAATACGAATTTGCATTTCAGTTAAATAAATATTATCATTGTTAACGTCATTTATTTTTAAAATATGTACCCCTACTCCGCTCTGAATAGGACCAACAATAAGGTCTTTTTTTAAATTTGTTAACTTTTCAGCAAAAATATCAGGTATTTCTTTAATTTTTTTCCACCCTAAATTTTCTATCCGCAATAATGAAGAATATTTGTTTGCTAAATTTTGAAAACTAGCGCCTTTTTTAAGGCTATCAATAATATTTTTAGCTAATGTTTTTTTTTCATTTAATTGTTTTTTAGTTGGATTTTCTGGTAATGGTAATATAATTTGACTGAGATTAATTGTGATTTCATTAAATTTATCTAAGATAATTTTTTTACTGTAACTATTTATTTCTTGCGGGTAAACAACAATGTTCTTTAATATTTGTTTATTACCAATTATAGACATTATTATTTGTTTATGTAATTGTTTTCGATATGTATCATATGTCATATTATTTTGTGACAAATATTGATACAATTCACTTGTGCTTTTGTGATTTTTAGCAGATATATTTTTGATAATAAAATCTAATTTATCATTGGTTATATCCAGACCAATTTGTTCTCCCATTTGAAAAATTATTTTTTCAATAATCTGATCTTTAATAATTTTATTACGTAAATTTTTATAATCTAATGACTGTCCATTGTTAATATATTGTGTAATATTTAAATTATTTATATTCTCATTTATTTCACTTTCGAGAATTATATCATTATTAACTATTGCAGCAATACTATCAGTTAATTTAGTTTTAGCACACAGATTAGCACTGACCAGTAATATAATAATTAATATTTTCCAATTTTTCATATTATTTCTTATTCCATAGATAATTATTCATTGTAATAAAACATATAATTTCATTAATTATTAATTAATAGCATTGTTTTATTAAACATGATATACTGATAGTAGAGTATATTATATATTCAGGTAATAGTAGAATAGTAGCTTGAATAATTATTGATTAATTTCTACTATAACTAATAGATTAATCTGGAATAATATTAATTAATGAAAAAAAGACCATAATAGATAGTGTATAATTAACAGTCAAATTAGTTTATTAAATTTTTAATTTATAAAAAAATCAGGATTTTTCTGTTCATAATTTAAAATTAATGATTCGTGTTCTAATGTTGATGTAATATTATCTATACCGTTCATCATACATTTATGATGATAATCATCTATTTCAAATTGATAAATTTTATTTTCTGTGATTATTTTTAATTTTTTTATGTCTACTTTAAACATAACACCGTAATGATTTACAACTAAATAAAACATTTCATTTATTTCTTTTATGCTTAATTGTATTGGTAAAAGTTTATTGTTAATGCTGTTTTTATAAAAAATATCTGCAAAACTTGGTGCTATAATTACACGAAAACCAAAATCCATTAAAGCCCAAACAGCATGTTCTCTAGATGATCCACATCCGAAATTTTCACGCGTTAATAATATACTTGCAAATTGAAATTCTTTTTTATTAAGTATAAAATCCAAATTTAATTTTTTTCCTTCTACATCTTCATATCTCCAATTATGAAATAAATTTTTACCAAAACCAATACGTGATATTTTATGTAAAAATTGTTTAGGAATAATCGTATCAGTATCTATATTTACTATATCTAAAGGAGCAACAATTCCAGTATGTTGAATAAAATTATTTAACATTTTAATGAAAATTCTCCTGTTTTTGTAATTTTCGTATGTCAAAAAAATGACCTTTTATAGCAGCAGCTGCTGCCATTAAAGGACTAACAAGATGAGTAAAGCTTCCTCGACCTTGTCTCCCTTCAAAATTCCTATTAGTAGTAGAGGCACATCTTTCTCCTGGATTTAAACGATCATCATTCATTGCTAAGCACATAGAACATCCAGGTAGCCGCCATTCAAAACCAGCTTCTAAAAAAATTTTATCTAAACCTTCATTTTCTGCTTGTATTTTTACTAATCCTGAACCTGGTACTACCATTGCAGATATACCTTTTGCTACTTTTTTACCTTTTATAACCATAGCAGCTAAACGAATATCTTCAATTCTTGAATTAGTGCAAGACCCAATAAATACTTTATCAATATGTACATTTGTCAATTTTGTATCTGGTGTAAGTTGCATGTAATCTAGAGCTTTTTTTACTGAATTACGTTCTATTGGATTAGTAAAAGAAATAGGGTTAGGTATTAATTGATCAATAGATATTACCTGACTAGGATTAGTACCCCATGTTACTTGAGGAGCTATATCTGAAACATTAATTTTTATGATAGAATCAAAATTAGCATCAGGATCAGATTTTAGTGTTTGCCAATATTTAACTGTTTTTTCCCACTGTTTACCTTTTGGAGAAAATGGTTTGTTTTTTAGATAATTAAAGGTAATTTCATCTGGAGCTATCAAACCTGATTTAGCTCCCATTTCAATTACCATATTACATAAAGTCATACGACTTTCCATGCTCATCTGACTAATTAAGGATCCACTGAATTCAACTACGTATCCAGTCCCTGCATTACTGCCAAGTCTGCCTATAATTGAAAGTATGATGTCTTTTGCGGTTATACAACTGGATATATTACCTGTTAATTCGATTTTCATTGTTTTAGCTCTATTTTGCTGTAAAGTTTGTGTCGCTAAAACATGTTCTACTTCTGAAGTACCTATACCAAATGCAAGAGCACCAAAAGCTCCATGAGTTGATGTGTGCGAATCACCACAAACAATAGTCATACCTGGTAAGGTTATACCTTGTTCAGGACCTATTACATGTACAATCCCTTGAAAAGGATGATTGATATCATATAATGTGATGTTAAATTCTTTACAATTATTTATTAACTCTTGCATTTGGATTCTCGATAACTCACCAGATCCTTTAATATTTTTGGTTTTTGTAGAAACATTATGATCCATAGTTGCAAAAGTTTTATTTGGCTGACGTACTATTCTATTATTAATTCTGAGACCATAAAAAGCTTGAGGAGATGTAACCTCATGAACTAAGTGTCTATCTATGTATAATAATGCTGTAGAACAATTATCTTTATGAACAATATGTGAATCAAATATTTTTTGATATAATGTTTTCATTACTTATATTCTCTTTAACTATATATTGAGCGATAATACTACCCATTGATTCTGTGCTGATTGGATTAATTTTTGATATATCTTTAGTGTAATATCCTTCTTTGAGAACAATATTTACAGCATTTTCAATGCTTTTAGCTGCATGATCTAATTTTAAACTATAACGTAATAGTAGCGCCAAAGATAAAATTTGCGCTATAGGATTAGCAATATTTTGATTAGCAATTTCTGGAGCAGATCCTCCTGCAGGCTCATATAGTCCAAAACCTTTTTCATTTAAACTGGCGGATGGTAATAAACCTATAGAACCAGTTAAAGCTGCACATTCATCTGAAATAATATCTCCAAACATATTAGAGCACAATAAAACATCAAACTGTGAAGGATCCTTAATTAGTTGCATAGTAGCATTATCTATATACATATAATTTAATATTACTTTGGGATATTTTTTAGAAATGTTTTCAACTATTTGTCTCCACATAATTGATGTTTGTAAAACATTAGCTTTGTCAATACAAGTTACTTTTTTGCGACGTAATAGTGCTGATTCGAATGCTACTTTAGCAATTCTTTCTATTTCATAACGATAGTAAATTTCAGTATCAAATGCATATTCATAAATATCTTTGCCTTTTCTTCCCTTAGGTTCGCCAAAATATATACCACCAGTTAATTCACGCACACATAAAATATCAAAACCTTTTTTTGAAATATCAATACGTAATGGACATAAATATTCTATACCTTTGTATAATTTTACTGGTCTTAAATTACTAAATAATTTAAAATATTTACGTAGCTTTAATAAAGCACCTCTTTCTGGTTGACAATTATGAGATAAATGAGCCCATTTAGGTCCCCCTACAGATCCAAATAAAATTGCATCAGCTGTTTTACAGCCATTAATTGTTGTTTTAGGTAATGGTTCTCCATACTTATCTATGGCAATTCCTCCTATGTCAAAGGTAGTAGTATTAATCTTTAAATTAAAACACTTACAAACAGCATCTAAAGCTTTTATAGCTTGTGCCATTACTTCAGGACCTATACCATCTCCGGGTAATAATACTATGTGATAGTTTTTTAACATACTGATGTAATTCCTTTTTGATTTTTTAGTTTGCGTTCTAGCTCTTTTTCAACTTGCTTAGAACGCCAAATATTATTTAAGGCATTAATCATAGCTTTTACTGAAGATTCAATTATATCAATTGCTAAACCTATTCCATGAAATTTTCGATTTTTATAATTTACTAATATATCTACTTGACCTAAAGCATTTTCTCCATGACCTTTAGATGTTAATTTATAGTTTAAAAGTTCAACATGAAACATAGTGATTAAATTAATAGCATGATATACAGCATCTACTGGTCCAATACCAGTAGCAATCTCTGATTTTGTATTAACACCGCAAATCAAACTTACACACGCTTTAGAAATTTTATTAGATCCTGACTTTACATTAAAATAATTTAATCTAAAATATTCTGGATCTTCATTTTGTTTATTAATAAAAGCTAAAGCTTCTAAATCATAATCAAAAATCTGTCCTTTTTTATCTGCTAGCTTTAAAAAAGTATCATATAAAATATCTAAATCATAATCGCTATCTTTATAACCCATTTCTTTCATTCTATGTTTTACGGCCGCTCTACCTGAACGAGATGTGAGATTCAATTGGATCTTATTTAATCCAATACATTCAGGAGTTATAATTTCATAATTTTCTCGATTCTTTAACACTCCATCTTGATGGATACCAGAAGAATGTGAAAAAGCGTTAGAACCAACTATTGCCTTATTCGATGGAATAGGCATATTGCATATTTGACTAATTATTTGACTGGTTCGATAAATTTCTTGATATTCAATATTTGTATTTAATTTTAATGATTGTTGATGTGTTTTAATGGCTAACAAAACTTCTTCTAACGCACAATTACCTGCACGTTCTCCCAAGCCATTTAATGTTCCTTCTATCTGTCTTGCTCCTGCTTGCAAAGCTTCCATAGTATTACCAGTCGCCATTCCTAAATCATCATGCGTATGTACTGATATTATTGCCTTATCAATATTAGGCACTGTATTGACTAATTGGGCAATAATATTGCCATATTCACTTGGCAGAGTATACCCAACTGTATCCGGAATATTAATTGTTGTGGCACCAGAATGAATTGCTGTTTCAACTATACGACATAGATCTTCAATGGGTGTTCTTCCTCCATCTTCACATGAAAATTCAACATCATTTGTGTAATTACGCGCATATTTGATCATATATGCTGCTCTTGCTATTACTTCTGGTAGAGTACTGCGAAGTTTAGTTAAAATGTGAGTAGGAGAAGTAGCTATAAATATATGAATACGAAATCTTTCAGCAAGGCATAAAGATTTATTGGCAATGTCTATATCTTTTTCAACACAACGAGCTAAAGCACAAACACAACTGTTTTTGATAGTATTTGCAATTGTTTGAACAGATTTAAAATCTCCAGGAGAAGATATTGGAAAACCTACTTCCATAATATCAATTTTCATCCTTTCTAATGCTAGAGCAATTTGTAATTTTTCTTTAACACTTAAGCTAGCCTGTAATGCTTGTTCACCGTCACGCAAAGTAGTATCAAAAATAATAACGTTGTCGTTCATTATTTTATCCTTGTTTTTTTGCTTGATGATATATACGAGAAATACCCGTAATATTCTCGGGTTTTTGTTTTAAAATAATAATTTTTGATATTTAAGAATATTATTGTTATATCAAATAAATTAAAACACTTATACTGAAAAGGCTGAAATAGTCATCATTTGAATAGTGCTATTAATATAATCTGTATAAACTATACTGATTTTTTATAAAAAACCCGATTATTTTTGTTTGAAAATTATATATATATTATTGAATTAATGCTGAATTTTTAAAAAATGAAATAATAAATCTTTTTATTTCTTACTTTCAATAAATATAATAATTACAAATTATCTATATTCAAATAATTTTATTTTTATATATAAAGTATGATTTTTTATTTAAAATTTCCTAAAACAAAAAATACATACCTTTATATTAAAGGTACATATATTAGTGAATACCATACCTAAAAAAACAATGGAAAATAAGTTAAATTTACTAAGCTTTGGAGGCAAATAATGGAGATGTTGTCAGGAGCTGAAATGGTTATTCGTTCTCTAATAGATCAGGGTATAAAACAAATATTTGGATATCCAGGAGGATCAATATTAGATATTTATGATGCTTTACAAACTATAGGAGGAATTGATCATATTTTAGTACGGCACGAACAAGGAGCTGTACATATGGCCGATGGTTTAGCACGTGCAACTGGTAATGTAGGTGTAGTATTAGTAACATCAGGCCCAGGAGCAACAAATGCTATAACTGGTATTGCTACAGCATATATGGATTCTATTCCTTTAGTTATTTTGTCTGGTCAGGTTTCTTCTGCACTAATTGGATATGATGCTTTTCAAGAATGTGATATGGTTGGAATTTCTCGTCCTATTGTCAAACACAGTTTTTTAGTAAAGAGCACTGAAGACATTCCGATTATCTTAAAAAAGTCCTTCTGGTTAGCATCAAGTGGTAGACCAGGACCAATAGTAATAGATTTACCTAAAGATATATTAAATCTTAATAATAAATTGCCTTATAAATGGCCTAATTCGGTAAGCATAAGATCTTATAATCCTATCTTTAAAATACCTAAAAATCAAATAAAAACCGCATTGAAAAAACTTTTAGATTCCAAAAAACCAATTATTTATTCTGGAGGAGGATCAATTAATTCTAACTGTGCAAATGAACTATTAGAGCTAGCTGAATGCTTAAATATTCCAGTAACAACTTCACTTATGGGTTTAGGTTCATTTCCAGGAACACATAAGCAATCTTTGGGTATGTTAGGTATGCATGGTACTTATGAAGCTAACATGGCAATGCATAATGCTGACTTTATTTTTGCTATTGGGGTCCGTTTTGATGATCGTACAACGAACGATATACAAAAATATTGTCCTGAAGCCATCATAATGCACATTGATATAGATCCTACTTCAATATCAAAAACTATATTATCAGACATACCAATTATAGGTGATATAAAACAAATTTTAAATGTTATGTTAGATTTAATTAAACAAATTGAATTTAAATCTTTTAATAAACTTAAAAATTGGTGGGAACTAATTTATTCATGGCGCAATAAACATTGTTTATCTTTTGATCGTAAAAGTAAAAAAATTAAACCTCAAGCAGTAATTGAAACTATTTTTCAGCTAACAAGAGGCAATGCTTATATAACCTCCGATGTTGGTCAACACCAAATGTTTACAGCTCTTTATTATTATTTTGATAAACCGCGCCGTTGGATTAATTCTGGAGGACTTGGAACTATGGGTTTCGGTTTGCCAGCTGCATTAGGAGTTAAGATTGCTTTACCAAAAGAAACTGTCATTTGTGTTACTGGAGATGGCAGTATTCAGATGAATATACAAGAACTTTCAACAGCTCTGCAATATAACATATCAATTTTAATTTTAAATTTAAATAATAATGTATTGGGTATGGTGAAACAATGGCAAGATATGATTTATTCAGGAAGACATTCACAATCATATATGAAATCATTACCTAACTTTGTTGATTTAGCAAAATCATATGGTCACGTTGGTATAAAAATAGAAAGTTCTTGTGAATTAAAAGAAAAATTATTGTTAGCTTTAGATATTATATCTGAAGGTAAATTAGTATTCGTAGATATTAACGTTGATGAAGATGAACATGTATACCCAATGCAGATTCGCGGTGGTAGCATGAATGAAATGTGGTTAAATAAAAAGGAGAGAACTTAAATTATGCGTCGTGTTTTATCAATTTTGCTAGAAAATGAATCTGGAGCTTTATCTCGTGTAGTAGGGTTGTTTTCACAACGTGGCTATAATATTGAAAGTTTGACTGTAGCTCCTACTAATGATCCGACTTTATCTCGCGTGACTATTCAAACATTTGGCGATGCAAAAATATTAGAACAAATTGAAAAACAATTACACAAATTAATTGATGTATTATATGTTATTGAATTAGATCAAACATTTTGTGTGGAACGTGAAATAATGCTAGTAAAAGTAAAATCAAGGGGTTGTAAAAGAGAAGAAATCAAAAGAATAGTAGAAATATTTAGGGGTCAAATTGTTGATGTTACTAAGATAATTTATACAGTACAACTTGTAGGCACTACTAACAAATTAGATTCTTTTTTAAGTATTATTAAAAGTACAACAGAAATTATTGAGATTGTGCGTTCGGGAATTATAGGACTATTACGTGGTAATTATACTACAATTAATAAACATTAGTTTACTCCCTGATAACCACAAAAATAAATTTTGCAATTATCTTATTTTTTTGATATATATTCACACTTACTTGGTTAGTAGATTTTAAAATACTATATATATTTTATAACATTAATTAATTTAAACTAATTTTTAAGTAAAAAATAGTTTTAGATTAATATCAATAATAAATAATTATTATATATGAAAAAGTTACAACATAATACTGTTATGTTATATGAAGCTGTTGATAGCTTAGATATTAAAAAAAATGGTATTTATATAGATGGCACCTTTGGTAGAGGTGGACATTCGAGATTAATTCTTTCAAAGCTTGGTATTAATGGAAGATTAATTGCAATAGATAGAGATCCCGAAGCTATTAAAGAAGGTATGAATATAAAAGATCCTCGTTTTACAATTATAAAAGGAAATTTTTCTGAATTAAAATTATATGCATCCAAACTGGATTTAATTGGTAAGATCAATGGAATTTTATTAGATCTTGGAGTTTCATCTCCACAATTAGATGATTGCAATCGGGGATTTTCTTTTATGAATGATGGACCATTAGATATGAGAATGGACCCTAGTACTGAAATTTCTGCTGAAAATTGGTTGTTAAATTCCAGTGCAAAAGAAATTGCTTATGTATTAAAAACCTATGGAGAAGAAAAATTCTCTAAAAGAATAGCTTATGCTATATCAGCACGCAATAAAATATTACCGATAACAAGAACAAAAGAACTAGCTAAAATCATTACACATTCTATTCCGGTAAAAAATAAATTTAAACACCCTGCCAAACGTAGCTTTCAAGCTATACGCATCTGGATTAATAAAGAGCTGGAAGCATTAAGAATTATATTGGCAAGATCCCTTGAAATACTATCTTTTCAAGGACGATTATGTACTATAAGTTTCCACTCATTAGAAGATAGAATAGTTAAAAACTTTATACATGATTTCAGCAAACCTTTACAGGTGCCTTATGGTTTACCTATTACAGAAAAACAACTTATAGAGATTAGTAATATCCAACTAAAATCAATAGGCAAACTATATCCTGGATATTTAGAAAAAAACAACAATCCCAGATCACATAGTGCCATATTACGTGTAGCTGAAAAAATTTGTTAAATTTTCATAAACTCGAGTATATCATGTAAATTAATTTTCTGCATTAATCTCATTAAACGGCTAGTGATTCTAGTTTAATATATTTAATAAATTAATTTTTATTGTTTATAAAACATTATTTTAAATAAATGAGAAAACTTAGTGAACAAGATTAACAACCTTAGTGATTTACTTAACAAATGGATTGCATATATCCCGAATTGTTTTTTTAATCAAATACAAATAGATAGTCGAAAAATAAAAAAAGGTGACTTATTCGTAGCCGTTTTAGGATGTTTTGTTGACGGAAGAAATTTTATTTCAGAAGCAATTAGGAATGGTGCTGTTGCTGTATTAGCTGAATCATATGATAGATCCAATGGTAAAATTGATAATTACAGTGGAATTCCGATTATTTATTTATCAGAACTTAATAAAAAGTTATCAACTTTAGGTAGAATTTATTACGAAAATCCCGGAAAAAAACAAAAAATTATTGGAGTAACAGGAACAAATGGCAAAACTACTGTAACTAATCTATTGTCACAATGGGTAAAACTACTTGGAGAAAAAAGTGCGATAATGGGAACTATGGGATACGGGTTAGTTGGCAATTTAAATAAAACATATAATACAACAGAATCTGCTATTAATGTACAAAAAATCCTTTATCTATTAGATAAAGAAAATGTCAATTTTACCGCAATGGAAATATCTTCACATGCATTAACGCAACACCGTATAGCCGATGTAGTTTTTTCAGCTGGAGTGTTTACCAATTTAACTCATGATCACCTTGATTATCATCAAAACATGAAAAATTATACTGCGGCTAAACAATCATTTTTTTTAAAACATAAATTAGAACAAATTATAATTAATGCTGATGATAAAATTGGTTATCAATGGTTACTTGATTTTCCTAATGCAGTTGCAGTAAGTATAAATAACAATCTTCTAATCAAAATAATAAGTAAACGTTGGATACAAGCTACCAAAATAAATTTTAATAAACATGCATTAAGTATAGATTTTAGTTCCAGTTGGGGTTTAGGTAAGATTAATAGTTCTCTTATTGGAAATTTTAATATTAGCAATTTACTTCTAGCCTTATCAACTTTGCTTTCTCTTGATTATCCTTTAAAGGATTTATTGCAAGTTTCATCTAAATTAAAACCCATAAAAGGTCGAATGGAAATATTATCTAAAAAAGGTAAACCAAAAGTAATAATAGATTATGCTCATACTCCAGAAGCATTAAAACAAGCTTTAATATCATCACGTATATATTGTATAGGTAAACTTTGGTGTTTATTTGGCTGTGGTGGAGATCGAGATAAAAGTAAAAGAGCCCTTATGGCATCAATTGCTGAAAAATTTGCTGATATTACTGTTGTTACTGCAGATAATCCTCGTAAGGAAGATCAAAATAAAATTACTCAAGATATTTTAAGTGGTTTTTCAGATTTATCATCTGTTAATGTAATAAATGATCGATCGCAAGCAATTAGTGAATCAATTATGCAGGCTAAAAATGATGATTTGATTTTAGTTGCAGGAAAAGGTCATGAAGAATATCAAATTATAGGTGATCGTTATTTTGAACACTCGGATCATAAAACAATCCTATCATTATTGGAAATTTAAAATGATATCAGTTTCCTTAAGTAAATTAGCGGAAATAACTGATGGTAAACTTTATGGAAATAATTGCTTATTTGATTGTATTTCTACTAACACAAAACAAATAATATCAGGCAGTTTGTTTATTGCTATTATAGGTAAACGTTTTGATGCGCATAATTTTGCTTATGATGCTATTTCTCAAGGTGCTAAAGCTTTATTGGTAAATAAATATTTGCCAATATCTATACCACAAGTAGTAGTAAGAGATACCACTTCATCATTTGGCATATTTTCAGCTTGGGTACGAAAACAAGTACCAACTCGTATTGTTGCACTAACGGGATCTACAGGTAAAACATCTGTCAGAGAAATGACAGCTGCAATTTTGCATCAATGTGGTCACACTCTATGTAATCAAGGTAATTTAAACAACAAATTTGGAGTACCTATGACATTAGTTCGTCTAACAAACGAACACAAATATGCAGTAATTGAACTAGGAGCAGCTCGTCAGGGTGACATAAGTTATACAACTAAATTAGTATATCCAGAAAACGTATTAGTAAATAATATTTCAGCATCACACCTGGAAGGTTTTGGATCATTAAGTAATATTGCAAAAGAGAAAGGTGAAATTTTTAATAATTTTTCTAATAAGGGAATTGCTATTATAAATGATGATAGTAATGATTGGTTAAATTGGCAAAAATACTTAATAAACAAAACAGTTTGGAGATTTTCTTTAAAAAATCGATTTAGTGATTTTTTTGCTTATAATATCATTACTAATGAAACCAGTACTAGTTTTAGTGTCAAAACACCTTTTGGCTCTCTAGAGCTTAATATTCCACTAATAGGAATACATAATATTTCTAATGCATTAGCTGCAACTTCACTATCTCTTTCTTTAGGAATACAATTAGAGGCTGTTAGCAATGGTCTAAGAACATTCAATGCTATTCCAGGTAGATTATTTCCTATATACTTATCTAGGTATCAAATATTATTAGATGACAGTTATAATGCTAATGTAGGTTCAATGAAAGCAGCAATGAAATTATTATCATCAATGACAGGTTATCGTGTAATGGTTGTGGGCGATTTAGCTGAATTAGGAGACAAGAGTAATCAGATACACCGTTCGTTAGGTATATATTCTAGAAATATGTCAATAGATCTTATAATAAGCATAGGAAAACACAGTCATTTAATCAGTGAAAACAGTATAATAGGTGAGCATTATATAAATAAAAAAACATTAATTAAACGTTTAAAATTGTTGTTATTTAAGCACCAAAAAATTATTATTTTAATTAAAGGATCTCGTAGTGCTAACATGGAACAAATAGTACAAGAGTTATTATAGGGAAAACTATGCTTGTTTTTCTAATTGATTATTTAACTAATTTTTATTCTGGTTTTAATGTATTTTCACATTTATATTTTCGTGTTATTAGTAGTTTTTTGACCTCTTTATATATATCAATGCATATTGGATCTTACTTTATCTATTGGTTGAAAAAATTACAAATAAATCAAGTCGTACGTAATGATGGTCCCAAATCTCATCTTAGAAAGCATAGTACACCTACAATGGGTGGGATAATAATAATTGTATCAGTTTTAATTTCAACGTTAATATGGTCACGTTTATCTAATGTTTATATATGGTATTTAATAACTGTTTTTGTTGGATTTGGTATAATTGGTTTTATAGATGACTATCGCAAAGTAATTTATAGAAGTTCATCGGGTTTGATAGCTAGATGGAAATACTTATGGATGTCTATTATTTCTATTATTATATCATTGCTATATTTTTTTGGAAGCAATACTATTTCAACACAGTTGGTAATACCATTTTTAAAAGATTTTATGCCTCATCTAGGGATATTATATGTCATACTGTCATATTTTGTTATAGTAGGAACTGGAAATGCAGTTAACTTAACTGATGGTTTAGATGGATTAGCTATTGTTCCTATCATATTTGTAGCCATTGGATTAAGTATAGTATCTTGGTTAACTAGTAGTATAACTTTTTCTGCATATTTGCATATACCTTATATAAGCTATGCTAAAGAGTTAATAGTTTTTTGTGTTTCTATTATAGGTTCAGGAATTGGTTTTTTATACTTCAATATTTATCCTGCAAGAATTTTTATGGGTGATGTTGGTTCATTAGCACTCGGTGGAGCATTAGGCACAATTGCTGTATTGTTGCGACAAGAATTATTATTATTTATTATGGGGGGAATATTTGTAATTGAAGCTTGTTCAGTTATATTACAAGTAAGTTCATTTAAATTATTAGGTCGTAGAATTTTTCTAATGGCACCTATTCATCATCATTATGAACTAAAAGGATGGTCTGAACCTCGTATTATTTTATTTTTTTGGATTGTTTCTTTTATATTTGTTTTATTAGGATTGATTACATTAAAGATTCGTTAATTATGTTTAAATATACTGATAAAAAAGTTGTTATTATTGGAGCAGGTATAACGGGATTATCATGTGTAGATTTTTTTTTAACTAAAGGTGTTAATCCTATTTTAATGGATACTCGTTTATTACCCCCTATGATAAAAAAGATTCCTAAATATGTTAAATGCTATTTTGGTGGTTTTGATATTAATAATTTGTTAAAAGCTGATTTAATCGTTGTGAGTCCTGGTATAAGTATATATAATCCAGAATTGCAAGAAGCAGCTAAAAAAGGAATCGATATTGTTGGTGATATAGAATTATTTTGTCGTGAATTGAATGCTCCTATAATAGCAATTACTGGATCTAATGGTAAAAGTACTGTTGCTACTTTAATAAAAGAAATGGCAAAAGCAGCGGGTTACAAAGTAGTTTTAGGTGGTAATATTGGAGTCCCTGCACTTAGCTTATTAAAAAAACCTTTGCAACAATTATATATTTTAGAATTATCTAGTTTTCAATTAGAAACTACTATCAGTTTAAAAGCTAATATTGCTACAGTGCTCAATATATCTGAAGATCACTTAAATCGATATCCATTAGGTATCAATCAATATCGAGCTGCAAAAATCCGCATATATCAAAAGGCGATGATTTGTGTGATTAACCAAGACGATAAATCAACTTTCCCGGTTTTTAAGCAAAATCAAAAATATATTAGTTTTGGTATTCACCATGGTGATTACTATCTTTTTAATAAAGATGGCAAAGTTTGGATAAAAAGTATCCATTATAATCAAAATTTTAATACAGACGAAATGAACATCATTGGTAAACATAATCATATCAACGCCATATCAGCTTTAGCTTTAGCTGAAGCGTTAAAATTACCATATGGATCCAATTTGTCAACATTGTCTTCATTTATAGGACTAAAACATCGCTTTCAATTAATATGCGAACATAAAGAAATAAGATGGATTAATGATTCAAAAGCAACTAATGTTAACAGCACCTTATCTGCATTATGCAGTATAATGCCTTTACAAGGTACATTATGGTTATTATTAGGAGGAGACAGTAAAGGTGCTGATTTTTCCTTATTAATAAATTCTATTATAAATAGAAAAATCAAAGTTTTTTGCTTTGGACAAGATGGTAATAAGATAGCTGCTTTGTGTCCTGAAAATTCAACATTTACTGAAACCATGCAAGAAGCAATAAAACAAATTGCTTTTTTAGTTAGACCTCATGATACAGTACTTTTATCACCAGCATGCGCAAGTTTTGATCAATTTCGAAATTTTGAACATCGAGGAAATACTTTCATTAAACTAGTAAAACAAATCATAAATTATTAAATTGCTTAATATGAACCTGTTTAAAATAACGTAGTCAATTAGTTTAACAGTAGTTAATTAGTTTGACGAGCTATTATAATAATATTTATATTTAATATGAGTGTTACATATATTTAATATGGTGTTACATAATATATAATGTTAAGTATACTCTATACAATTCATTTAAAGATATATTATTTTAGGAATATGGTAATGAGGTGATAAATGAATAAAAGATTAATGATTATAGGAGGAGGTACTGGTGGTCATATTTTTCCAGGTTTAGCTGTTGCTCACTATATGATCGAAAAACTAAGGTGGAATGTATGTTGGTTAGGAACGCGTACCAATATGGAAAGTAAAATAGTGCCTCAATATGGAATCAAAATTCATTTTATTAAGATACATGGATTACGAGGACAAAATATTATAACTCAGTTATTATATCCAATATCTATCTTTAATGCCTTTATTAAATCAAGAAAAATAATAAAATCTTATCAACCAGATATAGTTTTAGGCACAGGAGGTTATGTTTCAGGTCCTGGTGCTCTAGCAGCTTGGAGTTATGACATTCCATTAGTATTACATGAACAAAATAGTATTGCTGGTTTAGCTAATAAATATTTAGCTAAAATAGCCACGAAAGTATTGCAGGGATTTCCTGGTGCTTTTCCTGGAGCTTATTTAGTTGGCAATCCCATAAGAAAAGATATATTAAAAGTACCTATACCAAAAGAACGTTTTACAGGTCGAAGGGGTCCTATAAGGATTTTAGCTATAGGTGGAAGTCAGGGTGCTAATATTATTAATAATATTTTGATAAATATTGCATCTTGTTTAGGTAAAGATATTATCATATGGCATCAAACTGGAAAACAAGATAAAAAAAAGATAATTGATAGTTATATATATTTAGGCCAACAGCAACATATTGTAACTGAATTTATTGATGATATTTATTCTGCTTATTCTTGGGCAGATTTAATAATTTGTAGATCAGGAGCACTGACAGTCAGTGAAGTATCTGCTGTGGGATTAGCAGCTATTTTTATACCATTCCATCATAAAGATCGTCATCAATATTTAAACGCTTTAAATCTTGCTAAAGTAGGTGCTGCTAAAATATTTGAACCAGATGAAAAAACCATAACCGACGATATAGTAAAAACAATTGTTAGCTGGGATAGATCACAACTACTTGAAATGGCACAAAATGCTAGAAAATTAGCAAAATATGATGCAACTAAACTGATTGCTCAAGAAATAGTTAGTTTATCTAAAAATAAAAATTAAATGATTATATTCATGCAATTATAGTAATAATTACAAGAAAACCACTTAAAGTAATGAATAAAAAAAAATTAATAAAATTTAACTTTATCAAAACAAAAATTCAGCGTAATAATCATATACATTTCATAGGTATTGGTGGTTATGGGATGGGAGGTATTGCGAAAATATTAATTAATGAAGGATATTATATAACTGGTTCTGATATAATGCCTAATTTAATAACTGAATATTTATCTACATTAGGAGCAAAAATTTATTTTAATCATGATTATAAAAACATAAATTACGCCAATGTAGTTGTCATTTCTAGTGCTATCTCTAATAATAATCCAGAATTAATTTATGCAAGGAAACAAAATATTCCCATAATAAGCCGTGGTGAAATGTTAGCAGAATTAATGCGTGTTTGTTATGGTATTGCTATTGCAGGAACACACGGTAAAACCACTACTACTGCTATGTTAGCAAGTATATATATAGAAAGTGGTTTAGATCCTTCATTTGTTAATGGTTGCATAGCAAAAACAGGAATTATTCAAGCAAATTCAGGAAATAGTAATTACTTTATTGCTGAAGCAGATGAAAGCGACGCATCATTTTTATATTTGAAACCAATAGTAGCTGTAGTAACAAATATTGAATACGATCATATGGATACTTATCAGGGTAAACTTGAAAAGTTAAAACAAGCTTTTATTGATTTTCTACATAATGTGCCTTTTTATGGATATACAGTTGTATGTTTAGATGATACAGTTATACGTGACTTAATTCCTCAAATAAATCGCTCAATAACTACTTACGGTTTTAGCAAACATGCTGATTTAAGAATTGAAAATTATGTGCAATCTGGCATGAAAAGCTATTTTAGATTAACCATAAAAGATCATATATGTTTAAAAATAAGTCTTAATGCTCCTGGACGACATAATGCTTTGAATGCTGTAGCTGCAATAGCCGTATCTTATAATGAAGGAGTTAGTGAAAAATCAATAATTAATGGTCTGAAATATTTTAAAGGTACTAAGAGAAGATTTGATTTTTTGGGCAAATTTCCTACAAAATCTCTAGATGGAAATATCGGAAATACTATATTAATAGATGATTATGGCCATCACCCTACAGAAATTGAAGCAACTATTCGGGCTATAAGATTAGGTTGGCCTTCTAGAAAATTATTAATGATTTTTCAGCCTCATCGTTATACTCGTACTCGCGATATGTTGAATAGTTTTGCAAATGTACTATCTAAAGCTGATATACTATTTATATTAGATGTATATGCTGCCGGAGAGCAAAAAATCACAGGAGCTGATAGTAATGCTTTATGTAATGCTATTCAGAAAATAGGTAAATTAAATCCTACTTTAATTAAAAAACCTGAATTTATATTAGATGTTTTAGCAAAATATATATCTGGTAATGATGTGGTTTTAACTCAAGGAGCTGGAAATATTGGGCAGATTGCAATTAATCTTGCATATTCTAAATTAAAAACAATATAATACAATATTATGAGAAAAAATAATAAAATAGCAGTAGTAATGGGTGGTATCTCATCAGAACGTAATATTTCTTTGATGTCAGGACATGCAGTTTTATCTGGGCTTTATAAAGAAAATATTAATGCTTATGCATTTGATACAAAGTATCAATCTATATTAAATATTAAAAAATATAACTTTGATAAAGTATTTATTTCTTTGCATGGCAGAGGTGGTGAAGACGGAAAAATACAAGCGGTTTTAGATGTATTAAATTTACCGTATACTGGAAGTGGAGTCATGGCATCATCTATTGCCATAGATAAAATTAGAACAAAATTGTTATGGAAAGGATATGGATTGCAATCTAGCAATTTTATATGGCTTACATATAATCAAATCATGCAAGGTTTAGATAAAAATACTAAACATTCTATTTCCATGTTAGGGTTGCCTTTATTTGTGAAACCAAATCGCGAAGGATCTAGCATAGGTATTAGTAAAGTAAACACAATGAGTGAACTACCAAAAGCCCTGAAAAAAGCATTACATTATGATCAAGATATTATTATAGAACAATTTCTGAATGGCGAAGAATATACTATATGTATTTTGGGAAATCAAATACTACCAATTATAAAAATAACAACTAATAATAAATTTTACAATTATCAAGCTAAGTATTTATCTGACAACACTAAATATCATTTTTCAAATAATTTAAGCATTCAGCAAGAATTAAAATTAAAAAAATTAGCATCATCTGCTTGGAATTCTTTAGGATGCACAAGTTATGGTCGCATCGATGTTATGACAAATAATGAAGGAGAATTTTATCTACTAGAGGTTAATACTTCTCCTGGAATGACTGCTCATAGTTTATTCCCTTTAGCAGCTGAAAAAGCCGGAATTCCTTTTTCAAAGTTAATTATCAACATATTAGAATTATCAATAAATAAAAATAATTTTAGAAAAACATAAAATACGAAAATCATCTCAACGAGAGCATATCATATAAATTATATTTAATTATATTATTTCTTGCACGATGTCATTATTATTTTGATTTTTGATTTAATATTTTAACTCAATTTGCATATTTTTATATCAATTAAAAATAATTTTATTTTTAATAAAAATTTTTATCTATAATATAAAAATGAGCTATAATCAAAAAAATATTTTTTAATGTTTATGAAAATTAAAACTTATAATCTTAATTAAATTATTGTTATGTTTATAAAATATTGTAAATATCATATGATTATTATTTATAAAATAATAGCCGGTAAAATTAATTATTGCTTGCAGTTCAAAAGAATTAATTATATATCTTAATATTATTATAATTTAAAATATTGTTTTCTTTTTGTTCTATTGAGTGATTTTAATTACTCATGTTTTATTGTAATTAAAGAGACCAATCTGTTAATTTAGATGGTTATCCCATTATTAGTTTAATCATATAATTTTTATTAAATAAAGTTATATCTATAATTGAAGTGTTAATATTCTATATATAAAACGTATTTAGAATATAAGAGTTATTATTCAATTATATAACTGTTATTTTGGTTATATAAATTTTATATTAATTAATAATATAAATTATTGTTAAATAATTTAGGTACAAAAATACTTATAAAGTAAATGATATTTTAAATATATAGCACATCAAGGAGAATATGATGTCAGAATCTATTGAATTAAATAATGAGGCAGTAATTAAAGTTATAGGAGTTGGTGGAGGAGGAGGTAATGCTGTAGAACATATGGTACGTGAGCGTATTGAAGGAGTGGAATTTTTTATCGTAAATACTGATTTACAAGCTTTACGTAAAACAGCAGTAGGTAGAACTATACAAATTGGCAACAAAATTACCAAAGGATTAGGAGCGGGAGCAAATCCAGAAATAGGTCGCAATGCTGCTGAAGAAGATCGCGAATCTCTTCGTTCTGCATTAGAAGGCGCTGATATGATATTCATCACAGCAGGCATGGGTGGTGGCACTGGTACAGGAGCAGCTCCTGTTGTAACTGAATTAGCAAAAGATTTGGGAATTTTGACAGTGGCAGTTGTAACTAAGCCATTTAATTTTGAAGGTAAGAAACGTATGGCTTTTGCAGAAAAGGGTATAGCAGAATTATCTAAATATGTTGATTCTCTAATTATTATACCTAATGACAAATTATTAAAAGTATTAGGTCGAGGTATATCTTTACTAGATGCGTTTGGCGCGGCAAACAATGTACTAAAAGGTGCTGTTCAAGGAATTGCAGAATTGATTACTCGACCAGGACTAATTAATGTTGATTTTGCTGATGTGCGTACTGTAATGTCTGAGATGGGATATGCAATGATGGGTTCAGGTGTAGCTTGTGGTGAAGATCGTGCTGAAGATGCTGCAGAGATAGCTGTTTCTAGTCCATTATTAGAAGATATTGATTTATCCGGAGCTAGAGGAGTATTAGTGAATATTACTGCAGGATTTGATTTGCGTTTAGACGAATTCGAAACAGTTGGTAATACTATTCGTTCTTTTGCTTCTGATAATGCAACTGTGGTTATTGGTACTTCGTTAGATTCTGAAATGAATGATGAATTGCGAGTTACTGTAGTTGCAACTGGTATAGGTAGTGATAAATCCCAAGAGATCAAGATAGTACCTAACAAACCTTTAAACCACCAAACAGTTATAGATTGTAGATATCAGCAAAATGGAATTTCATTAATGCAAAAAGATCAAAAGTCTTCGAAATTATTTAATCAAATGCAAAAAAATAAAGATCCAGATTACTTAGATATACCAGCTTTTTTACGTAAGCAATCTGACTAGAAATAGATTATTAAAGTATATATTTTTTATTATGATATGTACAACAATTTATTGATTAATTATTTTTAATAAAATATCTAGTATTAGAATAAAATAATTACTTAAGATATGTTTAAATTGATTTAGGTATAAAATAGCATTCTGATTATATATTATTATAATAATTTTATATATCAATGATATTGTTAATAGGTATTATTACGTAATACATTAATTAAATTTAATTCTTGTGAATATTACAAATAAAAGATTATTGATTTATAATCTATGAATTAAAGTAATGTTATTTTATCATAATTATATAATTTAAAAGTTACTGCATGTCTCTAGTTATAGCATATTTGTTTAAGTAATTATTTGAATTTCTAATATTATAAACAACATATTGCAAATACATTATAAGTAGAAAGTGTTTTACTATTAAAATACAAATAATTATAAATGATTTGTAATCACATAGCAAAATATTAAATCATTTTCTAGCAATTAGCAATATTATACAATATTTATATATATCAACTAAGATAATATACTGTATATCATCTGATTAAATTTATGTTTATTATATTTAATATTTATAATTCACAATGAACAAATAAATACTACTTAATTATTTGAATATAATGTAGATATTGACATGACAAAGATCTGTTCTTTTGAGGAAGATATTAAGCAAAGTTACGATAATCATACGGTTATGCTAAGAATAGTTGCACAGTATCATTAATTAGTGCTTAGATAAAATTTTATAATTATTTATATTCACATCATATGTTATTATATTAAACTTGAGAAAAAAAATATGAATTTAATAAAATTATTTACTAATTTTTTTATTAGTAGCAATGACCGTGTTCTTCGTAATTTAAATCAAATAATACAAAAAATTAATAAATTAGAACCTGATTTTGAGATACTTTCTGAAGAACAGCTAAAAAATAAAACTAATGATTTTCGTAAAAGATTAAAACAAGGAGAACAATTAGATAGTTTAATTCCTGAAGCGTTTGCAACAGTACGTGAAGCTAGCAAACGTATATTTGGAATGCGCCATTTTGATGTACAGCTTATAGGAGGTTTAGTATTAAACGAACGTTGTATTGCTGAAATGCGTACAGGAGAAGGTAAAACATTAACTGCAACCCTACCGGCTTATTTAAACTCTTTGACAGGAAAAGGTGTACATATAGTAACTGTAAATGATTATTTAGCTCGCCGAGATGCAGAAAATAATCGACCATTATTTGAGTTTTTAGGCTTAACTATAGGTGTAAATTTGCCGGGCATGTGTATAAACAGCAAAAAATTAGCTTATGCAGCAGATATAACATATGGCACTAATAATGAATACGGATTTGATTATCTTCGTGATAATATGGCGCTTGTCCCAGAAGACAGGGTACAAAGAAAATTACATTATGCAATAGTAGATGAAGTGGATTCTATTTTAATTGATGAAGCACGTACCCCTTTAATTATTTCAGGACCTTCTGAAAATAGTTCAGATTTATATATAACAATTAATAAAATAGTGCCTTATTTGTTACAGCAAGATAAAGAAGATTCAGAAGATTTCCAAGGTGAAGGTGATTTTTGGGTTGATGAGAAAATGCGCCAAGTACACATATCGGAACGAGGGTTAACTAAAATAGAAAAATTATTAGTTGATAATCATATTCTAAAATCCGGAGAATCACTTTATTCTTCAATGAACATAATATTGATGCATCATATTAATGTTGCTCTCCGCGCAAAAGTATTATTTTTTAAGGATGTTGATTATATTGTAAAAAATGGTGAAGTAGTAATTGTTGATGAACATACTGGCCGTATTATGCAAGGTCGTCGTTGGTCAGATGGTATTCATCAAGCTATAGAAGCAAAAGAAAATGTAAAAATACAAAACGAAAATCGCACATTAGCAACAATTACTTTTCAAAATTATTTTCGTATTTATGATAAATTAGCAGGTATGACGGGTACTGCTGAAACAGAGTCTTTTGAATTTAGTTCTATATATCAATTAAATACTGTAGTTATTCCAACCAATCGTCCCATGATAAGAAAAGATTTTCCAGATCTAATTTATATGAGCGAAAAAGAAAAAATAGATTCTATAATCCAAGATATTCGCAAATGTACAGAACGAGGACAGCCTGTGCTAGTTGGAACTATTTCGATAGAAAAATCTGAAATAATATCCAATAAATTAAAACAGGTTGGTATTAAACACAGTGTTCTTAATGCTAAATTCCATTCACATGAAGCCGATATTGTCGCACAAGCTGGTAAACCAAGTACAGTAACTATAGCTACTAATATGGCTGGTCGTGGAACTGATATTATATTAGGCGGCAATTGGAGAATAGAAATAGCTAAAATAAAAGAATTATCTAAAAGTAAAATTGATAACATCAAATCATCTTGGAAAAAATCTCACGATGCAGTGATATCATCTGGAGGATTACATATTATAGGTACTGAGCGTCATGAATCTAGGCGTATAGATAACCAATTGCGTGGTCGCTCTGGTCGACAAGGAGATGCTGGATCTTCACGTTTTTATTTGTCTATGGAAGATACTTTAATGCGTATTTTTGCATCAGATCGTATTACTAATATTATGCGTAAATTAGGAATTACAAAAGGAGAAGCTATTGAACATCATTGGGTAACAAAAGCCATTGCAAATGCTCAGCGTAAAGTTGAAAATCGTAATTTTGATATTCGCAAGCAACTACTTGAATACGATGATGTTACAAACGAACAAAGATGTGCTTTTTATAGTCAGCGTAGTAATATTTTAGATGTTAATGATATAAGTGAAACTATTAATAACATACGCAGAGATGTTTATGAAAAAGTAGTAAAAAACTATATTGTTGCTCAACCCGAAGATAATTGGGATATTACAGTTTTGGAAAATACTCTAATTGTAGATTTTAACTTGTCTATTAACCTTTCAGAATGGTTCAATAGAAAAAAAGAAATAAATATGCAAGAAGATATTTTGTTTAAATATATCCATGATAAAGCAGTAGAACAATATAAAAAAACTGAAAATCGTATAGGTTCTATAGTTATGCGCAATACAGAAAAAAAAATAATGCTGCACACTCTTGATTCAATGTGGAAGGATCATTTAGCTGCGATGGACTATTTGCGTCAGGGGATTCATCTTAGAGGATATGCTCAAAAAGATCCAAAACAAGAATATAAGCAAGAATCATTTCTAATGTTTACTGTAATGCTAGAAAATATAAAACACGAAGTTATTATTTCTTTAAATAAGTTAACAATAGAACAAAAAGAAAACAATATTTTAAATAAAAATTTAAAAAATAAAATTGGAAGGAATGATCCATGTCCATGTAATTCAGGTAAAAAATACAAACGTTGTCATGGTTCACTAATTTAATAAAATTATATGTTTTCAGTATTTATTAATTTTACAGTCAAAAAACAAGTATAAAACTTATGTATTTCATTAACAAATTAAAAGATTTAAGTTGTTATTTTGTAATAATATAGTTTTTAAATAAATTATACTTAACAACATGCTAATTGAAAATTAAATTTCAACGGTATCACATTATGTTCTTTGTCCAATGGTACGAAACGAATTGAATAACGACTTTTATGTCCTGAAATCTTAGGATACATTAAATACTGTGTCTCAAGTTGTATTCTTAATAAATCAGCTCCTATAGCATTATCTTGATAAAATCCGTTTAAACTGGTTTGTGTTCGAAAAGTTCCTCCTTGTCTTATTAAATTCAAAATTATAGCTAAACTTTTATGAACCGGTGATAAAGTTTCAATCCAAGCTTTAACTTGATTATTGCGATTTTCCTGTAGAAAGTGTAACCAAATATGTAAATATGGTAAATCAAAACTACAACATCCACCTGGAATATTTAACCTTTGACGCACTATACTTATTAAACTATCTTCCCTCAATTGCTGGCCAATTCTGAACGATTTTATTAATTGATCTGATTGAATTTTTAATTTATTATTTATTTGATCAATTGTTTTTATATCAACACCTGGGATATTAGACCACATAAGTAATTTCTGTTTTTGACGTTCTAGCTCTTTTAGTAATTGAGTTCTTATATCACCTCTTTCAAAAATATCTAATAATTCGTCAATTAGTCGGAAGAAAATTAATGCTTCAATAGTTTTATTAATAGGATAAATTTCATCCAATTGATTTATAATAAATTCTATTCTTAACCATGTTCTCATTTTTTCACTTAGTGGATGTTCGAACAGTACAGATGTACTCATTATATTAACCCTGTTTCATTTTTGCTAACTTAAGATAAAAATTATGAAGTTTAATAACTTGCAAAAACGTATTTTCTATTGTACCAATATTATCAATAATATCATCGGCAAAAACCATTCGTTGCTGTTGTGTTGCTTGAATTGCAATTATTTGTTCTAACTGTGAAATTGGAACATTATCTCGAACTTGTACTCTCTTTAATTGTATTGATTTATTAACATTAACTACTAGTATACGATCAGCACAATGTTGTAATTTATTTTCTATTAATAATGGCGCTACCCAAATAACATAAGGGGATTTTACTGTTTTTTTTAACTCTTTCGTTTTTATATCAATTAGTGGATGTAAAAGATTATTTAACCAATATCTCTCTTTATCATTTTGAAAAATTATTTCACGTAAACGAGAACGGAAAAGAGTGCCGTTTTTAGTTAAGATTGAACAACCATAACGTTCATTGATGATTCTTAAAACATGTGATCCTGGTTTAACCATTTCATGTGCAATTACATCGGAATCTATAATATTGATATTTAATCTGGCAAAAATATTTGAAATAGTACTCTTGCCGCTACCAATTCCACCTGTCAATGCTATAGTATAAGGAATATTTTTCACAACAAAATGACTCTTTACTGTATACAATTATAAAATACTCAAAATAAAATATGTCATTAACGACACACAAATAACAATTATTTAAATAAAACTAGCTAGAATGATTATGTTATACTTACTATTATTTTAGTAATAGCAAACAAATGCTTTAAGATCATTATAATATTTTGTCTGATATATGATTGATAATAATTTTTATTTTAAAATTAGTCGCATTGACATATCAATTGAACGTATATTTTTAGTTAAATCACCAATAGAAATATAATCAATTCCGATTTGTGCAATTTTTGTAACTTCTAAATCATTAATATTACCTGAAACTTCTAAAGCTACACGTCCATTATTAATTTTTATTGCTTGATTAATTTCGTCAAAACTAAAATTATCTAACATTATTATATCTGCTCCAGCATGTATAGCTTGAATTAGTTCTTGTATTGATTCTACTTCTATCTCTATAGGATAGTTAGGAAATATTGATAATGCCATTTTTATAGACTTATGGATAGATCCAATAGTAATAATGTGATTTTCTTTAATTAAAAAAGCTTCTGATAATCCAATTCTATGATTATTTCCCCCTCCACATATTACAGCGTATTTTAGAGCTGTTCTTAATCCTGGTATGGTTTTACGTGTATCTAGTAACTTTGTATTAGTATTATTCAGAAGTGAAACATAATAATGCACTTTAGTGGAAACACCAGACAGAGTTTGTATGAAATTTAGTATTGTACGTTCACATATTACAAGTATACGTGCTGGTCCTTCAATTTCGAATAATAACTGTCCTGGTATCATCTTCTCACCATCTTTTATATACCAATTTATATTTACTGTTTGATTTAATGTGTTAAATATTGCTTGTATCCAATCTTTACCACAAAAAATACCCTTTTCATGTGTCAAAATCTGAGCACATGCTATAACATATTTAGGCAATAAATTAGCTGTAATATCATTATCAATATTAATGTGACCACCTAGATCTTCGCGTAAGGCTCTTGAAACAACTTCCGGTATATCTTCTTTTGCTAATCTGATCAATTCACTATGGCGATGATTGAAATTATATCTTCTGGTAGACATATTATTGTTTCCCTTTAAGCGTTTGGAAATTGTGCTTAAAAAACATTTTTTTATTACAACCAATAATATATGATACATTTTCATGTATTCATGTAGATAATTACATTATGAAGTATATGTTGTATTATTATACATGTACACATTATATAGCCAGGACAATGTTTTATATTTAATTTAGATTTTATTTAATTAATGTTTAATATTATCAATATAATAACCAAATATAAAATTATTTAAAATAAATACTTATACTGTTTAATCATGGTTTTTAAGAAAAAATTACTAATTACTGTTAATAATTAACAAAATATAATTAAAATTAAATTTACTTATAATCTTTAATAGATTTGATGTTTATTATATTATTTCAATTTAATTATAAATAAGATTTTTTTAATTAATAGTAAAAAAATACAAATCAACAGGATATTAATTTGTATTCACTCATCATTTAATCTATAATATTTATTTTTAATTTATTAGTTATTAATAATAACTAATAAATGTTTGAAAAATATTGTTTTTAAGTAAATTTTGTAGATATAATATAATTATTGAAATCATAACTTTATGGTGAGTATAAATTATTAATGAAATTATATAAGTAATTGAATAAGAAACAAGAATGATGATAGAAACAATTAAATGTATTGCTATCATTTATTTATAGTTCTATATTAATGTTATTATATTAAATAAAATAATCATTACAACAAACATTATAGAAAATGATTTTAACTCAAGAATTTTCACATAACATGTAATATTCCAGAGAGCATAATTTCACATAAGATAAAATAATGTAATATATTAAATTATTTTATTAAGTAAATAAGATTATTTTAAATTTTTTTCTAAAATAGAATTTTTTGAAAAGTTAGATATTTTCAATATGTTGTTTATTTAAAAAGTAACATTATTACCTTAATAATTTTATGATACTATCATACTATATTAGTAATAATTGATTTGATTTATTGTAGTTGTTTTATCAAATTGTTTTGTATGCATTAAAAATGCTATTGAAGAGCAAAAAATAAATTAAAATTGTTTATAATTATCACCATGATTGTGGTTTTTCATTAGTTTTTTATTATTTATTTTACAATAGGTTGATAAAGAAAAGGAAGATACCATGTCAGATGAGTTCTATAATGACGTGGATCCGATTGAAACTCGTGAATGGTTACAGGCGATTGAATCGGTTATACGTGAAGAAGGTATTGAGCGGGCACAGTACCTAATTAAAAAAATTTCAATGAATGTCCGTAAAAAAGGTATTAAAATCCAAAAAAATGAGTTCATTAGCGACTATATTAATTCTATTGCTGTTGAAAAAGAACCCAATTATCCAGGTAATATTAATTTAGAACGCCGAATTCGTTCTGCTATTCGCTGGAACGCTATTATATCTGTATTACGAGCTTCAAATAAGAATTTAGAATTAGGTGGACATCTTTCATCTTTTCAATCTTCTGCTACTATTTACGAAGTATGTTTTAATCATTTTTTTCGTGCGCCTAACAATAAAGATGGAGGAGATTTAGTATACTTTCAAGGACATATTTCACCTGGTATTTATTCTAGAGCCTTTTTAGAAGGTCGTTTGACTGAAGAACAAATGAATAATTTCCGTCAAGAAGTATATGGCAATGGTTTATCTTCTTATCCACATCCTAAATTAATGCCGGATTTTTGGCAGTTTCCAACTGTTTCTATGGGTTTAGGTCCCTTGTCAGCAATTTACCAAGCTAAATTTTTAAAATATCTTTTACATCGTGGTTTAAAAGATACATCAGAACAGACTGTTTATGCATTTCTCGGAGATGGAGAAATGGATGAACCAGAATCAAAAGGTGCCATAAATATTGCAACTCGTGAACAATTAGATAATTTGGTTTTCATTATTAATTGCAATTTACAGCGTTTAGATGGACCTGTGATTGGTAATGGAAAAATTATTAATGAACTGGAAGGAATTTTTGAGGGTGCAGGATGGGAAGTAATAAAGGTGATTTGGGGTGGTCTTTGGGATAACTTATTGAATAGAGATAATAGTGGTAAATTAGTACAATTAATGAATGAAACTATTGATGGTGATTACCAAAATTTAAAATCACGTGATGGTGCTTATGTTCGAAAATATTTTTTTGGTAAATATCCAGAAACTGCTGATCTTGTTAAAGATATGTCAGACAATGAAATATGGGCTTTGAATCGAGGAGGACATGATCCTAAAAAAATTTACGCTGCCCTACAAAAAGCTCAAAATATAAAAAATAAACCAGTATTGATTTTAGCACATACAATTAAAGGTTATGGTATGGGAGAAATTGCTGAAGGTAAAAATATTGCTCATCAAGTAAAAAAGATGGATTTAAATGATCTTCGTTATATTAGAGACAGATTTAACATAGAAATAGAAGATGATGCAATTGCATCATTACCTTACATAACTTTTACAAAAGATTCTGATGAATATAATTATCTTCATCAACAAAGAAAAAAACTAGGTGGTTATTTGCCAATACGTAAATCTCAATTCACAGAAAATTTAGATATACCAAATTTGGAAGATTTTAAACCACTTCTACAGAGACAAAAAAAAGAAATTTCAACCACTATAGCTTTTGTGCGTGTTTTAAACATAATGTTAAGAAATAACTCAATTAAGGATAGATTAGTACCGATTTTAGCTGATGAAGCACGTACTTTTGGCATGGAAGGTTTGTTT
The DNA here is from genome assembly GCF_002933335.1 of Candidatus Pantoea edessiphila. GTDB lineage: Bacteria > Pseudomonadota > Gammaproteobacteria > Enterobacterales > Enterobacteriaceae > Pantoea_C. The sequence goes on along the minus strand of NZ_PDKS01000002.1, from coordinate 35,298 downwards.
CGTCAAATAGGTATTTATAATCCAAACGGCCAGAAATATATACCCCAAGATCAAGCACAGCTTACTTACTATAAGGAAGACAAAAAGGGGCAAATATTGCAAGAAGGAATTAATGAATTAGGGGCGGGATCATCTTGGCTGGCTGCTGCTACATCTTATAGTACAAATAATTTACCGATGATTCCGTTTTATATTTATTATTCAATATTTGGTTTTCAGCGTATAGGTGATTTAATGTGGTTAGCAGGAGACCAACAAGCAAGAGGATTTTTAATAGGAGGTACTTCTGGTAGAACTACTCTAAATGGAGAAGGATTACAACATGAAGATGGTCATAGTCATATTTATTCGCTGACAATACCAAATTGCATATCTTATGATCCAGCATATGCTTACGAATTAGCTGTTATAATGCATGATGGTTTAGTTCGGATGTATGGAAAAAAGCAAGAAAATATTTACTATTATATTACTACTCTAAACGAAAATTACCAAATGCCAGAAATGCCTAAAGGAGTTGAAGAAGGTATACGTAGAGGCATTTATAAGCTAGAAACTATCGGATCAGGAAAAATAAAAGTTCAATTGTTAGGTTCAGGTTCTATATTAAGACATGTACGCAAAGCTGGTGAAACTTTATCCAAAGTATATGATATTAGTTCTGACATATATAGTGTTACTTCGTTTACTGAATTAGCTCGCGATGGGCAAGATTGTGAGCGTTGGAATATGTTACATCCTAATGAACAAGCTCGAGTACCTTACATTGCTCAAATTATTCAAGATATACCTACTGTTGCATCAACAGATTATATAAAATTATTTGCTGAGCAGATTAGCAAATATATCCCTACGATTAATTATCGGGTTTTGGGTACAGATGGTTTTGGCCGTTCTGATAGTCGTAAAAATTTACGCCATTATTTTGAAATTGATACTTCTTACATTGTTATTGCAGCTTTAGCTGAATTATCTGAATGTGGTAAAATAGATGTAAATCTAGTAGCAGAGGCAATTGAAAAATTCAATATTAATGCTGATAAAATTAATCCACGTTTAGCTTAAGAGGTGATTTATTAATGAATGTTACAATTAATATCCCAGATATTGGAGAAGGAGAATTTGAAGTTACTGAAATTTTAGTAAAAGTTGGTGATATGGTAAGAATAGAGCAGTCCTTAATCACTATAGAAGGGAATAAAGCTTCTATCGAAATACCTTCTCCTTACAACGGTATAGTAGAAGATATTCTAATTATTACTGGCAATAAAGTAAAAACTGGTTTTTCAATTATGGTATTTAAAACAATCGATAAAAATATTAATATTGATGAAAACCAACAAACTTCATTAATATCGAATTCTAATAAGCAAAAATGTGAAGATCAGGATGATCTCCTGATCAGTAAAATAACGGAAGAAATTAAATATACGAAAGATAGCGAAATTAAAAAAATAGAAAATAACGAAAATAATGATACATATGTGCACGCAAGTCCTTTAGTGCGTCGCCTGGCCTATAAATTTGGAATTGATTTATCTAAAATCAAGGGCATGGGTAAAAAAAATCGAATATTAAAAGAATGTATCCATAATCATATAAAACAAGCTATAACATTTTTTGAATTATCATCTAATGATAATAAAAACCATTACTCTAATTTATATAAAGTTAATCATTCCAGCAAAAATATTAGTAATATAAACAATTTTAATAATATTGAAGAAATAAAATTAAGTACAATTCAAAAAATTTCTGGAAATCGTTTAAGTAATAATTGGGTAACAATTCCTCATGTTACACATTTTGATAAAATTGATATTACTAATCTAGAAGAATTTCGCAATAAACAAAATATAGAAATTAAGAAAAAAGATCCAAATATAAAAATTAATTTATTAGCATTTATTATGAAGGCAGTTAATCATGCGCTTATTCAAATGCCAAGATTTAATAGTTCGTTATCTTCTGACCTACAAAAATTAATACTTAAAAAATATATTAATATTGGCATAGCAGTAGATACTCCGAAGGGATTATTGGTTCCAGTATTTAAAAATATTGACAAAAAAAGTGTTCTTACACTATCTATGGAATTGATAAATATTTCTCAAGAAGCAATTAAAGGAAAATTAACAGCTGAAGACATGCAAGATGGAACCTTTACTATATCTAGTTTAGGGGGCATTGGTACAAAATTTTTTACACCTATTATAAATGCTCCAGAAGTTGCTATTTTAGGCATCTCTAAATTTTCTATTGAACCATTCTGGAATGGAGAAAAATTTTTATCACGTTTAATGTTGCCTGTTTCACTTTCCTTTGATCATCGAGTAATTGATGGTGCAGATGGTGCACGTTTTCTGAATCTAATCAGCAATATATTAACTGATATTCGTCTCTTAATAATTTGAAAAATAAAATTAATTGCATCATTAGAGGTCAAAATGAATATTGATATTAAAACAAAAGTAGTAGTAATAGGAGGAGGACCTTCAGGTTATTCTGCTGCTTTCCGTTGTAGCGATTTGGGATTAGAAACTACTATAGTAGAACGTTATATTAATCTTGGTGGTGTTTGTTTAAATGTAGGCTGCATTCCATCTAAGTATTTGTTACATATTGCAAAAGTAATTAAAGAAATGCAATTATTAAGAAATAAAGGTGTAAATTTTAATGATATATGTGTAGATATAAATCAAATAAGGTCCAGGAAATCAAAAATTATTAATAATTTGACTAATAGTCTTTCATATATGGCAAAATTGCGCAAGACCAAAATTGTTAATGGGTTAGGAAAATTTATTGATTCCAATACGTTATTAGTAACAAACAACGATAAAACTACCACAATACATTTTGATAATGCCATAATTGCTGCAGGTTCAAGCTCAATTAAGTTACCCTCAATACCATATGCAGATAATAGAATATGGAATTCAACTGATGCACTTAACTTAAAAGAAATACCTAAAAAATTATTAATTATAGGTGGTGGAATAATAGGTTTAGAAATGGCTACTATTTATGAAGCATTAGGATCTGAAATTTCAATAATAGAAATGAATGACCAAATAATACCATCTGCTGATGAAGATGTTATTAAAGCTTTTATGAAAATTATTGGTACTAGGTTTAAGATCATGTTAAAAACAAAGATAACTTCAGTAAAAGCAGAAAATGATGGTATTTACGTTTCTACAATAGTAGATAAAGATAATATAAAAACAGTTACATGTTACGATGCGGTATTAGTTGCTGTTGGTAGAATACCCAACAGTCAAAATTTATCAGTTGAAAAAGCAGGAATTGAAGTAAATAATAATTATATTAGTGTAGATAAACAAATGCGAACAAATATTTCTCATATTTATGCAGTTGGTGATATAGTTGGTAATCCTATGTTAGCTCACAAAGGGATCCATGAAGGACGTATTGCAGCAGAAGTAATTTCTGGATTAAAACATTATTTTGATCCAAAAGTAATTCCATCTATTTCTTATACTGATCCAGAAGTAGCTTGGATAGGAATAACAGAAAAAGAAGCAAATAAACAAGGTATTAAATATGAAACATCTATTTTTCCTTGGATAGCATCAGGTAGAGCAATTGTTTCTCAATGTGAAAATGGTATTACTAAATTAATATTTGATAAAAAAACTAATCGCATTATTGGCGGTGCCATCGTAGGAAGTAATGGAGGTGAATTATTAGGAGAAATAGGTTTAGCAATTGAAATGGGTTGTGATGCAGAAGATATTGCTTTAACTATACATGCGCATCCCACTTTATCTGAATCTATAGGATTAGCAGCTGAAATTTTTAAAGGAACTGTTACTGATTTAATAAATACAAAAAAGTAGATAGCATATTATATGCATATTAATAATATGCTAGCTTATTTATAATTTGATGATTTGCATTAAATGTTTAATTATATTAAACACCACTTATAGCTGGTGAATTTAACTGGTTAATTTATTTCTTTTAGATATAAATAATTATGATCACTCAATATACAACAAATTTTAATATAATTTGATTTACCGATAACAGTGGTAAAAATAAATAATAACTACTCAACAGGTTATAACTATCATGGTTAGGCTAAATATATGAAACATATTATTGAAGTAATGATTCCTGAAAAAACAATTGCTATGCGTATCATTGAATTAGGTAATGATATTAATAATTATTATAATGGTAGAAATAATAATATAGTGGTTGTGGGGTTGCTTCGTGGTTCATTTATGTTTATGGCAGATTTATGTCGTGTAATAAAGGTACCTCATAGAGTTGATTTTATTACTGCATCTAGTTATTTTGGGATGTCTAGAGCTGATAGTGTGAAAATTTTAAAAGATCTTGATGAAGATATAAGAGATAAAGATGTATTACTTGTTGAAGATATTATTGATTCTGGAAACACGTTAAGAAGTGTATATAATATCTTGAAATCTCGACAACCAAAGTCATTAATTATTTGCACTTTACTAGATAAATTAAAAGAAAGAAATATAAAAATCAATATTGAATATGTTGGATTTATAATACCAGATGAGTTTGTAGTTGGATTTGGAATAGATTATAAACAAAAGTATCGTAACTTACCTTACATTGGCAAGGTCATAAAAATTAATTAGAGATAATATATTTTATATAGTTAAAATTGTCATGTTCTAATTTTTTTAGAACTATATACTGTTTTTAAAATCAATATATTGATTGGCTATTTGTATAATTTATTATGTGATATAACAAGTCGTATCATAAACTTCAGGATATCTATTGCGGAGATAAAATTGTTAAAAATTATTTTACTATATACTATATTATAGTATAAAATATGATTTATAAATTCAATATCCTAATTGTGCTTATATCTAATTTATCTAGAATGCTCTTGATTAATTTACCATTATTAGGCAATGTGATATTTGGAGCTATTTGTGTTAAAGGTAATAACATGAAATTACGATTAACCATATCGTAATGAGGTATCGTTAAGCAATCAGTATTAATTATCAAATTTCCAAATAACATTATATCAATATCTATATTACGTGGTCCCCATCTTTCTTTATTACGAACTCGACCTTTTTTTGATTCTATTATTTTAACAAAGTGAAGAAAACTTTCAGGAGAAAGTTTAGTATCCATTTCTACAGCAATATTAATAAAATTAGGTTGATTTTTAAATCCATATGGTTGGGTAATATAAAATCTAGAAGTAATAATGCGCTTTGTTTGCGGAATTTTATCTAATTCTATTAGGGTGGATTTTATTTGATATATAGGATCATTAAGATTGCTTCCTAAAGAAATATAAATTATAGTCATCTGCAAATTATTTTATAATTATTTCGGAATGAACTTGAACTATTGCTCATTTTATTAATAATACTGTTTTGTTTTTTTACTAATGATATTTGACGTTGGTTCCAATTTTTACTAAGTCTTATTAATTCAGGCGTATTTTCTACTGCTGCACGTAATGACAGTAAATTATAAGCAACTTTAAATTTAGGATGTAATACTAATTTTTTAGCTCTTTTTCCATATATACGTGACATATATAATTGCAACTTCCAAATATCTTTTATTAAGGATGTTATACGTTTCGGAATAGCTAACACCTTACAAGCTTCTTCTAAAGTAGTATTTGTAGCAATAGAAAATGCATCATAGTATGATAATACGTGAGAATTATTTTGAGCCACTATTTCAGCACTTTGTAATTGTCTATACCAAAACATTGCTGCAAACAAAAATACTGGATTGACACGCAAATGATTTTGGATTCTATTGTCTGTATTTTTTAATAATTGGATTAACATACGTTCTGTTGTGCTATCACCGTTTTTGGTAAAACTATTTGCTAATGTTGGAAATAATAATTGAAATAAATTATACTCGCATAATTTACAGTAGGTCAGATAACCATAACCTGTTTGAAATAATTTAAGAGCTTCTTCAAATAAACGTGAAGGTGAAATATTGTGTAATAACAAAGCAAGTCTTGGAATTGGTTCAGCTGTTTCTGGAGCAATACTCATATTTAATTTTGCAGAAAATCTTGCTACACGTAACATACGAACCGGATCTTCACGATAACGCGTTTCTGGATCACCAATAAGTCTAATTACACCTTCTCTCAGATCACGAAAACCACCAACATAATCTCGTACACTGAAATCAGTCATACTATAATATAGACTATTAATAGTAATATCTCTACGGTAAGCATCATCTTCAATTTTACCAAATGTATTATCAGTTAATAACATACCATTTTTACTAAAATGAAAACTTTTATAATGATCTTGATATTCCTCTTCTACTTTATCTCCCCTAAAAGTGGCAACTTCAATGATTTCTGAATTAAAAATTATATGAGCTAAAATAAATCTACGACCAACTAGACGACAGTTGCGAAATAATCTAATCATTTGTTCAGGAGTTGCATTTGTAGTGACATCAAAATCTTTGGGTTTTTGTCCTAGTAACAAATCACGTACACCACCACCTACTAAATATGCTTCATATCCTGCTTTATTTAAGCGATAAAGAACTTTAAGAGCATTTTTGCTAATATTTTTACAGGATATCATATGTCTTATTTGCGGAATCATTATCATGATAATATTTCAAACCTTTACTGGTGCCTCCTTAAAATTATAAAAAACAATTTTAAATTACAAAATTATTTTTTGTTAAGATAAGAGATACATGAAAATAATATTAATTATGTCATCAATAATTTAATAGTGAGTAAAAATCAATTTAATCTTAAACAAATGCACATTAAAATATCTTTAAGTATTAAATACAAAAGCAATAAAACCTAAAAATATTTTCCTTTACTTATTTGAGTATTTTGAATTTTAGGAAAAGTGATAACTATAATGTGATGATCTTTTTTATTTCTATATTTCTATAATATTAATAATTTAATATAATTAAAGTATCGTCCATTATTACAATAACTTTACCATGTAAATCTATTATTGCTTAAATGATGATAGACTGTTGTTTATTCTTTCATTATTTATAATGTGTAGTATTAAAAATATTTTTATTATGTTCTTATTCTATATCTTATATATTAATAGGCTCTTTGTTTTTCGCGAATTTCTGCTATTGTTTTACAATCAATACATAAATCAGCTGTTGGTCGAGCTTCTAAACGGCGAAGACCTATCTCAATACCACAGGAATCGCAATAACCAAAATCGCCACCTTCTACTTTTTTTAATGTTTTCTCTATTTTTTTGATTATTTTATTTTCTCTATCTCGAGTGCGTAATTCTAAGCTAAATTCTTCTTCTTGTGAAGCACGATCTATGGGATCAGGAAAATTAGAAGTTTCATCTTGCATATTAGTTAAACCACGATCTATTTCTTTTTGTAGTTGATCTTTCCAAGCTCTTAAAATCTTACGAAAATGATTTAATTGTTCAGAATTCATATATTGCTCATCCGGTTTTTCTTGGTAACTTTTTACTCCAGCTATAGCAAGAATACTAAGAGATGATATTTTACGTTTTTTCTCTTTTTTCATAAAGTTATCTCCTGATAAAAACCATACATCCATTATTACTAATATCAATATTTTTTTATAATAATATTCATATATTAAAGAAAAACAACCATTAACATACATAGGTGCAATTTTTCAGATTTTACGCAAAATTATTTTTAAATCTAATTATAGTAGAAAGTATAAAATTATTTAATATTAAATAATACAGAAAAACAACTTATACAAAATTACTTTAATAAAAATTAAGATATTTTCTTCAATTTGAGGATTTAAATTTATTTAAGTTTAATAAAAAATTTTCATAATTTAGAAAAACAAATATTAGCAATATCTACAGTATTTTTAATATCTTTCATAGTATGTGATAGTGATACAAAATTTGTTTCAAAAGGAGAAGGAGTTAAATAGATTCCTTTCTCTAACATTAGATGAAAAAATTTTTTGAATAAGTTAAAATCACATCTTAAAATATCAGAATAACAATTAACAGTACTATCCTTTGTAAATAATAATCCAAACATACCTCCAATATTATTAATAATTATAGGAATATTATTGATTTTTGCTGCTGAACGTAAACCAAAACACAACTGTGTGGTTAAATAATTTAATTTTTTATAGGTATGTGGTTTTATAATTTGTTTTAAACAACTATATCCTGCAGCCATTACTACTGGATTTCCAGAAAATGTGCCAGCTTGATATATTGGTCCATTGGGAGCTAATTTATTCATTAATTCTCTTTTGCCTCCAAAAGCACCAACAGGTAAACCACCTCCTATTATCTTTCCTAAGCAAGTAATATCTGGTTCTATATTGTAATATTGCTGAGCTCCTCCTAATGCCACTCGAAAACCGGTCATTACTTCATCAAATATTAGTAGTGAATTAAATTCATCACATAAATTGCGTAATCCTTGTAAAAAGTTTTCTTTAGGCAAAATACAATTCATATTGCCAGCTACTGGTTCAACAATAATAGCAGCAATATCTTCAGGATATTTTATGAATATTTTATGAACTGCATCCAGATCATTATACTCACAAACTATAGTATTTTTTATACACTCAATAGGAATACCAGATGAACTTAGATAATTATCATTAATTAATGATTCATCAGAACTTAATAGCAAAGAATCAACATGGCCATGATAACAACCTTTAAACTTGATTATTTTACTGCGTCTAGTATATCCTCTTGCTAAACGAATAGCACTCATTGTAGCTTCAGTACCAGAATTAACCATGCGTATCATTTCTATACTTGTTACTAAATCACAAATTAATTGAGCCATAAGATTTTCTGTTTCTGTAGGAGTACCAAAACTTAAACCATTTTTTATTATAGCAATAGTAGCTTTTCGGATTCTATGATTATTGTGCCCCATTATCATAGATCCCCATGAACCAACATAATCTATATAACATTTATCATCTACATCATATAAGTAAGCTCCTTGGGCTTTAGTAACAAAAAAAGGATCTCCTCCTACATTATTAAATGATCTTACAGGAGAATTTACCCCACCTGGGATAAAATATTTTGCATTAGAAAATAGTTTTTTAGAATTATTCATTGTCATTATAATTAATAATAAAATTATCAGAATGATATTATCATATATTATATTAAAATTTATTAAAAAACATAAAACAAAAAATAAGTAATTAATAATACATTTTTAAAATATAAATTATATTACTAAATTAACTTATTAAAGTTTATTAAAACACCTAATTGGAATTAAACTATGGATATAAAATCATTAATACCATTAAAATTCACCGATGCAGCAGTTAATAAAATAAAATTATTAATTAAAGATAAAGGTAATAATCATTTAAAATTACGTGTATATATATCTGGTGGAGGATGTAGTGGATTTCAATATGGTTTTACTTTAGATGATATAGGAAATGCAGAAGACATAATTTTTACAAATCAAGGTATAAGCTTAATTATAGATCCTATAAGTATTCAGTATCTTAATGGTAGTTTAATAGACTACAAAGAAAATTTAGAAGGTTCGCGTTTTGTTGTTATTAATCCTAATGCTAAAATAACTTGTAGTTGTGGTTCTTCATTTGGAATATAAGAAATCAAAAATTAATATTTGTATAAATTGTTTTTGAATTTTCATAATACTATAAATAATGACTTGTTAAAATAGATAGTGTATTTTAATAAAAAATATTTGTAATATAAACAAAACATTTTTATAGTCAAATAACATATTTTATTATTTATAGGTTTTTAAGAATTGATCTATAACTACACAACACTTTTTAGAGCTGTTAATTAAATGTTTTTTGAAAATCAGGTTTGATTTTTTATCTGCAAAATCGGTAATAGATCTTATTACTATAAAAGGTATTTGAAAATCATAACAAACAAGAGCAATAGCTGCTGATTCCATTTCTATAGCAATTGCTTTTGGGAAATTTTTACAAATCTTAATCAAAGACATAGTACCATTAATAAATATATCCCCACTAACTATTAGTCCTACTTTCATATTAAATTTTAATTGATTAGAACACTTTGCCATTTGAAAAACTAAGTTTTTATCAGTAAAAAATGTTTTAGGATAACCACACACTTGTCCTAAACTATAACCAAAAGTCGTCAAATCAACATCATGAAAACAAACTTGATCAGCTATTACAATATCGCCTATTTTTAGGTCTAAAGAAATACCAGCAGCTGTGCCTATATTGATTATAATGTCGGGTTTATAAAAATTAACTAAGATTGTAGTACTGACTGCAACAACAGTTTTACTAACTCCTGATTGTATAAGTATTACTCTAATATTATTTATTAAACCTGTATAAATTTTATATCTACCTATTAAAGATATTTTACATTCATCAATCATATCAAGTAAAAACTTAACTTCTTGTTCCATAGCTCCTATAATGCCAATTATCATAAAAAATCTCTTAATTTTAAAACTAAATATATTGTGTAGATATAATAATATTCTATTTATTACTAATAATTGTGATTTATTTGAAATATTTAATATATAATTCAATTTATAATTTTACTGTATTTTATATGTAAAAAATTAGTTTTTTATTTTAAAAATAAGAATATAGTATGGTACCATAAACAGTGTTTGATTTTGATTAATCTATAAAAAATTATAATGCAATAAGCTTTTAAACTTAGTTATTTTAGTTATAGAATATAAAACAAATTAATTCATCATGAGTAGCATATTGTTAATATATGTGTTTCTTAAATGTACTAATTAACAAATAATATATATACAATGTGAAATATCATAAAATAAATTTTATATAGAATTTATCTATCTTCATGTGTATTAGTTTAATATTACAAATTTCAATCTGAGAGATCATTAATCAATGAAAAAAATATTGTTAATCTTTAATGCATTAATATTTAATTTTATTATATTAATTAGTAATTTTATAAATATTACTACAGCTGAGGCCGCTTATAATAGTGAACGAGTTTTTAGTTTATCACCAGTACTCAAAAAAACTATGCCAGCCGTAGTTAGTGTCTTTGTAGAAGGAGATGAAGATCTAACACCACAATACATAAAACAATTTAATGATACACCACAAAAATCTAATAATAGTATATTTTATCATAATACAAAAATTAGTTTGAAATCTTTGCTAAAAATATATAATGATGATGAAGAATCTGATAATAATCAAGATAATGATGGTAATATTTTTAAAAATTTAGGATCAGGAGTAATAATTAACGCTGACAAAGGTTATATAGTAACAAACAACCATGTAATAAATGATGCTAAAAAAATAGAAGTCAGGTTAAGTGATAATCGTCATTATTATGCAAAATTAATAGGTCAAGATATACAATCAGATATTGCTTTAATTCAATTAAAGGATGTAAAAGATTTAACTGTAATGAAGCTGGCAGATTCTGATAAATTACGTGTAGGTGATTATACTATAGCAATTGGTAATCCATATGGACTTGGAGAAGCTGCAACCTATGGAATTATATCAGGGATAGGACGTATAGGTTTTAACGATTATGGCTACCAAAATTTTATTCAAACAGACGCAACAATTAATCGAGGTAATTCTGGAGGTGCTTTAGTAAATTTGAAAGGGGAGTTAATTGGACTTAATACTGCAATTTTTAGTCCTGATGGTAGTAATACAAGAATAGGATTTGCAATTCCCAGTAATCTTGTTAAAGAAATAATAAATCAGATAATAAATTATGGTCAGGTAAGACATATTGACTTAGGTCTATCAGCTTCTCCTGTTGATCTAAAAATGGCAAAAACTATGAAGATTGATTCTAATATCGGTGCTTTTGTTAGCCGAGTTGTGAAAAATTCAACTGCTTATAAATACGGCATTAAAGTTGGTGATATAATTACACTAATTAATAATAGTCCAATTTACAGTCTTGCTTCTATTTATAATAATATTGGTTTATTGCCTATTGGAACAACAGTAAAATTACGTATATTACGAGATAAAAAATTTATCGATTTATTAGTCACATTGGATCAAGTAGATTTAAATGTATTAGATTCTTCAATTATTTCTAAAAATATAGAAGGTGCTAAACTAACTAATGGTAATTCTTACGATAAAGGAGTTTATGTAAATAAAATTATATCGAGAAGTATAGCAGCAAAAATTGGATTTCGAAAAGGTGATTTAATATTAAGTGTAAACAATAAAAATATTAATAATCTTGGGGATTTGCGCAGGATGTTAGAAAAGCAGCATTCATTTTTAGTTTTCAATGTGCAAAGAAATGCCAGAAATATATATTTATTTTATAGGTAAACAAACTTATTAATTTATACCAGATAAAGATTGACACTTTACCTGGTATAAAGAAATTAATATTAATATAATACAAACATATAACTCGTAGTATATAATTGGTATAATAAAAATAAAATTTATATAATTTGAAATAAATGCTAAATAGTTCGTAATATTTCATTAACACTTACCTTGGCACGAGTATTTTTATCCACTTTTTTAACGATTATAGCACAATACAAATTGTACTCATGATCTTTAGAAGGTAAACTGCCAGATACTACTACAGAACCAGCTGGTATACGACCATAACTTATCTCTCCGCTTTTGCGATTGTAAATTTTGGTGCTTTGACCTATATAAACGCCCATTGATATTACTGATCCTTCCTCTATTATTACACCTTCAACAATTTCAGAACGTGCTCCAATGAAACAATTATCTTCTATTATAGTAGGATTAGATTGTAATGGTTCTAAAACTCCGCCAATTCCAACTCCTCCTGAAATATGTACATTTTTACCTATTTGTGCACAAGAACCAACAGTGGCCCAAGTATCAATCATGGTACCTTTATCAACAAAAGCACCTATATTTATATATGATGGCATTATTATAGTGTTCTGTTTTATATGAGCTCCTTTTCTTACTGATGCTGGTGGTACCACTCTTATCCCTTTTTGCTGAAAACTCAAATCATCCCAATTAAAAAATTTCATGTTTATTTTATCGAAGTAATTTGTTTCAGCACCGTATATCAAACTATTATTAGTTATTTGAAAAAAAAGTAAAATAGCTTTTTTTATCCACTGATTGGTTATCCATTTCCCCTCTTTTTTTTCAGCTACTCGCAATATCCCATTATCTAGTAAATTTATAGTTTGATCAACAGCATGTTTTACCTCTTCTATTATCTCTATAGTTAGATTATTTTTGTTTTCAAAAGCATCTTCAATAATAATTCGTAGATTTTGCATTAATCTTCCATATTATTTATGATAAATCATGTTATTAAACATTGTTTAATTAAATTAATAATGATAAATATAATAAAAGCTCGGTTGAAAAACCATGTCATCTTTATAACTATTTATAATATCATTAATATGTTTGGTTTGCTTTTTTAAAAAATTATTAATTATTAATTAATAATGGAGGAAGGTCTTCTTCCTTACGTAATGTTAAAATTTCGCAGCCATTATTAGTTACCAAAATTGTGTGTTCATATTGTGCTGATAAGCTTTGATCTTTAGTCTTTACTGTCCAACCATCAATCATAGTATAAACATGATGATTACCAATATTTACCATAGGTTCAATAGTAAAAATCATGCCTTTTTTTAAAACTATCTTATTATTTCTTGTTGTGTAATGTAGAATTTGTGGTTCTTCATGAAAATTCTTTCCGATACCATGACCACAGTAATCACGTACAACAGATAAACCATGACATTCCACATGTTTTTGAATAATATATCCAATTCTATTTACATTAATTCCTGGCTTAACCACATTTAAAGCTAAATAAAGACTCTCTTGTGTAATTTTACACAAATTTTTACCTTCAACAGTCGGTTTTCCAACTATAAACATTTTAGATGTATCGCCGTGATATGAATCTTTAATAACTGTCACATCAATATTAACAATATCTCCATTTTTTAGTATTTGATCATCATTAGGAATACCATGGCATACTACTTCATTTACAGATATACATACGGATTTAGGAAATCCTTTATATCCTAGGCATGCTGGAATTACATTTTGTTTATAGATCATATATTCATGACATATATGATCTATTTTACCTGTGGTTATACCTGGTATTACATATTGTTCTATCATTTCTAACACATCAGCAGCTAAATGACAGGCAATTCGAATTTTTTTTATTTCCTCATTATTTTTTAAAAAAATAGACATTATATTAATTCCAAAATTATAAGATTTTGTCTAACATTAATAATATTTTTATGTTAACATTCATATGCTAAATAAGTACATATGATTATACAAAGTACATCTAATTATTATAAATAGCTCATAATTTATTTTATATATTTAAAGTATGCTATAAAATAAAATTAAAGTAACTATAGTGCTAATTAATTATTTTTATAAAAGTTTAATATTAATATAAGTACATAATTATCTAAAGTTAGATATGTGTTGTAAGTATTAATCTAATTATTATTTGTTAATTTTTAAAATTATTTTTATAATAATCCGATATATCTATATATGCAGATCTAACTATAATAAATATTCAGAGGTATTAATGGCAATTATTTCTATGCGTAATATGATTAAAGCAGGTGCACATTTTGGTCATCAAACTCGTTACTGGAATCCCAAAATGAAGCCTTTTATATACGGTGCTCGTAATAAAATACACATAATTGATCTTGAAAAAACTGTTTCGATGTTTAATCAAGCTATCCTAGAACTAGGAAAAATTTCTCTTCGCAAAGGTAAAATATTATTTGTTGGAACTAAACGAGCTGCCAGTGAAGCAGTAAAAGAATCTGCATTAAAATGTGATCAATTTTTTGTTAATCATCATTGGTTAGGAGGTATGTTAACTAATTGGAAAACTGTTCGACAATCCATAAAACGCTTAAAAGAACTTGAAATCCAGTCACAAGATGGTACTCTTAATAAACTTACTAAAAAAGAAGCTTTGCTACGTGTACGTAAATTATCTAAATTAGAAAACAGTTTAGGCGGTATTAAGGATATGGGTGGTTTACCTGATGCACTGTTTGTTATTGATGCTCATAAAGAAAATATCGCAATTAAAGAAGCAAATAACATGGGTATACCGGTTTTTGCCATAGTGGATACTAATTCTAATCCAGATGGTGTTGACTTTGTTATTCCTGGGAATGATGACGCAATGCGTGCTGTTAATTTATACCTAGGTATTGTTGTTACAGCGATACACGAGAGTCGTTTACAAGAACATCAAAATTTCCGAACACAGGAAGATATGTGATTAATTTTAATAAATCAATTCTACAGATGATATAGCAGTATAGTATAATATTAAATAAATATTATGGGTATAATTTTATAACTAGTAAAAAATAATTTTTATTTTTATTTAAGTTTAAGACAAATATATAAAATATTAACCGAGGATTTGAAATGTCTGAAATTAATGCTGCATTAATAAAAAAACTGCGCGAATATACTGGAGCAGGCATAATGGAGTGTAAAAAAGCGTTAATTGAAGTAAATGGGGATATCCATTTAGCAATAGAATATATGCGTAAGTCTAGTTCTATAAAAGCATTAAAAAAAGTAAATAACGTTGCGGTAAATGGTATTATTAGGGTGAAAATTTTTGGTAATTATGGTGTAATCTTAGAATTAAATTGTGAAACTGATTTTGTAACAAAAAATATTTGTTTCTTAAATTTTGCTGATAAGTTAACAAATTGTGTGGTTTTAAATCCTGAAATTAATCTTGTTTCCCTTAAAAAACAATTCGAAGAAGAAAGGATTTCATTAGTAGCAAAGATAGGCGAAAATATTCAAATCAACAGACTGAGTATATTACAAGGTGCAGAACTGGGGTGTTACTTACATAGAGATCGTATAGGTGTATTAGTTTCCGGTTATAATATAAGTAAAAATCTAATAAAGAACATTGCTATGCATATTGCAGCAAGTAATCCTATATTTATCAAACCAGAAGATATACCCAACAATATTATTGAAAAAGAACGAGAAATTCAAATAGTAATTGCAAAAAAGTCTACTAAGTCAAGAGAAATTGCTGAGAAAATAGTAGAAGGTCGTATGAGAAAATTTGAAAATGAAATATCTTTAATTGGTCAAATTTTCGTTATGGATCATAATAAAACTATTAATGATGTTTTACAAGAACAAGACGCTGAAATAATTGAATTTATACGTTTTGAAGTTGGAGAACAATTGGAAAAAAATAATATGCATTACATCAAGGAATAAATAATTTTAATCTTCAAAAAAAAACCTTTTCAAATACGGCTTTTGTCTAATATATGCAATGATAAATCACATTGCTTTTGTTATATCTTAATAAAATAGTAATAATAGAAATAGACAATCGTCTAAATTTTATATTTCATTTATATAATTTTCTCGGAAACAGTCTGCTATGATAAATAATAAAAATACTGTTTATCAACGTATTCTTCTGAAGTTAAGTGGTGAAGCATTACAAGGAAAGGAAAGTTTTGGTATCGATACAAGTTTTCTTGATCTTTTAGCACAAGAAATAAAAGAATTAATTGCATTAGGTGTTCAGGTTGCAATAGTTATTGGTGGAGGAAACTTGTTTCGTGGAGCGGGTCTATCTAGATCAGGCATGAATCGCGTAGTTGGTGATCATATAGGTATGTTAGCAACTGTAATGAATGGTCTAGCTCTTCGTGATTCCTTACATCGAGCTTATATAAATGCTTGTTTAATGTCAGCAATTCCATTATCAGGAGTTTGTGAAAATTATAATTGGTCAAAAGCAATTGACCTTTTAGGGAAAAATCATATAGTAATATTATCTGCAGGTATTGGAAATCCTTTTTTTACTACTGATTCTGCAGCTTGTTTGCGCGGTATTGAAATTGAAGCGAATGTGGTATTGAAAGCTACTAAAGTAGATGGTGTATACTCTTCTGATCCTGCTCATAATGAAGATGCAATTTTATACGAGCAATTAACTTATTCTCAGGTATTAAATCAAGAATTAAAAATAATGGATCTAACTGCATTTACATTAGCTCGTGCCCACAATTTGCCTATTCATGTTTTTAATATAAACAAACGCGGCGCACTGCGCTGTATAGTAGTAGGACAAAAAGAAGGTACTATAATTAAAAATTAGTAATAATAATTAAACAGAATCAACCTAACAAAATTTAACATTTTTCTTTTGTTAAACATAATCAATTAAAAACACAAGGGTTTTGTAAAGTGATTAATGATATTAAAAAAGATACTGAAGTACGTATGGTTAAATGTATTAATTTATTTACAAAGATAATAAATAAAATTCGAACAGGACGTGCTGCAACTACTCTACTAGATAGTATTATGGTGAATTATTATGGCAGTTTAACACCTATTTATAAACTATCTAATATTAATGTAGAAAATTCACGTACATTGAAAATTAATGTATTTGATAGCTCAATTGTTGCTTCAATTAAAAATGCTATTAAAGCATCTGATTTAGGTTTAAATCCTCTTTCGGAAGGGGATAATATTTATGTTCCTATCCCAACATTGACTGAAGAGCGTAGGAAAGAATTAATTAAAATTGTAAGAAATACTGCTGAGCAAAGTCGTGTTTCTATACGTAATATTAGAAGAGATAACAATGATAAAATTAGAATTATGTTAAAAGAAAAAACAATTGGCGAAGATGACGAACATAATTTGCAACAGGATATTCAAAAAATAACATCTAAATATATTGCTCAAATTGATGTGTTGCTCTCAAAAAAAGAAAATGAATTAATGAAATTTTAACCATGATGTTAAATTAACAGATAGTAATTTATTAAACTTTTTAATTAAAAGTTTATGAGTAATAATTATTTTTTACGGCATGTGGATAGTGTCATGAAAAGATTGACTCTATTGGGTTCAACAGGATCTATTGGTATTAATACATTAGATGTGATTCGTGTTAATCCTGAGCTTTATCAAGTTATAGCATTAGTTGCTGGTGGAAATATTGACTTAATGGTTCGACAATGTGAATTATTTCAACCTCGATATGCTGCTATGGCTAATGAAATAGATGCTAAAAAAGTAAGAAATAAATTAAAATCTCTCAAAGTAAATACTGAAGTCTTATCTGGAATTAAAGTTGCATGTGAATTAGCTAGACTTAGTGAAGTTGATCAGGTAATGGCTGCTATAGTTGGGATATCAGGATTATTACCCACGTGGTCAGCAATTCGCGCTGGTAAAACAGTTTTGTTAGCCAATAAGGAATCTTTGGTTACCTGTGGTCGTATATTTATGGAAGCAGTAAAAAAACACAATGCAAAATTACTGCCCGTTGATAGTGAACATAATGCAATTTTTCAAATTTTACCATTTTCAGTGCAAAATCAGCTAGGATACGCTGATTTACGTAAAAATGGCGTAGAATCTATTATACTAACAGGATCAGGAGGTCCTTTTCTCAATATAGATTTAAAAAATTTAAATAAAATCTCTCCTAATGAAGCTTGTGCTCATCCTAATTGGTCTATGGGACGTAAAATTTCTGTTGATTCTGCCACAATGATGAATAAAGGTTTAGAATATGTTGAAGCACGTTGGTTATTTAATGCAAACGCAAATCAAATAGAATTAATATTACATCCTCAATCAATAATTCATTCTATGGTGAGATATTGTGATGGTAGTGTATTAGCCCAATTAGGTAATCCTGATATGCGTATACCAATTGCTAATACTATGGCGTGGCCTGCAAGAATTACTACAAGTGTACCACGGCTCGATTTCACTAACCTTTCTGCATTTACTTTTATTGAACCAGATTTTAATCGTTATCCTTGTTTAAAATTAATGTTAGATGCTTTTAAAGATGGACAAGCAGCAACTACTATCTTAAATGCCGCTAATGAAATTGCTGTTGAGGCTTTTTTAAATCATAAAATTAAATTTACTGATATTGCATCCTTAAACAGTGCTGTTTTGACAGCCTTTTCTTGTCAAGAACCAGCCACATTAGAAGCTGTACTGGAAATAGATCGAATAGCACGAGATGTTACTGAGAAGATGTTAGTGTTATTTGATTAGTACTGAAAATTATTATAACAATACTGTTTGATTGATTTAATTGACAATGTTATAGTTAAATAAAGATCATGGAAAAATGTTATTATTATAATTGTTTCATACTATAATAAACTAAAAATTGTTTTATTGCGGAAAAATTAATTATCTATTATGTTTGTTGATATATGTCTTTTGATAATAAAATTCATAACGATCAAATAAATAATCCATATCATATAGCAATTATTATGGATGGTAATGGACGCTGGGCACTTAATAAAGGAAGATCGCGTATTTATGGTCATAAAGCAGGTGTTGAGTCTGTAAAAAGATCTATTAGATTTGCTTTAAATCACAATATTAGAGTATTAACACTATATACTTTCAGTAGAGATAATTGGAACCGACCAAAGCAAGAAGTAAATGATTTGATAGAGTTGTTTATATCATCTTTAGAAATAGAAGTAGAAAATCTTCATAGACATGGTATTTGCTTATGTATTATTGGTGATGTAGTTTTTTTTAATAAAATAATCCAAGATCGTATTAAATATGCTGAAATGTTAACTAAAAACAATAACAAATTGATACTAAACATAGCTATTAATTATGATGGCAGATGGGATATAACTGAAAGTGCAAAAAAAATAGCGAAAAAAGTAAAAAATGGATTATTATCTCCTGAGCATATAACTGAAGATAGTTTAACATCTCACCTGACTACTAGTAATTTGCCTGAAGTAGATTTATTAATCAGAACAGGAGGTGAATATAGGATTAGTAATTTTTTATTATGGCAACTAGCTTATGCTGAGTTTTACTTTACTAATATTCTTTGGCCTGATTTTGATGAGCACATATTTGATATTGCTTTAAAGGAATTTTATTTAAGAGAAAGACGTTATGGTAGATTGTTGCCGGATACTACCAAATAGAAAAGGGGTATCTGTTTTGAAAAATCGTTTTTTTGCTGCTTTGATTTTAATTGTGTTTATAATTTTTGCGGTATTTTTATTATCTCCTTTAAATTTTGAGTTAATTGTTTTAGCTGTATGCGTTCTTGCAGCTTGGGAATGGAGTAACTTGTCTGGTATAATTTTATTATATCAGCGTGTAATAATGTCTATATTATTTGGTTTTATATTATTTGTATTAATGCTATTTCTTAATATTTATAAATATAATATCTATTCATTAATAGTAACCACATTATTATGGATCTCTTTAACCTGGTGGATCATAGCACTATTTTTGGTACTAACCTATCCTCTCTCTTCTTTTCTCTGGAACAACTCTAATTTAATCCGTGCTGTTTTTGGTATTCTTACTCTTATTCCTTTTTTTTATATCTTAGCAGTATTTAGATGCTTAAATTATGATAAAAATCAATTTATAGGATCTTGGTGGATTCTATATATTATTTTTTTAGTATGTTGTATAGATTCTAGTGCTTATTTCTTTGGCAATGTTTTTGGTAAGAATAAACTAGCACCTATAATTTCACCTAATAAAACATGGGAAGGTTTTGCTTTTAGCTTAATTTTTTCGTTTTTGATAAATCTTTTATTTTTTAAATTAAAAATTTTAGATTTTTCGAAAAAACATTTAGTAATTTTTTCAATTGTAATTACTTTTGCATCTCTTTTGGGAGATCTTACAGAGAGCATGATGAAACGTGAAATCGGTATTAAGGATAGTAGTAATATAATTCCCGGACATGGTGGAATTCTTGATCGCATAGATAGTTTAACTACGGTTGTTCCAGTTTTTAGTTTATTTATGGTTTTTTATCTGAAATAGTTTTGAGGATTATACAGGCATGTTAAATGTGATCTGGAATATAGGAGTTTTTATAATAACTTTTAGTGTATTAGTGACGGTACATGAACTAGGGCATTTTTTTGTAGCTAGATATTATGGAGTAAAGATAAATCGTTTTTCTATTGGTTTTGGTAAATCAATTTTTAAGTTTAATCTTTATGATACTGAATTTGTTGTTTCAATATTTCCTGTTGGTGGCTATGTAAAAATGCTTGACGAACGTGCATGTGAAGTTCCTCTACATTTACTGCACAAAACCTTTAACAGAAAACCAATTTGGCAAAGAATTTTTATTATTTTAGCAGGTCCTATAGCTAATTTAATAATGGCTATTTTTATATATTCAATTTTATTTTTTCAAATCGGTACCATGAATGCTCCAGTTATTGGTAAAGTTATAGAAGATTCAGTAATAGGAAAGGCACATATTAATTCTGGAGCGGAAATTAAGAAAGTTGATAATATTGTAACTCCCGATTGGGATACGGTACGTATGGCATTAATGTCTAAACATAAAAATTCTACTGTTACACTAACATTTGCTAATATTAACGAAAATATTATTTATAAAAAAGAATTTAACTTAAATAAATTAAATTTTGATCTTCCACGTAGAGATCCATTATTAGTATTAGGTATTATACCATATCCAATTGTAAATTTTTTAGTAACTAAAATTAGTGATATAAATATGTTAAATAAATATAATTTAAAAGAGGGAGATATTATCACTAAGTTAGATGGCAATATATTATTGCGTTCACAACCTTTCATAAATTATGTAAAATATTTTCAAAAAAAAAATATAGAAATAGAAATTAATCGTAATAATAAAATATTAAAATTTAAGACTGATGCAAATGAACTTATTCAAAACAATATTAAAAACAATATATTAATAACGTCACAAACTGTTTTTCCTAAAAATTATAAAATTATTCATAGGTATAATATATTTGCTGCATTAAGACAATCTCTCATAAAAACTTGGCAAATCATTAAAATGATTGTTGATTCAATATTTAACTTGATCAATGGTAATTATAAATTAGATAATTTGAGTGGTCCGATTACAATTGCTAAAGGGGCAACTGCATCAGCTAAACTTGGAATAATGCATTACCTGTTCTTTTTATCTTTAATTAGCATTAATATTAGTTTATTTAATTTACTACCTTTACCTATTTTAGATGGTGGCCATATATTGTTTTTGATAATAGAAAAATTAACAGGAAAACCTTTATCTGATCAAGCATATAATATTTTTTCATGGGTAGGTTTTAGTATTCTCATCATCTTAATAACAATTGCATTATCTAATGATTTTTCAAAATTTACAAGTAATCTATAATTCATATAAAGTTATCTAATGGGAAAAATTATAATACAAATGATAATAAAAAAATTGTTATTTAGTCTCTTATTTTTAATTGCTATTGATGTTTACGCCAATGATAAAATTAAAAATATTAATTTTGAAGGATTGAAAAGGATACCTTTAAACTTAATATCGTCTAAAATACCATTAAAGTCTGGTGATGTTGTTGATAAAATTGCAATCAAAAACATCATTAAATTTTTATATTCTACTAATAATTTTGAACAAGTGAAGGTTATAAAAAATAATGATACCTTAACTATTAAGGTTAAAGAACTTCCTATTATATCTAAAGTGACTATCATCGGCAATAAAATTATCAATAAAGAAAAAATAGAAAAAATATTTGAAGATGCTAACATAATAGCTGGTAATGTTATAAACCGAAACTCGATTTTTCTCACAAGTAAATCACTTGAAGAATTTTATTCCAATATAGGTAAATACAATTTTACTATAAAAACTATTATTACTCCTATTCCTAATAATTATTCTAATATTATATTCATACTAAAAGAGGGTGAATTTTCAAAAATTGATCAAATTAATATTCTTGGTAATAAGAAATTCACTTATAGTAAATTATTATCTTTATTTGATATTCGAGATAAAAAAAAGTGGTGGAATATACTGAAAAGTCGAATCTATCAGAAACAAAAACTAGACAATGCTGTTATAAACTTACGCAAGTTTTATCTCAAAAATGGTTATATACGTTTTAAAGTAAAATCTGCCAAATTAAGCTTAACACCAAATAAAAAGAGAGTTTATATTACCGTATATCTTAATGAAGGTGATCAATATAAAGTATTAGATATAAAATTAAGTAGTAATCTTAATAATAAATTAGAACATTTAAAAAATCTTATTAAAATTACCAAGGATGATATATATAGTGTTGAAAAGGTCCATCAGGCTACAAATAGAATTAAGCAAGCAATTATCGATTATGGATATGCATATCCAATTATACATGTAAATTACAAAATAGATGATGTTAATAAACAAGTAACAATATGTTTTAATGTTAATTCAGGAAATAGATACTATGTACGTAAAATACATTTTAAAGGTAATGACATATCAAAAGATATTGTATTAAGGCGCAAAATAGAACAAATGGAAGGTGCTTGGTTAAATGATAATCTAGTGAATAAAAGTACACGTATTCTTATGAATACTAATTATTTTGATCAAGTTAAAGTAGAAAAAAATTTTTTACCAAATAGCCCAAATCAGATTGATTTAACTTATAAAGTAACAGAGCATAAAACAGGAGGAATTAAATTTGGACTTGGATATGGTAAAAACAATAGTTTGAATTTTCAAAGCAGTATAAGCCAAAACAATTTATTTGGAACAGGAAATATCTTTACAATCAATGTATTCAAAGAGCATGGTCACAAAAAAGCTGATATTGTATTAATCGATCCTTACTTTTCAGTAGAAGGCATTAGTTTAAGTAAGCATGTTTTTTATAATAGAATGATCTCAGATAATGGACCTAATGGATATAGTAACTTAGGATATAATAATATAAGTTATGGAGGGGATTTTTCACTAGGTTTTCCAATGAGCAATACAAGTACACTAAATCTAGGTATGGGTTATACTAAAAATAATATTTTTAATATATCAAAACAAATATCTATATATCGATATTTTCAATCTATTAAAAACAATGATTTTTTTGACAACGATTTTAAATTATTAACTAATGATTTTGATTTTAATTTTGGTTGGACCTATAATTCACTTAGTCAACCTTTTTTACCTATAACAGGAAACTTTACGAATTTAAATAGTAAAATTGCTTTCTTAAAATCAAGTAATAATTTTTTTAAGATTTTATTGGAAAGCTCTAAATATGTGCCAATTGATGAAGATAATAAGTGGATCTTGTCGGGTAGTGTACGTTTAGGTTTTGGTGCAGGTTTTTCAGGTTTTGGTAAAGAACTTGGAAAACGAGAAATGCCTTTTTATGAAAATTTTTATTCTGGTGGTCCACAGAGCATTCGAGGTTTTCAAACCAATACTGTCGGACCAAAATCTGTCTATTTAAAAAAATCAAATTCATTATCACCTAATTGCATATCAACAGGAGAGTGTACCATATCAGATAATACAATAGGAGGAGATGCTTTATTTTCTGGAAGTATTGAGTTAATATTTCCTATTCCATTATTAAATGAAAAATTATCTAATTCAATACGTACATCATTATTTTGCGATTTTGGAAATGTATGGGATACTAGGTGGGATACCATGTATAAAGGTGAAAAAATTAAAAATATGCCAAATTATAATGATCCTAAAAAAATTAGAATATCAACTGGAATTGCTTTTAAATGGTTATCACCGTTTGGACCTTTAGAATTTTCTTATGCTATACCAATAAAACAATATCAAGGAGATAACATAGAAAAATTTCAACTTTATGTAGGTAAAACCTGGTAATATTAATGTTTATAAAAATTATTAGATTGTTAATGACAAATAAAATATTGTAATCCCAATAACTTGATTATAATGAATTATTATAGGTAATTCTATATGAGACAATTTTTTCATTTAATATATTTGATTTTTATTTTAACTTTTTCAAATTATTTGCAGGCTTATGATAAGATTGCTGTCGTGAATGTATATTATCTTTTACAAAAAATACCACAAAATT
Organism: Candidatus Pantoea edessiphila; assembly: GCF_002933335.1. Classification (GTDB taxonomy): domain Bacteria; phylum Pseudomonadota; class Gammaproteobacteria; order Enterobacterales; family Enterobacteriaceae; genus Pantoea_C. Next base: position 10,290 of record NZ_PDKS01000002.1, on the reverse strand, counting down.
CTAATGTTTCAAAAAAATTGGAAAGTGAATTTAGGATTCGTGCAAATGAGCTAAAAATACAAGAAGGTAAAATAAGAGATCAGTTTACTAAGTTAAATCGCAATAAATCAATTATGAAACTTACAGAAAGAAAAAAACTTGTAAAAGATATTACAAAACAAAATAATGAATTTTCAATTAAAGTTCAAAAATTCGAAAAAGACAAACTTCGCCGTCAAATAGAAGAACGCAATAAAATCTTGGATAAGATCCACAATACGATAAAAAAAATTGCAAAAAAACACAGTTATGATGTGGTAATAGATTCTAAATCTACTGCTTATATACTAAGCAAAAAAGATATTACTAAGGAAGTATTAAAAAACATTAAATAACTATATCTAAAAATTTATAAACAGTATACATTGATTAATGTAATTATTTGCACATAATATAGTAGACTATTTAAGTCATATTATGTGCTTATATCTTGTTATATATTTAACCGTAAATAACACACATGAATGGTCTGAATTGTCATACTAATCTTTGATATAACAGTAATTTTTAATAGGATTAATTTTTATGGATTTAAATCAAATAGTTATTTTTTTTAATTAGGACAAGTATTTTGGTTACCGAAATTTATACTCTAAACATTGAAGATATTTTGGAATTATTACCTCATAGATATCCCTTCCTATTAGTTGATCGTGTGCTAGAAATAAAAAAACATCAATACTTGAGAGCGATAAAAAATGTTTCTATTAATGAACCATTTTTTCAAGGTCATTTCCCGGGAAAATATATTTTTCCTGGAGTTCTAATTTTAGAAGCAATGGCTCAAGCGACAGGTATATTAGCTTTTAATAGCATTGGTAAATTAAAACCTAAAGAGTTTTATTATTTTGCGGGTATAGAAAATGCTCGTTTTAAACTTCCTGTAGTTCCAGGAGACCAAATGATTATAAAGGTTAAATTTGAAAAAACACGTTGCAGTATCACTCGTTTCAAAGGTATAGCTACTGTTAATAAAAAAATAGTTTGCGAAGCTACCATGTTATGTGCTCGTCATTAAATAATATAATTTATATTACCTCTAATTACCTTTTACATTTATCCTCATTGAGAAATGAACTATAGTTTTACTAAAAGTTTATAATAGATCCATGTTTTTTTATTGAATTAAATGTGAAATTTATTGAAGTAACTGTACTAAAATTATATGAGATTTTAAAGTTCATAATAAAATATATAAGATCTATTAATAAAATCCAACCATGATTGTTGTTTAATTTATCGTAGTAGTAAAATTGCAATGAATATATTATTACTAGTAAGTAAAATATTATAATAAAAACTTGTTATGATTTTTTAATAAATTTATTAGGGAATAAATCCGTTTAAATGATATAATATTATGCATTATAAAATTTAAAAAACTATATCTGAAATATATGAAAAGAAAATCAGATTTAAGAGTGTTTAATTGCAAAAATAAATGTACATTAATTGCTGGTATAGATGAAGTAGGAAGAGGAGCTTTAGTAGGCAGAGTAGTAACTGCTGCTGTAATTTTTTCTCCTATTAAAACTATAGAAGGACTTTCTGATTCAAAAAAATTATCAGAACGTCAAAGAATATTACTTTATGATAAAATTATAAAAAATTCTTTGGCGTGGAGTATAGGTTATGCAGAACCTAAGGAAATAGATAAGATAAATATCTTTTATGCAACAATGCTAGCAATGAAAAGAGCTATAAATAATTTATCTATTGTTCCAAATTATATTGTAGTAGACGGTAATAGCTATCCAAAAATATCAATTCCAATTGAAGCAATTGTTAAAGGTGATAATATAATTGGTGAAATCAGTGCTGCTTCTATTATAGCAAAGGTAACGCGTGATCGAGAAATGATCATATTAGATTCATTATATCCCAATTATGGTTTTGCACAACATAAAGGTTACCCTACTAAAAATCATATCAAAAATTTAAAAAAATATGGAGTTACGCCATATCATCGGCTTAGCTTTAAACCAGTATTTAAAGCTATTACCTAGTACTAACAAAACAAAGTTAATATAATATTATGAATATACCACGCTTTATACATCTACGTGTTCATAGTGATTACTCTATTATTGATGGATTGATAACAATTAACTCTTTAGTAAAAAATGCCTATTTGTTAGGCATGCCTTCTATTGCTATTACTGATTTTACAAATCTATTTGGATTAGTACAATTTTATTCTAAATCTCATGATATTGGTATAAAACCAATTATTGGTTCAGATTTTAATGTTAAAAACAAATTATTTGGCAATAAATTGACTAAAATTACCATTTTAGCTTCTAGTAATATTGGTTACAATAATTTAATTTTACTTATTTCTCGTGCTTATAAGAGAGGATATGGAATTGCTGGACCAACTATAGATTTAGATTGGTTAGGTGAATTAAAAGAAGGATTAATTATTCTTTCTGGTGGACGTCTAGGTGATATTGGCTGTAGCTTGCTATTAAATAACAATGCATTAGTAACAAAATGTCTGGATTTTTATAAAAAACATTTTGCTAATCGTTATTACTTAGAATTAATAAGGACAGGTCGGCCAGATGAAGAAAATTACTTAAATGCAGCAGTAAATTTATCTATTAATGAACAGCTTCCTGTACTAGCTACTAATGAAGTCTGTTTTGTTAATCAACAAGACTTTTATGCGCATGAAATTAGAGTAGCTATACATAATGGTTGGAGTATTAATGATGATAAACGTCCTTGCAATTATAGTTCGCAACAATATATGCGTAGTGAAGATGAAATGTGTAATCTGTTTTCTGATATACCAGAAGCATTGAAGAATAGTGTAGAAATAGCAAAAAGATGTAATGTTACTTTAGAATTAGGAAAGCATTTTTTGCCAAAATTCCCTACAGGAAATATAAGTCCAAAAGATTTTTTAATCAAGAAATCAAAAGTAGGACTTGATAATAAACTTACAAATCTTTTTAAAGACCCAATAGATTTTACTAACAAAAAAGTTCAATATTACAAGCGTCTAAAATTTGAACTTGATACGATAAACCAAATGGGTTTCCCGAGCTATTTTTTAATAGTTATGGAATTTATTCAATGGGCAAAAGATAATAATATACCAGTAGGTCCTGGACGTGGTTCTGGTGCTGGATCTTTAGTAGCTTACGTACTTAACATTACAGATATCGATCCTATAAAATTTGATCTTTTGTTTGAGAGGTTCTTGAATTCAGAGCGCATATCAATGCCTGATTTTGATATTGATTTTTGTATGAATAATAGAGATAAAGTAATCAATCATGTCAATGAAATATATGGTAAAGATGCAGTTTCACAAATTATTACTTTTGGAACGATGGCAGCTAAAGCGGTTATTAGAGATGTGGGGCGGGTATTAGGATATCCTTATGGTTTTATAGATAGAATTGCGAAATTAATCCCTTCTGATATAGGAATGACATTGAAAAAAGCATTTTTAAATGAAAAGAGATTATTAGACCTTTATCAAACAGATGATGATACTAAAATACTTATAGATACAGCAATAAAATTGGAAGGAATTATACGTAGTATAGGAAAACATGCTGGCGGTGTAGTTATTTCCCCAACTAAAATTTCTGACTTTACTCCTATTTATTGCGATGAAAATGGTGCTAATCAAGTTACGCAATTTGATAAAAATGATGTAGAATATATTGGATTAGTTAAATTTGACTTTTTAGGATTAAAAACGCTTACAATAATAAATTCGGCAATAAAAATGGTAAATATTCAGAATCTCAAACAAGAAAAACCATTGGTTAATATTAATGAAATATCACTAAAAGATAAAGTAAGTTTTGATATGTTACAAAGTGCAGAGACTACTGCTATATTTCAACTTGAATCTCGAGGTATAAAAGATTTAATTAAGAGGTTAAAACCAGATCGTTTTGAAGATATAATTGCTTTAGTAGCACTATTTCGCCCAGGACCATTAAAATCTGGTATGGTAGATAATTTTATTAATAGAAAACATGGAAGAGAAATTATATCATATCCTGATATTAATTGGCAGCATAACATTTTAAAACCGATACTAGAATCTACTTACGGTATTATTCTTTACCAAGAACAAGTTATGCAGATAGCTCAAGTACTTGCTGGTTATACTCCTGGTAAAGCAGATATATTACGTCGAGCAATGAGTAAAAAAAATCCCGAAGAAATGGCTCATCAAAGATCTTTTTTCATAAAAGGTGCGCAAAAATTAGGTGTTAATGTCATATTAGCAACAAAAATATTTGATTTATTAGAAAAATTTGCTGGATATGGTTTTAATAAATCTCACTCTACTGCATATGCTTTAATATCATACCAAACATTATGGTTAAAATCTCATTATCCTGTTGAGTTTATGGCAGCAGCTATGACTGCAGATATTGATAACACGGAAAAAATTGTTGAATTAATAGATGAATGTTTTCGCATGAATATCAAGGTACTGCCACCAGATATAAATCTTAGTTTATATGAATTTATTAGCAAAGAAAAAGAAATTTTGTATGGAATGGGTGCAATTAAGGGTTTAGGTAAAATACACATTCAAATGATTATTGATATAAGAAATAAAGAAGGTTGTTTTAAAAATTTTTTTGATTTTTGTAAGGTTGTTATTATGAAAAAAATAAATCGTAGAGTAATAGAAAAATTAATCATGTCTGGTGCTCTAGATTGCTTAGATTGTAATCGTGCTTCAATGATAAGTTCAATTGATAAAGCATTTAAATTTGCACATCAAAGTACTCATATACAAGAATCCGGACAGTTTGATATGTTCGGAGTTGACAATAATCAAAAAGAACAAGTGAAAAGATATTATAAAAATGTTGCGCCATGGTCTGAAAAAAAACAACTTGATGCAGAAAAAGAATCTCTTGGTTTATATCTTACTGGTCATCCTATAAAATATTATTTAAAAGAAATTAATTATTACTCTAATGGAATTAGTTTAAAAGATGCTAATTTAATGCAAAATGGCAGGATAATTTCTGCCGTAGGAATGGCAATTGATATAAAAATCATGATAACTAAAAGCAGAAATCGCTTAGCTATTTGTACATTAGATGACAGTACAGGTAGATTAGAAGTAATCGTTTACACAGAAATATTAGAAAAGTATCAATCATTATTAAAAAAAGATAATATTTTAATAGTTAAAGGACAAACTAAGATCGATAATTTTGGTATTAATGTCAAATTAATTGCTCAAGAAATCATGGATATACAACAAGCACGATTAAAATATGTACGTGCATTGTCTATAATTATTACAGGAATTCAATATGACAGTAAATTATTAGATCAGATTAGTAAATTAATGAATCATAGCAATTTAGGAGCAATTCCCGTAAATATTTATGTAAATAAAAAAGATATGCAATCAAAATTAATATTTAATAAAAATTGGTTAATTTCTCTTGATGGAAATATAATTAATGAATTACAGTTGCTATTAGGAAATAGCTATATAGAATTTGAGTTCAATTAAAACAGGTACATTATGGATCCTAAATATTTAGACTTTGAACAACCAATAGTAGAACTAGAGGCAAAGATAAATTCACTAAGCTCAATTAATTATTTGTATGATAAAGGCATAAATATTGATGAAGAAATTAAAAATTTAAAAAAAAAAGTATTAATTTAACTCGTAAAATTTTTGCAAACTTAAATTCATGGCAAATATTACAATTATCGAGGCATCCCTTAAGACCTTATACTTATGATTATATTTGTAATATATTTGATGATTTTGATGAACTATCAGGTGATCGTTTATACGCTGATGATAAATCAATTATTGGCGGTATTTCTCGTTTAAATAAACGTCCAGTTATGATAATTGGGCATCAGAAAGGTCGAGAAATTAAAGAAAAAATAATTCGTAATTTTGGAATGCCTGCGCCTGAAGGTTACCGTAAAGCTTTACGATTGATGAAAATGGCAGAAAAATTCAAGATGCCTGTTATTACTTTTATAGATACTCCAGGTGCATATCCAGGAGTAAGTGCTGAGAAGCGAGGTCAATGTGAAGCTATTGCAAATAATTTGCGTTCAATGTCAATTTTAAAAGTACCAATTATATGTAATATTATAGGTGAAGGAGGTTCTGGTGGTGCATTAGCTATTGGTATTGGTGATAAAGTAAACATGTTAGAATATAGTACATATTCAGTTATATCACCGGAGGGTTGTGCCTCTATTTTATGGAAAAACATTAATAAAGCACCATTAGCAGCAGAAGTTATGAGTATTACTGCTAATCACTTAAAAGAACTCAAATTAATAGATAGTATTATTAGCGAACCATTAGGAGGAGCACATCGAAATTTATTTAAAATAGCTTACTACCTTAAAAGACAATTGCTAATAGATTTAGAATATTTAGACAAATTGAGCATTGATAGAATAATAAGCAATCGTTATCAACGTTTAATGAATTATGGATATAACTGATTTAAACACATATTAAATTAATATATTATTTAAAAGCTATTTGATTAATGCACGATATAATTACTCTAAAATTTCATTGGTTTCAATTTGATAAAACCATTGTTATTGACAAAAATAATGAGTTATCCATCTATGTTTTTTGAAAATATTGTTTCCTTACTTAAAAAAAATTCTAAAATAGTGTTAGCATTTAGTGGAGGACTTGATTCTACTGTACTTCTACATTGTTTATATTTATGCACAAAAAAATATCCTGAATCTAATATACGCGCTATACATGTAAACCATTCATTAAATGAAAACTCAAATAATTGGGCCAATCATTGTAGAGAAATATGTTTTAAATGGGAAATAGATTGTAGAATATTGAACGTTAAAATTAAAAAAAACCCTAAACAAGGGATAGAAGCTAATGCTCGTAAAGAACGGTATAATGCCTTAATATCATCTTTGCAAAATCAAGAAGTATTACTAACTGCTCATCATCTTGATGATCAATGTGAAACATTACTACTCGCTCTTAAACGTGGCAGTGGTCCGGCTGGATTATCTGCTATACATTCATCAATTGTAGTTGGAAAAAATAAAATATTAAGGCCTTTTTTAGAATTTTCACGTAAATCAATAGAAGAGTATGCAAAAAAACATGATCTTACATGGATAGAAGATGATAGTAATAGCAATATAAATTTCGATCGTAATTTTTTACGTCATTCTGTATTGCCTAAAATACTTTATAAATGGCCTAATTTTACAAAAACTGTATCAAGAAGTTGTTTACTATGCAAGGAACAAGAACGTTTAATTGATGAATTGTTATTAAACCAACTTAATAATCTTATACAAAATAATGGAAGTTTATATTTAATACCTCTATTGAAAATGAGCAATATAAAAATTTATGCATTATTAAGAAGATGGATTTCCCGAAGAGGGGAGTTAATGCCATCTTACAAGTTATTAAAACTAATTTATCATAAAATAATTTTAGGTACTGATGCTAAACCATGCTTACAAATAGGTAGATATGAAATACGTAGATATTGCCATTATCTTTATTGTCTACCAATTATTAAATCATCTATAAAAAACATTAAAATGATATGGCCTAATATAAATAATATTCTCTTATTGCCAGAGAAATTAGGTTTTCTTCAAGCTGATTATAATAATAATTCATTACGTCTACCAATGTCTCATGAATTAGTTAGTATTCAATTTTATGCTAGAGGTGATTTTTATTTGGTTGGCTATAAAAACAAATTAAAAATAAAAAAAATATGGCAGAAATTTAATATTCCACCCTGGGAACGTAATCGTATTCCTTTGATATATTATAATGACAACCTTATATCCGCAGTAAATCTATTCATTACAAATGACGGATTAATTCCAAATAACAAATATGGTTGGCAAGTATTATGGAATAAAAAATAAACACAAAGATAAAAAATATCTATTATTTTAATTTAATATATTACTAAATATGATAGCTTTTTATTTTTTAAGAATATTTAACAAAAAATCAATAATTTTATTGCATTTGATCATTTTTTTTTCACCCGTACTACGTACTTTGTACTCAATATCATTATTTTTAAGATTTCTTTCGCTAATTATTATAACATATGGTATTCCAATAAGTTCTATATCTGCAAACATAACTCCTGGAGTTTCTTTTCTATCATCTAAAATAACATCAACTTTTTTTATAATTAATTGGTTGTATATATTTTCAACGGTTTTTTTGACAATAGTAGAAGAATACATGTTAATTGGGATAATCGCCATTTCAAAAGGTGATAATGAAGTAGGCCATATAATTCCATATTTATCATGATTTTGTTCAATTACTGCAGCGATAATACGTGTTACACCAATACCGTAACATCCCATTAATATATTTTTGTTAGTACAATCTTCTGTTTGTACGCATGCTTTTATTATATCAGAATACTTAGTTCCTAATTGAAAGATGTGTCCTATTTCTATGCTATGTGTAACATGTAATATGCCTTGTCCATCAGGGCTCAAGTCTCCCGAAACTACGTTACGAATATCAGCAATATTAGTTAATTGTAAATCCCTACCCCAATTGATTCCAGTGTAATATTTGCCATCAACATTAGCGCCTGCAGTAAAATCGCTCATGTTTGATACAGTATGATCTACAATTATTGGTATTTTTAAATCTATTGGTCCAATTGATTTTGGTTCTGTTCCTGTAATAAAACGTATTTCTTCTTCACTTGCAAATATTAGGGGTGAATTAACTAAGTCAAGTTTTTCTACTTTTTTTTCATTTATTTCATGATCTGCACGAATTAATAATGCAAAAAATTTATATCCGCTTTCTTTTTTTGCTTTAACTATTATTGTTTTAATAATTTTTTTAATCGGAATATGCAAAAAATTTATAAGATATAAAATACTTTCCCCATTTGGTATATCAATTTTTAACAATTGTTGTGTTGGTAAAGCAAGTTTATCTTTTGGTATATACACTTCTGCACAATCTATATTAGAAGCATAAATAGATTTATCTGAAAAAACTATACGATTTTCACCATTATTTGCTATTACTTGAAATTCATGTGAAATATTACCACCTATAGATCCAGTATCTGCTTGTACCACACGAAAATTTAATCTCATTTGATTAAATATTTTACAATAAGAAGTGTACATAACATCATATGTTTTTTCTAATGAATCCTGACATAGATGAAAAGAATAAGCATCTTTCATAATAAATTCACGAGATCTAATAACGCCAAATCTAGAACGTATCTCATCCCTAAATTTAGTTTGTATTTGATATAAATTCAGAGGTAATTGTTTATATGAGTGTAATTCATTACTAATTAGATCAGTGATCACTTCTTCATGTGTAGGGCCGAGAACACATAAACGATTATGACGATCTTTTATCTTAAGTAATTCTGGACCGTATTTTTCCCATCTATTGCTCTTTTTCCATAAATCAGCAGGTTGTACTATTGGCATTAAAATTTCTAACGCTCCTATTGAATTCATCTCTTTGCGTATTATATTTTCAATTTTTTTTAATATGCGAATACCAGTAGGCAACCAAATGTATAAACCTGAGGACAATTTACGAATGATTCCTGCACGTAACATTAATTGATAACTAATTATTTCATTATCTGAAGAATTTTTTTTGTTTGTAGACAACAAGTATTTACTAGTGAACATTAACTATCCAAGGATAAAATATTAATAATACCACATAATATAAACAACATAACATAAAATAATCTACAGTAAAAAATACATTAATTATTAAATAATAAATAAATTACTAATTATCTTAATATGCATTCAAATAAATTTAAGTTAATAGCTTTAATTATATAAAAATATAATATTTATATTTTTCAGCTATATCTAATTTTTTTATAATAGTAATACATAAAAATACTAAAATATAATTAACTATGTAAATTAGCTAATCCATTATATTAATCTATCAAAATAAAAGATAGTATTTATTTGATATATGCATTTAATATTAAGCTAAGGTAAATCATGTTAATAATAATAAATAATTAAGTCAAGATATTAGTAATATTAAAATTAAAGATTGACTAATAACTTTAAACAAGCTAACATAGCAAAGCTCTTTAACAATTTATCAGACAATCTGTGTAGGTATTCATAGATTTAGCATTAACATTTTAAATGTATGTTATAAATATCTATTGAATAGATACGTGAGTTTATTACGTGATTTAATCTGTAGAAATA
>NZ_PDKS01000001.1 GCF_002933335.1 Candidatus Pantoea edessiphila | reverse complement strand
TATTTCTACAGATTAAATCACGTAATAAACTCACGTATCTATTCAATAGATATTTATAACATACATTTAAAATGTTAATGCTAAATCTATGAATACCTACACAGATTGTCTGATAAATTGTTAAAGAGCTTTGCTATGTTAGCTTATTTAAAGTTATTAGTCAATCTTTAATGAAAGATTTAATTGTTAACTTAAATGCTTTCCTAAAAACAATATCTTTAATTGATTTCATTAATTAATGATATATTATTAATATTATAATAAATTTTATTTTAATTTAATTAATTTATTTTTAATTTAATTATTTTTAGGATAGGGAAACCGTATTGTTTTAAAATTAAAGATAATTGCATTGATGTATTATTTATCGAAGTACAAAATGCTATATTGTTTTCTAAGAATCCTATTTTAACTTGTGTATTTCTTAATAAATAATTGACACGACAAGCAATAGCTAAACTAGAATCAATTAAAAATGTATTTGTAGGCAATATCTGTTTTAATTCTTCACGTAATAATACAAAATGAGTACAACCCAAAATAATAGTATCAGGTATTTTTGATTTCTTTAACCACGGTTGTAATACGTTATGTATTTTGTTTAGACAAATTTTTTTTCCCAAAAACTTTGATTCTGCTATATATACTAATTCACTAGCTGTCATGGTTAGAATTTTGTGATTTTCACCGAATGTAAGTATTAATTGACGTATATATTTGCTGGAAATAGTATTATATGTAGCTAATAATCCTATTATTCCGTTTTTTGTGATTTTAACTGAAGGTTTTATAGCCGGAACTATACCTACAATAGGAAAACTATAATATTTACGTAATTCAACAAGTGCAATAATGCTTGCTGTATTACAGGCTATAACAGCTAAAGATACTAAATATTTGCTGGAAATTTTTTTTATTATATTAATAATGCGTTTAATAATAAATAGTTTGGTTTTATTTCCATAAGGAAAACCTGCATTGTCAAAAACATAAATATAATAAAGATCAGGAATTTGTTTTTTGATTTCATTATACACTGAAATTCCGCCTATACCAGAGTCGAAAATAAGTATTATAGGTCTTAAATTATCTTTAATTACTGATGAGTTAATCATATTTGTATTATGTATATAAATCATATATATGTATTTAAATATATTTATGCATATTCTATGCTAAATTAATATATAGTATATTAATACAATATTAAAATGTATTCTGTTGAACTGATTTATTTAATGATAATCAATTATATTTTCTACTATTATTATTAGATATCTTGACGTCTAATAATAATTATATTTTAAAGTAAAAATCAATATTAAGAATTTTATTTAAAAATTTTTTAATTCCTTAAAAGATTTAGATAAATTTTTTTTTGCAGATTTAATAGCATGCATAACTTGCAAAAAAGAAACTCCTCCTTGTGAATTCCGTTTGTTAATACAAGATTGTAAATCTAAAATAGAATATACATCTTCTGTGATAAAGGAGCAAAAATTTTTTAATTGATTTAAATCTAAATCTTCTAGAGTAGATTTTTGATTAATTGCCTCTAATATTATTTTACCAACAATACAATGCGCTGTACGAAATGGTATCCCCTTAGATACTAAATAATCTGCTAATTCAGTTGCGTTGCAGTAGCTTTGTTTTAAAGCATCTCTACAACGAATTTTATTTACTGTTAATTTTTTTAAGACTAGAGATGATATTGTTATACACTCATTCCAAGTATCAACGGTATGAAACAACCATTCCTTATCTTCTTGCATATCTTTATTATAAGACAAAGGTAAACCTTTTAATGTCATCATCATTCCAGCTAAAGCACCTTGTACTCGACCACATTTACCGCGAATAAGTTCTAGAGCATCTGGATTTTTTTTCTGCGGCATCAAAGAGGAACCAGATGTTACTTCATCTGATAATTCTATAAATCCTACTTCATGACTGTTAAAAAAAATCATATCTTCAGCGAATCTAGATAAATGTATCATGCTAATTGCTGCATTAGATATAAATTCTATAACATAATCACGGTCAGATACAGTATCTAGACTATTATTAGTAATAGATTTAAATCCTAACCAATTAGCTAATTGATACCTATCAATATTATATGTGGTTCCTGCTAAAGATCCACAACCTAATGGACTATAATCTAAGCGTTTTAGAGTGTCTTTTAGACGATTTTCATCACGTATGAACATTTCTAAATAAGCTAAACACCAATACGCGAAAGTTATTGGTTGCGCATGTTGTAAATGTGTATAACCTGGCATTATAACATCTTGGTTGCGCTCAGCCGTTAATATTAGTATCTTTTTTAATTCAAAGATATTTTGTAATAATTGTTTAATATTAACTTTGCACCATAATCTTAAGGTTGTTGTTACTTGATCATTCCTGCTACGTCCAGTATGTAATTTTTTACCTAATTCACCTAATTTTAAAATTAATTCATTTTCAACCCAACTATGAATATCCTCTGCTTGACTAGATAAAATCTCTTTAGGATTGATTCTAACTTTATCTAATAAAATATTCAATTCCTGCTCTAATTGTTTTTGTTCTTTTGAATTTAAAATATTTACTGTCATTAATGCTTTAGACCATGCAATAGAACTGATAATATCTTGTTCCGCTAGTCTATAATCAAACTTTAATGAATCATTAAAGTTTTTAAACATTTGATTTGTCGACTCTTTAAACCTTCCACCCCAAAGTGACATATGTATCCTTATTTAAGTTTTATTAAAAAAAACAAAATACATTATGGTTTGTTTTGTTTTTTTAGCGCTCTAATTCTAGAAGAAAGGGAAAACAATTTAATAAAACCATCTGCGTCTTTATGGTTGTATACGTTGTCTTTTGAAAAGGTAGAATAATCTTTAGAATATAAACTATTAATAGATTTTTTTTCTATAGCAATTGCATTCCCTTTATAAATTTGTATAGTTATTTCACCTGTTAATTCTTCTGTTAAAACTTTAGCAGCATATTGTATAGATTTACGCAAAGGAGTGAACCATCGACCTTCATAAACTACATATGACATCTCATGACCCAGCTGTTGTCTCCATTTAAAACTCTCACGATCTAAAACTAATTGCTCTAGCGCCCTTAATGCATTAAATATTATAGTTCCCCCTGGTGTTTCATAACATCCTCTTGATTTAATTCCTATTAGGCGGTTTTCTATCATATCTACTCGTCCTATGCTATGTTTAGCACCAATTATGTTCAGTTTGTTTAAACATTGTAAAGGAGTTAATCTTTCATTATTTATAGCAATTACTTCTCCTTTTTCAATATTGATTACTAATTTTTCAGGTTGATCTGGAGCATCTATTGGGTCACTAGTCCAAATCCAACAATCTTTTTCTGCTAATTGTGATGGATCTTCTAATATTCCACCTTCTGTTGAAGCATGCCATGCATTTTCATCACGACTATATATTTTTCTTATAGATACATCAGTAGGAATATTTTTATCTTTTAAGTATTGTAAAATAGATTCTCGAGAGCTTAAATGCCATTCTCGCCAAGGAGCAATTACTTGTAAATGCGGTGCTAATGTAGCATAAGCAGTTTCGAAACGAACTTGATCGTTACCTTTACCTGTTGCACCATGACATAAAGTATCTGCATTTGTTTTAATAGCTAAATCAACTTGTGCTTTAGCTATAATAGGTCTTGCCATACAAGTACCCATAAGATAAAAACCCTCATATGTTGCACCTGTTTGTAAAACTGGATAAATATAATTTCTAACGAATTCTTCTTTTAAGTCAATAATATAGCATGATGAAGCACCAGATAGCTTTGCTTTTTTCTCTATATTTAATAACGACTTACTAGGTTGTCCAATATCAGCTACAAAAGCAATTACTTCACAAGATTTATAATTTTCTTTTAACCACGGTATAATAGCAGATGTATCAAGTCCGCCAGAGTAAGCCAAGACTATTTTTTGTACGTTTTTTGATTTCATTTATATGATCCTTTTGTTAAAACAATACTAATTGTGTACTCTGGTACCAATGGAATATCCATTAAACAAAGCATTTAACTGATCAATATATTCCCAACTAGCTATATTTACCGGTCGATTTAAAATAAAAGCAACTTTTAATGCAGCTCGTACTTTAATGACCATACCATGTTGAATGACATTGTTAGATATCAACCTTTCTGCTTCATGTTTTTTAATTTCTTTAATAAAATTACCTTTGTTATCTTTAATACCATTTACGTCAGATAACAATACTAAATTAGCATCTGTAGTTAAAGCTAAAGCTGCTGCAGCTTCATCAGCATTAATATTTAATAAATTTCCGTTGTCGTCAATACCTATAGAGCTAATTATTGGTATATATTGACTATCAAACAAAATGTTCAATAAAGATGAATTTCCAGGAAATACATGACCAACATTTCCTAATTTTTTATCTATCTGTAATGAATTCACTATATTGCCATCACTCAGACATAAACCTATTGCATTAATTTTATGTTTTTTTGCCCAAGCAAGTAATTTTTTGTTAGCAATACCTGCTAATGCTCCAACAACTATATCAATTTGATCATGAGGAGTAATACGCAATCCGTTTTTTTTTATTATACTTAGTGATAATTTCTTCATTAAATCATCCACTATATAACCTCCACCATGTACAATCATTATGAATCTATTGTTGTAGATATTGAGATAATTTGCTAAAGTTGTAAATAGATTATTTAATGCTGCTTCTTTTTTTAAAATATTGCCACCTAATTTAATCACTAATGGTTTTATCATAATAATTTATTTCTATAAGATTGATAGTGTTTCAGGAAAATCAAAATGAATATTCATACACTGTACTGCTTGAGACGCTGCTCCTTTAAGTAAATTATCTTCAGCTGCTATAACAATAAGATGTTCGTTTTTTAATGCAAAACCAATATCACAATAAGGTAAACCGACCACATATTTTAAAGAAGGAAAACCTTTTTTATATAAACGAATTAATGGTTTATCACAATAAGTATCATTAAATACACTACTAATAGTTTCGGAATCAATTCCAGTTTTTATTAAACAAACAATAGTTGCTAAAATTCCACGGGAAAAACTTCCAATATGAGGAATGAAAATCACTTCGATACCTAAATGTTCAACGATCTCTAAATGATGACGATGATTAAAAACTCCATAAGGTTCTAAACTAATTTCACAAAAATGGGATTGTATACTTGCTTTGCGTCCAGTACCACTGACGCCGCTAACAGCATTAATTACCGGGTATTGAGTTCTGTCTATTAAATTAGCATCTAATAATGGTTTTAAAGCTAACTGTGAAACAGTAGGATAACATCCTGGAACTGCAATTAATTGTGCTTTTTTAATCTCTTTTACTTGAAATTCTGCTAAACCATATACTGCTTTATTTAACCACTCTTCATTTTTGTGTTGAAATCCATAAAAATTTTTGTAAAAATTTTTATTTTTAACACGAAATGCTCCTGAAAGATCAAATACAATACAGCCATTTTTAAGTAATTTTGGTGCTAATTCATGACTGATATCGTGAGAGGTGGCTAAAAAAACCACGTCTATTTTATTTTTGTTAATTAGTAAATTTTTGATATCTTGTAATGGCAAATCTATTATATTTTTCGTTCTTGGATGAACTTCAGATAAAGATTTTCCTATATTTGGACTTTTTTCTGAAACTACTAAGCCAACTATATTTATGTAGGGATGGCGACTTAAAATAAGTACTAATTCTACACCAGTGTATCCACTAGCACCAATTATTAATGTATTTAACATAAGAATTAATCACTATTAAGGTTAATATATTAATAAACAACATATTATTTATATTAATAAACAACATATTATTTATGAATTTAATTAATACAAGGAATATAAAAATGAAAAACAAACTACCGTCTTTCATTGAATGTTATAGAAAATTAATTTCTATCCCATCTGTTAGTTCCACTGATAGATCTTTAGATTGTAGCAACAAAATTTTAATTAACGTACTAGCCAACTGGTTTGATGATCTAGGTTTAAAAGTAGAATTAAATTCTATTCCTAATACAAACAACAAATTTAATCTATTAGCAAAAACTAGAGATAAGTTAGGTGGTTTAATGCTAACAGGCCATACTGATACTGTACCTTTCGACCCAATCTTTTGGAAATATGATCCTTTTACTTTAACTGAATTTAATAATAAACTTTATGGTTTAGGTACAGTAGATATGAAAGGTTTTTTTGCATTTGTTGTAGATGTATTATGTGATATTAACATAAAAAAATTACAAAAACCTCTATATATTTTGGCTACTGCTGATGAAGAAACAACTATGATCGGAGCCAATATCTTTTCAAGATCAACAAAGTTGCGTCCAGATTTTGCTATAATAGGTGAACCTACATCTCTTAAACCAGTTTGTGAACATAGAGGATACATTTCAAGTATAATCCGTGTTAGCGGTAAATCTGGCCATTCTAGTATCTTCTATAGTGATATAAATACTATTGAATTAATGCAAAAAGTAATATTCAACTTAATAAAATTAAGAGATTTTTTTAAAAAAAATAAATATAATAAATTTACAAAACCTCATTTAATTGTTAATTTTGGTTGTATTAAAGGAGGAGATGTAGCAAATCGCGTATGTTCTTATTGTGAATTACACTTAGATATTCGTTTCATCCCTAGCATAACGATAAATGATGTTAATGAGCTCGTGAACAAGGTATTAAAACCGATTACAATTAAATGGGGCAATAGAATAACTATAGAAACATTATATCCCCCTATTCCTGCGTACAAGTGTTCTACTGATAATATTTTTATTAAAAAAATCCAGAAATTACTAAATAAAAATTTAGAAGTAGTTAATTATTGTACAGAAGCTCCATTTATACAGCAATTGTGCCCAACTGTGGTCTTTGGCCCTGGATCAATTAAGCAAGCTCATCAACCAAATGAATTTATGCATATGTCATATATTAAACCTACCTATAATAGTATTCATCGCATAATAAATCATTTTTGCAATTAAAAAAACTATTTTAGTTATAAAAAAATAATGAATGATATTCAAATATTTTGGTTGAATGTATCTATTATATTAAGACAATTGATAGGGTTTAATTCCTAATACATGACAAATTGAATAACTAATTTCATATCTGTTTAAAGTGTAAAAGTGAAAATCATGTACGCCTTCTTTAGATAATTTTTCAACCATATCGATTGCTACGTGTGCTCCGATCATCTTACAAGTCTCTGTATCATGATCTAAGTCATTAAACAATTCATACATCCATAAAGGAATATGTACTTTACTAATTCTAGCAAAATACTTCAATTGTTTAAAATTTAATACTGGCAAAATACCAGGTATAATGTCAACGTCGATTCCAACAGCAACACAGCGATCTCTAAAACGCAAGTAATTATCTATATTAAAAAAAAATTGAGTAATTGCACTATTAGCTCCTGCATCAATTTTACGTTTTAGATTAATTAGATCAGCTTGCGCATTTTTTGCTTCTGGATGTACTTCAGGATAGGCAGCCACAGAAATATCGAAATTACCTACTTCTCTTAGCAAAGAGACTAATTCATAACAATACATATTTGGTTTATTACTAGCTTTATTAATATCACCTCTTAATGCAACTATCTTATATATACCATTATTCCAGTAATTATATGCTATATCACGCAACTCCTGTTTTGTAGAATCTACGCATATTAGATGAGGCACAACTTCTAATCCTGTACGATCTTTTATGTTTTTAGTAACATTATATGTAAGTATTTTTTCTTCTAAATTAGCACCGTAAGTAACAGATATAAAAGATGGTCTTAATTTACCAAGAAAATTAATAGAGTTCCACAGTGTTTTTTCCATTTCTTTACTACGAGGTGGAAAAAATTCAAATGAGATCTTAAATTTTTTATTAAATTCAAATCCACTATGGTATAACTTTTTCTGCTGATTAACGTAACAATCATTCATCTCATTTACCTTATACCTTTCAGGGATTTTTAATTAATTTTAAATTTGATTATTATCAATTAAATTCAGTTTAATCATATAACAATATGTTATAATCAATTGATTTTGATGCAACAAAATGTTGATATCTTTATTTAAAACAAGCAAAATAATATAATTACTTAAATATGCAAAAAGTAGAAAAATATATGAGGAAATAAAAATAATAATTCAGAGCAATTATATATCTATAAAAGTGACAGGTTAAATATTTTATAAGTATATTTTATTGCAAATGATTTATTTGATAAACAGATAATATATTATATTTGATAATTACATTTTAATTTATAATGTTATGTTTATATTTAAAGTAGAGATATTCTAAATGTTATCTGAAGCAATTTTAAATGCACTATCTAAATCACTAATTAAATCTTGTTTATCTTCTATACCTACTGAAATACGTAACAACATATCCGAAATACCTGCTCTATTTCTTGCTTCATAAGACATACTTGCATGTGTCATGCTAGCAGCATGACATATCAAACTTTCAACTCCTCCTAAGGATTCTGCCAAAGTAAATAACTTTAATGATTTTAAAAAAGTTTTCAATATTTCTTTATTTCCATCAATTTCCATACTGAGAATAGCTCCAAATCCCTTTTGTTGTTTAACTGCGTATTTATATCCGATATTTTCTACCAAAGATGGATGATATATCTTTTTTACTAATTTTTGTTGTTTTAAATAATCAACTATTGCTAGAGCGTTATTTTGAGCTATATCTATTCTAGGTAATAAAGTGCGTATGCTACGTAATAATAAATAGCTATCAAAGGCTGCAGCAGTAACCCCTATGTTGTTAGCCCACCAAGATAAATGATCTATCAGAGTTGGATCTTTTGAAATAACAATACCTGCTAATACATCAGAATGACCATTAATATATTTAGTACAAGAATGAACAATGATATCTGCTCCTAAATATATCGGATTTTGTAATGCTGGGGTCATAAATGTATTATCCACTACACTAATAGTTTCTGTTTTATGTGCTAATTCACAAATCATTGAAATATTTACAACTCGTAATAAAGGATTACTCGGGCTTTCAATAAATATCAATCGGGGTTTTTCATTAAAAGCTGCCTGTAATTCTAATAAATTACTCTGATTAATAAATTTTACCTTATATAAATTATTATTATGCATGCTTTGAAATAAACGATAACTACCTCCATAACAATCGTGAGGTGCTATTAACAAATCACCTGGTTTGAGAAAAGACATTGTTACAAGATGAATTGCTGACATACCAGTATTGGTTAAGACAGAACCAACCCCTCCTTCTAAATCAGATAAAGCTTTTTGAACTATATCTCTCGTTGGATTACTGCGACGAGAATAATCATGAAACCTAGGTTCATTGAAACCAATAAAATTATAAGTGCTAGACAGATAAATAGGAGGTGATACACAACCGTATTGTATGTCATTGTTTAAACCACTGTGAACAGCAATTGTTGCTTTTTTGAGATCCATATTGTTAACCCTAATAATTATAAATCACTTGAATCTGAAATATTTTGCTCTAATTTTGTTCACTATATTTATATTAAATTTTAGTTGAATGCTATATTTTATAATTATAATTTATGAAATAATACTCAAAATTAAGTTATTAAAATTACTAATATTACTATAACTGTTGAAGTTATTTGATATAGCAATAATTATAGGAATGCTAAATCTTCAAATAAGCATTCCTACTGTCAATATTATATTTATTTATTGTTACTAATTAATGAAAATCTTTTATTAAAGCGATCAACTCTACCTTTAGTTGACACGTCTCTCTGTTTACCAGTATAAAATGGATGACATTGACTACAGACATCTAGGTTTAATTTCTGTTCTGAAGTAGAATAAATATTAATTATATTGCCACAAGTACAATGAGCTGTGATGGCTTGATATTTAGGATGAATCCCTTTTTTCATGAAAATCCCCTTTTAAAGTTAAAATTATGTTATTTAATTAATATTTTTAAATACAATCAATCCCAATTATTAGGATTTATAATTATATATCTTAAATGCAGAATAAAGGTGTTTTTATTATTAAGAATGATATCTTTATTATTTAAATAAATAATATAAATATCCTATCTTTTATTAATCAAGAGATTCATGATGTCTATAGTTCAAATTGCTTTGCCAGTTCCATTAAATCGTTTATTTAACTACATATACCCTGAAGATGTTAAACCAGTTATAGGTAGTAGAGTAAGAGTAACTTTTTGTAATAGACAAATGATTGGCATCATTGTATCATTATATGAAAATAATAATCTTGATTATTTACAAGACAAAAAAATAAGAAATATCGAAGATATTTTAGATGAAGAATCTTTGTTTTCTAGTTCTTTATGGAAATTATTACAATGGGCTGCTGATTATTATCATGCTCCTTTAGGAGCAGTTTTAAGCCATGCTATTCCTGTATTATTAAGACAGGGTAAATCTATTAATTACGATTTAAAATGGTTATGGAAACTCACTGAAAAGGGTAACCTCACCAGAATTGAAAGTCTTAAAAATGCTCCTATACAACAAAAAGCTCTTAAATTATTAAGACAAAGACCAATAATTTGCGATAATATTAAAAAAAATCATGATATAACCAATAAAATCATGCACAATTTGCATAGCAAAGGTCTTTGTACTCTTAAGAAAAATTATTTTTCATTACAAAATTGGTCTGATAATTTTATCATTAAAGGTGAAAAACCAAAATTAAATAAAGAACAAATTATAGCTATTAATACTATAAGAAAAGAAGATAAAAAATATTCCCCTTGGTTATTAGCAGGTATTACTAGTTCAGGAAAGACTGAAGTATATCTTCAGATAGTAGAAAACATACTGATAAGAAGTAAACAAGCATTAATTTTAGTACCAGAAATTGGTTTAACAATTCAAACTGTCAATGTGTTTCGTGAACGTTTTAATGCCCCTATAGATTTACTGCATTCAGCGCTAAATAATAAAGAGAGACTTGCTGTATGGTTAAGGGCTAGACGCGGTGAAAATGCTATTATAATTGGCACTCGTTCTGCATTGTTTACCCCACTAGCAAGACCAGGTATAATCATTATTGATGAAGAACATGATAGCTCCTACAAACAGCAAGATGGATGGAGATATCAAGCACGTGATTTAGCAGTCTATAGGGCTTATAAAGAAAACATACCAATTATTATGGGATCCGCAACACCTGCTATAGAAACATTATATAATGTTTCTATAGGAAAATATCGCCAATTGAATTTATTACACCGTGCTGGTAATGCTAAATTAGTAATACAACAAGTAATAGACATAAAAGGAGCAACACTTATTGGAGGTTTATCACCAGTACTTATTAATAAAATTAAATGTCATCTTCATGCAAAAAATCAAGTTTTATTGTTTTTAAACCGAAGAGGTTTTGCACCTTTACTGTTATGCCATGAATGTAGTTGGATTGCTGAATGTCAAAATTGCGATCATAAATATACATTACACCGATATAAAAGCCAATTAAGATGTCACTATTGTAACCACAAAGAGATAATCCCTAATATGTGTCCTCGTTGTAATGTAAAAAATTTAATACCAGTAGGAATAGGTACTGAACAAATAGAAGATAAATTAAGTAATTTATTTCCTAGCATAAAAATAATACGCATAGATCAAGATACAATTCGCAATAAAGATTCTTTAAAGAAGTATATAGATAATATAAATAGAGGAGAACCCTGTATCTTAATTGGAACTCAAATGATTACAAAGGGCCATCATTTTCCAAACGTAACTTTAGTATCCTTATTAAATGTTGATGGAGCTTTATTTTCATCAGATTTTAGAGCTACAGAACGTTTTGCTCAACTTTATACTCAAGTTTCAGGACGAGCAGGACGTGCTGACAAACAAGGAGAAGTATTATTACAAACATATTATCCTAAACATCCATTACTTAAAACTTTATTAAATAAAGGATACTTTTCTTTTGCAAATCAAATATTATTAGAACGTAAAACATTATTATTGCCACCATGGACTAGCCATATTTTATTAAGAGCAGAAGATTATGATAGTAAAAAAGTAGTAGAAATGCTTCAAAAATCACGTGATTTATTAGAAAATATATCTTCTCAAGACAAGTTTATATGGTTTATGGGACCATCGCCTTCATTACAGCATAAAAAAAACAAACGTTGGCGATGGCATCTTCTAATACAGCATCCTTCACGCAAATATTTACAACAATTAATTAAAAGATCTTTACCATTAATTTATGATTTAGTGCCAGAATCACGAAAAGTTAAATTTATTATAGATATTGATCCTAACGAATTTTAACCTTTAAAAAGGAGATAGGTAAAAGTATATGTTTGTAACAAACATAAAATATTCGTTATTGTAAACGATTGTAATTTTAAAATCTCGTTAATATTTAGCGGTTTATATTATTTAAAATCAATATTTATTTAATTATTAAGACTAATAAACTAGTAAAATTATTAAAAATATATTATCATTATGCACTTACTAATGTTATTATGTTATCTTTAGTAACAATAAATACAATAAATAACTGATTTAAATTTTTATAAATGTATTATTAATATCTGACATACAGGGGATTGAAACATATTAAACTTCACCCCATATCTTTCCGCATAATGCTCTGTGCTATGTGGTTCAGGGTCCTTCTTGTGTGTAAAAGGAAATCCATCTGTGACAACAATAGTAAGTGTACGACGTAACGGCCGAGTAGTAATTGGCGGTGATGGTCAAGCTACTCTTGGTAATACTATAATGAAAGGTAATGTTAAAAAAGTACGTCGTCTTTACAATGACAAGGTGATTGCTGGATTTGCAGGCAGTACTGCAGATGCTTTTAATTTATTTGAGTTGTTCGAACGTAAATTAGAAACTTATCAAGGTCATTTAGTTAAGGCAGCTGTTGAATTAGCAAAGGATTGGCGTAATGATCGAATTCTACGCCGCCTTGAAGCTATGTTAGCAGTAGCAGGTGAATCAGCATCTCTTATTATTAGTGGTAATGGAGATGTAATACAACCGGAAAATGATTTAATTTCTATTGGTTCTGGAGGTGCGTTTGCACAAGCTGCAGCACGTGCTTTACTAGAAAATACTGAATTAGATGCACGCAATATAGTTGAAAAAGCACTTGATATAGCTGGTGATATCTGCATCTATACTAATCATAACGTTAATTTCGAAGAATTAATGTTTAAGACGTAAGGATTTTAATTATGTCCGAGATGACTCCTCGTGAAATTGTTAAAGAATTAAATCGTTTTATAATAGGGCAAGATAGTGCTAAAAGAGCTGTGGCTATTGCATTGCGTAATAGATGGAGACGGATGCAACTAAATGAAGAACTACGGCATGAAGTAACTCCTAAAAATATTCTGATGATTGGACCAACAGGTGTAGGAAAAACTGAAATAGCACGTAGATTAGCTAAATTAGCTAATGCTCCCTTTATTAAAGTTGAAGCAACGAAATTTACAGAAGTGGGTTATGTAGGAAAAGAGGTTGATTCTATTATTCGTGATTTAACAGATTCAGCTGTTAAGATGGTACGTAGTCAAGCGATAGAAAAAAACAAACATCGAGCTGAAGAACTAGCTGAAGAACGTGTTTTAGATGTTCTGGTTCCTCCCATGAAAAATAATTGGGGTCAACAAACAGAACAAAACAAAGAACCTTCTTTTACTAGACAATCTTTCAGAAAAAAATTGCGTGAAGGGAAATTGGCTGATAAAGAAATTGAAATCGATATAGCAGTAGCATCTTTAGGAATAGAGATTATGTCACCTCCTGGCATGGAAGAAATGACAAACCAATTACAATCTATATTTCAAAATTTAGGTTTTCAGAAACAAAAATCTAGAAAGCTAAAAATTAAAGAAGCCATGAAGTTCCTAATAGAAGAAGAGGTAGCTAAATTAGTTAATCCAGAAGAATTAAAACAAGATGCTATCGAAGCAGTTGAGCAACATGGTATTGTCTTTATTGATGAAATAGATAAAATTTGTAAATATGGTGGTCAAAATGTTGGCGGTCCAGATGTATCTCGTGAAGGTGTACAAAGAGATTTATTGCCTTTAGTGGAAGGATGCACAATCTCTACTAAACACGGAATGGTTAAAACCGATCACATTTTATTTATTGCTTCAGGTGCGTTTCAGATAGCAAGTCCTTCTGATCTTATACCCGAACTTCAAGGGAGGCTACCAATACGTGTTGAACTGAAAGCTTTAACTGTGGAAGATTTTAAACGGATATTGACTGAACCTAATGCATCTGTAACCATGCAATATAAGGCTTTAATAAATACTGAAGGAGTAACTATAAATTTTACTGATGATAGCATATGTAAAATTGCAGAAGCTGCTTGGCATGTTAATGAAACAACTGAAAATATTGGCGCTCGTCGTTTACATACTGTTCTTGAACGTCTAATGGAAGATATTTCCTATGATGCTAGTGAGCGTACAGGTGAGTCAGTAATTATTGATGCAGACTATGTAGGTAAACATCTAGATCAATTAATTTCTGATGAAGATCTTAGTCGTTTTATATTATGATTACATAAAGTAAATTACTGTAAGCCTAGCTTTATTTAGTTGGGCTTTTAAAATTGTTAATTTTGTTAATTTAAAATCAATTGGTAATAAAATTATTTGTATAAAATATTAAGCAGGTAAATTTTTTGCTTTTGAATTAATGAAAGATTAAAATCTAACATTAACGGTGCATGGATAAAATTTTAATATAAACAAAATTTTGATATACATTTATAATTATTGCAATAAAAATATATTTTCAGAACATAGCAATTGTTTTATTATTTAATATAATAAAATATGATACATAAAATATGTTATTTGCAAATGAAATATTAACTGTTATATCAACAATATTAAATTTTATTAGTTTTTACCATAGTAAAATATAAAATCGATGTTTTACTATTTATTATAAATAAAATATTTTGATTTTTAGTTATTAACTTAATATTAAATTAACCAATTTATTTATATATTAACAAATAAAAATTTGAAAGGCTTAAAATATGTCTGATTGGGTTAATGCTCAAGTTCACGAAATAAAAAATTGGACAAATGATTTGTTTAGTCTTCGTATTAAGGCTCCAATTTGTCCATTTATAGCAGGTCAATTTACAAAGATAGCATTGGAGTTAGATGGTAAACGTATCCAACGTGCTTATTCTTATGTCAATTCTCCAGATGATGAAATATTAGAGTTTTATTTAACTATAGTGCCTGAAGGTAAATTAAGTCCGTATTTACATATATTAAAACCAGGTAAAAAATTGATGATAACCAAAAAAGCCTGCGGATCTTTCGTTCTAGATTCAATTCCTCAGTGCAAAAATTTATGGATGTTATCAACAGGTACTGCTATTGGACCATATCTTTCAATTTTACAATATGGGAAAGATTTAGATCGTTTTGAAAATATCATATTAGTTCATGCTACTCGATATTCTGCTGATTTGAGCTTTTCAAGCTTAATAAAAAATTTACAAAAAAAGTACATTGGAAAATTGCATTTTCAAACAGTAGTAAGCCGAGAAAAAACACCTGAGTCTTTGTGTGGTCGTATCCCTTATCTGATTAGCAATAGTGAATTAGAAAATGCAATAAAGTTAGATATAAATGCGCAACATAGTCATGTTATGCTTTGTGGAAATCCAGGAATGGTACATGAAACACAGCAACTACTAAAAAATACTCGAGGAATGCAAATAAATTTAAAAAGTAAACCAGGACATATAACTAGTGAGAATTATTGGTAAATAGAATAATATTTTTAAGTATTAATTTATTTGTTAATATTCAGTAAAATCATTTAGATAATGACTATTTAAAATAATTATTTAAAATCAATTTAATAATATCATATTATTATATTGGAAAACCAATGAAAAATATACTGATTATAGGTAATTGGAAGTTAAATGGAAGTTTTTTAACAATACGAAACTTAATTAGTGAACTTAATGAGAAAATACATAGTGTAGATAAATGTCAAGTAGCAATTGCGCCTCCTTTATTATATCTTGATATGATAAAAAAAATTATATCTAGTAAAATAAAAATATGTGCTCAGAACGTTGATGTTCATATATCAGGAGCGTTTACGGGTGATATTTCGATTAAAATGTTAAAAGAAATAGGTGCACAATATGTTATTGTTGGTCATTCTGAACGACGTATTTATCATAAAGAAACCAATAAACATATAGCAAAAAAATTTGCATTAATTAAATCCTTTAACTTAACACCTATTTTATGCATTGGTGAAAATGCATTAGAAAAAAAACAAGGTAAAACTAGAGAGGTCTGTGAATTTCAGATAAAATCCATTATTAATAATCAAGGAATAGAAATATTCAAAAACTCAGTTATTGCTTATGAACCTGTTTGGTCTATTGGGACTGGAAAAGCAGCAACTCCTACACAAATACAACACGTTCATAGATTTATTAGAAGTTATCTTGAAAAACAAGATAAAATTGTTGCTAAAACTGTAATTATCCAATACGGTGGGTCTATTAATATAGATAATACTGCTGAAATTATTAGTCAACCAGATGTAGATGGCTTATTAGTAGGCAAATCTTCTTTAAATGCTGAAATATTCTCAAAAATAGTTAAATTAGCTGTAATGAACAGTATTTAAATCGTCAAAAATAAATATCACAAGTAAATTTATATTATTATTAATAATAAAAGCAGACAGACAATAGTAATTTTGAATGTTAATAAAGTTGTTTGGCAATGTTTAACCATTCAATTTTGAATGAACGTTTCATGTATGTAATAGTATCGTTAATATCATGATGCACCATTTTGTCATTTTGTATTCCTATGCAGCGACCTCCATATCCTTCAATTAATAATTTAATAGAATAATTACCCATTCTAGAAGCTAGAATACGATCATATGCACAAGGTGCTCCTCCTCTTTGGATATGACCTAATACAGTTATGCGAGTTTCTCTTTTAGTTTTTGTTTCTATAAAACATGCTAAATCATCTAAATTACAAATATGCTCTGTAATTGCAACTATAGCATGTTTTTTCCCTTTATTTATGCCCTGTTCTATTGCTTTTACTAATTCTTCTCTATTATATGTTATTTCAGGTAGTACTATAAATTCACATCCTCCCGCAATTGCAGATGCTAATGTTAAATCTCCACAATAATGGCCCATAACTTCAACTATGGAAATACGTTGGTGTGAAGAAGAGGTATCGCGCAAACGATCAATTGCTTCTACTATAGTTTCAAGTGCAGTAAAATAACCTATGGTATAGTCAGTACCAGCTATATCATTATCAATAGTTCCCGGTAGGGCAATACAAGGAAATCCCATCTCAGTTATTTTAATAGCACCCATATAAGAGCCATTACCCCCTATAATTACTAATGCATCAATACCAGATTTTTTCATGTTTTCTATAGCATCTTTTCTAACTTGCTTATCTAGAAATCTTGGAAATCTAGCAGATCCGAGAAAAGTACCACCGCGATTTATCATGTCTGACACACTATAACGATTTAAATTAATTATTCTATTTTCATATAGACCTAGATAACCATCTTGAATTCCACAAACTTCTAACCCTTCACTCAATGCAGAACGTACAATGCTACGAATAGCTGCATTCATACCTGGTGCATCTCCTCCACTTGTTAAAACTCCTACTTTTTTAATCATGATCTTTGATCGCCTTTATTAATTTTTTAAAATAATTTATTGTTTTGTAAACAAGATTATTAAAATCTAATAACTACAAATTTATTGGATTTTATATTCCAATATTTCTGGAAGAACAGGGGTCTTGATGGATAATTATGTCTGAACCAGGAAATTCTGTAAGTAATGCTTTTTTAAGTCTGACAGCTACATCATGTGCTTGTAAAAGTGGCAAGTTATCTTCTAACTCTAAATGAAATTGAATAAACCTAGTAGATCCAGATTGTCGGGTACGCAAGTCATGAATACCTTTTATATTGGGCCATTGATCTAGAATTCTTAAAATTTTATCTCGTTCTTGTTTTGGCAATACTCCATCTAATAATACTTGAATCGCATTATAGCCCAATTTTAAAGCATTACAAAGAATAAAAATCCCAACTGCTAATGCTAACAAAGCATCTGCGTGTACAAAATTATAACTACTTAAGATAAGAGCTATTAGAATAGCTGCATTCATAATAACATCTGCTTGATAATGTAACATATCAGCACGAATTGCCTGACTACTAGTTTGTTTTACTACCCATTTCTGAAAGGATACTAAGATTATAGTAGAAATTAGTGAAATAATAGTTACAACAACTCCTATCATTGGAGAATGAACAATAGTTGGATTGATCAAATATTTAATTCCAGTAAGAAAAAGTAAAACAGAAGATCCAGAAATAAACATACTTTGTGCAAGAACTGCCAAAGATTCAGCTTTACCATGTCCAAATGTATGATCAGAGTCAGCTGGTTGTAAAGAATAACGTATAACTAATAAGTTAATCAGGGAAGCAGTAATATCTACAATTGATTCAATTAGAGCCGCAAGTAAACTTACTGATTCTGTATACCACCAAGAAAAAATTTTTATGATTAAAAATATAAAAGCAAAAACAGTTGTTACTAATGCAGCTAGCTTAACTAGCTGGCAATAAGATTGTTGCAATTCAAGCTCCTTAATTGTATACTACATAAGATATGTATAGTAATTAATATAAAACTATCTTTTAAAGATGATTGATTTTATTTATATATTATTAATAATATCATTAATTAACATTAGAATCGTTATTAACACATAATTAATACATAGATGAAGTAATATTCATTTAATAGTTTAAAGATTAAACGTGTTTTTTACTTTATATTATATACCGTCACCAAGTTGAAAAACCAAACTATTAAAATATTGATCCATTTCCATTGAGGTTTTTTGAGTTTTTTGACTATTTGTTTTTCCAACAATACGAGCAGGAATTCCTGCAGCAGTAGTATTTGGTGGTACGTTTTTCAATACTACAGAACCTGCTCCAATTTTCGCGCCTTTGCCTATTTCGATGTTACCAAGTACTTTAGCACCTGCGCCAATCATGACTCCTTCACGTATTTTTGGATGACGATCCCCTATTACTTTACCAGTACTTCCCAATGTAACTGATTGTAGAATTGAAACATCGTTTTCAATAACAGCTGTTTCTCCTATAACAATTCCTGTTGCATGATCTAACATAATACCTTTACCAATTTTTGCTGCAGGATGAATATCCACTCCGAAATAAGCTGAAATTTCATTTTGTAAATAAATCGCAAGTGCATTTCTACCTTGATTCCATAACCAATGGCTAATACGATAGCATTGTAAAGCTTGAAACCCTTTAAGATAAAGTAATGGTATAGAATATTCATTAACCGCTGGATCACGTTGAATTATGGCTTGTATATCATATACAGAAGAAGTGATAATAGATAAATCATTACTATAAGCTTCCTCTAAGATCTCACGAACATTAATAGCAGGCATAAACGCATTAGCAATTTTATTTGATAAAATATAACTTTGAGCATTACTTAAATTTGCATGTTTAAGTAATGTTTCATGATAAAAACTAGCTAACAGCGGTTCTGAATTAGATATAATATGAGCTTCTCTTTTCATTTGACTCCAAACTAATTCTAATTTATTAAAAAACATTCATGTTGTTTCCTGTAAACTATTATTATGTATTATTAATTATATAATTTATTAAATATAGTTTTTTATTAATTATCTTATTAAAACACCATACAAATTGACGACTAAATATTCAGCATGACACACTTAAATTAGTATAAAAAAATAAAACAAATAATTAAAATATTCAATATAATAAATTTTATTATATATTTTTATTAATACTTACAATAATATACTATAATGATTTATATTTAATTTAACATTTTGAGTGTTAATATATTTGTAAATTTTTTTAACAAAAAAACATAAAAATATTGAAAAGTAAACTTTATTTTAACATTAATGATTGATGGTAAAGTGAGTTTATATTTTAAATGTATTAATAAATTATGATTATATGTTATTATATTCATTCTTATTTGAAAAACATGAAAGGAAATATAATTAAATATTTATTGATCTATATTACAATAATTAGATAATAATATTATAAAATAAAACACCTATTAATAAATTAGTTTTGTTATTACTAATTTATTAATAGGTGTTTTTTAGGTCTTTTTGCAAATTTTTATTAAAAATTTCATAGAAGTCAATAGGTAATAAATGTATTAAGGGAAAAGAAGCACGTGCAACTAAGTTATTAATACACTCACTAGCATAAGGAAACAACATATTTGGACAATAAGTTGATAAAAAATGCGTTATCTGTAAATCGTCAATTTTATTTTTATTTATACTAAATATACCAGCTTGTTTAATTTCACAAAGAAAAGCAATATCTTTATCTAAATGACAGGTTACAGTTACATTTAACACTACTTCAAATACTCCTTCAGATAATTGACAAAAGCTAGTATTTATACTGAATTCTAATTTAGAATTCCAATCTTTATGAAAGATTTGAGGTATGTTAGGAGCTTCTAATGAAATATCTTTTACATATATACGCATAATTTGAAATTCTATTTCATTAGCATTATAATTTAGCATTTAGATATGCCTTATAAATATATTAAAATTCTTGTAGGAAATTAAATGTATTTTTTCTATCAAGCTCTAATAACTCATCAAAACCACCAATAAATTTCCCACTAATAAACATTTGAGATACTGTTCTATAACTACTACGCAATACTACCTCCTGGTATTTATTTTTATACTTATCAATAAAAGTTTCTTGAAAAACAACACTTATTATATTTAGTAATATTCTTGCCTTAATATAATAGTTGCATGTCTTTTTTGTATATATTTCTACCTTTAAATTTTCAACATCTCATTGTTCTCAATAGTTATTAAAAATTCATTAATTTAATTAGTTAAATAATAACTTAATACTTTATTATGATATTATATCACTTTTAAAATATTATTGTATAATAATACAAATAATACAAAATATTTTTTATTATCGATAACTATAATTAGAAAATTTTATTATTTATAACTATTAAAAACCAAATAATATCGTTAAGAATATAATTATTATATTATAGTTATATTAAAATATTATTTAATATAATTAGATATTATCTAGTTACAATTAATAGTGTCCATCTTAATTATTTGATTATATTGTTTAATATCAACTTTATTAAAAGTGATATCAAATTAAGATTAACAGCATTATTTTATTATAATGAAATAAAGTTACTTGTTAAATTGTTAATGTATCAAATTATTAATTAAATAACAAGATATCATCGATATATTATATATATAGCATTTCTAAATGCATTATTTAAATACTTTAGAAAAATAATGTCAATAATATTATTATATTTTATTTAAATGCATATTTTAATATTGTCAATCATTAATAATGATGAAATTAATTACATTCATTAATGGAACAATCTTAATAACATTTAAGGACTTTTATCGGAGTATAAATGAAACCCACTCAAATAAGTATATTAAATAATATTAATGCAATAGCTAATAAAAAAGAGTGGCATAAAAATGACACTATTTGGTTATTAGGATTATATGGTACAGCAATTGGTGCAGGAGTATTATTTTTACCTATAAATGCAGGCATTGGAGGTATAATTCCATTAATTGTTATGACCATAATTGCATTTCCTCTAACTTTTTTTTCTCATCGGGCTTTAACGCGATTTATCCTATCCGGCAGTGATCCTTATGGAGGTATTAGTGAAGTTGTAGAAGAACACTTTGGTCCTAAAGCAGGAAATCTTATAACTCTATTGTATTTTTTTGCAATATATCCTACCTTACTGATGTATAGTGTTGCAATGACTAATACATTAAATAGCTTTATTATAAATCAGTTACAATTAATACCTCCTCCACGTGTAATACTTTCATTGTTTTTAATTGTTTTGATGATGATAATAATTTGTTTTGGCGAAAAAATAATAATAAAAATAATGAGTATATTAGTATATCCTTTTATTATTGCTTTAATTTTAATAGCATTTTATTTAATACCTCATTGGCAAGGAGCTATATTAGAAACATTAAATATTAGCAAATCTAATAACAATTTATGGGTTACATTATGGTTAGCTATTCCAGTTATGGTATTTTCTTTTAATCATTCACCTATCATATCATCTTTTGCATTAGTAAAGCGAATGGAATATGGTGACTATGCAGAAAAAAAATGTTCTCGTATACTTATTTATTCAAATTTATTAATGGTTGTCACTGTAATGTTTTTTGTTTTTAGTTGTGTATTAAGTCTCTCTCCTCAAGATCTGAATATTGCTAAAAAACAAAATATTACTATATTGTCTTATCTAGCAAATCATTTTAACGTACCAGTTATAGATTGGTTGGGTCCTCCACTTGCTATTATTGCAATTACTAAATCATTTCTTGGGCATTATTTAGGTGCTAAAGAAGGACTTAACAGCATATTAAATAAAATATTACATAATTTAGGTAAAAATATAGTACATACGAAACTAAATTTTATTACTTCCTCATTTATTTTATTAACAGCTTGGTTTGCAGCTACTTTAAATCCAAATATTTTAAAAATGATTGAAACACTAGAGGGACCAATTATTGCAATAATTCTATTTTTAATGCCCATGTATGCAATTAGAAAAGTTTCGGTCATGAATAAATATTTCAATAATATAAGTGATTTTTTTATCGTGTTGATTGGATTTATAGCAATATCTGCTATATTTTATTCAATTTTTTATTAGTCTTAACAATTGTTCTATGATATGTGATTATTTAAGTAAAACTATAATGAGTTTATAAAAAATTTACATAAAATATTATAAATATACACTTTAATAATCAGTGTATTATAAATAGTATATTGAAGTTTAATAATATAATTATGTTATTAAATAACAATTATTTTAATTAAAATGCAAATATAAGACGATAACAATTTGAACATTACTTAAAACAAATTTGATTTTATGTTATATAATAAAATTATATATAATTAATAATTTTTTATTTTAGTAGAATACATTTACTGTTAATATATGATATAATACTTGCTGTTAGATATGAGATATTATATTTAAAATAATATTAATATTTTATTTGAATTAAATGTTTTTTTGTGTAATAGTGGTAATTCTGAAAAAATAATTAAGCTTATGAGTAGGCATATCGCCTACTATAAAATTCAGAAAAAGGAGGTATAAAATATTACGATAATACATTGGTAATGTTAAAGTGTAAGTAAATTTAAGTTATATGCTGTTTTCTATAATTGCTGTAATGAATACCAATACAGTAGTAGTGTTATTTTCTTTATGTAAAGGTAATATTAGATGTCTAAGATCAAAGGTAATGTTAAATGGTTTAATGAATCAAAAGGATTCGGTTTCATTACTCCTGAAGATGGTAGCAAGGATGTATTTGTGCATTTCTCTGCTATTCAGAGCAATGGATTCAAAACTCTAGCGGAAGGTCAGAGAGTTGAGTTCGAAATTACTGATGGCGCGAAAGGCCCATCTGCTGCTAACGTTATCAGTTTGTAAGTTAACAGTAAGAACCAATACCCGTCTGTTTTAGACGAGTGTTGGTTCGATTGCTATATAATAAAAATGAAATTAATATTGATTAGTGTGTAATTGATAAGAATTATTGAATAATAAAAATACTGTCCGTATTATTATGATTATAATACAAGTTATGCTGTTTTGACTTTTCCAAATATTTCTTTTATGTTTTCAATCTGATTAGCATTGGATATGATATTTATAGAACTATAAAATTTTTTCTACTGATTTGAAGATAAAGTTTATTCTCTCCTGTGTATTCGCATACTAGCGCTTTGATTGTGTTTTCAATTAATCCTATGATTTGTTGATTAGATCTTTTTATAATTAAATTAATAATAATTAGTTTTTATAAATGAACTTTATATTTTTAATATTTTTCATTTTATATTAAATTTATTAATAATAATATAATTATATAGTATAATTATATAGCAAAACATACAAATTGTTTTATGTGAACTGTTTAAAAATACAATTATATCTGCTGTATTCAGTTTAATTATTGTTAATAAATTTAATCATAATATGATATATTAACTAGTTTCTAAATTAATCTGTTGTTAATTTACAAACAGGCTTTTTAATAATGATAATTAGTTCTATTATAGTACGTCAATTAAATTTATGTGATTGGCAATCTGTATCGCATGCTATGCATACATATACAAATCAACGAAATCATGAAAGTAATGATGAAATTTGGTTAGTAGAGCATCCTTCTATTTTTACTCAGGGTAAATTGGGTATAAAAAAACACATCTTAAATCCTAATAAAATCCAGGTGATTCAATCTGATAGAGGTGGACAAATAACTTATCACGGCCCTGGTCAACAAATAATGTACGTGCTAATTGATTTAAAACGCTGTAAAGTAAGCGTTCATAAATTAATTAATATTTTGGAATATTCAGTCATTAATACCTTAAGTTATTTTGAAATAAATTCTCATAATCAACTTAATGCACCTGGAGTATATGTACAAAACAAGAAAATATGTTCACTAGGATTAAGAATTAGCAGAGGTTGTTCTCTTCATGGATTGGCACTAAATGTAACAGTAGATTTAGATCCGTTTTTAGATATTAATCCTTGTGGTTTTGCTAATATGAAAATGACAAATATGCAACATTATAATCCAAAAATTGACATAAAAAAAGTTAGGGTGGTATTAGTTTCTGAATTTATTAAATTAATGAATTATCAATATGTCTTATGGACATCATAAAACATATTGATACAATTTGGATTGTTTTGGTAAATTCAATAAAATCATCTATCATTGATTTAATAATTAATTAATTTTTGTACTGATATAATAACAAGTTAAATACATCCATGTCATCTATTATAATATAATTAATCATTATGAAAATAATCGCAATAAAGAATATAAAAACGCACGATCAAGAAATTTTACCTAAACCAGAATGGATTAAAATTAAATTACCTATAAATTCTAGCAGAATCGATCGGATAAAATCAATTCTGCGCAAAAATAATGTGAACTCAGTTTGTGAGGAAGCATCTTGCCCAAATATAGTCGAGTGTTTCAATAATAACACTGCAACATTCATAATCCTTGGTGTTGTTTGCACTAGAAAATGTCCATTCTGTGATGTTAAGCATGGAAATCCTTTAACACCACCAGATCCTTATGAAGCTGAAAAATTAGCGAATACCATATATAATATTGGATTAAACTATGTAGTAATTACTTCTGTAAATCGTGATGATTTAATTGATGGAGGTGCACAACATTTTATTAATTGTATTAAAAGCATACGTAAAAAAAATATCGGAATCAAAGTAGAAATATTAGTTCCAGATTTTCGTAGATGTATAAATAATGCTTTAAATATCATAATTCAAGAACCACCTGATGTATTTGGTCACAACATAGAAAATGTGCCAAGAATATATCGTATGATACGGCCAGGAGCTAATTATAAAAAATCATTACAATTATTGGAAAAATTTAAAAAGTATCATTCACATATTCCCACTAAATCTGGGTTAATGTTAGGGCTTGGGGAAACCAATGATGAGATTATTAAAGTAATGCAAGATTTACGTAATCATGGTGTAACTATGATAACTTTAGGACAGTATTTACAACCCAGCAGAAATCATTTTCCAGTAAAACGCTATGTACCAAAAGAAGAATTTGCACAATTAAAGAAAGAAGCGATATCTATGGGTTTTATATATGCTGCTTGTGGTCCGCTAATCAGGTCTTCTTATCGTGCTGAAATACAAGATAAGGGATTACCTATTGTTTAATAGTTATTTCTATTTTTTATGTAATCAGATAATATTGTTTTTCTATCGATGATTATCGATAGACATCATAATGCCAAAGCTAGCCATTAGTATAATAAGAGATGATCCACCATAGCTAACCATCGGCAATGGAACTCCGACAACCGGCAAAATACCGCTGACCATGCTAACATTAATAATTATATAAATAAATAAGATTAAAATAAATGTGCTTATAATTATACATCCAAAATAATTTTTAGCTCTTAATGCTAACATTACTCCTCTTATAATTAACAAAAGATATAAAAAAAATAAAAAACCTACTCCTATAAAACCAAGTTCTTCTGCTAAAACAGCAAAAATAAAATCAGTATGACGTTCTGGAAGAAAATTGAGTTGAGATTGCGAGCCTGCAAGTAAACCTTTGCCATATACACCTCCCGAACCAATAGCTATTTTAGATTGCATGATATGATATCCAGCTCCCAAAGGATCGCTATTAGGATTAAACAACATAATAACACGTTCTTTCTGATAATCTTGCATTAAAAAGAACCAAAAAATAGGACTCAACAAAATTATTAATAATAATGCTATAAAAATTAATTTCCAATTGATACCAGAAATAAATAGTACTATTAATCCTGATATAGCTACTAAAATGGAAGTACCAAGATCCGGTTGCATTGCTATTAATACGGTTGGTATCAATATAACAATCAAGGCAATAAATATTCGTTGAATGCGTAACTCGTAAAAATCGCGATTAACAAACCTTGTAACTGCTAAAGGTACCACTATTTTAGCAATTTCAGATGGCTGAAATCGCAATATTCCTAAATCTAACCAACGTTGTGATCCTTTACTAACTTGTCCATAAACGTCAACTACAATTAATAACAGTACACATATTATATAAAGGTAATATGCTGATATTTCATAAATTTTAGAAGGTAATTGAGCTAAAACTATCATAGTTGTTAAACCTAGAACAACTTGAATCAGTTTTCTCTCCATAGTATGTACATTTTGACCACTAGCACTCCAAACAATTACAGTACCATAAATTAATAATATAATTGTTATAAACATAAAAAATGGATCAAAATGAATACGCGTCCACATTGAATTATTTCTTAATTTTTTATTTAATGTTTTGATTGACATATTTATAATTCCACTAAAAATATTATACATAAAATTCAATCAATTGATTTTTTATGAAGTATGAAAAAATCTAATATATGACGCATAATTTCTCCTATTTTATAATTACTATTGCTATTTTCCATAATAATTGTTACTGCTATACATGGTTTTTTATAAGGCGCAAATGCATTCATTAACTTATGATCACGTAAATTTTCACTAAGTGTATATGAATTATAAGTTTCCCTTTCTTTTAAACTAAAAATCTGCGCTGTACCAGATTTTGCTGCAATTTTATATGGAGCATCTGCAAAACTTTGATATCCTGTTCCATTAGTACGATTAGCAACTCCATACATTGCATCTTTTACTATATGCCAGTAATTTGGATTACATTTAATGGAATTATTGGAAAAAGGTTTATTATAAAATATCCTAGCATTTGTTTGATCTATAGAATGTAAAATATGTGGTATTTTAATGATACCGTTATTGATTAGAATAATTAATGCTTTGTTCATTTGTAATGGCGTAGCTGTCCAATAACCTTGCCCTATTCCAATTGGTATTGTGTCACCTTGATACCAGGATTTTTTAAGATAATTATGTTTCCATTCTCGTGTAGGCATTTTACCTGTTTTTTCTTGAGGTAAATCTATACCCGTACCTTTCCCAAAACCAAATTTAATCATCCATTCTGAGATATAATCAATTCCCATATTATAAGCTATTTGATAAAAAAAAGTATCTGAAGACTCTTCTATAGATTTTGTTATGTTAAGATAACCATGACCTGGTTTTTTCCAATCATTATAATATTTTTTAGAACCTGGTATTTTCCACCAACCTGGATCAAATATATTGGTATGCTTGTTAAGCATACCAGCCTCTAGAGCAGTAAGTGCTAAATATGGTTTCACTGTAGATGCTGGAGGATAAACAGCTTGAGTTACTCTATTATATAGAGGAAGATCTTTGTCTTCTAATAAAACTTGATAATTTTTATTAGATATTCCCTGAGCAAATAAATTCGCATCAAAACTAGGATTAGAAACCATAGCTAAAATTTCACCATTTTGAGGATCAGTAGCTATAACAGAGATTCTGCCTTTATTTTCAATAATTTTTTCAATATATTGCTGTAATTTTAAATCTATAGTAAGGTAAATATCATTACCAGATATAGGTGGTTTTTTATTTATTACTCTTATTTGATTACCGCTGCCATTAATTTCAATTTCTTCATAACCAATTCTACCATGTAACATATCTTCATAATAAGCTTCTATGCCTGATTTTCCAATACTTTTAGTTACTATATAATTGGATGTTTTTGCTTTTTTATTTAAATAAGATACATCTTGATCATTGATTTTAGCAGTATAACCAATAACATGAGATAATGTTTTCCCAAAAGGATAATAACGTTTTTCACATTTTTTTACGTTGATACCTGGAAAAAGAGACCTGTTAGTGACAAAATAAGCAAGTTCTTTTGCATTTAATTCATACTTAATAAGTATGTCATTAAAATATTGATTGGTATAACTATTTTTTTTTAGATTTTCTAGATCATAATCTGTTATATTGATATATTTACGTATATTTGAAATAGTTTCATTTAAAATTTTAGGATTTTTAGATGAGATTTCTAATTGATATGAACTACGATTAATTGCTAAAGGTATGCCATTTCGGTCATATATAATGCCTCTTTGTGGTGCAAAGGGAATTAATTTAATGTGATTCTTAATTGATAGTAATTGATATTTTGAAAAAAACACTACTTGTAAATAATATATGTTCATCAATATCGCAAAAAGAACTATTAGAATAAAAGAAAAAACAATTAATATTCTATGCGATGATTTTTTTTTTCCGCTTAGATGATTATGAAAACTACAGTTCTTAAATATCATGGTTATATTATAGTTGATTTATATAGATATGTTAATTATTTATAATACAAACAAATATGACTTCATTATTTTATTAGTTTATCAATGATAATTGTATAAATGTTTAATTTATTATTTATTTGCTATACAAACCACATTTAAAAATATATTCAATAACAGCTTTTGGTAGTAAATGGTCACATTTTTTCTTTTGGCTAACAAGTAATTTTATTTCAGTAGAAGAAATATTAAAATAAGGAGTATCAGCCAGCCAGATATACCCTGATTGTTGTAAGTATAATTTCTTTATATCACTTATAATATATTTTTTTAATGCGTCAGGTATTGATTGTATCTCTTGATTTTCTGATAAATATTCTGAACGATTACATACTACTATATGACATAATGAAAGTAAATCTTGCCAACGATACCATTTAGTTAAATTTAATAATGAATCAAAACCAATGATAAAAACTAATGATTTTTCATGACCAAGTTCTGCACGTAAATTTTCTATTGTATATACTGTCCATGACGGAATTTTATATCTTAACTCACGAGTATCGATTTTAAATAATGGTTCTTTTTTAGTAGCAAATTTTAACATTTTTACACGTTGTAACGCACTAGCCTCCGGTTGTAAACGATGAGGTGGTATATTATTGGGGATTATAATTACAGATTTCAAACCAATTTGAGAAGCTAATATTTTTACTGGTAGTAAATGACCGAAATGGATCGGATCAAAGGTCCCACCAAATACTGCATGCAATTTAGAACACATATTAATAATCAATTGAAAAATGATTATCGCACATTAGCAAAGACAACAATTCCAACTGAAACCAAATCTCTTTATTGAATTCAGTTCTAATTTCTAATTCAACTTTAATTAGCAAACTAACTATTGTTTGCAATTTGGTAAAATTTAACCTTTGCAATGCACAATAAAATAGATAACGTCTTGTTTTCCATATATTATAAACATCCATAACAATGTTGATAGATTTTTGTTTTTTATAATAATACAGTTTCATTAATAATGAAACATCATATTGAAGATTTCTTAATAAAGTTATTGCTTCACTATTATTTTTTTCCAAATGATTTAAAATATATATTGCTTTAGTAAAATTTCCCTCTAATAACGCATTAATCCAATTAATAGATGCAAAAATTTGTAATTTGCTTATTGATTTCTTAATTCTAGATTCAGTAATCTCACCATCTGGCCATTGCAAACTTAAAACATTTAAAGATTGAATTAATGCTGATAAATTTCCTTCATAATACTTGCAAAGTAACTTTACTGCATTTTGATCTAGTGATAAATTAATGTTTCTAGCTTTAGTTAATACCAACTGTGGTAATTTATTTGCTTCTAACCTCCGACATGATACTATAATATTAAATTTAAAAAATTTTTTAAACCATTCACTACATTCATCACTTTTAGTTAATTGTGTCAAACAACAAATAAATAGAATATCGGAATGTAATAATTTTGTTAATATAGTAAGTTGTTTTATAATTGTAGAGTTTAGACTACTGTCTATAAACTGTAAATTAATAACTTTTTTATCACAAAATAAACCAATTGAACTAAAAATTGAAAATATATTACCCCAATTAGTATTACTGTCTATTACAAAATTAAAATATTCTTCAAAACCATTTTGTTTGGCTACAGTATTTATTAGATCAACACTTTCGTGTATTAGTGACAATTCATTGCCTATTAAAACATAAGAATTACTTAATTTATCATAAATTTGCATTCTAAGTTCTTCTAAGCTAATTTCAATCATATTAATATTATATTAATGTTGTTTTTTGGGTGTTGTTTTTCTAATCATAAACTTTTTAAAAAGTATTTGGTCAAGAATACTTTTTTTATGAGTAGGTTCAGTTGTTTTCTGTGATTTATTTTTAACAGGAGGAACTATATTAGTATTGCACGGTTTTGTTTTTGGATTTAACTCTGTTATTTTAACCTTAGAATTTAAATTATAAAGAACAAATAATTGGTTTAACAAAAGATCTGCAGAATGTTTGTTTATTTCATAAACCATTTTATATTTTTTTTTGAAATTTCCTAAATAATTACACAACCAATTTGTACTATCTATATCTATTTCATGAACAACATCCCCTGGTAATTTAAAATTTGCTTTTATCTTAAATATAAATTCACAATTTGGTGGTATTTTACCATTTGATAATTCAGTTTCCTGAAGGTCATTATATTTAGATTGTTTATCATTAAAAACTAACACAGGATACTTTTTATGATTTTCTGGAGTATCTTCAACTACCTTAATATTATTAGAGGATAATCCTTTATAAAATTCAGGTAAAATCGGATTATAGTTTTGCATATCACTAATTACTATTTCCTGAAATCCTAATGGTGCATGACAAACATTAACTGCTTGCTTATTACAATTAGTTAGCATGAATATCATGATTAATATAAATATTTTATTAGCTAATTTTTTCACTTTATTTACCTGTTTTCAATGAGTAATAAAAATTTAATTTGTAACAAAGTTAATAAGTTTACTTGGTATGTATATAACTTGACTAATCATCAATCCTGCTATATGTTTCGTAACTGAATGTCTTTTCAGAACCAGCTTTGTTATTTCTTCTTCTGTGATATTTTTATCTGTAATCGTAATTTTATCCCTTAATTTTCCATTTACTTGTATTAGTATTAAAAACGAATCATTAGTGATAACTAATTTATTAGGAACAGGCCAAGATGAATCATCTATAGTTCCATGTCCTCCTAAATATTGCCATAATACGTAACAAATATGGGGCGTAAATGGATAAAGTAGACGAGTTACAACTAACAATATTTCTTGTCTTAATGCTATATCTTCTTTACTAATAGCATATCTAAGGTTATGAATCAAGGCATTAACTAATTGCATAATCGCTGCAATAGCTGTATTAAAAGATCTGCGGCGTTCAATATCATCTGTTACTTTTACAATAGTATTATTTAATAAATTTGATAATACTTTTTGGTTATTATTAAGATTAGATAAGATTATTGAATCAGTATTTGATATTTGTTTATGTTCAAATACTAATTTCCAAAGACGTTTTAAAAATCTATTTGCTCCAATTATGCCCGATTCTTTCCATTGTAATGTCATTTCTACTGGTGCTGCAAACATAATAAACAGACGTAAAGTATCAGCTCCATAATGATCAATTATGCTTTGTGGGTCAATTCCATTGTTTTTAGATTTAGACATTTTATTCATACCAGCATAAACTAATAGATGTCCTTTATTATCAATAGCTTTTATTATTTGACCTTTTTGATCTCTTTCAATATTAACATTTAGTGGAGACACCCACTCTCGATCACCATTTTTTTTAATATAATAAAAAGAATCGGATAGAACCATACCTTGACAAAGAAGACGTTTAACAGGTTCATTACATTTCAAAAAACCAGCATCACGCAACAATTTATGATAGAAACGAAAATACATTAAATGCATTATAGCATGTTCTATACCTCCTATATATTGATCTACTGGTAGCCAATAATTTGCTGCTAAAGAATCGACCATGTCTGTTTTGTAATTAGGACATGTATAACGTACGTAATACCATGATGATTCCATAAAAGTA
This sequence comes from Candidatus Pantoea edessiphila, assembly GCF_002933335.1. Classification (GTDB taxonomy): domain Bacteria; phylum Pseudomonadota; class Gammaproteobacteria; order Enterobacterales; family Enterobacteriaceae; genus Pantoea_C. The sequence continues at coordinate 341,512 of NZ_PDKS01000001.1, read as the reverse complement.
TCAAAAGTATCAGTTTCTCTAAAAGCAATTTGATTATTTAAATTTATTCTATTCCATTTAAAATCTATTTTAAGCGGGTTTTTTATTCCATCCATTTCGATATTTTCAGGTAATATAACAGGTAAACAATCTTTTGGCATAGGTTTTACTGTTCCATCTTCTAATGTTACCATAGGAATTGGTGTTCCCCAATAACGTTGACGTGATATATTCCAATCACGAAGACGGTAATGTACTTTTCTTTCAGCTATTTTTTTACTTATTAATTCTTCGGAAATAATTTTAACTGCATTTTTATAATTTAATCCATTGAACTTACCTGAATTAAATAATATTCCTTTTTTTAACATTGCCGATTTATTTGTATCTGGTTTACTACCATCAATATTTAGAATAACTGATTTTATAGGTAAATGGTATTTTATAGCAAATTCCCAATCCTGTTGATTATGAGCTGGAACTGACATTACAGCACCTGTAGCATAATCTGTCTGAATAAAATTTGATATACATACTGGAATCAATTCACCAGTTAATGGGTGGATCGCTAGTAAATCAGTGATGATTCCTATTTTTTCTCTTTTGGATATATCCGCTTCGGATATTTTAGTTTTATGATATTCTTCTATAAAATTAGCAACAATAATATTGTTTTTTGCGTTTTTTAAAGATAACGGATGATTGATCGATAAATTTATATAAGTTACTCCCATAATAGTATCTGGTCGAGTAGTATATACTATTATTGATTCTTTGCTAGGATGTGCTAACTTAAAAAATATTTCCAATCCTTCAGATCTCCCAATCCAATTACGTTGCATAACTTTGACTTTTTCAGGCCAACCTGGTAAATGATCTAAATCATTTAGTAAATCTTCTGCATAATCAGTAATTTTCATAAACCATTGTGATATTTCTTTAATTTTAACTTTAGTATCACAACGCCAGCAACAACCATCAATCACTTGTTCGTTAGCTAATACAGTTTGATCTTTTTCACACCAATTAACCTCTGCAGTTTTCTTATATACGAGGTTTTTTTCATAAAGTCTGATAAAAAACAATTGTTCCCAATAATAATATTCTGGTTGACAAGTAGTTAATTCACGACTCCAATCGTAACTATATCCCAAAGATTTCAACTGTTTTTTCATGTAATTGATATTTTTATAAGTCCAAACTGCAGGAATTGTACTATTTTTAACAGCAGCATTTTCTGCTGGTAATCCAAATGCATCCCAACCTATTGGTTGTAATACATTTTTACCAAGCAAACGTTGATATCTTGCAATTACATCTCCGATAGTATAATTACGCACATGACCCATATGTATATTCCCAGAAGGGTAAGGTAACATAGATAGACAATAGTATTTTTCTTTATTGTTCTGTTCGGTCACATTAAATTGTTTATTTTTATCCCAAATATTTTGAACTTTAAGTTCAATATCTTTAGGAATATATTCTTTTTGCATTTATAACACATAATCCTTAGTTAGTTAATTTGCCTAATAATATAATTATTATTTTTCAAAAAACTATTAATAGTTTTTATAATACGTTATTAAATGATATTATATTTATAATATTTAATTAAAATTTATAATTGATTAAAATAACACTTTATAAAAAGATACTATAAATAAATTTAGTTACAATTTAATAAACAATAAAATTTTATAAAGTAGATTATTAAACTCATAATATTTACCGTAAATTAGTTATAGTAATATATTATTTCATAAATATATGAGAATTGTAATTTACAATGTTATATGAATTTATGCAACATTTTGATATTGTTTATGATATCTATAAAAATAATATCATTGAGCAATCTATTAACATCATAGGTATATGATATATTAACTATTAAAATATAGATGTTTAAATTGAGGTGATTATATTAATAACAATTACTTTATAGCTAGTTACTGCACAATAACTATTGTATTAGTATAGCATTAGAAGTTAATCCGCAATTATACGTTATATGAAATAATGTAAATTCATATTAAAGATCAATTTTACATAAATATTATTACGATTAATATTATATTTATTAATTTCGAATCAATTATATAGATTTTTATTGTCTAAAACAATCATCAAAATCAAATAAATTCTTATTGAAATCATATAAGATATATTTCTTATTGTGATTTTTTCAATCTAGATAATATTTGATGTTTTATTTATTAATAATAATCAAAAAACATATAATGATATTAATTTATTTAATAATGTTATAAAAAATTACTAGGAGAAAAACATATTTCTATAAAACTATATTACCTGAAATAGAATATATTTTCTTCTAATTTGTTTAAATTCTACATATTTTTAAAAATTAATAAATATCGTGCACAGATTAACTTTATTAAAGTAGTACACTAAATAAAATTGTTGAGCAGTAATGTTAATAATTTTCACATGTGCAGGATGATAATGATAAAACCAAACGATTTATATTTAATATATTATTGATTGGTAATCAATTTACTGTTTATTAAAATAAATCGATTTTTATAAAAATAATTTTTTATTTTAGAATCTTTATTAACATAATTGGGTATTCAATCATACAAGTTATATTATTAAATATAGGGGTTAGGATAACCAAGAATAGACATTATTTTAATTTCAGTAGCTTCCATTTTCTTAGCTTGAGATAGCTTATTATGATTATAACCAATCAAATGTAATGTCCCATGTATTATTATGTGTGCTAAATGAAATTCAATATTTTTTCCTTGCTCTATAGCTTCTATTTCTAGAATAGGCATACAAACAACTAAATCACCTAACAAAGGCAATTCAATCCAAAAAGGTTTTTCAAAAGGAAATGCAAGAACATTAGTTGGCTTACTTTTTCCACAATATCTTAAATTAAGATCATAACTTTCTTTTTCATTTACTAAGCGTATAGTTATCTGACCTTTTATTTGAAAATATGACAATATCGTTTTAATCCAGTTTTGAAATGTTAATTTATTAGGAATATTATTGCTTTTACAAATTATTTGTAAATTAAGAATATTTTTTGTCATAAACTTACTTTCTATGTATTATTATAGATTTTTGTCAGATGAAAATATACAACATCATTATGAAATATATTATAATTGTAAAACATAAACATTTAGCAAATTAATATAAATCATTAAACTCATGCATACTAATATGTACATTATATTCTTTCATAAAGAATTAATTTTGTTGTCTATGCTTAGCAATTTACCTTTTAAATAATGAATGCCACTATCTATAATTTCTACATCAACAAATTTTCCCATATTAGTGTAAGATCCATTAAAGATCACTACACGATTATTTTCAGTTTTTCCTGATATTGTTTCAAACTCATCACGTAAAATTTTATCTACTAAAACACGTTGCGTAGTTCCAACCATCCGATCACTCCATAGTTTGGCTTGTTTATTTATAAGATTTTGTAGTATATATAGTCTACGTTTTTTTTCTTCTTCTTCGACTTCATCTGGTAAATCTGCTGCTGGAGTTCCTGGCCTTGGAGAATATAAAAAACTAAAACTCATATCAAAATTCATCTCTGATATAAAATTAATAGTATTGTCAAAATCAGATTCAGTCTCACCAGGAAATCCTACAATAAAATCAGAACTTATTTGAATATTAGGTCTTACCTTACTTAATTTTTCAACTATCGATTTATACTGTGATACAGTATGTGATCGTTTCATTAAATTTAATATACGATCAGAACCACTCTGTACGGGTAAATGCAAAAAGCTTACTAATTTTGGTGTATCTCTATAAACTTCAATTAAATCATCATCAAATTCTATCGGATGACTAGTAATAAAACGAATTCGATCTATACCTTTAATTGCTGCTACTAGCCGTAATAAATTAGCAAAAGTACATACTCTACCATCAGTATCGAACCATCGATAAGCATTTACGTTTTGACCTAATAAAATAATTTCTCTCACTCTTTGTTCTGCTAGATTAGAAATCTCTAATAATATTTCGTTACTTGAACGACTGGTTTCTTCACCTCTAGTGTAAGGTACTATACAAAATGTACAATACTTATTACAACCTTCCATAATAGAAACAAAAGCACTTGGAGAGCTCGATATTGTTGGAGGAAATGATCTAAACTTTTCTAATTTTGGAAAACTAATATCTATAATGGGATTTTTATCTATATACAGTCTATTAATCATTTTTGGTAAACGGTGTAAAGTTTGTGGTCCGAAAATAATATCTACATAAGGTGCACGTTCTAGAATATATTCACCTTCTTGCGAAGCTACACATCCGCCAACACCAATAATTAAATTAACATTGTTTTTTTTTAAATTTTTCCATCTACCTAATTGGTGAAATACTTTTTCTTGGGCTTTTTCTCTAATAGAACATGTGTTTAGTAATAGGATATCAGCATTTTCAGATTTTTTAGTCACAATATAACCGTGACTTTTGCTTAACAAATCAACTATTTTAGATGAATCATATTCATTCATCTGACAGCCCCATGTTTTAATATATATTTTTTTCATTATGTATAAATTTCTTTCATAAGAATATAATTTGTATAATTAAATTCTATATAATCATGCTTTTATTGCATAAATAAAATGTATAATTATTATAAGATAACCATGTATTAAACATCACACGATAATATAAAGACTTAACTATAGTAAAATTATCATGTTCTAGTTCTAGAGATTAATCTCTAGATTAATAAGACAAGAAATAAAGACATCATATCAAAAAAGAAAATACAAATTTTTCCTTAATTTTTTATAATCTATTACTGATACACAAACTTGCAATTTGTTTAAAAACTTGCAATTTGTTTAATATTTAGATTTAAAGCTGGGGTACCTGGATTTGAACCAGGGAATGCCGGTATCAAAAACCGGTGCCTTACCACTTGGCTATACCCCAACAAAGTTATATTCGTAAATTTCTTGCTTGCATTCTAATGCGGAAGGCGAGATTTGAACTCGCATACCCGAAAGCGCCAGAACCTAAATCTGGTGCGTCTACCTATTTCGCCACTTCCGCACTGGTAGCTACGACGGGAATCGAACCCGTGACCCCAGCGTTATGAGTGCTGTGCTCTAACCGACTAAGCTACGTAGCTATATATTATGAACTAGTTCAGTATGATAACTTAATTATACTTCCCGTCAACTAATTTTTTGAAATATTTTTGTTTGATATAAATTTATATTTTATATTATTCTTATAATTCAAATAAAATAACATGTTTATTTAATAATATATTTAAAATAAATATTGCTATCATTCATATGTCAGGACAATTTATAATTAACATAATGATCTAGTGAATCGTTAATATATTTGAAATATTGATCCCAATGCATTACATGATTTGATGAACATACAATATAATATTTTATTTCTCGGAACACATTCAGCAGCAACAGATAAAGGAAACAATTATGTAAATATTGAACAATATAGATAAGCTTTTTTGATTTTGGCTTATTGTGTAAAAAATATATTTAAGCAAATTCTAATTATATCTTAACACTATCAGTAAAATTGTTCTTTTTGAAACTATAATATAACATCTGGAATATGATAAGAAAAATATTTACGTTATGCTTTTTTATATTTTGCTATTGAAACTATTATGTTTTATCTGCAGGATTTATAGTTGTTTCTATATCAAGAAATATTTTATCTATAAACAAGAACACTCGCTTCAATTCCTCATTTGTTAATATATTAAACAATCTAACATGCAAACATAGTAATCCAAGAACATTGTTTTTACATATAAATGATTTCGGCATTAAAAGCTAGTACATCGATTTTATTAGAGTTATACACTGTTGTGGTTGGTATCATTTTTATATCAACGATTGATAAACTGTTATGAACTCAAATAACATAATTATTTATACATAAATGCTAAATTAATCCTGTCCTCGAAGTATGAAAGTGCTTTTTTACATATTATTAATATCTGTATTTGGCTTTAGTATTCTAAAATTGAACACATATATTATTCCTGAGTTTATTACATCATAATTGATTGTTAATAATAAATTATATATCTATAAGCTTTAAGCTTTGATTTTTAGTTATTATGCAATATTATGTGTATTTGTATTTTTAATTATTTTATAGTTATATTTTTACACATCATAAACCACTAATAATTGTTGATGTTTTCAGTTTGATTATTAAGTATAAGAAAACTGCTGTATAAAATAATTATTTTTATCTACGATTACATTATATATTTTTATATTAATTTTAATCCATTTCTCTTTGTAATTAAAATATTTATTTTATGACTAATTAAAGGATTTTATACAAATGAAAAAAAATAAACATCAATCAACGAATTTTATTCGTCAAACTATAGATAAAGATATATCTTTGGGTAAATACAAAAAAATACATACTCGCTTTCCGCCGGAACCAAATGGTTATCTTCATATTGGCCATGCAAAAGCTATATGTCTTAATTTTGGTATAGCAAAAGATTATAACGGTAATTGTAACTTACGATTTGACGATACTAATCCTGTAAATGAAAATAATTGTTTTGTTGAATCTATAAAGCAAGATATATCATGGTTAGGTTTCTGTTGGAATGGGAATGTTTGCTATACATCAGATTACTTTGATCAAATATACCAATATGCAATTGAACTTATTAAAAAAGGTTTGGCATATGTAGATGAACTAACAATGCAAGAAATAAAAGATTACCGAGGAGTTTGGACTAAGCCAGGGAAAAATAGTCCTTATCGTGATAGATCCGTGGAAGAAAATCTATTGCTATTCGATAATATGCGCAAAGGTTTTTTTAAAGAAGGAGAAGCATGTTTGCGTGCAAAAATTGATATGTCTTCTAGTTTTATAGTCATGAGAGATCCAGTATTATACCGAATTAAATTTTTTAAACATCATCAAACTAAATACGATTGGTGTATTTATCCGATGTATGATTTTGCTCATTGTATATCTGATTCTTTAGAAGGAATTACACATTCATTATGTACATTAGAATTTTTAGATAATAGACGTCTTTATAATTGGATATTGAAAAACATTTCCGTTTCAAAACGTCCTAATCAATATGAATATTCTAGGTTAAATTTAGAATATTCAGTATTATCAAAAAGAAAACTAAATCAATTGGTAAATAAAAATTATGTTGAAGGATGGGATGATCCTCGTATGCCTACTATTTCCGGATTGCGTCGTCGTGGTTATACACCATCTTCAATTCGTGAATTTTGTCAACGCATCGGAATTACTAAACAACAAAATCTTATTGAAATGAGTTCATTAGAATCATGTATCCGTGATGATCTTAATAAAAATGCACCGCGAGCCATGGCAATATTAGATCCAATAAAGTTAATTATTCAAAATTTACCAATATATTTCGAAAAAAATATTTTAATGAATAATCATCCTAGTAAAACAGAACTAGGCAATCGTACGGTAAAATTTAGCAATCAAATTTGGATTGAAAGATCTGATTTTCTTGAACAACGAACCGAAAATTTTAAGCGTTTAATTCTTGGAAATGAAGTGCGCCTACGTAATGCATGTATTATCCGCTCTGATTATATCACTAAAGATATAAAAGGTAATATTAATTGCATATATTGTACATGTGATCTAAATACACTAGATAACAAACATATTTATGGTTATAAAATTAAAAACGTTGGTATTATTCATTGGATATCAATATTACACGCAATACCTGCAGAATTCCGCTTATACCATAATTTATTTAATATTCGAAATCCAGAAATAGAAGAAGATTTTCTTTCTAATATAAATCTAGAATCAATAGAGATTAAAAACGGTTATGTAGAACAAAATCTTCAAAATGCGGAAGCTACTAATCCTTATCAATTTGAGAGAAATGGATATTTTTGTGCAGATAGCATTCATTCTAGTAAAGATCATTTAGTGTTTAACCGTATTGTTAGTTTACGAGACCCTTATAAGAAATCCAGGTGTTAAAAATATATCTTTTATGCACATTTTTATATTAATTATACTATTATAAATTTATTAATGATTGTATAAAAAATCAATATTTACATCATAGTATTGAAAATTTTGATTGATCAATATTATAAATAAAATTATTTTAAACATTGATATTATTTAAAGTATTTTTACATTCATTTAAGACTTGATTAACCCATTTATTTACTCTGTTTTTAGTAAGTTCTGGCTGTCGATCTTCATCAATTGCAAGTCCTAAAAATTTTTTTTCATTTAAAAGAGCTTTTGATGCTTCAAAGCTATAACCTTCATTAGACCAATGTCCTATAATTGTTGCGTTATTAGATAATACAATGTTATGTATAATTCCTATAGCATCACAGAAGTATTCTGTATAATCTTCTTGGTCACCACATCCAAATAAACCTACTATTTTATTCTTAAAATTTATTTTTTTTAATGTTGGAAGAAAATCATCCCAGTCACATTGGACTTCACCATAGTACCATGTAGGACTTCCTATTAAAATAATATCAAATATTTCCATATCTTCTTTACTAATATCTGCTATATCATAAATTGTTGCTTTATTGCCTATTTGTTGTTGGATCATTTGTGCAATATTTTCTGTATTACCAGTATCACTACCAAAAAAAATACCTATGTCTGTCATGAAAAAAATCCCCTAATTAAAATTAGTAATATTAGTCAACAACTTTAATAATTGGTTTAGTAAGATAGTACTAATCTTTGAAATCATCAAACTTAATTCTAAATATATTAATATTATTAGTTCTAAATATAATTATTATTTCTTGTTTATTATGTAAGGTTTAAGATTCACAAAATAAATTAACATGGATAATATAATGCTTTTTCGTATTAGTTAAAAAATAATATAAATAATTCTATTTGATTTTTAAAAGTTATATTACTAATCTAATAATTAGTACTGATTAATGATTAAATTCTAATTTAGAAAGTTACCTACTTTTAACTAATTGTTTTTAGATATAAATTATATTTTATAAATCAACTATATTGTATAACAACAAATTTTAATATTATTTCATATATTGAATTAACATTTTGCACATACTAGTACTATAACATTTTGCACATACTAGAACTAAAGTATAAGTATACTAGAACTAAAGTATAAGTAGTATTATCTTTATTACAATAATGTATTTTATAATTCATTAATGACATTAAAAAATAATGACATTAAAAAATATTAAGTATAATTAAGAAAATTACTAATCTATATAACAATTAATAATTGTGATGATTCAGGAAAAGTTACATTATATTATTTTCATCACTCAACTCAAATATTATATAATAATCCAAATAAACCAAAATTTCATAAAAACCAATATGGTTTAATCAAAATTATATATTTAGTTGAATATTTTGGTATTAATTAACATTATGAATGTTTAATTTTGAGTACTAATCAATTAATTTAGAAATGAATTCGCGTTCATTATATCCAGTATACAATTGACGAGGCCTAGCAATCTTCATATTATTATCATGCATTTCTTTCCAGTGTGCAATCCAACCAACAGTACGAGACATAGCAAATATAACTGTAAACATTGATGAGGGAATTCCCATTGCCTTCAATATAATCCCAGAATAAAAATCTACATTAGGATATAATTTTCTTTCAATAAAATATGGATCATTTAATGCAATTTTTTCTAATTCCATGGCTACTTCTAAAAGATCATCTTTCATTCCTAGTTCTTCAAGTACTTCGTGGCAAGTTTCACGCATCACTTTTGCACGAGGATCATAGTTTTTATATACACGATGACCGAAACCCATAAGACGAAAAACATCATTTTTATCTTTTGCACGTTTTATAAATTTTTCTATACAATGGACACTATGAATTTCTTCCAACATATTTAAACAAGCTTCATTAGCTCCTCCATGTGCTGGTCCCCAAAGGGAAGCAATGCCTGCTGATATACAGGCAAAAGGATTAGCTCCCGAAGATCCTGCAGTACGCACAGTAGAAGTTGAAGCATTTTGTTCATGATCTGCATGTAATATTAATATACGGTCCATAGCACGTTCTAAAATAGGATTTACTTTATAAATTTCACAAGGGGTGGCAAACATCATATGTAAAAAATTACCAGCATAAGATAGATCATTACGAGGGTAAATAAACGGTTGACCAATAGAATATTTATAACACATTGCCGCTACTGTTGGCATTTTAGATAGTAAACGAAAAGCTGCAATTTCGCGATGCCTTTCTATATTTACATCAAGTGAATCGTGATAAAATGCTGCTAATGCACCAATAACTCCGCACATAACAGCCATTGGATGAGAATCTCTGCGAAATCCATTAAATAACCTAGTTATTTGTTCGTGAATCATTGTATGTCGGATAACTGTCTTGCAAAAATGTGCAAACTGTTTTTTTGTAGGTATTTCTCCATTTAGAAGAATATAACAAACCTCTAAGTAATTAGATTTTGTAGCTAATTGACTAATAGGAAAACCTCTATGTAATAAAACACCCTTATCTCCGTCAATAAACGTAATTTTGGATTCACAAGAAGCTGTAGAAGTAAATCCTGGATCAAATGTCAGCAACCCCTCAGAACTTAAAGTTCTTATATCAATTATATTTTTGCCAGAAGCATCTTTTAATAATTTTAGTTTAATACTTTTACCTTGTAAGGTCAGTGTTATTATTTCACAAGTCATTTAAATTCCTTATTATTTTGACATATTATTTTAATTTAGATCAATTCACAATTAATTACCAATATTGTTTTGTTTTATAACATTGCATTTAATTTATATTAATATTAATTATGTTGTAAAAGTAAATAAACGTAAAATTTAATTTTAATAATTGACAAGTGATATAATATAGAATACATAAAATATTTACTCAGTAAACCAATTATAACTAATTGATTATTTATAACACCTACTATTTCTAGTATTCTACCCATACTATTTCTAGTATTCTACCCATATTCTATAAATAGAAATTGCGATTTTAGTATTTATATTATAATATTACAATACTATAATAATATTGTAATATTATAAATAAAAACAAATCTTTTCATTTGACATGATTATATTATAAATATTACACATAATAACTATTTCAAAAGGTGATAATTATCAATATTTATTTAAAAATAATAAAAAATTCTCAATGAATAATTGTAATCTCCATTATGATCCATTTATACTTGTAAGGATTATTTTTATACCAATGAACTATTTATTAAATTGATTTCAATTAAAATTATTGCAAATAATGAACAAATCAAGACCTATCAACTTAAAATTATCGACGATTCATTTTCCCATTACAGCTATATCGTCTATACTGCATCGTATTTCTGGTGTAATTATACTATTTTTATTTGGCATCTTTTTATGGTTGTTGGATTTATCTCTTTCTTCTCAAGAAAATTTTCAATATGTCATGTCGTTTTTTAACAATATTTATTTTAAATTTATTGTATGGAATATTTTGACTGTTTTTATATATCATATAGTTAATGGAATTCGTCATGTTTTAATGGATTTTCGATTTTTATCTGAAACACTAAAATCTGGTGTTTTATCATCTTACATAGTATTTGTTATCAGTATAATACTGTCTATATTAGCCGGAGTTTTCATATGGTAAATGATACATCGGCTTTAGGCCGTAATGGTATTCGAGACTGGTTAATATTACGTGTAGCGGCTATTGTAATATTTTTGTATATTATTTATCTTTTTGTTTTTTTGATTAGAGTAGATAAATTAAATTACTGTACCTGGCACATATTTTTCGAATATATTACAACGAAAATATTTACTATTTTAATGTTATTGTCTGTTTTATTGCACGGATGGATTGGCATTTGGCAGGTATTAACAGATTATGTCAAGAGGGTGGTAATTCGTATTATATTACAGGTAATTATTGTAATAATATTGTTATCATATGCTATTTTCGGATTTATTATTGTTTGTGGAGGGTAAATGAATTTACCAGTTAGAAAATTTGATGCTGTCGTAATAGGTGCAGGAGGTGCAGGAATGAGAGCAGCGCTTCAGATTACCAAATCAGGGAAAAACTGTGCCTTATTATCAAAAGTATTTCCTACAAGATCTCACACAGTATCAGCACAAGGTGGTATAACCGTAAGTTTAGGTAATATACATAAAGATAACTGGGAATGGCATATGTATGATACAGTAAAAGGTTCTGATTATATAGGGGATCAGAATTCAATTGAATATATGTGTAAAAATGGTCCTGAAACAATTTTAGAATTAGAACATATGGGCTTACCATTTTCGCGTCTAGATAATGGTCGTATTTACCAACGTCCTTTCGGTGGACAATCGAAAAATTTTGGAGAAGAACAAGCAGCACGTACAGCTTCTGCTGCTGATCGTACTGGTCATGCCCTATTACATACTTTATATCAACAAAATTTAAAAAACCAAACAACTATTTTTTCAGAATGGTATGTATTAGACTTAGTAAAAAATGTAGATGATGCTATAGTTGGATGCATTGCTATTAAAATTGAAACAGGTGAAATTGTTTACTTCGAAGCTAAAGCTACTGTATTAGCAACTGGTGGGGCTGGTCGCATATTCCAATCTACAACTAACGCATATATTAATACTGGAGATGGTATTGGTATGGCACTGCGTGTAGGATTACCTGTGCAAGACATGGAAATGTGGCAATTTCATCCAACTGGAATAGCAGGTTCTGGTGTTTTAGTAACAGAAGGTTGTAGAGGAGAAGGTGGATATTTATTAAACAAACATGGTGAGCGCTTTATGGAGCGTTATGCACCCAATGCTAAAGATCTAGCTAGTCGTGATGTAGTTGCAAGATCAATTATGATAGAAATTCGAGAAGGTCGAGGTTTTGATGGACCTCTTGGTCCGCATGTAAAACTAAAACTAGACCATTTAGGAAAAAAAATTCTCGAATCACAGTTACCAGGTATTCTTGAATTATCTTGCACTTTTGCTAATATTGACCCTACAAAAACTCCTATTCCTGTAATACCAACATGTCATTATATGATGGGAGGAATCCCTACTAAAATAACTGGTCAAGTTATACGAATAAACAAGAAAGGTGAAGATGTTATTGTTCCTGGATTATTTGCAGTTGGCGAAGTTTCTTGCGTATCTGTACATGGAGCAAATCGCTTAGGAGGTAATTCATTATTAGATTTAGTAGTGTTTGGTAGAGCAGTGGGCTTGTTTTTAACAAATAGTATAGAAGAACAAGGAGAATTACGTAGTGCTTCTAAAGAAGATATTAATGCTGCTATGGTACGTCTAAATTGTTGGGAAAAAAATAAAACAGGAGAAAATCCGATAACGATTCGCAAAGAACTACAATACTGCATGCAAAACAACTTTTCCGTATTCAGAGAGGGAAAATCTATGGAAAAAGGTATTGATGAGTTAAGGATAATTCGAGAAAAAATGAAATCAGTTAGATTAGATGACCATTCAAAAGAATTTAACACCCAACGTATTGAGTGTTTTGAATTAGATAATTTAATGGAAACAGCATATGCAACAGCAATAGCTGCTCATTACCGTACTGAAAGTAGAGGAGCACACAATCGTTTTGATTTTCCTGACAGAGATGATAAAAATTGGTTATGTCATAGTATTTACCTTCCTCAAACCGAAAGTATGACTACCCGAAAAGTTAATATGGAACCTAAATTTCGTAGTTTTTTCCCACCAAAGATACGTACTTATTAAAAAGATACGTACTTATTAAATTGAGCAAAAATACTTATGAAACTTTGGTTTTCAATTTATCGATATAATAGAGAAATTAATGTTAAACCCTATATGCAAGATTATTTCCTTGATATCAAAGACAATAGAGATATAATGGTTTTAGATGCTTTAATTGCTTTAAAAGAAAAAGATCCAACATTATCATTCCGTCGTTCATGTCGGGAAGGAGTTTGTGGTTCTGATGGTATGAATATGAATGGTAAAAATGGATTAGCTTGTATTACTCCAATATCAAAATTAAGCAATAAAAAACAAAAAATAATTATACGTCCCTTACCAGGATTACCAATCATACGTGATTTGGTAGTAGATATGGATCATTTTTATTCTCAATACAAAAAAATAAAACCTTTTCTATTGAATAATGAAGAAAACAATCCTGAACATGAACATCTTCAATCACCGGCGCAGCGTGAATTATTAGATGGATTATATGAATGTGTTCTTTGTGGCTGTTGTTCTACTGCATGTCCTTCTTTTTGGTGGAATCCAGATAAATTTATTGGTCCAGCAGGATTGCTAACTTTATATCGTTTTTTAATTGATAGTAGAGATACTGAAACAAATAGTCGTCTTGATAATTTATATGATGCCTTTAGTGTTTTTCGTTGTCATAATATAATGAATTGTGTAAGTGTTTGCCCAAAAGGGCTTAATCCTACAAGAGCTATCAATGAAATTAAATTAATGTTACTAAAACATAACAATTAATATGCAATTTTATCGATGCACTTAGAAAATTCTTAATATTATTATTAAATAATTGTATTATTTTTTGTATAATTTGATTTATTCTTTAAAATTATTATAAATGGATTCCCAAAATAATAATCTTAATAAAGATATACTCAATGCTTTATAGTATCGTGGAAATTTAAGGGATTGTAATGCAGAATAGAGCGGTAAAATCTTGGTTAGAATCTTCATGGTTAGCAGGGGTAAATCATTACTATCTTGAAAAACTGTATGAAGATTTTTTAAAAAATCCTAGTTCTATTGATACAGAATGGGAAATAATATTTCAGAATTTAGTCAATAAAGATACCAAATCAGAACAGTTTCATTCTAATATACGTGAATATTTTCGTTGTTTATCATACGATAAAGATCGTTATAATTCTGTTATTACTAATAATAGCTATTATAAACAATTAAAAGTGATGCAGTTAGTTAATGCTTTTCGTTTATATAGTCATAAATATGCGATTTTAGATCCGTTAGGTTTGTGGAAAAAAGATTTAGCCAATGAACTTAATCCGTCTTTTTATAAATTAACTGAGAATGATTTACAAGAAAGTTTTCGAGTAGATTATGCCGGATCATCAGGAATAATCAAACTATCCAATTTAATTCGTAGTTTAAATAATACATACTGTGGTTCTATTGGTGTAGAATACATGCATGTTGATAGTATTGAAGAAAAACTTTGGATTCAAAAAAGCATTGAATATACTGATTATGTAGATTTATTTAGAGCAGAAGAGAAAAAAATATTTTTGAAAAATCTAGTTGCAGCAGAGGGATTAGAAAAATATCTAGGTGCAAAATTTCCTGGCGCAAAACGTTTTTCTTTGGAAGGAGCAGATGTCTTAATTCCTATGTTACATGAGATAATTCAGTATTCGGGGAAAAGAGGAACCCAAGAAATAGTACTAGGTATGGCACATCGAGGTCGTCTTAATGTATTAATAAATATACTAGGAAAAAAACCGGTTGATTTATTTAATGAATTTTCTGGAAGAAACCAAGAATATCTAAGATCTGGAGATGTTAAATATCATATGGGATTTTCCTCTGATATACATACAGAAGGTGGTTTATTACATTTAGTCCTAGCTTTTAATCCATCTCATCTCGAAATCATTAGCCCTGTGATTATGGGTTCAGTGCGTGCTAGACAAGATAGGTTATTAACAAAAAAAGATAACAATAAAATTTTACCTATTACAATACATGGAGATGCTGCTTTAAGTGCTCAAGGTGTAGTCCAAGAAACATTAAACATGTCTCAAACACGTGGATATGAGGTAGGTGGGACTATTCGTATTACAATTAATAATCAAGTGGGTTTTACTACATCTAATCCTAAAGATTCTCGATCAACACAGTACTGTACTGATATTGGTAAAATGATATCAGCACCTATTTTTCATGTTAATGCTGATGATTTAGAAGCGGTATTATTTGTTAGCAGAGTAGCTACGGATTATAGAAATCAATTTAAAAAGGATGTGTTTATAGATTTAGTATGTTATAGACGTCATGGGCATAATGAATCTGATGAACCTACAGTTACTCAACCATTAATGTATCAGAAAATCAAACAACATCCTACTTTACGTAAAATTTATGCAGATTATTTAATAAACAATAAAATCATCTCTGCAAGCGATTTAAATAATATGATGGTATCCTACCGTACTGAACTTGAAAAAGGCGAATGTGTTGTACCAGAAATATGTAATAAAGGTTTACTTTGTTCAATATGGTCAGAATACTTGAAGATCAATAGCGATGATCATTACCAGCATTCTGTAGATATTAAACATCTTCAAAAATTGGCCCTTCTTATTAGCTATATCCCCACAGAAGTAAAATTACAAGAAAGAGTAGCTAAAATTTATAATGATCGAAAAGAAATGGCAGAAGGTAAGAAAAAATTTGATTGGGGTGCAGCAGAAAATCTTGCTTATGCTTCTTTAATTGATCAGGGTGTTTCAATACGTATTTCAGGAGAAGATTCTAGTAGAGGTACTTTTTTTCATCGACATTCTGTTGTTCATAACCAAATTAATGGATCAACTTATATTCCTTTAAATTGTATATCAAGTAATAAGGGAAGTTTTGAAATTTGGGATTCTGTTTTATCAGAAGAAGCTGTTCTTGCATTTGAATATGGATATGCTACTACAGAACCAAGAGTTTTAACTATTTGGGAAGCTCAATTTGGCGATTTTGCAAATGGAGCACAAGTAGTGATTGATCAGTTTATATGTTCTGGAGAACAAAAATGGGGACGATTTTGTGGACTTGTCATGCTCTTGCCCCATGGTTATGAAGGTCAAGGCCCTGAACATTCTTCTGCTCGTCTTGAACGTTATTTGCAACTTTGCGCTGAACATAATATACAGGTTTGTGTTCCTTCTACACCAGCTCAAATGTATCATATGTTACGCCGTCAAATTATTAGAAAAATACGCAGACCCCTAATTGTTATGTCCCCAAAATCTCTATTAAGGCACCCTCTAGTTAAATCAACACTAAAAGAAATGGCTGACGGCAGTTTTCAATTAGTAATTGGTGAATTGTTTAATTTAAATTCAAAAAATATCAAACGTGTATTAATGTGTTCAGGAAAGGTATATTTTGATTTAATTGAACAACGAAGCAAAAATCAACAAAAAGATATAGCTATAGTGCGTATTGAACAACTTTATCCTTTTCCATATCAAGAATTAAAAGAGATGTTAACATTGTACTCTCATGTAAAAGATTTTATTTGGTGTCAAGAAGAACCTCTTAATCAAGGTGCATGGTGTTTTGTAAATCATTATTTTAGTGAATTATTACCATATAATGCTACATTGCGTTATACAAGTCGTCCACCTTCTGCTTCACCAGCTGTAGGTCATATATCAACACATCATAAACAGCAGCAAGATCTGATTAATAACGCATTGAATTAAAAGGAAAGATAATGAGTGTTTTAGAGATTCTTGTTCCTGATTTACCTGAATCAGTTGTTGACGCTTCAATAGCAACTTGGCATAAAAAACCAGGGGATAAAGTAAATCTAGATGAAGTGTTAGTAGAAATTGAAACTGATAAAGTTATAATAGAAATTCCAGCAATTTCTGAAGGTATACTAGAGAATATTGTAAAAGATCAAGGTTCAATTGTAAAAGCACATCAAGTTATAGGTTTTTTAAATACCATAGTTAATTCTAATGACAATATTGAAAAACAAAATCATCAAAAAATTGATCAACAGAATAATCAAGATAAAAAAGAACATGTTGAAGATAATAAATTAATACAAGAAACAAATGACATATTTAGCCCATCTATTCGTCGATTTATTGCAGAACATGATATCGATATTTCACAAATGCAATCTTGTATTGGAAATAAACAAATCACAATTGAAGATATAAAAACATATTTAAATAATAAACTAGAAACAGAAACTAAAACAATAGTTCAAAATAATATAAATTTGGACCGTATTGAAAAACGTGTTCCAATGACACGTATGCGAAAACGTATAGCAGAAAGATTAATAGATGCAAAAAATAGTACTGCAATGTTAACAACATTTAATGAAGTTAATATGCAATCTGTAATAAATACTCGCAAAAAATATGGAGATCTTTTTGAAAAAGGTCATGGGGTTCGTTTGGGTTTTATGTCATTTTACGTTAAAGCTGTTATAGAAGCATTAAAACAATATCCAGAAATTAATGCTTTTATCGATAGTGATGATGTTATCTATCATAATTATTTTGATATTAATATTGCTATATCAACACCAAGAGGATTAGTAACCCCAGTTATAAGAAATGCTGATCAAATGAATATGGCTGATATAGAAAAGAAAATCATAGAATTAGCAGCCAAAGGAAGAGATGGAAAACTGAAAGTAGAAGATTTAACTGGTGGTAATTTTACTATTACTAATGGAGGAGTTTTTGGATCATTAATGTCTACACCCATTATTAACCCACCACAAAGTGCAATTCTTGGTATACATGTTATTAAAGATAGACCTATGGCACTAAAAGGAGAAACAATCATATTACCGATGATGTATATCGCTTTATCTTATGATCATCGTTTAATTGATGGTCGTGAATCCATTGGTTACTTGGTTAAAGTAAAAGAAGGATTAGAAGATCCAATACGTTTACTACTAAACTTATAGTGTTAATTTCTGTATATACAATAATAATTATTATAATATAACATCGATGGATATAAAAAATTGTGAACTTACACGAATATCAATCAAAAAAATTACTTGCTAAATATAATATACCCATACCAAAAGGTTATGTATGTGCTAGTTTACTAGAAATACAAGAAGCATGTTCTAATATAGATGATCATTCATGGGTAATTAAATGTCAAGTACATGCCGGCGGTCGTGGCAAAGCTGGAGCTGTAAAAATTTTAAAAAATCTCAAAGAAATATGCGTTTTTTTTGAAAAATGGCATACAAAACGTCTTATAACTGATCAAACAGATAAACATGGACAACTAGTTAATAAATTTTTAGTTGAAGAAAAGACAGATATCGATAGGGAACTTTATTTAAGTGCTACAATTGATCGTGAAACTTGTCGTATAGTTTTCATAGCTTCTATGCAGGGAGGTGTTGAAATAGAAAATGTTGCCAAAAAAATACCTAATGTAATTTATAAAGTATTTATAGATCCCCTTACTGGACCACAGCGTTATCAGGGTCGTGGATTGGGTTTTAAATTAGGATTAGTAGGAGAACAAATAAATCAATTTACTAATATATTCATGAAATTATCTAATATGTTTGTAGAACTTGATCTTATGTTAATTGAAATTAATCCTTTAATAATAAATCTTCAAGGTAATTTAATTTGTTTAGATAGCAAATTATCAGTTGATAGCAATGCCTTATTTCGTCATCCTGAATTAAATAAGTTGTATGATATTACCCAACAAGATCAACGAGAAGCATATGCAACTCAATTTGAATTAAATTATATATCACTTGAAGGAGATATCGGTTGTATCGTGAATGGTGCAGGTTTAGCTATGGGTACTATGGATATAATTAAATATTATGGTGGTAAACCAGCTAATTTTCTTGATGTTGGTGGTAGCGTTACTGAAGAACGTGTTATAGAAGCTTTTAAAATAATACTGTCAGATATTAATATCAAGTCTATTCTTGTTAATATTTTTGGTGGTATCGTGCGTTGTGATCTAATAGCTAATGGTATAATCGATGCAATGAATATTTTAAATATAGAGCTACCTGTTATCATAAGATTAGAAGGTAATAATTCTGAATTAGCTCAAAAAAAATTAATTAATAGTCGATTAAAAATTATAGTCATAAAAGATTTATCACAAGCAGTTAAGTGTGCTGTTAGTTCTGCAGCGGAGCAAAAATAATGTCTATTTTAATTGATAAAAACACTAAAGTAATTTGTCAGGGTTTTACTGGTAAACACGGTTCATTTCATTCGAAACAAGCACTAGATTATGGAACAAAATTAGTTGGGGGGGTAACTCCAGGAAAAGGTGGCACAATACACCTAGGTTTACCGGTATTTAACACAGTACGAGAAGCTATTGAATATACAGGGGCTACTGCTACTGTAATATATGTCCCCGTACAATTTTGTATGGATAGTATTTTAGAAGCTATCGACTCAGATGTAAAGTTAATCATTACAATTACAGAGGGAATACCAACTTTAGATATGGTAACCATTAAAAAAAAATTAGATGAATCAAACGTTCGCATGATTGGTCCTAATTGTCCAGGTGTTATTACTCCACATGAATGTAAGATAGGGATAATGCCTGCTGATATTCATCGTCCAGGTTGTGTAGGGGTAGTATCACGCTCTGGTACATTGACTTATGAGGCAGTTAAACAGATTACTAATGTTGGATATGGTCAATCTACTTGTGTCGGTATAGGAGGAGATCCTATTACTGGATCAGATTTTGTTGACATAATAAAAATGTTTCAGGACGATCGAAAAACAAAAGCAATTGTCATGATAGGTGAAATTGGTGGAGTATCTGAAGAAAAAGCAGCTGTTTTTATAAAAGAACATGTTACAAAACCCGTTATAGGATATATAGCTGGTGTAACAGCTCCAAAAGGTAAACGTATGGGGCATGCTGGTGCTATCATTGCGGGTGGTAAGGGAACTGCAGATACAAAAATAGATTTACTTGAAAATGCTGGAGTTAAGATTGTATATAAATTAACTGATATAGGCCAAGTAGTAAAATCTATTTTATTGTAATATATATATGACATACAATCATAGATATATTGTTTTTTTAGTATGATGTTATTACAATAATTTAATTTAATTAAATGATATTTGCTGTATATTTTAATGAAGTTTTTATTTAAAATGTGTAATATTTTTCTCAGCTAATTCTAGCAAACATCATATTTAAAGATTTAATTACTTTAGTTCGTTAATTACCAAAACTATTTTAATTAATTAATAAAATGAGTGAAATATGGGAAATACTGTATTTGGTTCTGAGATGAAATCTTATTCTTTTTGGAATAAACATTCCACGTTAAATACTCGTAGTAGTGAAGAAAAAGATTTTTATTTTAATAAAATCAAGAAACTTCTTAAGTCAAGAAACGCTGTGATGATAGCACATTATTACACTAATCCTGAAATTCAGGCATTAGCAGAAATTACAGGTGGATGCGTTTCTGATTCACTTGAAATGGCTAGATTTGGGAGTATACATCCTGCTACAACCTTGTTAGTAGCTGGAGTAAAATTCATGGGAGAAACAGCTAAAATTCTTAGCCCAGAAAAAAATGTATTGATGCCTACTTTAGAAGCACAATGTTCTTTAGATATTAGTTGCCCTATAAAAGAATTTAGTGCATTTTGTGATGATCATCCAGATCGTACTGTCGTAGTTTATGCTAATACTTCAGCAGCAGTAAAAGCTCGTGCTGATTGGGTTGTTACTTCAAGTATTGCAGTTGATTTAATTGAGCACCTTAATTATTTAGGTCAAAAAATTATTTGGGCTCCAGATCGTAATTTAGGTGGATATATCAAGCTAAAATCTAATGCTGATATAATCAATTGGCAGGGTACTTGTATAGTACATAATGAATTCAAAACTCGTGGATTAAAGCGTTTGAAGAATCTATACCCTAATGCTGCAGTTATAGTTCATCCAGAATCTCCTCAATCAATAATCGAATTAGCTGATGTTGTTGGATCAACTTCTCAATTAATTAATGCAGCAAAAAAATTGCCTCATAAACAATTAATAGTTGTTACCGATCGTGCCATTTTTTATAAAATGCAGCAAATTGTGCCAGATAAAGAACTTTTAGAAGCACCTACTGCTGGAGAAGGTGCAACCTGTCGCAGTTGCGCTCATTGTCCATGGATGGCAATGAATAATCTTAAAAATATCTCAGACAGTCTTGAATTTGGTAGTTCTAAATATAAAATTAATGTTGATAATGAATTGAGAAAAGCAGCACTATTGCCACTGAATCGCATGTTAAATTTTGCAAAAACAATAAAGTGTAATGTTAAAAGTAATATCTAATTATTTCAGATAGTATCTTTAAGTAATATCTAATTATTTTAGATAGTATCTTTTAATTATTTTAAAATTTGTTGCAAACTCATATATTATAGGGTTGGCTGTAGGAATATTGATTTTCATGATTTCTTTATCATTTATATTATCTAAGTATTTTATTAGTGCTCTTAGTGAATTACCATGAGCAACAATAACCACTTTATTGCCTCTTTTGACTAAAGGTAAAATATTGTTTTTCCAATAAGGAACTACTCTATTAAAAGTTGATTCCAAGCTTTCACTTAAAGGTAATTGCTCAGGTTGTAAAGAAGCATATTTTAAATCGTATCCTGGAAATCTATTGTCACTTTTTGTTATTTTTGGTGGAAACATTGAAAAACTGCGCCTCCATTGTTCAACTTGTTCTTGACCATATTTTTTTATTGTTTCTATTTTATTTAATCCTTGTAAAGCTCCATAATGACGTTCGTTAAGATGCCAAGATTTTTCTACAGGAAGCCAAGTTTGATCAAGTTCATCTAGAATATACCAAAGAGTATGGATCGCTCTTTTTAACATGGATGTATATCCAAAATCAAATACGAACCCTTCTTTTTTTAAAATATTTGCTGCATCTTTAGCTTCGATATGACCTTTATTAGATAAATCTATATCTGTCCATCCAGTAAAACGATTCTCCTGGTTCCATAAACTTTCTCCATGCCTGAGTAGAACTAGTTTAATTATTTTCATATAATTATCCCTTAATTATTTTATATAAGAATCATATCAATGCTGTAATACAATTTTACTTGATTCAGGTTTATCATTAGTTCATTGTATTATAAAAGTAACATAACAGTTGGTTATTACAATGATTTAAAACGATCATTATTGTTAATAATTGAACCTAAAGAAAATTTAAAGGATATTCAATTGCTAAAAAAATAGATTCTATCAGTTTTTTTAATTCATGTTCTTTAATAATATATGGTGGCACTAAATAAATTAATTTACCAAAAGGACGAATCCAAACACCTTGTCTCACAAAAAAATTTTGAATCGCTGCAATATCTATTGATCTATTAGTTTCAACAACACCGATAGCGCCAAGTATGCGAATATCCGATACTTGTTGTGAATTTTTAAGTGGTAATAAAAATTTAAATAGTTGTTTTTCAATATTTCCAACCTGATGAACCCAATCATTATTTTGTAATATGTTTAAATTTTCTACAGCAACAGCACATGCCATAGGATTACCCATAAAAGTTGGACCATGCATAAAACAATTTGCATAACTATTACTAATAGTATCTGCTATTTCACGTGTAGTAATGGTAGCAGCAAGTGTCATAGTACCTCCTGTGAGCGCTTTTCCTAAACATAAAATATCAGGCTCAATATCAGAATATTCAAAAGCAAACAATTTTCCAGTCCTTCCAAAACCTGTGGCAATTTCATCAACAATCAGTAAAACGTCGTATAGATTACAGTATTCACGAACTAATTGTAAATATTTAGGATTGTAAATGCGCATTCCACCAGCTCCTTGAACTATAGGTTCAATAATAACTGCTGCTAATTTTTTATGATGTTTTTCTATAAGATAGGCAAAATCATCAAAATCTTTTATTGACCAATTTTCGTAAAACCCACATTTTGGTGCTTCCGCAAAATAATTTTCGGTTAAATATCCTTTCCATAAATTATGCATTGAGTTTTTGGGATCACATACAGACATTGCAGCAAACGTGTCTCCATGATAACTATATTGAAGAGCTAAAAATTTTTGACGATTTTCTTTGCGTCCTAACCAATACTGTAATGCCATTTTCATAGATACTTCTATAGATACCGAACCAGAATCACATAAAAATATACATTCTAATGGTAAAGGAGTAATTTCTATAAGTTTACGACATAACGAAATTGCCGAAATATGAGTGAGACCACCAAACATTACATGAGACATTTTTTTTATTTGCTTTTTTATAGCTAAATTAAGACGTGGATGGTTATAACCATGAATTGCTGATAGCCAAGATGACATTCCATCTATGAGTGTTTTACCGTTGTTTAATTTTAATTTGCATCCTTTAGCTTTTATTACTTGGTAACATGGAAAAGGTTTTTTGATTGAAGAATAAGGATGCCAAATATGCTGACGGTCAAAATTATAATTGTTTTTTATTAACATCGTTGTTTTTAACCAAAACAAAAAAATAATTAGTTTATTATAACTGTATTAATCAATAGATTATAGTCGTTAACTGTTGGAGTAAAAATATGATACAACGTTGGAATTTACAACAAGTAGAATCTCTCTTTAATAAGCCATTTATAGAATTAATATTTGAAGCACAACTAATACACCGCAAACACTTCAATCCTCTTTTAATACAAATCAGCACATTATTGTCTATTAAGACAGGTAATTGCCCGGAAGATTGCAAATATTGCGCACAAAGTTCAAGATATAAAACTCGATTAAAATCTGAAAGTCTGATGCAAATACAAAAAGTATTAATCGCTGCTCGAAAAGCTAAAGCTGCTGGTTCTAGTCGTTTTTGTATGGGAGCTGCTTGGAGAAATCCTCAAGATCGCGATATACCTTATTTAGAAAATATAATAAAAGAGGTAAAAGCTATTGGATTAGAAACTTGTATGACCCTTGGTAATTTAAGCAATTCTCAAGCAAAAAATTTAGCTAAAGCTGGACTTGATTTTTATAATCATAATCTAGATACTTCACCAGAATTTTACAAAAAGATTATAACTACACGAAAATATCAACAAAGATTAGATACTCTAAGCAAAATACGTAGTGCGGGAATTAAAATTTGTTCAGGAGGGATCCTGGGATTAGGAGAAACAATTCAAGATCGAGCTAATCTATTGGTTCAATTAGTTAATTTACCAGAACCACCTGAAAGTATACCAATGAATATGCTTGTAAAAATAAAAGGTACACCACTAGAAAATAACGACAAAATTGACCCATTTGAGTTCATTAAAACTATTGCTATAACTAGAATTATTCTACCAAAATCACATATTAGACTATCTGCTGGTCGTGATCAGATGAATGAGCAAACTCAAGCTATGTGTTTTTTGGCAGGAGCTAATTCAATTTTTTATGGTTGTAAATTACTTACAACATCTAATAATAAAGAAGATAAGGATATTGTTTTATTTCGCAAATTAGGTCTTAAAACAGAGCATAATACATTTGAACAAAATAATAATTTAACATTATCTACTAAAAAACAATTTTATGATGCGGGATTGTAATGAGCTGGGAACAAAGAATTCATAAATATTTATCTATACAAATGTTTACTGACAAATGGCGTGAACGATATATTATAGATGAGAATAATACTCGTTTACTTAGAGTAGGAAAAAAAATTTATATTAATTTTTCTAGTAACGATTACCTTGGACTTAATCGCCATCCTTTAATAATCAAAAGTTGGAATCAAGGCATGTCTTTAGCAGGTGTAGGTGCCTCTGCTTCTGGTCATATCACTGGTTTTAGTAAATATCATGCAGATTTGGAAATGCAAATAGCTGATTGGCTAGGTTATTCACGTGCTTTATTATTTATTTCTGGTTTTAATGCTAATCAAGCTGTAATTAATTTACTAGCTAAAAAAAACGATCATATCATAGCTGATAAATTAATTCATGCTTCATTAGTTGATGCAGTAACGCATAGCCCTGCTAAGTTATATCGTTTTAATCATAATATAATGGAAAGTTTAATGTTTTATTTAAATATTTCTTGTGCTGGTGAAAAACTAGTATTAACTGAAGGAATTTTTAGCATGGATGGCGATAAAGCACCATTGAAAATTATTTATAAAACTGCTCAAGAAAGCAAAAGTTGGTTGCTAGTAGATGATTCTCATGGCATTGGAATTATTGGGGATGAAGGACGTGGTAGTTGTTGGTCTGAAGGTGTTAAACCTGAATTATTAACAATATCGTTTAGTAAAGCATTTGGTATCAGCGGAGGTGCTTTATTATGTGAAAAAGATACTGCTGATTATTTTTTACAATTTTCAAAACATTTGATTTATTCAACTTGCATGCCTCCTGCTCAAGCATTTGCTTTACAAACAGCTTTGAATTTGGTTAAAAAAAGTAAATATCTACGTTATCGTCTTAATGAAAATATAAAGTATTTTCAAATGGGCATAAAGTCTACGCCCTGGAAAATAATATCATCAAATAGCGCTATTCAACCATTGATTATAGGAGATATTTGCAATGCCAAAGTCATATCCATGAAATTAGCGAAAGCCGGATGTTGGGTAAACGTAATAAAACCTCCAACTGTATTAACTGGTACTACACGTATACGTATTACTTTATCTGCTGTGCATAAGTTTGAAGATATAGATATTTTATTGGAGGCTTTAAATCATGCTGCTCGTTAATAAACAAGCAATAGCAAAAGCTTTTGATCGAGCAGCAATTAATTATGATAATTATGCATCACTACAAAGATTTAGTGGAGATGCATTATTAGAGTTAGCGCCTGCTTGCTCTGGTCGAATAGTACTTGATGCAGGATGTGGAACTGGTTGGTATAGCCGCATTTGGCGTAATAGAGGGAAATATGTAATAGCATTAGATCTATCTCTTGAAATGTTGAAACAAGCAAAAATAAAAAACAGTGCAAATTATTACGTATCAGGTGATATTGATTACCTACCAATAGCAAATGGTACTTTAGATATAGTGTGGAGTAATCTAGCTGTACAATGGAGTAGTGATTTAAGTACAGTATTAAATAGATTTAATCAAGCATTGAAGCCAAGTGGATATATGTTGTTTTCTACAATTAGCGATGGTTCTTTAAAAGAACTAAATATTGCTTGGTCCTATTTAGATCAATATAATCATGTTAACCAATTTCTTAGCAGAAAAGAAATATTTAAAATTTGTCATATGCAAAATATAATATGTCATTCGCAAGTTGTGATTATGCATTTCCCTACCGTACTTAGTGCTATGCGTTCATTAAAAGGTATAGGAGCTACACATGTACACAAAGGTCGAAATATTATTGTATTAACTCGTAATAATTTGGATAAATTAGGAAAATATTGGCCACGTGATAAATACGGTTTTCGGCTTAGTTATAATTTAATTTATGGAGTAACTGATTTATGAGATGTTTATTTATTACTGGTACTGATACTGAAGTTGGAAAGACTATATCAAGTAGTTTATTAATTCAGCTAGCTAACAACTTTGGATATTGTACTGCAGGATATAAACCAATTGCTTGTGGTTGTAAGATTACTTCAGAAGGAATTCGTAACAATGATGCGCTAATCTTACAAAAACATAGTAGCGTATCATTAAATTATTCTCAAATAAATCCATTACCTTTTCTTGAACTTACTTCACCGCATATAGTTAGTATTAGAGAAAACAATCCAATATTGTTTTCTACTTTATCTAATGGATTGTCAGAATTAAAAAAATTAGCTAATTGGATATTTATAGAAGGTGCAGGTGGTTGGTACACACCTATTTCTAATAATCACACATATGCAGATTGGGTATCTATAGAACAAATTCCAGTAGTATTAGTAGTTGGAATTAAACTAGGTTGTATTAACCATGCTATTCTTACTGTTGAAGCAATAAAATATCGAAAATTAAAACTTGCAGGATGGATTGCTAATACCATCATTCCTGCTGATCAATACTATGATGATTATATTAGCATTCTAATGAAAATGTTACCAAAACCATGTTTAGGGATAATACCTTATCTTGAATCATTAAACGAATACGCTATAGATTATAATGATTGTTTAATACTTCCAGAAATATAGTATATTATTAGATAATAATTATAATTATTTTAATTAGATTAATATTTAATATATGTTAAAATATATGCATATTATTTGTTGTTATTACAAATAACAGATGTTATAAAGTATTTCATTTAAAAACAATATTTATCTTTGAATTTTGAGATAAATTTCAATTATAAAATATCTGATTTTATATGACAGAAAAGTAAATAAATATTTTTCAGTTTTGATTAGTATTTCTAAATATCATCATAAACATAATGAGATATAATATAGCATACTTAAGTTTAAAATTTAATTAATTATATGATATTATATTATTATTCATTGATGATGTTTATCTAAAATATATCTAATATTAATGTCAATTTTTATTAAAAAATTTGCCATAATATTTAAAAATTAATTGTTTGTAATTTGTTGAAATTTATTTCAGCAAATTACAAAAACATGATTGAGTGGATTTAATTTATGATTAAAGTGTTTTTTTTTGCTCGAATTCGTGAGCTAATAGGAGTTAAATCAATAAATATATTAGAAAAACATGAGAATATTAGTTCTTTGATTTTAGCATTATCTCAAAAAGGTGTTTTTTGGAAAATTGCACTTAATTCTAATACATTATTAGTAGCAGTAAACCATACATTAGTTTCCTTAAATCATCCTCTTAATTCAGGTGACGAAGTAGCTTTTTTCCCACCAGTGACAGGAGGTTAAAATGGAGACTAAAATTAGTATTAATAAAAAACCTTTTAATATAGGAAAAGAATATTGTTGGTTAAGTAATTCTTTAGAAGAAGGTGCAACAGTGATTTTTATTGGAAAAGTGCGTAACCATAATCTTGGTGATAAAGTAAAAGAGTTAACTTTAGAATATTATCCAGGTATGACAGAAAAAGTTTTGCAAATAATTATTGATAACACCCGAAAACGGTGGTTTTTACAACGTATTAGGGTTATTCACCGTATTGGAAAGCTAATACCTGGTAATGAGATTGTTTTTATTGGTATCAATAGTATTCATCGCAGTGAAGCTTTTAATGCTGTGGAATTTATTATAGATCATATAAAAACTCGTGCATTATTTTGGAAAAATGAAAAAACAGAATTTGGTAATCGTTGGATTGATGTGTGTAATAGTGATTATGATGCGATAGTTCGTTGGCATTAATTATAGTATATAGAGATTATATTTTATTCTTTAGTACTTATATATAACCTTAAAACTATCAATGTGGAAGTTATTTTTTAATATAATCAGCAATTATTTTATATAATAAAATTTTATTTTTATACAAAATTTGTTGAATAGACAACTCTTTCTTAAGACAAATATAAAATAATACGATTAATCTAAATCATTTGATATTAGGAGTTAAATAAAATGATACTTTAGTTCACAAATTATTGTTCTATTAATAAACAACATAATTTTTATAACACTTAATTAAAGATTGTTATTAATCGTTTATCTTATATAAAGAAAACTCATCTTTATATAGTAAAGTAAATTGTTACTTAACAATGATATTTTTATCTTTATTGAAAGAGGTATAAGTCATGCATCGATACTCACAAAGTGATTCAATTGTACAGCAATCATCAAGAGAACTACATATTTATATGACTCAAGTATATGGATGGATGGCATGTGGTTTAATACTAACATCCTTTGTCGCTTGGTTAACTGCTCATAGTCCAATAATAAATTTTATTTTTGGTAATAAAAATATTTTTTTTTCATTAGTTATTATACAATTATTTTTATCTATTTTTATTTCTAATTCAATAATTAACTTTAGTAGCGCAGTAACTACAGGGATGTTTATGTTTTATTCTATGCTGACTGGATTAGTCATGTCGTGCATTTTTTTATTCTATACTAATTCTTCTATTGTTACTACCTTTTGTATATCTTCCATGATGTTTGGTACTATGAGTATTTATGGTTACACTACTAAAAGAGATTTGAGTAGTTTCAACAATATATTAATTATGGGTCTAATTGGTGTTTTAATATCTTCAATAATAAATATTCTCTTAAAAAATTCTTTATTAACTTGGCTTTTAACATGTATTAGTATTTTACTATTTGTTGGCTTGACAGCATATGATACTCAAAAGCTAAAAATTATTGCTAATCAAATCGATATAAATGATAACAACAGTTTGCGCCGTAATTCGATAGTAGGTGCTCTTATTTTATATTTAGATTTTATTAATCTATTTACTTTATTGCTTAGAATTTTCGGAGATCGTAATAAGTAAATAATTGTACTCCCTATCTCCTATAATTAAATACATGGGGAGAGGGAGATAAAACTATCCTCAAAATATGAAACTTATTGTATATAATTAACTATTATTCATTAAATATTCATAGTTATTGTGAAATTGTTTGATATCATTAAATATTCATAGTTATTTTGAATATTGTTTGATATCATTTATAATGATAGATAATAAAAAAAATGATTTTGAATTTTACTTGATAAAACTAATGAAATATACTTAAGTTGATATCTTAAATAAAATAGTTTATTTATATTTTTTATAAAACAATGAATAAATAGTATAACTTATTATCGATAAAAATATTATAACAACAGATATCAATAATATATATTTTATATGCTGATCAATTTTATATACCCAAGGTATAACAACACCTCCTGCATAATAGCCAATAGTTATAAATATAATTGACCATATAGCAGCTCCTACCACATTTAATATAAAAAATTTCATTGAATTTAAACGACTTGCACCTATAATAATAGGACCAATAATACGAAAACCATACATAAATCTAACCCCAATAACAAATAAGACAGGCTGTCTTTTTATTAATTTTCTTGCTTTAATTACTTTGTTTTTATATTTTTTTAATTTTTGTATTATTCTTGTTCCATATTTTCGTCCTATCCAATAAAGTAATTGATCTCCGAGTATGCCTCCGAACATAGTTGATAGTATTACTCCTGTAAAATTCAATAATCCTTCATGAACTGTAATACCACCTATTAGTGTAAAAGTTTCTCCTTCCGCTATAGACCCAATAAACAGCGCTAAATATCCATATTGACTTATTAATCCTCTAATATTTAAGTGCAAAATTCTACTTCTCCTGTAGCAAACATTTAATTAGGTCATTTATTAATAATACATACAGATTACGAATTATCCTTATTTAGTTTATATGATTTACTTATCATTCGACTTGTGAGTGTAGTACTTATCAAAATATTTTTTTGATTAATAAAAATTATTAATTTTATTGTTTACTTTAACAAAAAATAATTATTGATAATGTATCGATGTAGCAGATATTATTTATATCAATAATGTTATACTGTGTAATTATCATGTAGTGATATTTCGTACTAAATGATTATTTTATATCATTTAAATTTTTTAAAAAAATAAATTTAAAATGATTTTTTCGTACAATTTTTCATTTATAATTATAATCAGTTATTGAAAACATGCAATTATAGTATATAAATTACAACATGTTGTTTATTTAGAATAAAAAAAAATAAAGATATTTGGATAATCAATCATAAAATGATATACTATACAAAATTAGCAAGGGCAAAATGTGTATTATTAATTACAATAATTCTTATTACAATAATCTTAATCTGTATTGTACATCATATAGAATTATATAAATTTTATTTAGAGATATTATTAAATATTTATAATATTATAGGCTACTAGATAATGTTTTATTTTTTATTAGTGTGAGTAATATATAAAAGTTTATATGTAATAAATAATATAGATTATGTTATCATCTTGATAATTTTAATATGAATTCATTTTGTTGATTTATCGAGTATTAAATGACAATACAAAAAAATTATAAACTAATAATTTTAGGATCTGGTCCTGCTGGTTATACAGCCGCTATTTATGCTGCTCGTGCTAATCTTAATCCAGTTTTAATTACTGGTATTAATAGAGGAGGGCAACTAATTAACACCAGAGAAGTAGAAAATTGGCCAGGTGATCACTCTAATTTAACTGGTCCATTATTAATGGAACGTATGTATCAACACGCTAAAAAATTTAATACAGAAATTATTTTTGATCATATTGAAAATATTGATTTAAGTAATAGACCTTTTCATTTATTAGGAAATTATGAATATAAATGTGATGCCTTAATAATAGCAACGGGAGCATCTGTTCGTCATATCGGTTTAGAATCAGAAAAACAATTTATAGGTAAGGGTGTATCATATTGTGCAACATGTGACGGTTTTTTTTATAAAAATCAAACAGTAGCAGTGGTTGGAGGAGGAAATACTGCTGTCGAAGAATCACTATACCTATCTAATATAGCATCTAAAGTACATGTAATTCATCGTCGTAATATTTTTAATGCCGAAAAAATATTGATTGATCGCTTAATGAAAAAAATAAAAGAAGGTAAAATTTTACTGCATATGAATTATGTAGTAAAAGAAATCTTAGGAAATCAACTAGGAGTTAATAGAATAAAATTAGTTTCTAATTTAGATATACAACAAGATAAAGTTTTAGATGTTACAGGAATATTTATTGCAATTGGTAATATCCCAAATACGAGTTTTTTAAATAATCAATTAGAATTAGAAAACGGATATATAAAAATTCAATCAGGAATTAATGGTAATTCAACCAAAACTAGTATTCCAGGAGTATTTGCTGCTGGTGATGTAACAGATAGTATTTATCGACAGGCAATCACTTCAGCTAGTACTGGATGTATGGCTGCACTTGATGTTGAACGTTACTTAGACAGTTTATTAAAGAAATGAGAACCATATGTAAAATATGGCAAATTATTTTAGCTACATAACTATTTAGCTGTTATTAAATAATTTAATTTTGGTTTGCTTTTAATAGAACAAACACTAAATATTAGGAATATTTTATGTCAAAAGAAGATAATATTGAAATGCAGGGTACTGTATTAGATACATTACCTAATACAATGTTCCGTGTGGAACTTGACAATGGACATATAGTAACTGCACATATTTCTGGAAAAATGAGGAAAAACTATATTAGAATTTTGACAGGAGATAAAGTAACTGTCGAATTAACTCCATATGATCTAAGTAAAGGGAGAATTACATTTCGTAGCCGTTAATTATGCATTAGTTTATAATAAAATTTATTTAATGATTGGATTTATAAAAATTATCTCATTAAATATCAAGATATTTTTTTTCAATTAAATCAATTATTTTTCCAGCAATATTCAATCCACTTATATTTTCGATTCCTTCTAAACCAGGAGAAATATTGATTTCTGTAATTAAAGGTCCTCTATTAGATCTTATAATATCAACTCCTACTAATTCAAGATTAAGAATTTCAGCTGCTTTTATCGCTATGAAACGTTCTTTTTCTGTTATATCTACATGATAAGCTTTTCCTCCTTGATGTAAATTAGAACGAAAATCTCCTTCTTTAGATTTTCGTTCTATAGAAGCTACTACTTTCTTATCAAGAACTAAGCAACGCAAATCACAACCATTAGCTTCTTTAATAAATTCTTGTATTAAAATATTAGCATTCATAATACGAAAAGCATCAATTATGCTTTCTGCTGCTCTATAAGTTTCAGCTATTATTACACCAACTCCTTGAGATCCTTCTACTAATTTTATTATTAATGGTACACCACCTACTAAATCAGTTAATTGCTCAGTTTTTTGAAACCAAGAAACACAACTAGTTATTGGAATATCAATACCTGCTTCCGACAATAATTGTAAAGAATGTAGCTTATCATGTGCTTTAGATATAGAAATTGATTTATTTAATGAATAACTACCGCAAATTTCAAATTGACGTAATAAATTTATTCCATAGAAATAGCTAGATATTCCTATACGTGGAATAATTGCATCAAAATGATCTAACAATTGCCCATTGTAATAAATAGATGGATGAATCGCATTGATTTGCAAATTACACAATAAAGGATCAATAACTTGTACATAATGACCTCTATGTTCAGCCATTTTAATTAAACGACAACACGAATACAATGTTCTATCTCGAGATAAAATAGCTATTTTCATCTTTTAATTCCTTAATTGGTTATATTTCTCATTAATATATTGACCAACCTTGTTTTTTAGAAATTTAAAGCATAATTAATCAGATCTTTCTCATGATTAATTTTTGCATTAATTGATTTCACATTATATTTTTACGTTTGTTAACTTTGCTACTGCTATAACGATTTTTAATGTTTATGTTGTATATTTCCAAGTGTGTTTTGGTCTATTATATGATACATAATTTTTATATAAAATAGTTGCCGGTAGTATACAAAATTTAATTTCAGGAACATATTTTGGATAACCTAAATAATAGTAACATGAATTTCGGCAAATTTAATAATTTAATCGTTTTGTAAATATTGTTACAAATACCACCTATAAGAAAAGCACCTAAATTCAAATAGTCTGTAATAAATATTGCGTTTTATGCAATAATTACAGTATCAATCTAGCCAAT
This sequence comes from Candidatus Pantoea edessiphila, assembly GCF_002933335.1. GTDB lineage: Bacteria > Pseudomonadota > Gammaproteobacteria > Enterobacterales > Enterobacteriaceae > Pantoea_C. The sequence continues at coordinate 307,001 of NZ_PDKS01000001.1, read as the reverse complement.
AATAAGTTATTCAATATATCTACAATGTTTAGCGTTATTACAAATTTATAAATGTCTATTAAAGGAGGAGCAAAATTTGGCATATTAGGATTATCCATTTTTGATTGTTAGATAAATATTTAATGTATAAAAGCAATGATTTATCTGTAACATATATAATAGAGAAATACTGTAAAGATCCAAATGTAGAAGCTGTTTGAATCGAAGCAATAATTGCTTGATATTGTGCATAACTAATACTTTAAGAAGCAAAACAACAAATGAAATGGTAATTACAAATTAAATTAATAGTTGTTGAATTTATTTGATATCCATAAAATCTAACGTTAAATATTTTATAAATACTACTCGTTTAACATTTATTTATAACATTTAATAAAAAAATTCAAATTATAAATTAATTTATCAATCAATATATTACCGTACTCAATTATAAAATATCCAACATAAATTAATGGATGTATTCACTATTTAATGTATTTAATAAGATTTAGAGTGAAAGACCAAACCAAGTATTAATTTTGATGATTATAAAATCTATAAATCTGCTGAAAAAATTTCCTTTCTTAACTTCATTAAGCACTACCAATGGACAATCGTCTACTTCTTTATCTTGGATTTTAAAAACAACCTTCCCAATTATTTGACCCTTTTTTAAAGGAGCATCCAAGCGTTCTGAATTTAGACTAAAGTTTATTTTAACATCTTGTTTTTGATCTTTGATTATAGTTAAGGATACATCATTATTAATACCAATATTAACTTTACTAGATTTTCCAAACCACACTCTTCTACTTGTTAAGGGTACATTTGCTTTTATAGGATTTACGGTCTCAAAGAAATTAAAACCCCATATTAATAATCTTTCACTATCTGTAAAACGGACAGGATCGTTTGGCGCTCCTAGTATAACAGAAATTAAACGAGTGTTATTGTCCACAGCAGAGGCTACTAAGTTATTTCCAGCTCCTAATGTATGACCAGTTTTAATACCGTCAACTTTTAAAACATTACTCCAAAGTAATTTATTTCTATTGATTTGCTTAATGTGATTAAAAGTAAATTCTTTTTCTTTATTTAATTCATATTCTTTAGGAACATCTCGGATTAATGCTTGACCAATGATAGCCATATCGTGAGCAGTACTATATTGTCCATCAGAATCAAGACCATGAACTGTCATAAAATGAGTGTTCTTTAATCCTAATACTTTTACATAATAATTCATTAAATCAACAAATGCATTTTGACTCCCTCCTATATAATCTGCCAATGCTATACAAGCATCGTTACCAGATTGAATAGCAACACCCTTATTTAAATCATAGACAGATACTTGATCACCAGGTTTTATAAACATTAATGATGAACCTTGCAATAATGGATTACCTGGTGCCCATGCATCTTTATTTATTGTTACTATGTCTTCATATTTTATTTTACCTTCTTTTATCTTTTGACCTATTACATAACTAGTCATCATTTTAGTTAGACTAGCTGGATTAAGCTTTTTATCAGAATTAAATTCCGATAATACTGTTCCATTAGAATAATCAATAAGAACCCAAGCCTTAGCGTTCATTTTAGGAGCTACTGGCAATTCCTCTTTAGCATAAACATTAAAGGGGCAAGTAAGTAAGTAAAATGATTCTATAACAAAAGCTATTATAAGAAAAATATTTTTAATATTTATCATGTGTTTTTTCAAAAATTCATCTAATCTTTTATTTAAAGTTTATTGATTATTGTTTAATTGTTTTAATTGGTTAAATGTATTATTTTAGTACTCATTTTATAATTTAAGCAAAATTTTTACAATTAGTAAAATTTAAAAATATTAAATTATTTAATTTGATTCAATCAATTTGATTCAATAAATTGATATTTGTATTTATAAATTGATATTTGTATTTATAATTAGATTAAACAAATAAATTAAATCAACAAATAACTAGTATTAATATAATAGAAAAATAATACATAATTTATATGTTTAACATTATATTAGTTCATAACTAATAACTATTAATTATAGTTCTATAATATTAGAGCGGAACAATATGTTTTGAATATAATATTTATATATGTATACATTAATTAAAATTAGATGCTTATAATATTGACAATATCATTAAAATAATTTTGTTGTTAAATGGTAATAGTTAGAAAATTATTTAAATATTTAAAACAGCATGTTTTTAAAAATTTTTATTTTAATCAAGTCTTTTAGTTTTGTAATTGTTATGTTTTATAACGCGATTTTGCTACATTATGATGAAAAACTCTATTAAAAAATTAACGTCATTCCAAAATGCTCGCAAAACAATGCTATCACACGCCTATCCAGTAACTAATTATATATGTTTGCCAATTGTAGATGCTTTAGGATGTATTACATCTGAATCATTGATATCACCTATTGATTTACCTTCATTTAATAGTTCAGCAATGGACGGTTATGCTATAAAATCTCATGATATGAAAATGAATAATTTATTAAAAGTCTGTGGTGATGCATTAGCTGGTAAACCATTTATTGGAAATTGGCCAAATGATAGTGCAATAAGTATAATGACTGGAGCACAAATACCAAAGAGCTGCGAAGCAGTAATAAAACAAGAAGATGTTAAAATTATTAATAATAATATTTTTATTAATAAACCAGTTATTTTAGGACAAAATATTCGTTTAGTTGGTGAAGATATTAAAATTGGTGATGTTGTGATTGATAAAGGTGTAAAACTTGGTATTACAGAGTTATCTTTAATTGCATCACTGGGTATTGTTAGTATCAATGTAGTACGTAAACTTCGTGTTGCAATTTTTTCTACCGGTGATGAATTGCAATATATTGGTAAAAAGATAAACTTTAATAATAAATTATACGATATTAATCGTTTTGCTATTTCATTAATGTTAAAGAAATTAGGCTGTGAAGTTATAGATTTTGGAATTATTAAAGATAATATTAATGATATACGTTATGTTATTAAAGAGGCTGATATATCTTCTGATATAGTAATTACTACCGGTAGCCTTTCTGTCGGTAAAACTGATTTTATGAAGACCGTATTAGAAGAAATGGGGAGAATTATTTTTTGGAAAGTAGCTATAAAACCTGGTAAACCTTTCGCATTTGGACATTTAGATAAAAGTTGGTTTATTGGATTACCAGGTAACTCTGTTTCAGCTATTGTAACATTTTATCAGTTAGCACAACCTTTTATCTCTAAATGTCAAGGGCAAAATTATCCTTCTATCTTTAAAAAAAGGTACAAAGTTCGCACTGCAACAAATTTAAAAAAATCTCCAGGTTTTATTGAATTTCAGAGAGGCTATTTGGTTCAAAGCGATAAACATGAAATGCAAGTTTGTAGTACTGGAGTTCAAAATTCACATTTTTTTAGTTCTTTTACAAAAGCTAATTGTTTTATTATATTAGGTTGTGAACAAGGTAATGTTAAAGCTGGTGATTGGGTAGAAGTAGAACCTTTTAATATGTTACTTGAGAAATGAGTTTAAAATCATAAAAAATAAAGAAGAAATATTACGTTATATTGAACAAATCAAATTAGACAGGTTCAATTTTGAAGGCCAAAAGAAAATAAAGTCTAGTAAAGTAGCCATAATTGGTTTAGGTGGATTAGGTTGTACAGCAGCTCTTTATATTGTAGCATCAGGTTTAGGAGAAATTACATTAATTGATTATGATACTGTAATGTTATCTAACTTATCACGTCAAATTTTACATCATGATATTGATATTAATAGATCTAAAGTGTATTCTGCTGCTGAAGATTTATCTAAAATAAATCCACATTGTATAATCAATGTAGTTAATGATAAATTAGAAAAAGATAATATATTAGAAATTATTAGGAGACAAACAGTAATTATTGATTGCAGTGATAATATCACTACTCGTGAACAAATTAACTATTTATGTTCTGTTTTTAAAATCCCATTAGTTTTTGGAGCTGCTATTCGTATGGAGGGTTATCTAAGTACTTTTAATTGGTTACCAGATAATCCATGTTTTCGGTGTATTAGCCGTTTTTTTAATCATATCGATTATAATTGCATAGGACAAGGAATAATGTCCCCTATTGTTGGTGTAATTGGTGCTATGCAGTCATTAGAAGCACTTAAATTATTAACTAACTATGGCAATCAATTTACATCAAGTTTACTTATCTATGATGGATTTAATTTAGAATTTAACCAAATAAAAATTAATAAGGATAACAATTGTACAGTATGTAATTAATTTTAATTATATTTATTGACAAACAAATTATGTTTGGTAAACATGCTTTACATGAATAATATCATAACCATATGAATTACATTAATTATTGTATATACTTTAATACAGTTTCCTGGTATTAAAGTTTGATGTTTTTAGAAATCACATGTTTTGTAAAATATTCACTATATATTATCCATCAGATATCATGTATTAAATACAAATCTCTCAGGAGGGCTCTTAGCCTTAGCTATTATAATTGATTTCATTTCATAGAAGTCAATCAATAATAAGAAAGCTTTCTAGATTTTTTCCTGCTGCTATAGCTTTTTTAATAGCTAGAGGTGTTCTTCCTTGACCTGTCCATAATTTCTGAATACCATTTTCATCTATATAGGAATATTTTGCTGGTCTTGGAATGCGCTTGTTTCTTTTTTTGTCTATTTCTATTAATCCTAACAGTTCACTGGGATCAATTCCGTCTTCTAATAACATTTTACGATATTTAGATAATTTTTCTTCTTTCTCGCGATTTTGTATTTCTTCTGTTTCTGCTTCTTCACGACGTTCAGTTACTACAACGGTTAGTTTTTCTAAAATTTCTTCTAAATCGGCTAATGGAAGTTCACGAGTTTGAGCTCGTAATGTACGAATGTTATTTAAAATTTTAAATGGATCACTCATAATAATATCCTTTATTATAAATTAGGAGTGTAATTAAATTTTTATCAATAATATTCATCTAATTGTGATAAGATACAAATCTTATTCTATAAAAATTATAGAATTTATTATTTATTAATAGATTTTAATTAATTAAATATTATAATATTTAATTAATTATAAAATAAGTATATTACAAATTCTTTTAGAAAATAAAACATATTAACCATATTTAACATGTCTTCTTTGAAAATTGAACTTTAAATTAATTAAAATTAATTATTAATAGAGGATTATAAATTACATTAATTTTAAAATCTATTTTTCTAATATTTAGTAAATAATTTTATAAAAATTATTATCTTCTTTTTTTATTTATTAATAATGACTATAATAAATTATTTAATTTAAATTTTATAAATTGTCTTCATAATTATATTAAATACATACAAAATACATATTGCATAATATGTATCAATATTTACTGTTTTTTATAAAATTTCTTCTAATTGATAACATCATATTACAACATAATTATCAACTCTAACCCCTTTGAACAATTCAAACATAACTTTGTAATATTAATTGTCAAATTTATATTAAAAATATACTAAAATAGATTATTTGCATGATGTCCATAATAATCTTATTAATATGCCTATATTATGTATTTATGTATTCCATCAAACTCTATACATCAATCATATTAATTAAATATAGTTGTAATAATCTCATAGCAATATATTTTATTTTGTTTCTGATAATTGTCAATATTGCTTTTAGTATAGAAATAATTTTACTGTTATTAAAAATAAATATCTATATAGTTGTTTTAATTTTTTTATATATATAATAGAACTAATTATTAATGCTATACACATACATTACATTACACATACATTACATTGTATTTTCAATAATTGAATATATCTGCTATAGTAAAATTTATTTGTTATATTAAATAAACAACTTCCTTGATTTAATCAAATAATATAAATTATATTGATTATTTATTCTAATATAAAAAAAATTCTTAAAATAGCAATACATGTTATCAATGATGATAATATTACTTTTAATAAATTTAATAATTATAAGTATCCAAACTAATAATAGTTTAATTATTTATAAATAATAGAAATTATTTCTAACCTATTATAATATCATGATATTAAGTAAAAAATCATTGTTAATGATTAGTTAATCAACAGATAGTACTAAAAGTTAATTTATTAATTTTAAAAATTAATAACGTAACTACTATAATAGTCATTATTACTATTATGGCTAAAATCAAATTATTAATAATATTATGATTAATTTTCAATATGTTTATTCATTTATAAGTTAGTTTGTTTTAAAATAATATACTGCAAAAACAAAAAATATAAATCTTAACAGAAATATATATTCACAAAATATAATAAACTATTTATAAAGACGGTTTTATATACCGTCTTTAATTTTCAAATCATAAAGATAAAACTAAAAACTATAACCTATACCAGCAACAACATTATTGATGTTATTATCTTTCATGATACCGGCTTCATATCCTAAGTCAATAAAGAAATTTTTTGTAGGATTAAATTGGATTCCCATCATCAATGAAGGCCCGAAATTGGAAAACAAAAATTTATTGTTTATTACAACTGTATGTCTACTTTGAAATTTACCATAGCCCAAACCTAAACCACCATAAATGCTAGACCAATTATTTAAACGAAATGAAGGACCTGTACAAATACTATAATATTGACTTTTTAGGTAAAAATTATCTTGAAACTTATTAATACTGGTATACATGAAGGAATTTATCCAACTAATGGGATAAATCTCATGTTCATAACGATATTTTAAATTCACACCACTTGAGTCAATAGGCATTTTTTTAGAACTACCATGAGCAACTCCACCAATTATTGCAATATGTGCATGTGATACATTGATATATAAAAACATTATGCAAGCTAATACAAAAGAATATGCATATTTTTTCATAATTAACCTCAAAGAAATAAAAATGTATTTTCATTTAATTAAAATGTGATAAATTAATTAAATGGTTACAAATTAATTATTTTTTATATTTATAAGGTTTATGCAATTATTTTTCACGTATTGTAAATATTAATTTATCTTTGTTTTATATAATCTTTAACTACTCAGTAAAATAACTCAAATAACTAAATGTAACCATCTACAAAAGTTAATAAAACCAGAAATCATGTACTTTACATATTTAGTAATATTTCCTATAACAAATAACTATAATATAATCTATAGAAATAGATTGCTTAACTTTTAGCTAGATGATAAGGATGTTTTAAATAACGGAAATATATTATTGTAATAATTAATAATTTCTATCTTGTTGAAACAATAAATAATTTTTTAAATACATTATAAGAATACTTTTTATAAAAAATAAAATTTAATTTTAAACAATATATAATCTATATATTAATGTTTTATAGATTTTTATCAATAATTTTCTAGCATTATTAATTAAATAATGATGTTCAACTATTTATAATGAGGAAAACAATGAAAAATATTAAGCATACAGATCATGATTGTTTATCTTCTGATTTAATTTATACTTGTAGTCATATTGATACCAATGAAAAAATACACATAATTAATAAACTCAATTTATTATTGGCAGAATTAATTGACTTATCTTTAATGACTAAACAAGCACATTGGAATATAAGAGGAGTTAATTTTATAGCAATACATAAAATGTTAGACGATTGTTATGATATTATAATTAAACATCAAGATATTGTCGCTGAACGTATTGTTCAATTAAACGGCATTGCATTAGGTACTCTACAAACGGTTTATAATCAAACATCATTAAAAAGTTACCCAATAAATATCGATAATATACAAAATCACTTAAATGAACTCATTAGACGTTATAACAATATAACAACAAATAATATTAAAGAAATAAATAATATACAAGATTTAGTGACGAATGATATATTAATATCTCTATCTCGTGATCTAGATAAATGTATTTGGTTGATAGAATCTAATATTGAAAAACAATTATGAATTATAATATTTTAAGCAATATAATATATCGGTAATATATTATAAAATGGGTTTTTATTTAAAAATAATATCAATATAATTTAAACATATAGGTTATGTTATGCTCGATCCATATCTATTGCGCAAGGAACCATACATAGTTGCAAAAAAATTAATAAGAAGAGGATTTGTTCTAGATTCAAATAAAATTATTGCTCTTGAAAACAATCGTAAAAATTTGCAAGTAGAAAACGAACAACTAAATATACAATATAAAATAAAATCTCAAAACATAGGAAAAATTAAAAGAAGTGGTGAAAACATTAACAAATTATGTCAAGAAATAAAATTGTTAAAATCTCAATTAGATTATAAAAAATCACAATTAAAAGATATTGAAGATCAAATAAAAGATTTTTCGTTAAAAATTCCTAATTTACCTTCAGAGGAAGTTCCGAGCGGAAGTAATAAACATAAAAACATTACAGTTAGTTACTGGGGTAAACTGCGTGATTTTAATTTTAATATAAAAGATCATGTTGAATTAGGAGCAATTAATAATGGACTTGATTTTGCTTCTGCATCAAAGATAACTGGTGCTAGATTTGTAGTTATGCAAGGTAAAATTGCTTATTTACATCGTGCATTAGGTCAATTCATGATTGATTTACATGTTAATCAACATGGATATTTAGAAACCTATGTTCCATATATTGTTAATCAAGATAGTCTATATGGTACAGGACAATTACCTAAATTCGGAGATGATATATTTCATATTAACATACTGAAAAACAAATCAGCAATTAAAAAATATTCTCTAATACCTACTTCTGAAGTACCTTTAATTAATTTTGCAAAAAACAAGATTTTTAATGAAGAAAACCTACCGATTAAACTTACTGCACATACACCTTGTTTTCGATCTGAAGCAGGTTCTTATGGACGTGATGTACGTGGATTAATTAGAATGCATCAATTTGATAAAGTTGAATTGATTCAAATTGTTAAACCAGAAAAATCTGTTGATGCTCTTGAAGAATTAACAAAACATGCAGAAAAAGTATTGCAATTATTAAATTTACCGTACCGTAAGATATTGTTATGTGCTGGAGATATGAGTTTTGGAGCCACTAAAACATATGATTTAGAGGTCTGGTTTCCAGCACAAAACACCTACAGAGAAATTTCTTCCTGTTCAAATATGTCAGATTTTCAAGCTCGTAGAATTAAAGCACGTTATCGTAGTGAGGAAAGAAATAAAAAAATTTTATTAACTCATACTTTAAATGGTTCAGCTCTAGCAGTAGGTAGAACGTTAGCAGCAGTCATGGAAAATTATCAACAGATAGATGGTAGTATTATGATACCCAATGTTTTAATTTCGTATATGAATAATATAAAATCAATATATTAAATAATATTTATCAAGTGAAATAAAATCTATAATAAAATTTTCTTTATTATAAATCATAAAGCAATCTGATGAATTTAGAATAGTAATTTATGATATATATAAAAAACATATGGTTTTATTAGTTATTATTATATAAGTAATTTTATTATAAAACACAAAAATAATTTCATAAGAACAATATATTAGTATATTTAGTAGAGAATCATGATAAAAACATATAATTTTAGTGCAGGTCCTGCAATGTTACCAACAGAAGTTCTTTCTAGAGTAAAAGAAGAACTATTAAATTGGAAAAATATAGGGGTGTCTGTAATGGAAATCAGTCATCGCAGTAAAGAATTTATAAATATGGCTGAAAAAACTATTCAAGATCTGCGAGAACTATTAAAAATACCATCCAATTATAAAATACTATTCTGTCACGGTGGTGCAAGAGCACATTTTGCTGCAATACCAGCTAATCTTTTAGGCACTTTTTTAAGTGCTGATTATATTGATGGAGGATATTGGGCGAATAAATCTATCCAAGAAGCCAAAAAATATTGTATACCAAATGTTATAAACGTAAAAAATATAAACAATAATATACACGCAATAACCCCTATGAAACATTGGAATATTAGTGATAATTCAGCATATTTACATTACTGTCCAAATGAGACAATTGATGGCATAGCTATACATGAACAACCACAATTCGAAAATAAGGTGATAATAGCTGATTTATCCTCATCTATACTTTCATGTCCTATAAATGTTGATAATTACGGGGTAATTTACGCTAGTGCGCAAAAAAATATAGGTATTGCTGGACTTACCATAGTTATTATAAAAGAAAATTTATTAAATATTAGAGTAAATCCTTATCTCCCTTCAATACTTAATTATAATATTTTATCAAAAAACAAATCTATGTTTAATACTCCTCCTACTTTTGCTTGGTACTTATCAGGATTAGTATTTAGTTGGTTAAAAGCACAAGGAGGATTACTTGAAATGAGTAAAATTAACAAAAAAAAATCAGATATCCTCTATAAAACTATAGATAAAAGCGATTTGTACCAAAACAATATTTCTAAAAAAAATCGATCCTACATGAACATTACTTTTACATTAACAAATTATTCATTAGAAAATTTGTTTTTAAAAAAATCATTTGAAGCAGGTTTAATTGCGTTAAAAGGTCATCGTGCTATAGGAGGTATACGTGCTTCAATATATAATGCAATGCCTTTAGATGGAGTGAATACTTTAATTGATTTTATGCGCTATTTTGAAAGTAAATATGGATAATGAACAATAAAATATTTAATTTCATAAAATTTAATTACAATAAGTAATATTTACATTTATTTGGATTGTATTATGCATAGTTCTATAACTTTAAAACCAATTTATCGAGTTAATGGTACAGTTAATCTTCCAGGTTCTAAAAGCATATCTAATCGTGTTTTATTACTGGCAGCTGTAGCAAAAGGCACAACCGAGCTAAAAAATTTACTAAATAGCGATGATGTTAAATATATGCTTGAGGCATTAAAAGAATTAGGAGTACATTATAAACTATACGATAATAATACTACATGTAAAATAATTGGTAATTCTGGACCTTTAAAATCATCTAGTTCATTGAAATTATTTTTAGGTAATGCCGGTACAGTAATGAGACCATTGACAGCAATGCTATGTTTAGAGTCACAAGATATTATATTAACTGGTGAAAAAAGGATGAAAGAGCGCCCAATAGGTCATTTAGTAGAGATATTACGAGAAGGTGGAGCTAAAATTGACTATTTGGAGCATATTAATTATCCACCTCTTAGAATATTTGGTGGTTTTGCAGGAGGTCAATTTACAATTGATAGCAGCTTATCTAGTCAATTTTTGACTGCTTTATTAATGCTATCTCCATTAGCTCAAAAAGATACTAGAATTACTGTTAAAGACAACTTGGTTTCAAAACCTTATATTGATATTACTTTGAAAGTAATGAGAGATTTTGGTGTCGAAGTGCAACATCAAAATTATCGAAATTTTTTTATAGAAGGGAAACAACAATATCATTCACCTAAAGAATATTTAATTGAAGGAGATGCATCAGCTGCATCTTATTTTCTTGCTGCTGCTGCAATTAAAGGCGGTACTGTAACTGTACGGGGGATTGGTTCTCAAACAATACAGGGAGATATTCGTTTTGTTGATATAATAGAAAAAATGGGTGCCGTGATATATAGAGGCAAGGACTATATATCTTGCACAGCAGGTGAATTAAGGGCTGTTAACATGGATCTAAATGATATTCCCGATGCTGCTATGACAATTGCAATAATGGCTCTATTCGCTAAAGGTACAACTACAATACGCAATATTTATAATTGGCGTATTAAAGAAACAGATCGAATGTTAGCAATGTCTACTGAATTACGTAAATTAGGTGCTGAAGTTGAAGAGGGACATGATTATATAGTTATTAAACCGTTAAAAAAAATTATTCATGCTAATATTCACACTTATAACGATCACCGTATAGCAATGTGTTTCTCTCTAATAGCTTTGTCGGACAAATCTGTTACAATTATTGATCCAAGTTGTACTACGAAAACATTTCCTAAATATTTCAAAGAATTTGCTAAAATTAGCCATTGTTATTAAATAATTTATCATGAAATACCGAAAATAAATTATTTAATCAATAACTCATTTAAAATGCAATAACATAAAAATTACATTTATGAAATGATTACAAAATGGAATAAATATGTTGGTTATCCCTGTAATAACTATAGATGGTCCTAGTGGAGTAGGGAAGAGCACATTGTGTAAAGCAATAGGAAGATTATTAAAATGGAATATATTAAATTCTGGTGCTATATATCGTTCTTTAGCTCTTATTTGTATAGAGCAAAAAATAAATGTTTTACAACTAGAAAGATCAATTAAACACATATTAATAGATTTTAATTTAAACTTTGTTTATAAGAACAATAAATTTATAGTTTTTTTAGATAATAGGGATATATCTCAAATTATACGTAAACAAGAAGTAAGTGAATTATCTTCATATATTGCAGAGAAACCTTTAATCCGAAATGCTTTATTACAAAAACAACGGGATTTTCTTAAAACCCCGGGTTTGATTGCTGATGGACGTGATATGGGTACTATTATTTTTCCTGATGCAAAAGTAAAAATTTTTTTAAATGCTAGTTTAGAAGAACGTACTAAGCGTAGAAAGTTACAATTGAAAAAACAAGGTTTTAGTGTTAATTTTGAAAAATTATTTAATCAAATAAAGGACAGGGATGAACGGGACTATAATCGCAAAATTTCACCCTTATTACCTGCTAGTGATGCGCTAATTATTAATTCGGAACATATTTCTTTTAAACAAGTTTTAAATAATACACTACAATATGCTCAGGAAAAATATTTAATAATTAAGGATAATAACTTATACCAAGGATTAGGTATAGGTAATGTTAAACAACACCATAAGACATGAAGTCATATGGAAGTTAAAATTAAGAGTTCTAAAAATTATCAATATGGCTGAATCTTTTTCTCAATTATTTAAAGAATACCTGGGTGAGATAGAAACAAAACCAGGTTCTATTGTTCGTGGAATAGTAATATCCATAGATAACGATATAGTAATGGTAGACGCAGGATTAAAATCTGAATCTGCAATTCCTATAGAACAGTTTAAGAATATTACAGGAGAAGTACAAATTCAAGTAGGTGATGAAATAGATGTTGCTTTGGATGCCGTAGAGGATGGTTTTGGTGAAACCATTTTATCTCGCGAAAAAGCTAAGCGCCATGAAGCTTGGGTTATGTTGGAGATTGCATATGAAAGTTCTAAAATTGTTACAGGAATTATAAATGGCAAAGTTAAGGGTGGATTTACTGTTGAGCTTAATGGTATTCGTGCATTTTTACCAGGTTCATTAGTGGATATTCGTCCAGTAAGAGATATGTTTCATTTGGAAGGCAAAGATCTTGAATTTAAAGTAATAAAATTAGATCAAAAGCGCAATAATGTTGTTGTTTCGCGTAGAGCTGTTATTGAATCAGAAAATAGTGCTGAACGTAATCAATTGTTAGAAAATTTATCAGAAGGAATGGAAATTAAAGGTATTGTTAAAAATCTTACAGATTATGGTGCATTTGTAGATTTAGGAGGAGTTGATGGTTTATTGCATATTACTGATATGGCATGGAAAAGAGTTAAGCATCCAAGTGAAATAGTGAATGTAGGAGATGAAATTAAAGTTAAAGTATTAAAATTCGATCGAGAAAGAACTCGTGTATCTTTAGGTTTGAAACAGTTGGGAGAAGATCCTTGGATAGCAATTGCTAATAGGTATCCAGAGGGTATTAAACTTAATGGAAGAGTTACTAATTTAACTGATTATGGATGTTTTGTAGAAATAGAAGAAGGAGTAGAAGGTTTAGTACACATATCTGAAATGGATTGGACTAACAAAAACATACATCCTTCAAAAGTTGTTAATATAAATGATTTAGTTGAAATAATGGTACTAGACATTGATGAAGAACGACGTCGTATTTCACTGGGTTTAAAACAATGTAAACCGAATCCATGGCAACAATTTTCTGAAAAATATAATAAGGGAGATCGCGTTAAAGGTAAAATAAAATCGATAACTGATTTTGGAATTTTTATTGGTTTAGATGGTGGTATTGATGGTTTAGTACATTTATCAGATATTTCATGGAATTTAAACCACGACGGTGTAGAAATAGTCCGTAATTATAAGAAGGGAGATGAAATTGCTGCTGTTGTATTACAAGTTGATACAGAAAGGGAGCGTATATCTTTGGGTATCAAACAACTTGAAGAAGACCCTTTCCATAATTATATAACATTGCATAAAAAGGGGAGTATTGTTACTGGAACAGTAATTTCAGTTGATGTTAAACATGTTACATTAACATTATCTGATAGCATTGAAGGATCTTTGAAAATTATTGAAAATTCTCAAGATAATACAGGAACTATACCTTATATAGTTGGAGATAAAATAGAAGCAAAAATTATTGGTATTGATCGTAAAAATCGTATTGTTATTTTATCTACTAAAATAAAGGAGCAATATGAAGAAAAAGACAATATAACCAATAATAGTAGTAATGATGATGAAGAGAGTAATTTCTCTAATGTTATGGTTGAAGCATTTAAAGCTGCTAAAAATGAATAATTAACCTAATAAAAAATATATACTAGTTCAGTATTAATATTAATTATAGCTAATTGGTGATTATATGACAAAATCAGAACTTATTGAAAAATTAGCTAGACAAAATGTTCATATATCAATTAAAACTATTGAAAATGCTGTCAAAGAGATAATTGAATACATGGCTACTACATTATCACAAGGTGAACGAATTGAAATTAGAGGTTTTGGTAGTTTTTCATTACATTACCGTGCTCCTCGCATAGGTCGTAATCCTAAAACAGGTGATAAAGTAGATCTAGAAGGCAAGTATGTTCCACACTTTAAACCAGGAAAGGAACTACGTGATCGTGCAAATATGTATAATTAATTTGTTATATAAGAATAATATTATTTTAATTGTCAAGTTTGATGCTGCACTTTAGCGCAGCATCTATTTTTCTTCTTTATTTTTTTTAATAAATTATATATATATGGTTATATTTTGAAGATTATTGCATATTAAAATAGATTTACTTAATTTATTATAACAAAAACAACTGATCACATATTTTGGTGCTTAGTGTATTATATTAAGCTGATTTAAATAATAAAATAAAATCTATGCTAGGAAGTATAAAATGGACAATTACTTACTTGAAACTATAATTTGTCCTGTATGTAATAATAAGTTAGAGTATGATACTAATTTAAAAGAACTTATCTGTAATAGAGATTTTTTGGCATATCCAATTAATAATGGTATTCCAATATTAATAGATATCAAAGCTAGAAAAGTATTTTCTAATTAAAATAATTAACTATTAGTAAAATAACCATTTATAATATAACTATATTGAACTTAACAGTTAAATTTTTTAATTAAAACGCCAGGTATTATGGGGGCTTATGAATTATTATATCATTCCTGTTACTGCTCTTATGCAGAATTGCTGTATTGTATGGTGTAAATTGACTAGTGAAGCTGTAATTGTTGATCCAGGTGGAAATGCTGACAATATCAAAAATAAATTACAAGAGCTTAATATCAATCCGTTAAAAATTTTAATAACCCATGGTCATTTAGACCATGTTGGAGCCTCTATTGCAATAAGTAAATTTTATAAAATCCCAATATTAGGACCACAAAAATTTGATAAATTTTTATTAGAACATATGTTAAACCAAAGCAAACATATTAATAAATCATCAAATTTTACTACCCATACTTGGCTTGAAGATGGTGATAAAATAGAAGTAGGATCATTAACGTTTGAAGTTATACATTGCCCTGGTCATACACCAGGACATATAGTATATTTCTATCGAAAAGGTCGTATTTTGATATCTGGAGATGTGATTTTTAATGGCAGTATAGGTAGAAGTGACTTTCCTCGAAGCAATCGTCAACATCTAATTAATTCCATTAAGATCAAATTATTGCCATTAGGAGATGACATAACATTCATTCCTGGTCATGGATCTATTTCTACATTAGGATATGAAAGAATACATAATACATTTTTAAATTAAATTATAGGCTAAAACATAATCAAAAAACTTTTTTAATTGAATTACATAAATAAGTTATATTACTTGGAGTGATAGCTGCAAAGTTTATACGACCAGAATTTATTATATAAATGCCAAATTCTTTGTTTAGTCTAAAAACTTGTTCTTTATTTAATCCAATAAATGAAAACATTCCTTGACGATCTAAAAGAAAACTTATATCTTTTTGTATGTTTTTTTTAATTAAAGTGTTGACAAATAAAGTGCGCATAAGCTTAATTCGCAAATTCATATATGATAATTCTTTCTGCCACATATCATATAAATACTGGTTTTTTGAAATAGTTATTACAATATTTGCACCATGTGCTGGTGGATTGGAATAATTAGAACGAATTATAGATTTTATCTGGCTAAATATGTTTTTAATTATTTTAGAATTTGCAGCTAGTAAAGTAAGAGCTCCAACTCTTTCATTATATAAACCAAAGTTTTTTGAATAAGAGCTAGCTATAATCATTTCTTCATGTGAATCTAAAAACAGACGTAATCCTTTAGCATCTTCATTGATGTTATTTGCAAATCCTTGATAAGCAAAATCAAACAGGGGTAACCAACCATTATTATGAGACATTTGAGCTAAATTCTGCCATTGTTCAAAATTTAGATCAATACCTGTTGGATTATGGCAACATCCGTGAAATAATACTATATCCCCGGGTTTAGCGTTTCTTAATGAATTGATCATATTATCAAATAACAATTTATGATTTATTTCGTCATAATACTGATAGTAACAAATTTCAAAACCTGTATTAGAAAATATATTTCTATGATTAGGCCAGCTTGGATTGCTAATCCAAATACGTTTTGTTGATGTATGTGTTGATATAAAATCTGCTGCAATCCTTAACGCTCCTGTTCCACCTAAGGTTTGTATTGTACACATACGACCTGTTTTGATAACTTTGTTATCTTTTTTAAAAAGCATATTTTGAGTAAAATGGGCAAACTCAATTAATCCTTCAATATTTAAATAATTTTTAGTGTTTTCATTTTTTAATAATATATGCTCAGCATTTTTTACACTGTTAAGTATAGGAGTATTACCTAGTTCATCCTTATAAACACCTATACCCAAATTAATTTTATAAGATCTATTATCTAGATAAAATAGATCAGCTAGGCCTAAAATAGGATCGTTTGGTGCAAACAAAGTTGATTCAAACATAATTTAATTCCAATATAGTAAATATTGCATCAAAGATAAATTTCTGTAATTATATAACGATAATAAAAGAAAAGTTATTTTACAAATAAAAAAAACGGAACCAAAGTTCCGTTTTTTTGTAAAAATTTTTCTAAAATTTGTAAACTAAACCTATTGCCAAAATATTATCCGGATCATTAAAATTTAATAGACCCTTGGATTCTTTCTGATCTATACGGTAGTCAATATATGTTGACATATTCTTACTAAGATTATAAGTCGCACCTATATCGAGATATCTGTATAGATAAGTATTTCCACCCTGCATATTTTGAACTTTTGATACTATATAAGCTATAGAGGGGGAAAAACCAAAATCAAATTTATACTTTCCAACTATTTCAAAATTACGTATTTTATCAGCAAAACCACTAACATAGTCCTTGCCTGCTTTTTCTAAATAGGTTGTAGACAGTGTTTCCCCATACATTGTAGCAAAGTATATATGATCTTTTTCATATTTGATAGCAGCAGACCATTGTCTTGCATTATCTTTTGGATCTAAATTTGACTTTGCATCATCTTTCTTTTTATTAACAACGGCTACTTTATTTGAATCACCTTTTAAGTCATTTGTTAGGTCATTGTTTATATCATTGTCTAGATGATTGTTGTGGTCAAAGTTTTGGTCAATTTTTGGTACATCATTTAGATCATCGTTTAGATGATTATTTTGGTCAATTTTTGGTCCATTATTTTGATCAATTTTTGGTCCATTATTTTGGTCAATTTTTGGTCCATTATTTTGGTCAATTTTTGGTCCATTATTTTGATCAATTTTTGGTCCATTATTTTGATCAATTTTTGGTCCATTATTTTGGTCAATTTTTGGTCCATTATTTTGGTCAATTTTTGGTCCATTATTTTGGTCAATTTTTGGTCCATTATTTTGATCAATTTTTGGTTCATTTTTTGGTTCATTTTTTGGTTTATTTTTTGGTTCAGGAGTAGTTGAATGATCTTTAATAAGCATACTATTGCCATATGCTGCGGCTATTCCTAAACCAGATGAAGATACATAGGAAATTGATGCTCCTAAAGTATTTCCATTAAAATGCATAACATCAATACTAGGTGCACGTTGGCTTTGGTATTGAATAGCAAAATTTAGATTTTTCTTGATTCCAAAAAAATCTTTATTACGATATGTAAATAATCCGCTATTTCTACCAGCTAAAAAATTATCTGAATATTCTGAATTACCACCAAATTCTGGAAGAACACTAGTCCAACTACTTACATCATGAATAACTCCATAATTACGTCCATAATCAATAGATCCTAAAGGAGATTTAATGCCCACAAAACCTAAAGTAGCTCTACTAGTAGAATTTGTTGTACTTTCAGGCATATATAAGGGAGAATCATATTGTAATTGTCCATATCCTATTATATTATCATCCAGTAAAGTTTCGGCTTTAAACCCAAAATTAGCACGACTTTTGTCTAATCCTGTGTTATTTTCTCGCGGAACATTAAAAATAAAATAGTTTTGACGGTAATCAAAAGGAATATTTTTATTTAAAGAAGCATTCGGATATAAATAATGAAAACCATCTATTTCACCGTATATATCTAATTTAGTGTTGTTTTTATTATAAACCTCTACTGCATTGGTTACATTACTAATTAAAACAGTCAGCATAGTTACAGCTGCCATAAAAATTTTTTTTTGACGAACCATTATTTATTAACCTCATTAAGGGTCATTCAGCATAACTATTATATGATTTTTTATTAATATTAATGATCAAATAAAAATTAATAATTGTAAAAAAATCATTTAATTGTAATCAAGCACTAATTGTTTAAAGAAATTAAAATGCTATTTAAAATAAGAAAAAATAAATCAAATTCGTTTTTTCTTATTTATGTGCTTTTAAAAATTCACATTACGTGGTGTACGTGGAAATGGTACTACATCTCTAATATTCTGTACTCCAGTAATAAAAGAAATCAACCGTTCAAATCCTAATCCAAAACCAGAATGAGGAACAGTTCCATAACGCCGAAGATCGCAATACCACCAATAATCTTCAATATTTAATCCTGACTCCTTGAGACGCATGTTTAATATATCAATTCGTTCTTCTCTTTGTGATCCACCAATTAACTCACCAATCCCCGGTACTAAAATATCCATTGAAGCAACTGTTTTATCATCATCATTTAAACGCATATAAAATGCCTTTATTTCTTTAGGATAATTTTTAATTATTACTGGTATTTTAAAATATTCTTCTACCAAGAATCTTTCATGTTCAGATGATAGATCAATTCCCCAGTAAACACTATTTTCAAATGACTTTTTAGAATTTATTAAAATATCAATAGAATCATCGTAATTTATATGAACAAAATTAATAGATAGTAAGTGTTCTAAACGTTTTATTATATTTTGATCAATACGTTTAGCAAAAAACTCCATATCATCTTTACGTTTTTCAATAACCAAATTAAATACATATTTAAGCATTAGTTCAGCTAATTTAGCAATATCCTCCAAAGATGCAAATGCATATTCTGGTTCTAACATCCAAAATTCAGCTAAATGGCGAGCAGTATTTGAATTTTCAGCACGAAATGTAGGGCCAAAAGTATATACTTTTGATAAAGCACTAGCATATGTTTCAGCATTTAATTGGCCTGAAACAGTTAAAAAAGCTTCTTTCCCAAAAAAGTCTTTATTAAAATCGATTTTTCCTTGATCATTATAAGGTAATTCATCTAAATCTAAAGTAGAGACGCGGAACATCTTACCTGCACCTTCAGCATCAGATGATGTGATAATTGGAGTTGGTATCCAAAAAAAACCGTGATTATCAAGAAAAAGGTGTAAAGCTTGAGCTATTGTATGACGTATACGAGTTATAGCACCTATTATATTTGTCCTAGGACGCAAATGTGCCATTTCTCGTAGATGCTCCATACTATGGCTTTTTGCTGCCATAGGATAGCAATTAGAATTTGTTACCCAACCAACCACCTCTAATTTAGTTACTTGAATTTCAAGATCTTGGCAATATCCAGGAGAAGAAATAATCATCCCTGTCACTATAACTGAACAACCTGTAGTTAGATGAGTTATTGTATCTTTGTAATTTTCTAAAGAATTATTAACAACAGCTTGTACACTGTGAAAACAGGAACCATCATAAATTGAAATAAAGGAGCACCCAATTTTTGAATCTCTTCTAGTGCGTACCCAACCACGAACAGTAATCATATCATTCACTACAACATGATTGTATAATATATCTGATACAGATACTAATCTCATAAAAATATCTCTTTAACAAAAATATCTCTTTAACATAAATAAATGCGTTTACTTGATTTTGTATATTTATATATAACATTATATTTTCATAATATACAATAATTACAAACAATTTAAATATAAATATTACGTTTAACGTAACGATTTATTATCTTATAATGATTTATTATCTTATAAACATACGAGTATATCACATAACTTAACCACTAAGATGTTTAACTTAACCATAAGATGTTTACGAAACACATAGATATTAACCAGCATTATAAGTAAATCGAATTAAACTAATAATTAAATTTAGCAACATCTAACACTCAATAACCACATTTTATATGTAATATAAAAACTAGATAATTCATAATTATACACTATATATTTGAAATAAATTTCAATGCAAATACAACTTATCCTAATATATTATAGTTGATCTTAATAAAGATATTGAAATAATTTTTATTAAAATTATCCTTATAAATTATTATATATAATAAATATTGGAGACAATATGATTTATCATATCATTAAATCTATATTGTTTAAATTTGATCCTGAATTAACACAAAAAATTGTAATTAAACAATTAAGTATAATTAGTGGGACATCACTACAAAAAATTTTCAAGTTTAAACTAGTATCTCGTCCAGTAAAGTGTATGGGAATTACTTTTAAAAATTCATTAGGTCTTGCAGCTGGACTAGATAAAAATGCAGAATGCATTGACTTATTTGGGGCTATGGGTTTTGGATTTATTGAGGTAGGGACTGTAACACCAGTAGCTCAAATTGGGAATATACAACCAAGATTATTTCGTTTAGTCGAATCAGAAGGTATTATCAATAGGATGGGATTAAATAATCTAGGTGTAGATAATTTGGTTAATAATGTAAAAAAATCTAATTTTAAAGGTATAATTGGTATCAATATTGGCAAAAACGCAACTACTCCAATTGAAAAAAGCAAAGATGATTATCTCATTTGTATGGAAAAAGTTTATTCTTATGCTGATTATATTGCTATTAATATTTCATCCCCAAATACACCGTTTTTAAGAATGTTACAATATGGCGAAGCACTTGATGATCTTCTTGCTTCTATTAAAATAAAACAAAAAGAACTAGAAAAATTTACATTAAAATATGTTCCAATAGCTATAAAAATTTCTCCAGATCTTTCAGAAACAGAAATAATTAAAATTGCAGATAGCTTAATTAGATATCGTATTGATGGTGTTATTGCCACTAATACTACTACTACACGTTCTTTAGTTAGGAGATTAAAGCATTGTGAAGAAATTGGCGGATTAAGCGGACGTCCCTTGCAGTCAATAAGTACTTTAGTGATTAAATCTTTAGCAAAAGAACTAAAAGGCCGTATTCCAATTATTGGAGTAGGTGGGATTGATTCGTTAATTGCTGCCAGAGAAAAAATTGCTATTGGTACATCATTGATCCAAATTTATTCTGGTCTTATCTATAAAGGTCCACAATTAATAAAAGATATTGTTAATTATATTTAAATTTTTAGACTTAATTATTACCTTTTAATTAAAGATTATATATTAATATATTACTATTATCATGGATAATGGATTGTTTTTATAAACTTTTAATACGACGATCTTTAACTTTAATATGAATCAATAAAAATTATACAGTAATATATATTATATAAGTTAGATAATTTATTTTATAAATTAATTAAAGCAATGGCAATTCTGATTAATTGTATTATAAATATATTGATGAATTAAGATTTAATCATGTTATCTGGATTTATATATTTGACTATAATATTAAAGTATTAGTGCTTTTATTACACATGCAAATTACAATAATTAATTGTTTATGATTGATAATCAAAACAAAAATTTTAAGGTAACATAGATATGTTAGCAAGAAAAAATGTTGATTATATACTATGTCCCAAATGTGATTTACTAATGGAATTGTCTTGTTTACTTGCTGGTAAACAAGCATCTTGTCCTCGTTGTTGTTCCATATTAGTATCAAATTGGTGTGAACCATATAAAAGACATAATATCTATGCTTTATCTACACTTTTTCTGTTAATTTTATCTAATATTTTTCCTTTTATAAACATCAATTTTGCTGGTATAAATAATCAACTTATATTAAATCAAATTCCTAATGCCATCATTAGTGATGGTTATAATATATTAGCTGCATTTTTCATACTAGTTGTTCAGTTTATTCCTATATGTTGCATATTAATCATTTTTTTATTAGTTAATCCTATTAAAATACCCATAAATGTAAAGTTAATATTAGGTAGAACTTTATTTCAAATTAATCAGTGGATGATGGTCGAAATTTTTATGGGAGCTATGTTAATAAGCTTAATAAAACTAACCAATTACGGTGTTATAGATTTACAACCTAGCTTTTGGCCTTGGTGTTTATTCTGTTTTTTACAAATAAGATTTTTTCAATGTATTGACCGTCAATGGTTATGGCAATGTATAAAACCTAAGCCTGATTTACCCCAAAAACCTATAATTGGTAAAAGTGGCTTAAGTCAAGGTTTACGCTCTTGTCCATGTTGTAATGCTATTTTACCATTAATTAAACACAAATGCACACGTTGTAAAATTGTAGCTGAAGCACGTTATAAATATAGTCTGCAATGCACATATGCTTTATTGCTTACTTCATTTATATTTTATATTCCTGCTAATATTATGCCTGTGATGATTACAGAAATATTTGGTTTAGAATATCCATCCAGTATTCTAGAAGGAATAATTTTATTATGGAATGAAAGTTATTATTTAATTGCTATATTAATATTTATCTTTAGCATCATTGTACCAATATTAAAAATATTATCGATTGGATGGTTATGTTGGAGTTCAAGCAAAAAAACAAAAAATGTTCAAGCAATGTATATCGTTTATAAAATTATTAAATTTGTAGGCCGGTGGTCAATGATTGATGTATTCGTAATATTAATACTTTCTTCATTATTAAGGATTAAAAAATTAATACAAATTTATCCTACATCTGGTTTATTGTTCTTTGCTTTAGTTGTAATTTTTACTATGATGGCCGAAATGAATTTCGATCCAAGATTAATATGGGATCGAACTAATAAAACACAAAGGAATCAGTAATTAATGGAAAAAAACTATAAATATGCCAAGTTAAGTCAAATAAAAAACTGGTCTCCAATATGGATTTTCCCATTTGTTACTTTATTTATTGCTACATGGATCATGGTATATCAATTAATTCACTTAGGACCTGAAGTAATATTAGTTGCAAATGATGCTCAAGGAATTGAAGAAGAAAGGACTGTTATTAAAAGTAATCACGTTACTGTTGGGCTAGTAAAAAAAATATCGATATCAAAAGATCTAAATAATATACAAATAAAAGTCAGATTAAAATCAGATATGAAATATCTCTTGCATGAAGATACTATGTTTTGGATAGTAAAACCACATTTTAAAAAAGAAGGCATTAATGGATTAAGTAATTTATTATCAGGAACTTATATCGAATTATATCCTGGCAACAAGAATAATGCTGCTAAAAATTATAAACTTATAAGTGATGCACCTGCTGTTTTACCTAATGCTAAAGGCACTCGTGTTCTTTTAGAAAGTAAAAAATTTGAAACATTGTTTAAAGGTGATCCTGTTTTTTTTCGTGGTTATCGTGTTGGAACAGTGGAAAACAGTATGTTCAATGCAGATAGTCATAAAATGATATATCAGTTATTTATTAAAGAACCTTATATTAGTTTAATAAATGATAAAATTTGTTTTTGGAAAAACAGTAGTATTAGTGCAAATTTATCTACTTCTAGCATGAGCATCGAAATCGGATCATTGAATACCATATTTAATAGTAGCGTAAATTTTGATACTACGGTTGGTTGTTTTTCAGGTAAATATATTGAAAACAAAAAACTATATTATTTATTTGATGACAAAGATAGAATGCAAGAAATTCTGTTTAATAACATTACAAATTATGTTTTGCTTTTTTCAAGTTCTATTCGTGGTTTAAGAATTGGTGCTCCTGTAGAATTTCGGGGTATTCGTATTGGCTCAGTATCACAAGTACCCTTCCTAAAAGCTATCAGAAAACAGAAATTAAATTACAATTATACTATACCGGTATTGATTCAACTTGAACCAAAACGTTTCTTAAAATTTTTAGGTAACAATTTTAACATAGACAAGTATTTATATAATAATAATAAAAACAATAAGATCTATGCAATGTTAAAAACTAACAATGTTTTATCAGGTTCGACTTATATTGATCTAGATTTTTATAATAATATAAATAAAAATTCAGCTAAAACAGTTTTAGGTTATAAAACAATTCCTACTATTAATCTTAATTTAAACAATATACAAGAAAAATTATTATTAGCAATTGATAAAATTAGCAAAATGCCAATTAATGACACAATTAAAGAATCCAATATTACTTTAAAAAAAGGAGCAGAAACAATAAAAGAATTTAAAATATTGGTTCAAACAGCCAATGATATTTTAAAAAATCCAATAATAAATAATTTGCCAAAGGATATACACAGAGCCATAGATAATATTAATATTATTATTCAAGATCTGCATCCTGGTTCAAGTACTTATAATAGATTAAGAAGTAACATGCAAATGTTAAATCAAGTTTTAAATGAACTGAATTTGATACTTAAAAACATTAACATTAATAGTAATGCACTTATATATAAATCTTCACCAGAACAAGATCCTCAACCAAAAAGGGTACAAAGGTGAAAAAAGAAGCGATAATATTAGTTATAGCACTTCTTACTGCTTGCAGTGGTTCAAGCAAAAAAACTTATTATCATTTACCATTAGAAACTAATCATATACACACTATATCAAACAAATACCATAATAATCAACCTGTTCTTTGGATACAACAAATTTTATTACCAGATCATTTAGCAGGTAATGGATTAGTATATCAAACTAATGATGTAGAATATGTTATTACCAATCATAATTTATGGATAAATCCTCTTGTTCAACAATTAAAACAAACTATGATTAGTAATTTAAGCGATAATCTTCCTGAATGGTTCATATCTGCTGATATACCAATGATAAAAGATAAAATAAGTAAACTAAATATCATAATGAAGAAATTTCAAGGCAGATATGATGGAAAAGTAATTATTAGTGGTGAATGGCTATTAGAACATGGAAAATATTTTATTAAACGTGATTTCAGTTTCATTATACCACAAAAAAAAGATGGTTATGATGAACTTGTTTATACTTTATCATTAGGATGGCATAAGGTATCGGATCAAATCTCTAAAGAGATAATCAATCTTAATCCAATGAAGCAATAATGTAAGATAACCAAACCATTATATGATTCTATAAATAGAATATAAATAAAATTATTTAAACCATTTAAACCACCTAAATATGCTTGAGTTTGATTGTGTGCTTTGTTGATCTATTCTTTTTTGAATACTATAATAAAGACAATTGTCTTTATCTTCTTTGTTTTTCCAAAATTTTCCAGTTAATAAATAAACAGCCTCATTAACGTTTTGTACTGTCCATATATGAAATTCATTATCTTGCACAGCTTTTATTAACTTTGCATTAAGACCCAAATTTCTTTCATTTTGATATGGAATAATTACACCTTGTTTTCCAGTCAATCCACGTCTATAGCAAATTTCAAAAAAAGATTCAATTTTTTCATTTAATGCGCCGACAGGTTGTATTTTACCCAATTGATCTATAGAACCAGTTACTGCTATTTGTTGATTAATAGGATATTTTGATAATGAACTAATTAATGCACAGAGTATCGCTAGTGAAGCACTATCGCCATTAATTTCATCGTAAGATTGCTCAAATACCAATGAAGCAACAAACGGCACTTGTATATCAAATTCAGACATTAGATAAGATTGTATAATCATCATGCTCTTTATGTATATACTACTACCTAATTTAGCATTACCTTCTACATCAATGAATTCATTATGTCCAGGATAGACTACACATGTTATCCTACAAGGATAACCTATAATACGAGGATGAGTAGGATCATCAATAACTGACAATCCGTTAATTTGACCCACTACCTCACCTTGAGTTTCAAGTATATTTTGTTTTAAATAAAAATCATCAATTACGGTTTCCTGAAAGTGATTTTCCCGCCATAAACGTACCTGTAAAGCATTATATAGTGCTTCATCATTTAATGATTTATCCATGATTAACACTGACTCTCGAATTTGACGAACTAACCATACTGGGCATAAAGGTAATTTTTCTTTATCCTGACTAATACGAATACCTTCTTTTATTAATACTGGCCAAAAATTTTCCTTTGGTATAGGTAAAAATTTTTGTTCCGCTAAATAAACGACCCATCTACACCATGACAACATATCATCTTCACTAAATATTTTAATATATTTTTCAAATTCGGTATAAATTGCTATATCATATAATTCTGAATCAATTTTTTGAAGATCATATAATGCTTCTATATCACCACATAGAACTAAATTTAATTTTAAAGGCATTACAGGAATTGATATTGGCAAAGGACGTCGTTTATCTTGAGAAAATAATTCGCTATATCCCTGTTTGATAAATTTCTTTAAATATAACCAAATTTCTGGTTGAAGCAAAATAGATTTCAGAGAAAGTATTAAAGTACCACCATTAGCTTTATGTATGAGACCAGGTTCAAGATGAATGCGATTTTTATATACACATGCATATCCAAACAATAAATGTTTTTCTATCCAGTCAGCAAAACAAACTTCTCCTACACTAGTAAATGGATGTTGTACATCTGAAGCAGGTTTTAATATAATTGTATCATTAATAACTTGATAATCTCCTCCAAATAGTTCTTCAGATGCAGGAAGAATAAAGTTTTTAGATATTTGAGAAATAATCTTGAGATAATCTATATCTTCTTTACCACAAATCAATAATACAGGAAAACCTTGTTTTTGATGATGAATATGTGCTAATCCATTTATTAGCCTGGGCTGTATTTTTTCTATTGGATTTACAGAATTTTCTCTGATTTTAGAGAAAACAGATCTATATCGTAAGATATCTGGTTGAAGATCTTTCCATGTTAGTTTTTTATAGTTCAAAGTATTATGCACTTTTAAGTTCAAAATTAATTTTTATATACGTCTATTTTATTTACAATAATAAATTTTGGTTTTTAATACATAATAAAAAAATATCGTTTTATTAATAGCACTAAAAATAATTACCCCCTTACTTTCAAGGAAGGGGGGTTCTATTGTTTTTAATACTATTATGATTCTATTTGATTATTAATAATATTTTTTGTTGATGTAATCTTAATTTCTACTCTGCGATCGGGAGCTAAACAATTTATTAAAACTTTACGATCTTTAATATTATTGCAACTATTTTCAGTAATATGATTGGATTTACCCTTGCCATCTATAACAATGTTGCTCGATGGGATACCCTTCATAACTAAGTAATTTAAAACAGATTGAGCTCTTTTTGTAGAAAGTTTTTGATTATAACTGTTAGAACCTATTTTATCTGTGAAACCTATAACAATAATTTCATGTTTTTGATCAGGACATTTTAACTTATCGTATAATAAATCTAGAGTATTTTTACCTTCTTTTTTCAATGTAAATTTATCAAAATCAAACAAAACATCAGCCTTTAGATTAAAAATGTCAACACTATCATCATCTGATGGATGTTTGTTTATATGTACTTTTTCAACATATGGTGCTTGACCAAATTTATATGATAAACCAACAGTCAAAAAACTGTTTGCAGGCTGCGTACCAACAGTGTTCTTATCACCCACTGTATTAATAAACTGATAATCTACTCTTATTCCCATATTGTCATTTGCAGTATATTCAACACCTGCTGCTATAAATGCAGCAATACCTGCATCATAATCATACATACGATTAAAATTTTCTACTGTAAATTGCTTTACTCGAGAATACCAAATCAATCCACCTAGTCTTGTATATAAATCTAATTTGTCAGTTAATGGATAACTAAGTTTAGCTCCTAACTGTAGATCATATGCTCTATATTTACCATAAATCTTGTCACCATTATATTTTATTTTACCTAATACATCAAAACCGAGTTCAGTAGCTAATTTCGAATTTATTTGGTAACCTACAAACATATCCTTACCAAATGAATTTGTACGAGTAGGACCATCATTGCTGGCATAGGTATAATCATGATCATTAGCTCTGTAATACTTGGACCATCCGATTTTTCCACCAACATACCAAGTGTTTTTCTGAGAGGCTGCTTGTACTATACTTGAAAAGCCAGCGAGAAATACTGCAAAAATAGTAACTATCTTTTTCATTTTATACCTCGTTACCTCGTTGTTATTCAAAACAAGAAATAATGAAGAAGTCAACATATGATTTCAATTTAAATATTAAAATTAACATATTCTGAGGTACTATTAGTAAAAAGTGTATAAATCAAATAATTTAATCTAGCATTTCTAAATGATTATCTCAAAGCATTTCTAAATGATTATCTCAATAAGATCAAACATGATCTTGCTATAAATATATTATGATAACTTAAAATAATAAAACTTTAATCCACATTGAATATTATAATAAAATCCTAAATCCCTTTAGATACTACCGAAATTATTTTAATAAATATAAATTGAACTCTAGCACATTTTGTTATTATAGATAAATGTCTTAAAACATTATAAATGTGCAAACTAAATTCTTGTTAAGAATATTGTAAGATTTGTATCTGTTTTATAATTTTATTTGATTATTTTAATAGTAATCAATAAATTTCATATACTTCTTAATTAATAGACACCAATGATATAATATGATATTATATTTATCTTCAATAATCAAAAATTATTTATTAAAAAATAAGTATATCTCAGGATAGAAAAATTTTTCTATTATATTAATGTTTTTATCCTAAATTTAGTTGTTTTAAATAGGTACTTTATTATTTTTTAATTATAAATAACTAGAATAAAAACATTAGATATTTAATCAAAAAACAATTTCTTAAAGGCATTGGCTGGGTTTTGGTATTCCTGCTATTCTAGTAGCTTGTTTCAAAACGCCTTGTGGAAATAATCTAAACAAATAACTACTATTTGATTTTGATTTTTGATCTTGGCTATTAATATAAGCAATTAACATACGCATTGTAGGTGAAATATTGTACTTTAAATAAAAAGAACGAACTAAATATATTATATTCCAATGTTCGATAGTCATAATAATATTTTCACATTCTGCGATTTTTATTGCAATATTTTCATTCCATTCATCAATATTTTCTAAATATCCATCATTATCTAATGCAATAATTTTATCATCTATAATCACATTTAATTCCTTTATCTAAAATTTTATATTGAGTATTAATACAAAATATAATATATTCGCTCACTATTTAATACTATCCAAAATAGGATGACAATGTATTGTCAAATAAAAATCACCCTTTAAATTATTTTAATATCACTAATAATTATATAAATATCAATATATAATTAATATATTTGCTTTACATTTTTCATAAAAATAACATATAATATCTTTTGTTTGACAAATGATATTTTGGAGGAGTGGCCGAGTGGTTTAAGGCAACGGTCTTGAAAACCGTCGATGGGCAACTATCCGTGAGTTCGAATCTCTCCTCCTCCGTGAATAATTTATCATTAACATTGATAATAGATATATAATTTTAAATATATGGATTTTAATATACCTAATATTTTGACATTATTACGATTTTTTCTTATACCATGTTTTTTAATATCATTTTACCTGCCTTTTATTTATTCACCAGTTATAACTGTATTAATATTCTCTATAGCTGCTATCACTGATTGGCTCGATGGATTTTTAGCCCGACGATGGAATCAAACATCAAATTTCGGTGGTTTTTTAGATCCAATAGCAGATAAAGTAATGGTATCAACAGCTTTAATTTTGATATGTGAATACTTTCACGTTTATTGGATTACTATACCTACAATAATAATCATTTCTAGAGAAATTATTATTTCTGCTTTACGTCAATGGATTTATAATACCTATAATACTGTTATTCCTGTATTATGGATAGGTAAATTGAAAACCACTATACAAATGTTTTCTTTATTTTTACTTATATGGCATCCTAATATTTTATTAATAAAAATTGGAATAGTAATACTATATATAGCATTAATTTTGACATTATGGGCAATGTTTTTATACATTAGGATATGTCAACATTATTTATTAAAAAAAAATAATTATTTTAATTACTAAACTGAAGCATACAATTTATTAATTGCTCTATTGACTACTTCTATTAAAGTAGTATTATGATATGCAATTACTATTGAATAAACCTAAATAATTATTTACAATTATATTAAATTAAGATATACACATATAAAGTATGTGGCGCGTTAGCAGAATGGTCATGCAGCGGATTGCAAATCCGCCTATCCCGGTTCGATTCCGAGACGCGCCTTAATAGCCCAGGTGGTGAAATCGGTATACACAAGGGACTTAAAATCCCTCGGCTTAATTGCTATGCGGGTTCAAGTCCCGCTCTGGGCACCAAAGTAATTTTATATAGAAAGCACATTATATGAATTATTAAAGAAATTAGTTTGTCTATAAGTATTAATTATTGGAAATGATTATTTATGCTAATTTATTATTAACTAATAATATGCAAGCAGTTAAATTGATTAATCATTAATTATGTTCAAAAATATTTTGTATATCTAACTAAAATTGAATTTTAAGATTTAGGAAATTTAATTTTACCTTTTCGGTTATCGAAGCAGAAACTTACTATATTTATCTAGTATAGACTACTTATTAACGATTTTCGCAGTAATTTAACTAGCAGCAAGAAGTAATATACTTTAAGTAGTTGTAAAATAACTGACGATTTTATCGTCTCTCTACTATTAAATTTATAACAAAAAATAATTTTTATTATACTGATTATTATTATTAATAAACAGCTAATAAACAAAACTATATGGATTATTTATGATAATTAGAATAATAAATATGTATCTGTAATAATTTTAAGAAAGATTTTTTATATGTATAATTAACATGATTAAACAAGATATTTTTGATTTCATATAGGATTATCAATACTATGGTAGTACTTTATAATCGTATTTCAAATAAAGAACTAAAAGCTCGTTTGATTTTAGAAGATATCCCTCGCACAACAGTTTCTTTTTATAAGTACTTTAAAATTGATAACCCAAAATTTTTTCGCGATAAATTATATTATTATCTTAATAAGTTGAAAGTGTTTGGTCGTGTTTATGTTGCTGATGAAGGTATAAATGCTCAAATTAGCGTGCCTGATTTTTTGTACGCAGACATGAAAAGTTTTATTTATAATTTAGATGCTGCCTTGAACAATTTACATATAAACATAGCTCTAGATAATAAAGGTAAATCATTTTGGGTTCTTTCCATAAAGGTTAGAAATCGTATTATATCTGATGGTATAAGAGAAAATATTCTTAATATTAGTACAACAGGAAAATATATAGAAGCAACAGAAGTTAACAATATGATAAATGATCCTGAAACTATATTTGTAGATATGCGTAACAGTTATGAATATAAGATTGGACATTTTGAAAGAGCTGTAGAAATACCCGCTAATACTTTCCGTGAACAATTACCTAAAGTTATAGATATATTAAAAAATTATAAAAATAAAAAAATTATTTTATACTGTACTGGAGGTATTAGATGTGAAAAAGCCAGTGCATGGATGATTTATAACGGATTTAAAAAAGTTTATCAAATTAAAGGAGGAATTATTGAATACGTTAATTATGCTCGTAAGAAAGGTTTACCAATTATGTTTAAAGGGAAAAATTTTGTTTTTGATAGACGTATGAGTGAAATAATTTCTAAAGATATTTTATCATTTTGTCATCAATGTGGTGAATCTTGTGATTCTTACGTAAACTGTGCGAATAGTAATTGTCATTTATTATTTGTACAATGCATAAATTGTATAAAAAAATTTAATAACTGTTGTAGCTTAGCTTGCAAAGATCATATATTACATGGAGTTTTTTAAATTAAAAATCAGAGTATACTAACTCATTATTATGTTATGGAAGTAATCTTTTTTAAAGATGATTATAAAATAATAAAAATAAGATAATTTAGCAAGATAACTCATTGTTAATTAAATAAATAATTTTTTATTATATGGACTAGTTTTCAACGAACCAATTTAATGTATTTCCTACAAGGAAGGTGACCAAAGAATATGGAGATAAATTGACTGTGTTTTTTATTTTCCATGGTTTGCGTATTAAAGTAATTGTGTCTTGATTTAGAGGTAAATTGTAGAAACGAGGACCATTTTCTGAACAGAAAGATTCAAAATATCGTAAAGCATTTAATTCTTCAAATACTGTTGCGTACACTGATAAAGCCGTTGGCGCATTAAATATGCCTGCTTGTACTTGACTGTTTTCTTTGTGATTAATAATATGTGGTGCACTATCTGTGCCTAAGAAAAATTTTGAATTACCATTAGATATTGCTTTACGCAAAGCTTCTTGATGTACCTTGCTTTTAAGAATTGGAAAACAATAAAAATGAGGATTAATCCTATGAACTAGCAAATCGTTTCGATTTAAAATCAAATGATGAGGTGTAATGGTAGCTCCAACTTTATTATCAGAAGATTCTACATATTCTACTGCTTCCTTGGTTGATATATGTTCCATAACTATTTTTAATTCAGGGAATTGTTTACGTAATGGGTGCATTATATCATCTATAAAACGTGCTTCCCTATCGAAAATATCAATATTAAAATCTGTTACTTCACAATGAACCAACAAAGGCATTTGTATCTTCTGAAGACGTTCTAGTATCTTAGTGATATTGTTGATTTTATTAACACCATAAGAAGAATTTGTAGTAGAATATAAAGGATACATTTTAACCGCTGTAAATATCCCTGAAAAAAAAGCTTGTTCTAACTCATCAGGATCTAATACTTCAGTTAGGTAGCAGGTCATTAAAGGCGAAAAAATATGACCATTTGGTACATTTGATAAAATCAATTTTCGATAATCTATTCCAGACTTAATATCTACTATGGGTGATATTAAATTTGGCATTATTATAGCTCTACTGTATGTTGAACTGCTATAAGGTAAAACTAACTTAAGTAAATCACCATCACGTAAATGTAAATGCCAATCGTCTGGACGTCTTATAACTATCTTGTTTGATTGTAAAATCATTTAATTTTATATATATCCTAATATTGAAACAATTATAATTAATTAAAAATTAAACATATTAAGCAATTATATTTAAGTAAATAATTCAGCTAAATCATTTATTATTTGTATTAATTATTTTCTTTCATAAAAATTTATTGTGATTAACATATTGCTTAATTACTATTTAAATTAATTTTTATATTATTAAGTGATAATATATGTCTTCATATTAAATATTATAATCAATTAAAATATTAATTATAAATTAATAACTCATTATATAATGATTCGTTTATATAAACAATTATAATTACTTTCAATAAAATTAATATAATCACTTTCAATACAATTAATTCTATTGTTAGATGTTATATATGCATATTTATATTTTATTTATAAAACATAAAAACCTTTTAATAAAATACTTTTTAAGTATATCAATCTTTGGATACTTGATATAAGTATATTCCTTTCAGGATTCATTGTCTAATTATGAATTTATTAAAATCTCTATCAACAGTTAGTATCTTAACATTAATTTCTCGAATATTAGGTTTTATAAGAGATGTTCTTATTGCACAATATTTTGGTGCAGGAATGTTCACAGATGCTTTTTTTATGGCTTTTAAATTACCTAATCTTTTAAGACGTATCTTCGCTGAAGGTGCTTTTTCTCAAGCTTTTATTCCTGTATTTATAGAACAAATATCACAATCAAAAAAAGAAAACAAAAACAATGAAAGTGTAAGACAATTTGTGTCTTGTGTATCTGGACTATTAATAACATCAATAACCTGTATTATAGTTTTTTGTATGATATTAGCTCCTAAATTAACTTTCATTGCAGCACCAGGATTTACAAGAGACAGTTATCTATTCAATATTGCAACGAAATTATTACGTATTATGCTTCCTTATATTTTATTAATTTCACTTGCATCTTTAGTAGGTATTATACTAAACACTTATAATTATTTTTTGGTACCTGCATGTACCCCTATTTTATTTAATATTAGTATTATAATATCTATATTATTTTTTCATGGTTATTTTTATCCACCTATAATAGTATTAGGTTGGGGAGTGTTTTTTGGTGGAATAATACAACTGTTTTTTCAGTTATACTATGTACGAAAAATTAATTTGCTAGTTATACCTAAATTTGTGTTCAATCATCCTTCTGTTTTGTTAGTAATGAGAAGAATGGGCCCTGCCATTATTGGTATGTCAGTTAGTCAAATTGCTTCCATTATTAATAATATTTTTTCTTCTTTTTTAGCTTTTGGATCTTTATCTTGGTTATATTATTCTAATAGATTAGTAGAATTTCCTATAGGGGTGCTAAGTGTAGCATTGGGTACAATTATTTTACCTTCACTATCGAAAAGTTTAACTAACAATGATTATGATGAATATTCACGTTTGATAAATTGGGGTTTAAAAATTTGCTTATTATTATCTATTCCTAGTACTGCAGGTTTAATAATTTTATCTAAACCTATAATAATTACATTATTTCAGTACGGCAAATTTAATATCAGTGATGCTATTATGACACAATATGCCCTTATTGCATATTCGATTGGTTTAGTTGGCTTAATGAGTGCTAAAATTTTAGTTCTTGCTTTCTATTCTAGTAATGATATTAAAACTCCAGTTAGAATTGCTATTATCACTTTAATTGTAACACAACTAACTAATTTACTATTTTTTCATTCATTAAAACATGTCTGTTTATCATTATCTATAAGTATATCAGGCATTTTGAATGCATATTTGCTTTTCCATGAATTAATTAAAAAACAAATTTTTAGGTTAGAACATGGATTGATGAAGTTTTTATTTCAAATTATTATATCAACGTTAGTAATGGCAATAGTATTATTAATGATTTTAAAATATGTTAATAAATGGGAAGATGCATTAATACTAGATCGTATATTAAGACTTTCAATTATTTGTACCATAGGTATAGCCGTATACTTATTTATGCTCAAGGTTTTTGGTTTTAAAGTAAAAAATTTTTCTTATCAATATAAATAAAATCTTTTGATAAAGGAAAAAACAAACCATCGTTATGTTTGCTAAATATTATGACAACAGCAAAAATTGTTTAAACACAAACTGATAAATATCATAGCTTGTGTCTAAAAGTTATTAATTAAATTAATCATTAATCTATAAAGGTTTGGTAGCAGGTGCTGCAACGTGATGAGTTGCACTATGGCCACCTGCTGAACCTTTTCCATTAAAATTAAATTTAGGTCTTACCCAATCACTAAATCTAATTGGATCTGGTTTCCAAACTGGTATTGGTACCTTTGTCATTGGTGCGGAAGCAAAATATTTCCAACGTGTTCTGTTTTTTGAAATTGATTTAAATGCAATATTAATATTGTTAGAAGATAAAATCTTATTATCTACATAATAATTTGATATTAATATATTATTTTTTTTATTATTATGCGACCTATCTTGATTTTTATTTAATAATAAAGGTTCTAAAGAAGATCTGTTTACTATAAAATGGTTTATATGCTTAGTGTTTTTATCGTTAACTTTAATTTTATCATTATTTAATTTAATATTTTTATGGTTTATTTTTTTTAATATATTGTAATTACTACGTATTATTTTATAATCTGATAATATAACAATAGATTTATTAGGTTTATAATTTAAATTTTTTTTTGATATATTTTGTATTGTTTTTATCTGTTTTAACTGATAATTATTTTTAGTAGAATGAGAAAAATAAAATTTACTAGATGTTAATTCTATTTTTTTAGAAAAAATAATAGGAATTATATTGTTATAACAATCAGTGAAATTATGATATCTAATAACCAACTGACTTTTTATAAGGCTTGGATGTTTTATTAAATTAATATTTTTATTTTTTTCTTTGTTTTTTCTATTATGTATATTAAATATATTATTAATACCTGGTTGTTTTGTTTTTTGACTATTATGTTTCTGTTGTCTAATTGAAGTTATTATTTTTAATTTTGTATCTAAGGTCATATTTAGTATTATATTTTCAATTATAGAAATATGATTAACTTCTTGTTTATCATACTTTACGGGCATTGATCTATTATTACTATAAATTATTTCAGGATTTTTGTGTTTTATAATATTAGTAATTATATTATCTCTAAAATATTGGACATTATATTCATTAATTTGGATATCAATATATTGTTTTATAAATATATTATTTTTTGATGCAATTGAATATGGTATTCCATTAACAAATAATTGTTTTAAATTCAATACAACTCGACTAAAAAAACTATAGTTATTTATGTTTAGTTCTATATCATCTATTAATGGTTTGGCTTTGAATTTGGTTATTGATTTATTTGCTATTATTTCTCTAGATGAGAATTCATTATTAGAAATAAAAACATGTTCTAAGCTAGATTGTTTTATTCTAGGATGATTAATAACATTTTCTTTATTTGATGTAAATATTGTTGTTTCTTGTAATTTAGATAAGTTATAGCCCAATATTTTAGTTTCTTCACCTTTACCAACACGCAGAACAGAATAGTTTGGATTTTCTAATCTAATACTAGGAACTATAGCTGTTCTAACACCATTTTGACGTTTTTCAATGGCATTAATAGCATCTCTCTGTTCATTAAGTAAATATGAAGCAACTTGTACTGGGACTATAGCATGTACTTCTTTCGTGTTAGATTTTATAGCTTCTTCTTCTATTATTCGTAATATAGAAAGTGAAAGTGATTTATTATCACGAATTGTGCCTGTACCATTACAGCGAGAGCATTCATGCTGATACGATTCACATAATGATAAGTTTAATCTTTGTCTAGACATTTCTAATAAACCAAAACAAGAAATATTACCGATCTGTAAACGTGCTCTATCTATATCTACTTCTTCTCGAAAACGATCCTCTACTATTCGCTGATTTCCTCTGGCAATCATATCAATAAAATCAATTACAATTAAACCACTTAAATCACGCAAACGAATCTGTCTAGCAATTTCTCCTGCCGCTTCAAGATTAGTAGAAAGAGCTGTAGTTTCAATATCTTTCCCTTTAGTAGAACGAGCAGAGTTGATATCAATAGCAGTCAAAGCTTCAGTAGTATCTATAACTATAGAACCACCAGAAGGTAGAGATACTGCACGTTGAAAAGCTGATTCTATTTGTGATTCAATCTGATAATGACTAAATAATGGAATATTACTATCATAAGATTTAATTTTATCAAAAAAATCATATCTACCAATTTCATTGATTTGCTTACGTGCGAATGCCAAAACTTTTGGATTATCAATTAATACTTCGCTAATATCATGACGCAAGTAATCTCGCAGAGCTCTTATTATGATATTACTTTCCTGATAAATTAAGAATGGTGCTGATTTACTATTTGATATTTTTTTAATTTTTATCCAACGTTTGAAACGTAAATTTAAATCCCATTGTAATAATTCTATTGATTTTCCTAAACCAGCTGTGCGAATAATTATACCCATATTTTCAGGAATTTTTAATAATGATAGTATTTCTTTTATCTTAATGCGCTTCTCTCCTACAATACGACGAGAAATACCAATAACTGGATTATTAGGCATTAAAATTAAGTAACATCCTGTCAATGATACAAAAGTTGTCAAAGCAGCTCCTTTATTACCTCGCTCTTCTTTTTCAACTTGAACTATTAATTCTTGACCTTCTTTAAATATGTCTTTAATATTGTAGTTATTTTTACAGTAATTTTCTGAAAAGTATTCTTGAGAAATTTCT
This sequence comes from Candidatus Pantoea edessiphila, assembly GCF_002933335.1. Classification (GTDB taxonomy): domain Bacteria; phylum Pseudomonadota; class Gammaproteobacteria; order Enterobacterales; family Enterobacteriaceae; genus Pantoea_C. Next base: position 268,292 of record NZ_PDKS01000001.1, on the reverse strand, counting down.
TTAATAGGAAGAAAACCGTGGCGTTTGGGACCATAATCAACAAATACAGCTTCTAAGCTAGGTTCAATACGTATAATTTTCCCTTTATAAATGTTAGATTTTGTTTGTTCATGACTAGATTTTTTAATATCAAGATCATAAAGATGCTGACCATTAACTAAAGCAATACGTAACTCTTCCTCTTGAGTTGCATTGATTAACATTCTTTTCATTATTAAATTGCTCGTTATTTTATAAATAATTGTATCTAAAACATAGTTATACTTAGTAATATATTTGATAATAACTTATGTCATTTAAGATTGGTTTTAGATTTAAAATATTATGATGAATATTATAATTTTTAAATTAAGTGATAAATTATAGGTTTTTTATCTTAGTCTTATATTGTGTTATATATGTATTAAACAATGCGAAAATAATAAATTTTAAATTTTTTCTTGTATTGGGTAATATTTAATGTTTTATAGTAAAAATAATCTTCAATAATATAAAAAATATTACAAATTGATTTGTTAAAATAAAATACTGTTAATAATTACAATAATTATTCCAATTAATGTATTATTATCTAAATAAAATAAATTATATAAACTAATATTAATATATTTTATTGTGTAAAAAAGTAATTAATATGATAATGAAGTATTCAAATCTACATAATATCATTGTAAGTAATGAAAATATAAATCAAAGAATTGATAATTTTTTACACTCAAAATTTAAAAACATTCCAAAAAGTTTTATATATAAAAATCTAAGAAAAGGTAATATTAAAGTAAATAAAAAAAGTATTAAACCTTTATATAAATTGAAATTATGTGATGAAATAAGCATTCCACATAATTATTTATACAATGAACATAAAGAAAAACTTACTACAAAAATAGAGAATGTATCTTTTTTAAATAATATTATTTTACATGAAGATGATTCTATAATAGTACTTAATAAGCCTTCAGGAATAGCAGTTCACGGGGGAAGTGGATTGAGATTTGGTATAATAGAAGGGTTAAGAATATTACGTTCCAATTACTCATTTCTTGAATTAGTACATAGACTAGACAGAAGTACATCTGGATTATTATTGATTGCTAAAAAACGTTCTGCATTAAGGTGTTTGCATGAACAATTACGTAATAAACTAATAAAAAAAGATTATTTAGCATTAGTATACGGTATATGGCCAGAAAATTTACGGATCATTAATGCCCCTCTGAAAAAAAAAATCGCATTGTATGGTGGTACATCTATGGTATGCGTTGATAGGAGTGGAAAACCTTCTGAAACACGCTTCCAAGTAAAGGAGTATTTTAGATATACTTCTTTAATTAAAGCTTATCCAATAACAGGTCATACCCATCAAATTCGTGTGCATACACTACATGCCGGTCATCCTATTTTATTTGATAAACGTTATGGAAATCATAAATTTGATAATCGAATTATTAATACAGGATTAAACAGATTATTTTTGCATGCACATGCATTAACGTTCCTTCATCCTAAAACTGGAAAAACAATTTATTTAGAAGCACCGATAGATAAAATTTTAATAGATTGTTTAAGTAAATTGCGTGTTCAATAAAAAATTGATCACATAAAATTAATAATTATCAAACACTAAATTGCATGAATGATCTACACAATATAAAAACACAATAAAATTCGTTTTGATTTATATAAATTTATTATTTAATAATTGTTATTATATAATTATTTAGTGTTAATATAGTCTTTCTAATTTTTTTACTATTTGTTAAAATTGCATTTTTATATAAATGATATCATAATGTGAAAACATTTATTGAATCTACTTATATAATTGAATTTTAATTAATTTTTATATACTTTGATTACAGTAGTTGCAGGAGTATTATTCTATGGCAGTTCAAAAAAACAAACCATCTCGTTCTAAAAGAGGCATGCGTCGTTCACATGATTTTCTTAAGACTAAAACCATATCAATAGACAACAATTCAGGTGAAACTCATTTGCGTCATCATGTTACTAGTGATGGATACTATAGAGGATTTAAGCGTATCTCAAAATAAATAATACTTATAGATTTCTTATTTTATTTGATATATTACAGTCTATGGTGTGCTAAAATTATGTAGTTACTAGTTAAATGAAAATAATTAACAATAAAATATATTACTATACTTTAGTATAGATGGGATATTTTTTATTTATTTAAATAAGTTAAATTAAAATTATTTAATTAAATATTATATATAAACAACTAGCAAATTGATCAATCATTTAATTTTTTTGAGGTAATTGATATAGATAATATAAAAACAATCAGAATAAATTTTCTAAGTAAACAATTATTTATGATATTCTGATATGTTTAATTAGGAGTGATGAACTTTCGATGTTCACCAGGATTATTGGCACGGGTAGTTATTTACCTTTACAAATTCGTACAAATGTTGATTTGGAGCGGATGTTAAACACGTCAGATGAATGGATTATTTCCAGAACTGGCATAAAGAAGCGTCATATTGCTGAATCAGATGAAACAGTGGCAAGTATGGGGTTTAATGCTGCAAAAAACGCTTTGAAAATGGCAAATATAAAGTATAGTCAAATTGAACTAATTATTCTAGCAACTACATCTTCTAGTCATGCATTTCCGAGTTCTGCATGTATGATTCAAAAAATGTTAGGAATAAGGGATTGTATTGCTTTTGATGTGGCAGCAGCATGTACTGGTTTTGTTTACGCTTTGAGTATAGCCGACCAATTTATAAAAAATGAAAAGATAAAATATGCTTTAATCATCGGTTCTGATGTTTTATCTCGAACAGTGGATCCTAGTGATCGTAATAGTCTTATTTTATTTGGTGATGGTGCTGGTGCAGTTGTTTTATCAAAAAGTAATAAACCTGGAATTATATCTACCCATTTACATTCTAATGCTACTTACGCACATCTATTAACTTTACCTTATCAATATAGTAATGTGAATAATAAACAGCCAGTTTATATTCAGATGTCAGGAAATGAAGTTTTTAAAATAGCAATAGAAGAGCTAACTCATATAGTTCATGAAACCTTGGAAGCTAATCATTTTAATATAGATATGATAGACTGGTTCATTCCACATCAAGCGAATTTAAGAATCATTCTTGCTATTGTAAAAAAACTTGGAATAAACCTTGATAAGGTAGCTATCACAATTGATCGTCATGGTAATACATCTGCAGCTTCAGTACCAAGCGCATTAGATGAAATAGTTCGTAATGGTTGTGTTAAGTTGGGACAAATCATTTTACTAAAAGCTTTTGGTAGTGGGTTTACTTGGGGTTCAGCTCTGATACGTTTTTAAAAACTATAGGAGTTTAAAATGACTCAACTAGCATTTGTTTTCCCTGGGCAAGGATCACAATATGTTGGAATGTTAAATGATTTTCTAGAAAAATATTCTATAGCTAGACAAACGTTTCAAGAAGCATCTCATATCTTAGGCTACGACTTATTAAGATTAGTGAACCAAGGACCGTGCAAACATTTACATTATACCTGGAAAACACAACCAGCTATTTTAACATCTTCGATAGCAATATATCGTATATGGCAACATGAAGGTGGTAGAGCTCCAATATTAATGGCAGGACATAGTTTAGGAGAATATTCTGCATTAGTTTGTGCTGGAGCAATAGAATTTACTGATGCTATTAAATTAGTCGAATTTCGTGGTAGAATAATGCAAGAGTTAACCAAAACAAGAATAGGAGCAATGCATGCTATCATAGGTTTAGATAGAACAACAATTGAAAAAATTTGTAAAAAAACTAAAGAGAATCAGATTGTCTCTATAGCAAATTTCAACTCACAGGATCAATTTGTAATTGCAGGTGATAAGGAGGCAGTATATCGTGCTAGTAATGCTTGTAAATCATTGGGTGCTTATGTTAAGCACTTAATGGTAGGAGTACCTTCTCATTGCATGTTAATGAAATCCGCAGCAAAACAATTAGAAAACAGATTACAAAAAATAAAATTTATGAAACCATCTATATCAATAATTAATAATGTAGATGTTAAAATAGAAGATGATGAATATGCAATTCGTAGAGCTTTGACTCGTCAAATGTATAGTTCAGTACGCTGGCTAGAAATAATTGAATATATTTCTAAACAGGGTATAACAATATTATTAGAAATTGGTCCAGGTAAAATATTAAGTCGTTTAAATAAACGTATTTCAAAAAATCTAACATCTATATCTATAAATGATACTAATTCATTAATGATGGCATTAGATAAACATAAATGATAGGAATCATATGGATTTAAAAAATAAAGTTGCATTAGTAACTGGAGCAAGCAGAGGTATTGGTCTTGCAATTGCAGAAAAGTTATTATTTAGTGGAGCTATTGTCATTGGAACTTCAACAAATCAATCTGGAGTTTCAATTATTGATTATCATTTAAGAAATAAGGGTAAAGGTATAATACTAAATGTTAATGATTCGAAATGCGTTTCTAGTGTTGTCAAAGAAATTAAATCTGAATTTGGTTACATTGATATTTTGATCAATAATGCAGGTATAATTCGTGATAATTTATTGATAAGAATGAGTGAAAATGATTGGGAAGAAGTCATCGATACAAATCTCACTTCTGTATTTAAAATCTCTAAAGCATTTTTACCTTTCATGATAAAGAGACGTAAGGGGAGAATTATCACTATTAGTTCTATTGTTGGAATTTGTGGCAATATTGGTCAAACAAATTATTCATCATCTAAAGCAGGTTTGATTGGATTTAGTAAATCTTTAGCACTTGAAATTGCTTCACGTGGAATCACTGTTAATGTAGTATCACCTGGATTTATTGAAACAGATATGACAAGAGCATTACATCAAGATCAAAAGGCTAGCATAATAGCCAAAGTTCCTATGAAACGTTTAGGTAAAGCTCAAGAAGTAGCTAATGTGGTTGCATTTTTAGCTTCTGAAGAAGCATCATATATAACTGGTGAGATAATTAATGTTAATGGTGGTATGTATATGATTTAATTTATTAAATACATTGAAATTATTTTCTACTAAAACCACAGCATTGTAATTTAATTAGTCTATGTTTTGTTGCATCTTTTTCAATATTTTATAAACTATGAAAATTATCGCATAAGCGAGTTTTGACAGGAAATCAAATAGTATGAGTGATATTGAACAACGAGTTAAGAAAATCATCAGTGAACAACTAGGTGTAAAAGAAGATGAAGTCACTAATTCTGCATCTTTTGTAGATGACCTAGGAGCTGATTCTCTTGATACCGTTGAGCTGGTAATGGCTTTGGAAGAAGAATTTGATACCGAAATTCCAGATGAAGAAGCTGAAAAAATCACTACCGTTCAGGCAGCGATAGATTATATTAATGAACATAAAAGCTAAGTAAGATAATTAATGCATCCAGATAGTATTATTGTGCTATCTGGATTTTTAAGCAATAACAACCAATATCATTTCCATTATCATTTTAATTGATAAGCAATTTTGCTTAAAAAATTATTGGATATTATCTCTTTGTTTTATTAATCATGATATAACAATTTAAATATTAACTTTGTTATCAGTGATTTATTACGAAATTATTTATTAATAATTGGGTATATAAAATGTTTTAATAAGATATTTTATAATTTTAATTTATAAAACAACAAAATGAAAAATAAATTTATTACTATTGAAGGATTAGAAAGTTCTGGAAAAACTACAGCATGTGATATTATTGTAAAAACATTAAATGAATATGGCATTCATAATGAAAATATTATTATTACTAGAGAACCTGGTGGTACTCCTGTAGGAGAAAGCTTACGTAATATAATAAAGGATAGAAATAATGAGCATATATCATACAAGACAGAACTGTTAATTATGTATGCCGCTAGAGTTGAGTTAATAGAAAATGTCATAAAACCAGCATTAAATATAGGACAATGGGTAATTAGTGATCGTCATGATCTTTCTTCGCAAGCTTATCAGGGAGGTGGTAGATGTTTAGGACTCAAAATGATAAATAAACTGCGCGGTATGATACTAGGTAGTTTTTATCCAGATCTAACATTTTATTTAGATATAACTGCTGATATTTGTTTAAAAAGATTACAAATCAAGGGTAAGTTAGATCGTATCGAACAAGAATCACTACATTTTTTTGAACGCACTCGTAATTATTATTTAAAAATAATAAAACAAGATAATAGTATTGTTTTGATTGATGCAACTCAATCTTTAGATAAAGTCCGTGAAAATTTAAAAAACTTTTTATTTGATTGGTTAAAAAAACAATAATATGGAATGGTATTCTTGGCTTGATCAACCTTATTTAAAAATTGTAAATCAATATAGGCAAGGTTTCAGACATCCTGTAATGTTAATTCAAGGAATTCATGGTATTGCTGAAGATATTCTTATATGGAAGTTAAGTTATTGGCTTTTATGTCATAAACCTATCGATTCAAATTTTTGTGGTATATGTAATAGCTGTCGTTTAATGAAAATTAATAGTCATCCGGATTATTACATTTTTGAAGCAAGACCAAAAGTAAATACTGTAGGTATAGAAATAGTTAAAAAGATAATATCTAATTTATATAATTACGCACATACAGGAAACAAAAAGATCGTCAGTATACTTAATATTGAGTATCTAACTCAATATGCAAGTAATGCTCTACTTAAAATAATAGAAGAACCTCCATCTGATAGTTGGTTTTTTTTCAGTACACAAAATTTTTCAAAAGTACCATCAACAATACGTAGTCGTTGCATAATGTTTCGCCTATGTCCTCCTAGTGAAGCAGAAGCTATGCTGTGGGTAAAAACAAGATCTGAGCATAATGAGTTAGTTGTTTTATCTGCTTTGCGATTAAGCGATGGGATACCAATTAAAGCTCTAGATCTTATTACAATGCATTGGAATCTTAGAAAAAAATTATACGATGCTTTATTTGTTTCACTTAAACATGATATCTTACAATTGTTGCCTATTATGCGTGAAAATGACATCATGTGCATTCATTGGTTAATATGTTTGATACTAGATGCCATGAAATTACAAAACAATATACAAGAGTCATTAATCAATATAGATCGCAAAGATGTTGTTATATTATTATCCAATTATTTTTCTTTTAGTTCTTTAACTAATAGTATATATAATTGGAATAAATGTAGAAATACATTAATAAATACAATAGGAGTTAATCGAGAATTATTATTAACTAATTCATTAATTACTTGGGTAGAAGTTAGTATATTTAATTAAATATTATTTAGTCAATTGTAAATTTGAGAAATAGAACATGTTTATTATTGATTCACACTGTCATCTTAATTTGCTAAATTATAAAAAAAATCACCGCAATATTGATGATGTCATAAAAAAAGCATTTGAACGTGATATAAAATTTATGTTAGCAGTGTCCACTGATTTATCAGATTTTTATAACTTAAAAAAGTTGGTGGGCCAACGCAAAAATATTTCATTATCCTGTGGAGTACATCCACTTAATAAACCAGAATTGTATAAAGTAGATGATATATCTTCCGCGGCTTCAGATCCTAAAGTAATTGCATTAGGAGAAACTGGTTTAGATTATCATTATAAAAAATACAATAAAATACATCAACAAACTTCTTTTCGTAATCATATCAGAATAGGAATATCTTTAAATAAACCACTCATAGTGCATATGAGAGATGCTGTTGTAGATACATTAAGTATTTTAAAAGAAGAAAAAAGTGAAATTTGTGGTGGTGTATTACATTGCTTTAGTGAAAATGAAATAACAGCAAGTAAGTTATTAGATTTAGGATTTTATATTTCTTTTTCAGGTATAGTAACATTTAACAAGATAAAAAATTTAGATAATGTCATACGTTATGTTCCAATTGATAGAATTTTAGTTGAAACTGATTCACCTTATCTTTCTCCGGTACCATATCGCGGTCAAGAAAATCAACCTGCTTATACTAGAGTTATTGCTGAATATATTGCTATGCTGAAAAACATAGATGTAGGAATCCTTTCAGAAGAAACTACAAATAACTTTTCAAAATTATTTCGCATTCCTATTAGTTATTTAAGTAATTTATCCTAATTAATAATAGGAGTTATACACTATGTTAAAAAATGTTTTTGCTAACTTACAAAAAGTTGGCAAATCACTTATGTTACCTATATCTGTATTACCAATTGCAGGAATTTTATTAGGTTTAGGATCAGCTGACTTTAGCTTAGTACCCGATACAGTATCACATGTAATGGCAGAGGCAGGGGAATCCGTATTTTCTAATATGCCGTTAATTTTTGCAATAGGTATAGCGCTAGGTTTTACTAATAATGACGGTGTATCAGCTTTAGCAGCAGTTTTATCCTACAGTGTAATGGTTAAAACAATGTTAACAATATCATCATTAATGTTATGTGATAATATTAAACACGTTGAAATAAAACATATTGCTGATACTGGAGTTTTAGGAGGAATTATTATAGGTTTTTTAGTATCATATATGTTTAATACATTTTATCGTATTAAGCTACCAGAATATTTAGGTTTTTTTGCTGGCAAAAGATTTGTACCAATTATATCTGGCATGGCAGCAATTATTATAGGTATATGTTTTTCTGTTATTTGGCCTCCTATAGGATTTATAATTGAAAATTTTTCAGAATGGGCAGCTTACCAGAATCCTATGATAGCTTTTAGTATTTATGGGTTAATTGAACGTATTTTAATGCCATTAGGTTTACATCATATCTGGAATGTTCCTTTTCAAATGCAAGTTGGTGAATTTATTGCTAATTCTGGTCAGATATTTCATGGTGATATTCCTAGATATATGGCTGGAGATCCAACTGCAGGTAAACTTGCAGGAGGATTTCTCTTTAAAATGTATGGGTTACCTGCAGCAGCACTTGCGATTTGGCATACAGCAAATCGTAAAAATCGTCTTAAAATAGGTGGTATTATGGCTACTGCAATGTTAACTTCATTTTTAACGGGTATTACTGAGCCAATTGAATTTTCTTTTATGTTTGTTAGTCCTTTTCTATATATTATACATTCGATATTAGCTGGTTTAGCTTTTCCTGTTTGTATTCTGCTTGATATGAAAAATGGAATTAGTTTTTCACACGGTTTAATTGATTTTATTATTTTGAGTGGTCATGGTAATAAAGTTTGGTTGTTTCCAATAATTGGAATTTTATATTTTTTAATTTATTATGTGTTATTTCGTTTTTTAATTGTAAAATTTGACTTAAAAACACCTGGACGTGAAGAGTCAATCAAAAATCAATTATCTTTAACTACTCAAGAAATAGCTCAAAAGTTAATAATAGCTTTTGGAGGTAAAAAAAATATCATAAATATTGATGCTTGTATTACTCGTCTGAGAGTAACAGTTACTGATATAAAAAAAGTTAATAGAGAAGAATTAGAACATCTTGGTGCAAGAGGTGTCATTATATCTGGATCTGGTGTACAAGTTGTTTTTGGCACACTGTCTGGTAATCTTAAAACTGATATGGATGATTATATTAAGCTATATTATAATGAGATATAATTTAGTTAAAAATAAAATTTATTTTTAACTAAATTAATTAAAATAAAATTGATTAATCTGTATTATATAGATAGAAGGAAAGATGTATGGTTAAAGAAACTATTTTTAGTAGTATTATTAAACATGTAATTCCAGCAGATATTTTATACCAAGATGAATTAGTAACAGCTTTTCGTGATATTTTACCTAAAGCACCTATTCATATATTAATTGTACCTAATATATTAATTCCAAATGTAAATGAAATTAAATATAAACATGAAAAAACATTTGGCAGAATGTTTACTGTAGCAGCTAAAATTGCAAAACAGGAAAACATCCATGAACAAGGTTATCGTCTTATTATCAATTGTAATAAACATGGAGGGCAAGAAATTCCTCATGTTCATATGCATTTATTAGGTGGTATACAATTAGGTCCTATATTATAGGTTACTAGATACTGAATAAAATTTAAATTAAATTTTAATATGTTAGACAATTATATTGTGTTTTTGGTTAAACTATTAAGAAAAATTTTTACCCATTTTATGCGCAAATTATGTTCTTGTATTGTATCATTACAATACAATCGCAATAGTTTATGTTCTGCTAATTTCCATTTATTAGGTTCTTTTTGGATTAGATTAACTAGTTTTAAAGAATCAATATTATTTTTTTGAGAAAAGTCAAAATATCCTCCTTTATCGCTGATTTTTATTTTACATACGCCTAATTTATGAGCTTGTAGACGTAATAATGCTATATCAAATAAATTATTAGTTTGATTAGGGAGAGAACCAAAATTATTAATCATTTCTCTTTTTAATTTTTGTAAATAACATTCTTCTTTGGCACTGGCAATTTTCTTGTACAATGATAAACGTAAATTAACATTTTCTATGAAATCATTTGGAATGAGAGATGGGATTTGCAGTTCTATTTCAATATTGTTATGTAGTAAATCTTCCAAAGAGTGAGATTGTTCAACATTTTTAAGATCTTTAACAGCATTTTCTAATAATTCCATATACAGTGAAAAACCTAGCGATTCTATTTGACCACTTTGTTTTTCACCAAGCAACTCACCTGCACCTCTAATTTCTAAATCATTAATAGCTAATGTAAAACCAGCACCTAGTTCTTTAAATGAAGAAATAACTTCAAATCGTTTAACTGCTTCACTATTTATAACATTTTGGTTAGGAGTTAATAACCAAGCATATGCTTGATAATGTGAACGTCCTACTCTTCCACGTAATTGATGTAATTCTGCTAAACCAAAATTATCAGCACGTTCTATAATAATCGTATTTACATTAGGAATGTCAATACCAGTTTCAATTATAGTAGTACATACTAATACGTTAAATTGTTGATGATAAAAATTATTCATTACTCTTTCTAAATCTCGTTCATTCATCTGTCCATGAGCAACAGTGATACAAGCTTCTGGGACTAATTTACGTATATAATTGGCAGTTTGTTCAATATCGCTAACTTTATTATGTAAATAATATACTTGGCCACCTCTTAAAACTTCACGCAAAATTACTTCCCTTATTATTGAACAGCTAAATTCGCTTATAAAAGTTTTAATAGGTAAACGGTGTTCAGGAGGAGTATTAATAATAGAAACATCTCGTATTCCAGTCATTGCCATATGTAATGTACGTGGAATTGGTGTTGCTGTTAACGTCAATATATCAATATTATGTGTGTTAGCTCTAATAATCTCTTTTTGATGAACTCCAAAACGATGTTCTTCATCAATAATTAGCAAACCTAAATCTTTCCATTTAATATTTTTATTCAATAATTTATGAGTACCTATGACGATATTAACTTTCCCTTCTTGTGTTTTTTTTAATACACATTTTTGTTCTTTAATATTTCTAAAATTAGATAACAAATCAATATTTACAGACCAATTCCTAAATCTATTTTTAAAATTTTCATAATGTTGTTGAGCTAAAAGATTTGTGGGTACGAGAATGGCAACTTGTTTATTATTTTCAATTGCAATAAATGCCGCATGCATTGCTACTTCAGTTTTCCCAAAACCCACATCACCACATACTAATCGATCCATTGCAATGGGTTGAGACATATCATTTAATATTTCATTGATGGCTTTTTGTTGATCTAATGTAATATTATACTGAAAGTGACTACAGAACGATTTATATCTATTTTTATTATATTTAAAAGAATAACCGATTTTTAATTTACGTTGACAATAAACATCTAAAAGTTCAGCTGCAACATCACGAATTTTGTCCACAGATTTTTGACGTGATCTTAGCCAAACATCACTGCCTAGTTTATGAATTGGTACTTTATCATTAGAATGACTAATGTAATAACTAATCAAGTGCAATGATGATACAGGTACATAAAGTTTAGTATCATCAGCATAAGATAGTATTAGATATTCTGAATTAATACCATTTGTTTCAATAGTTATCAACCCCATATAACGACCAATACCATGTTCTAAATGAACTACTGGTTGACCATAACTTATTTCGTCAATATTAAAAATAAGTTTGTTGAAATTATTCCATCTTGTTGTATTTTGATAATAATCATTAATATTATCTTGAATAATATCATTATCACAAATTAAAGCTCTGTTATTCTTTGTATCTATAAATCCATTGTTAATATTAATAATCATTAAATTTAATTTTTTGTCATTCGATTCATTGAAATTATTAATTAAAGTTGGATTGACATGAAATCTTTCAAGGAATTTTTGAAATTTTTTTTGTTGTGTCTTGTTTTTAACACAAAATATTATATTACCACTAAACTGATTAATAAATTGTTCTAATTTTTTCAGAGAAAATTTCTTATCTTCTTGTGAGTGTAAGATAGGAAGTGATATGTAACCTAAATTCACATTATTGGAATGTTTCATTACTTGTTTATCGGTTACTTTTATTTGAGGCCAATTATTCAATTGATTTATAACATCATCTGGTGTAATCCATAAACATTCAGGTCTTAATAATCTACTATTATTACTATTGATATTTTTATAACATCTGTTTATAGTACTCCAAAAATCTATTGTAACACCTTCTATATCAGAATGATTAATAATTGTGGTGTTTAATGGAAGATAACTAAATATAGTGGATAATGGTTTGTTAAAAAAAAATGGGTACCAATTTTCAATGCCAGCAGGTATAATACCTACATTCATATTTTGATAAATATAATTTTTTTCATTAGCATTGTTAAAAAAATTTTTCCATCGCCTACAAAACAGCTTCGCTGAAGCTTTATCAGTAGGAAATTCACGTGTAGGTAATAAGTTAATATTTGTAGTTTTATTAATAACTTTTTGTGCTTCTAAATTTATTTCAATGAGATTATTGACAACATCTTCAAATAGATTTATTCGATAGATTTGATTATATCCTACAGGAAATAAATCAAAAAAAACATTTTTTTTTATATTATATTCGCCTTGTTCTAATATCTGATGAACACATCTATAACCAATTTTTTCTATTTTATCTTGAAAACAATTAACAGATAACTTCTGTCCTTGGTTTACTAATAAAGTATTACTGCATATATAAATTTGCGGACAAATACGTTGCATTAATGTTTTTACAGATAATATCAATATTCCGTGGTTTATATTTAATAATCGATAAAGGATAGAAATCCTATCTGATATCGTTTTTTGATTAGGAGATGCTTTGGTATAAGGAGCAATTCCCCAATCAGGAAAATAATAGACCGGTCCCTTAGTAAATTCATTGATTTCATTAAAAAGCTGAATGGCATTTTGTGTATTTGATGTAATTATTAATATAAAACCAACATGCTTTTCAAGTATGTTAGCATACTCTATTGCATGTGAAGCACCAACTAATTCACCAAAATTATAAATATCTCCTGCTTTTTTGGTTTTAAAAAAGTTCTTTTTTATATACATACAAATTCAAAATCTTCCGTGTTTAATACATATCTAATAATGATTTTTATTCAATAAGTTAATATAAACATTAAGAATGTTATTCAATTAATAACAACTTCTTAAATGATATTTAATAGATGATCTATTGTGCTTTAGAATATAAATACCTTTATTAGTTAATATTTTATAATGGTCAATGTATATTTATTATTAATAACTGTAAGAAACAACTTCAACAACGCAAATAAATTATTATTTAATAAGCAATTAGTTATTTCAAAATTTTAATGATTAGCTTTAAGTTTCTGAAACAATGTTTCGTATTCTTTACTAGCATTTCCTATATCATTTTGCCATTCACCTTTTTTTAAAAGTTGATCTGAAGGATACAATAATTGATCATTAATCATTTGTTTTGGCAAAAATTTTTTTGCTTCCCTGTTTGCTGTTGGATATCCAATTGTTGTGGCAACTTTTGCGGCTATTTCTGGACGCAGTAAAAAATTTATAAGTTTTAAAGCACCTTTTTTATTTTTTGCGTTAGTTGGAATTGCAAGATTATCCATCCAAAATATCCCCCCTTCCTTAGGCCAAACTGTTTGCAATGGAGCACCAGATTTACGAGCAACATAAGCAGAACCATTCCAAACCATTCCTAAAACTACATCACCTTCCATATAAGGATTACCCGGATTATCAGAATTAAATGCTACTACATTAGGCATTAATTTTTTTAATTCATTATATGCAGCTTGAATTTCTTTTGAATTTCTAGTATTACCAGACATTCCAAGCTTACGTAATGCTATCTGGAATACTTCACGAGCATCATCAATTAATAATAAACTTTTCTTGAATTGAGGTTTCCATAAATCCGCCCAACTAGTTATGGTTTTAGGATCAATTTCAGCAGAATTAACACCGATAATAGTTGCTCCCCAAATATATGGAATAGAGTAATCATTATTAGGATCAAAAGGTTTATTTAATAATTTAACATCTAAATTTTTAAAATTAGTTAATGCTGCTTTATCAATTTTTTGCAACATTTTTTCTTTACGCATTTTATCTACAAAATAACTTGATGGAACTATTAAATCATAAGATCCGCTTTTCAAAGTTTTTAATTTAGAATACATTACTTCATTAGATTCATAGGTAGATAAAACAACCTTAATACCTGTTTCTTTAGTAAATTGCTCTAATAATCCTGTTGGAACGTATTCAGTCCAATTATAAAAATATAAGGTATTATTATTGTTAATACGACTCTTTGCATTTGCAACATTTAAAACTAAAATTAATAAACCAATAAATAGTTTCTTACATAAATTTACCAATTACTCCTCCTTTATTTTTTCTTGTTAAGAAGTAACAACTGACTACTAGATACTAACAATAAAGATATTAATATTAAAATTACTGTAATTGCATTTACTTCAGGTGAAACTCCTACCTTAACCATCGAATATATTTTTAATGGTAAAATTTCGAAGTTAGGACTTGCAACGAAAGATGATACTATAACGTCATCTATAGATAAAGTAAAACTAAGCAACCACCCTGCTGTTAGCGCTGGAATTGCTAAGGGTAAAATTATTTTTCTTAAAACAGTAATTTCATTTGCGCCTAAATCTTTTGCAGCTTCAAACATACGCATATCAAAATCTTTTAACCATGAATATATAGTAACTACTACAAACGGAAGGCAAAAAGTAATATGAGCAATTAGTAAAGACCAAAATCCAAGTGGTATGCCTAATAAAATAAATAATACTAATAATGAAATTGCCATAACAATATCAGGTGACATAATTACTGTAAATAACATACTATTGATAAATTGCTTACCATGAAAATTATATCGATATAATGATATAGCTGTTAAAGAACCTATAATAGTAGCTATAGTAGCAGAACATACTCCTATAATTAATGAGTTTTGAGAAGCTTCAATTAAACTATCGTTATTTATTAATGTTTTATACCAATACAAACTAAATCCTTGCCAATGTATACCGAATTTAGATATATTAAATGAATTGATAATTAAAATTAAAATAGGAACATACAGCCAACTATAAATAATAGTCATAAAACCACTACGTAAACAAGGCTTCACCATCGTAAATATTCACCTTAACCTTTTAATAAACGCATAGTACGCCAATAAATAAATAACATTATCCACATTAAAAATGTTATTACAATACTTATAGAAGCACCGAATGGCCAATCTCTAATATTTAAAAATTGATTTCTGATTATATTGCCGATGAGTAGATTTTTTGCTCCTCCCATAAGATCGGATACATAGAACATACCCGTTGCAGGAATCATCACTAATAAACATCCAGCAATAATGCCAGGCATACTAAGCGGTAAAATAACATAAAAAAATGTTTGAATTTTATTTGCACCTAAATCGTAAGCTGCTTCTAAGAAAGTTTTATCTAATTTTTCTAAATTAGAATAAATTGGTAAAACCATAAATGGTAATAGAATATATATTAATCCAAATACCACTGCCTGTGGTTTATATATAATATGGAAAGGTTTATGAATTAAGCCAGTCCATATTAAAAAATTGTTCAACCATCCTCTAGTACTTAATAATATTTTTAAACAATAAATTCTAACTAAAGAATTAGTCCAAAATGGTACTATTAGTAAAAACAACATGATTGTTTTTATGTTTTTAGGTAATGTTGTTAAACACCAAGCAAATGGATATCCTAGTAACAAACACAATAAAGTGGCTAAAATTGATATATTCAAAGAATGTAATAAAACATTTGCGTATAAAGGATCAAGTAATCTTATATAATTATTCAATGTAAATGTTAACTTAATTAAATTAGCATCATCCTGTGTTAAAAAACTAGTTATAAAAACAAGCAAATTTGGTAAAAATACAAATAAAATCAACCAAGTAACTATTAATAAAATGACTATTTTTTGAAATTTATTATTCATTAACTTCATATGGTAAAACTACCTCCCAGCTCTTTACCCAATTCACAGCCATTTTTTGATTTAAAACATGATCAACATCTGGATCATCTTCATTGAAAAATTCACTTACAGTAACTAATTTACCGTTTTCTAGTTCTATAGTAGATTCCAATGTCATACCTTTATAATTTAATTCACGAACATAACCAATCAAACCATCTATATTATTATCATATGCTTCTTTAACACGTAAATCTTCTGGACGCAACATTACGTATAATCTGTCCCCTGATGTTACAGGAAATGGACAATAAATATCACATTCATAACCTTCAACCAATGCACGAACATATGAATTTTGTAAACTATTTATTACTTTTGTTTCTAAAATATTAATTTCTCCAATAAATCTTGCTACAAATAAATTTTTAGGCTTTTCATATATTTCGCGTGGTGTACCATCTTGTTCTATTTTTCCATTGCGCATTACGACAATTCTATCTGACATTACAAGAGCTTCTTCTTGATCATGAGTAACAAAAATGAAAGTAATCCCAAGTTTACGTTGTAAAGCTTTTAGTTCATTTTGCATTTGTTTTCGTAATTTGTAATCTAATGCAGATAAGGGTTCATCTAATAACAATACTTTTGGACGATTTATTACAGCTCTAGCAATAGCTACACGTTGTTGCTGTCCGCCTGAGAGCTGCTGAGGATGACGTTGACTGAAATTTTTCAATTGAACCATAGTTAGTGCATCTTTTACACGGTTATTAATTTCATTAATTGGCCTTTTCTGCATACGCAAACCAAAAGCAACATTTTCAAATACAGACATATGTGGAAAAAGAGCATAGCTTTGAAATACTGTGTTGACATGTCGTTTTTCGGCTGATGTATGGGTAATATCATTGTCATTAAGTAAAATACAACCTTTATCAGCTTTTTCTAATCCAGCAATTAGACGTAAAATAGTGGTTTTACCACAACCCGAAGGACCGAGGATAGTAAGAAATTCACCATCGTAAATAGTCAAATTAAAATTATCAATGATCACTTTATTATCATAAGATTTACTAATATTAGATAGTTTAACTAACGACTTTTTTATGTTTTCACCTGTCATTTTAGTCTCATTCTATTAAAAATTAATAAATTAAACATCTGAAATATATAATTTAAATCAATAATGTTATTTTTATTTATAATACATTTTACATTTATTAATCTTTATTATGTTATTATTGATATTAGTTTTAATAATCAAATTTTCTTAATTTATTAATCACTTAGAAAGTTTTAACAAACTTAATAGTAAAAATTATTGATATTTTATTAATTCTACACGACAATAATATTAAATAAATATGGAGCTTTATATTTATAATAATAATCATATAAACATACTTTTATTCATAAATGATGAATAAACCGTCACAATAATTTTATAAATATGATATTGTATTACAATAATGTTAATTGTATTTATTTAATTTATATCTTATTTATTTCTAATAAAAGTAGAAAATTATATAGTAAGTATTGATATATCTAACAAAACGATGCTTAATTTTTAATTAAGCAAATTGTAACTAATATTTACTAATAATTAAGATTATACTAATATAATAAATAGGTCACTTAAGAAATCAAAATAAAATATATTATATTAATCTACTAAATCATTAACTAATTTAATAGCATATCCAATGTAATTGCAAGGTGTTAGGTTCTTTAAGCGTGTTTTTTCTTGTTCTGGTATATCTAGTGTATTTATAAAATTATATATATTTGATGCATTAACATAATTACCACGTGTTAAATTTCTTAATTTTTCATAAGGTTTATCTATGCCGTATCTACGCATTATAGTTTGAATTGGTTCAGCTAACACAGCCCAATTATTATTTAACTCACTAATTATAAAATCTTTATTTATTTCTAATTTAGAAATTCCCTTCAATGCTGATTTATAAGCTAAAATTGAATAACTAATACTACTACCTATATTACGTAATACAGTAGAATCTGTAAGATCTCTTTGCCAACGAGATATAGGTAATTTATTGGATAAATGTTGCATCATAGCATTAGATATTCCCAGATTACCCTCAGAATTTTCTAGGTCAATTGGATTTATCTTATGAGGCATAGTAGAAGAACCAATTTCTCTGTTTGTAATTTTTTGTTTAAAATAACTTAATGATATATAACTCCAAAGATCTCGATTGAAATCAATTAATATATTATTGAAACGTTTGATACAATCAAATAATTCTGATATATAATCATGTGGTTCAATTTGTGTAGTATAATGATTACATGTTATACCAAAAGCAGTTACAAATTCTTCAGCTAATTTTATCCAGTTAATTTCTGGATAAGCAAAACAATGAGCATTATAATTTCCTACAGCTCCATTCATTTTACCTAAAATTTCAATATCATTTAATTGATTTAATTGACGTTGCATACGAACGATAGTATTCGCCATTTCTTTGCCAATTGTAGAAGGAGTAGCAGGTTGCCCATGTGTTCTAGATAGAACAGGAATATCTTTATATTTTTTTGCTAATATTTTTATTTCTTTAATCAATTTATTCCAATAAGGTACAATTATGTCATGTCGAGCTTTTTTTAAAATTATTGCATAGGATAAATTATTTATATCTTCAGATGTACAAGCAAAATGAACAAATTCAGATATATTATATAGTTCTGGAATGTTTTTTATTTTTTCCTTTATAAAATATTCTACCGCTTTAACATCATGATTTATATTTCTTTCAATAGACTTTATATGATTAGCGTCATTCTCATCAAAATTATTAATGATATTATTAAGGAAATCTTTTGTTTCTTTACAGAATACTGGAACTTCTTTGATTTCTAAAGTATCAGAAAGTTTCTGTAACCAATTAATTTCAATTTGTACACGGTATTTTAATAAGCCAAATTCACTAAATATATCACGTAATTCATTTAATTTATCTCTATAACGACCGTCTATAGGTGATATATTTGTTAAAATAGATAGTGGCATTTTTAAATTCCTAAATTAATTTGCGATTATTTTTTGAATTTAGTTAAATATTTATTAATATTATTTAATAATCAATGTTATCTTAGATTATACATTAAGTCATGTACTACAACAGGGGCAATCTTTCCTGGATTATACCACCACCTAGACAAAACTGATTCAAATAAAATACAGCTGATTGACCTGGCGTAATAGCAAAAACAGGTTTAGCAAATATTACTTTCAAGGAATTATTAAAACAAGGAATAATTTTACAATTAATATCTGGTTGTTGGTATCTGGTTTTTACAGTACATTGTGAAATATTTTTAATTAAATTACTATCTACCCAATGTAAATTAGAAGCGATTAAACCAATAGAAAACAGGCATGGATGATATCTTCCTTGAGCAACTACTAATCGATTACGTAAAACTTCTTTTTCAATCACGTACCATGGATTATTATCACATTTTTTTAATCCACCAATACCTAAACCTTTACGTTGTCCTAAGGTATAGTATATTACTCCTTGATGTTGGCCTATTTTTTGACCATTAATGCTAATGATATCACCTGGTTGACAAGGTAAATAAGTCTTTAAAAAATTACAAAAATTTCGTTTTCCTATAAAACAAATTCCAGTGGAATCTTTTTTTGATGCATTAATAAAATTAAGTTTTTTTGCAATATTACGTACTTGTGTTTTTTTTATTGTACCCAATGGAAAAATAGTTTTTTTAATTTGTTTTTGATTAAGTATATAAAGAAAATAACTCTGGTCTTTTGTAAGATCTATTCCACGTAATAAATAACTTTTACCAAAAATATACTTACTACGAACATAATGGCCTGTAGAAATAAAGTCAGCTTCTAATTCTTTTATTGCAAATTCAAGAAATAGTTTAAATTTTATTTCTTTATTACAAATAATATCAGGATTAGGAGTATATCCCATTTTATATCCTTCAAGAAATGGTTTAAAAACATCATCCCAATATTCTGCAGCAAAACTAATTTTATGTAAATAGATCCCAAGTTTATCACAAACTGACTGGGCGTCTGATAAATCATTTATGGCATTACATCCTTTTCCATCATCTTCTTCCCAATTTTTCATAAATAAACCTTCAACATGGTAGTTTTGCTTTTTTAACAACCAAGCCGATACAGAAGAATCAACACCTCCAGACATACCAATAATTACTTTTTTCTTTTTGTTTATAAACATATTATATTCAATCAATCAATATATTAAAGGTTAATTACTTAATGACTAATAATTATTTTGAAAGCAAATGTTAATAGATGTTTTTTATTATAATAAATATATTTTAAACTATTATAATAATGCAAACATTTTTATTTTTAAAGATCTTAATATTCTAAAAGTATTTTTATAAATATATATTGCTAAATTAAGCAAATATTAATTGAGATAATGTAGTTTAATTACTATGTAAAAACATTGTTTTCTAAACAATATATATTATAATATTTATAATATATATTTAATGTTAAAATGAAAATTTATAGTTTGGATATGTTTGATTATAAATATAAAATTAAAAATAACAGGTATTGAGTAGTAAATTATTTACTCAATACCTGTTATGATATATTAAAGTAATAAGCAACATATTATTTTAATATAAGTTCACTATCTAATAAATTGGAAAATCAAATAAAATGATATCTAGAGTAGTAATTCCTATAGAAGGTACAAAAATAACTTTAAAAAACAGAAAATTTATTATTCCTAATAATCCAATTATTCCTTTCATAGAAGGCGATGGGATTGGTGTTGACATAACACCAGTAATGATAAAAGTAGTTAATGCAGCAGTAAAAAAATCATATGGAGATAAAAGAGAAATTCATTGGATAGAAGTTTATTGTGGTGAAAAAGCAACAAAATTTTATGGTAAAAATATATTTTTACCTATAGAAACATTAGATATTATTAAAAACTATCATATTGCCATTAAGGGGCCCCTTACAACTCCAATAGGAAAAGGTATTAGATCATTAAATGTCGCTTTACGTCAACAACTAGATCTATATGCTTGCTTAAGGCCTATACGTTATTTTAAAAATACTCCTAGTCCTGTCAAACATCCGGAAAATGTTGATATGGTAATTTTTAGAGAAAATTCTGAAGATATATATACTGGTATTGAATGGAAAAGCAACTCAGATGAGGCCAACAAAGTAATAGAATTCTTAATAACAGAAATGAATATGGCAAAAAAAATTCGTTTCCCTCAAAATTGTGGAATAGGTATTAAAATATGCTCTCAAGAAGGTACTAAGCGTCTAATACGTGCTGCCATTAAATATACAATTGATAATGATCGTAATTCTCTTACATTAGTTCATAAAGGTAATATTATGAAATTTACTGAAGGAGCTTTTAAGAATTGGGGATATGATCTTTTAAAAACAGAATTTGGCGCTGAATTTTTAGACAATGGTACATGGATGAAATTAAAAAATCCTAAGACAAATAAAATTATAAAGATAAAAGATATACTAGCAGATGCTTTCTTGCAACAAGTTTTATTGAAACCTATTGATTTTGATGTAATAGCATGTATGAACTTAAATGGTGATTATATTTCTGATGCTCTTGCAGCACAAATAGGAGGAATTGGTATTTCCCCTGGAGCAAACATTGGAGATCATTCTATAATATTCGAACCAACTCACGGTACAGCGCCTAAATACGCAGGTTATGATAAAGTTAACCCAAGTTCTTTAATTTTATCTGGCGAAATGATGCTACGTCATTTAGGATGGATAGAAGCAGCAGATCTTATTATCAAAGGTATAAGTTGTACCATTAATCAAAAAACTGTTACTTACGATCTTTATAAATTATCACATGATACTAAATTACTAAAATGTTCTGAATTTGGTGATGCTATAATTGAAAACATGTGATTGATTACCATTGAATAATATTATTAATATTTTATTATTCAGTGATTTTAATTATTAATATAATAATACCTTCAAACAAATATTTATTATTATCGATTTATAGAATAATTACTTGGAAACAAAAAAAAGAAAAATATCATCTATATTTTGTTTTAAAATTTCGAATTAAATATAATAATTATATAACAATATATTCTCATTGTATTAATAGCTGTTTTGTTGTTTTATGTCATATATGTAACAGTATATTTTTAATAATATAAATTATAATTTATCTCAAACATTAAATAAAAATTTAATGATATCTCCATCTTTTACTACATAATTTTTGCCTTCTGAACGTACTTTACCAGCATATTTTGCACCTTTTTCTCCTTTGTATAAAATATAATCCTCAAAAGAAATAGTTTGTGCGCAAATAAAACCTTTCTTAAAATCACTATGAATTTTACTAGCAGCTTGTGGCGCAGTAGTTCCAATAGGAATAGTCCAAGCATGAACTTCCTTAGTACTAGCAGTAAAATAAGTATGTAAATCAAGCAATGAATAGCCAGCACGAATCACACGATTTAAACAATGTTGTTCATCAAACATAAATGTTTCAATATTTTGAGTATTTGTTTTGATGGTATCATATTCACTTATTGCACATAAAGGAATTACTACAACATTTTCTTTCTGAGCAATTTTATATAATTCACATAGGACATAGTTATTTTGTAAATCACCTTTTTTTACATTCGCAATATACATAGTTGGTTTTATAGATAAAAAATTTAAGTAATCAATTAAATTTTTTTCTTTGCTAGTTAAACATAACGTACGTAATAATCCTGAATTTAGAAGATGAAACAGGCACTTTTCTAGTACATTAATTTCATTATTAATATTTTGGTTATTCACATCTGTTTTTTTCTTCAATTTTGCAATAGTATTTTCGCATACAATTAAATCAGCTAAAATTAATTCGTTATTTATAATATCGATATCTTTTATTGGATCAATTTTACCTGATACGTGAATGATTTTTTCATCATCAAAACAACGAACTACATGACATATAGCTTCAGCTGTTTTAATATTGCTTAAGAATAAATTTCCTAATCCTTCACCTTCAGAAGCACCTTTTACTAATCCTGCAATGTCAACAAATTCCATAGTTGCAGATACTAAATTTTTTGGATGTAGAAGTTTTGCTAACTGATAAAGTCTTAAGTCTGGTACAGAAACTATTCCAATATTAGGTTTAATTGTACAAAATGGAAAATTTGCTACTTTTATGTTCTGACCTGCAAGTGCATTAAAAATAGTAGACTTACCAACGTTAGGTAATCCTATTATGCCACATTTAAATCCCAAAATTTAATATTCCTCATAATATTTATTTAAATAATATAAATATACAAGAGATATTATTAAAAATAAATGTTTATTTGATTTTAAATGAGTTAAGTCTATTAATTGCCTTAACATATCCACTTGTAAATAACAAATCAGTACAAATCACAGCTTCATTAATAGCATGATTAATCAATTCTTTTTCATAACTAGAAGGATGACTAAGCACAAATTGATTTACTTTTTCACGATTACCAGGATGACCAATACCAATTCTTAACCTATAAAAATTTTTATTATTGCTAAAATTACTTATAATATCTTTTAAACCATTATGACCACCATGATTACCACCGAACTTAAATCTTATTATTCCAGGAGGTAAATCAAGTTCATCATGTGCTACTAATATTTCTTCAGGTAATATATTGTAGAATTTTGATATAGTTTTTACTGCTATGCCACTTAAATTTATGAAAGTATTAGGCAATAATAAATGAAATTTATTGTTATTAATGCATAAATTGGATGTAAATCCAAAAAATTTAAGGTTTTTTTTGATATTAAGGTTGTATTTTTTAATCAATAAATTTATATACCACGCACCTGCATTATGTCTAGTAAAAGAATATTTTTCTCCAGGATTTAAAAGACCCACTATCAACTTAATTCTATTCATAATTAATGTTATACCAATAAGTATTTTTAATACTACACTGTTTATTATATGATTTGTATCAATGATATAAATTAATATTAATTGTTAATTTTATAAAATTACTCAAATGTACTAATTGCAAAATTGTTTCAAAATTAATGTTCAAACATAGCAGATATAGATTCATTATTATTAATACGTCTTATAGCTTCTGCTAACATCCCAGATAAAGTTAAAAGTCTAACTTTTTTTAAAGATTTTATTTCTTGAGCTAGAGGGATTGTATCACAAACTATTACTTTATCTATATCAGAGTATTGCAAATTTCTAGATGCAGTTCCTGAAAAAACAGGATGAGTAGCATAAGCAAATACACGCTTAGCTCCGCGATCTTTTAGGGCTTTTGCTGCTTGACATAATGTACTTCCTGTATCAATCATATCATCAATCAATACACAATCTCTATTAGAAACATCACCTATGACATGCATAACTTGAGCAATATTATAGTTAGGTCTTCGCTTATCAATAATTGCCATATCAGTATCTTTTAATAATTTTGCTATAGCACGGGCACGTACTACACCACCAATATCAGGAGAAACTACTATAGGATTTATTAACTCTATACTTAACATGTCTTCTAATAAAATTGGACTACCAAATACATTATCAACGGGAATATCAAAAAAACCCTGTATTTGTTCAGCGTGTAGATCAACAGTTAAGATACGATCAACTCCAACATTAGAAAGAAAATCTGCTATTAATTTAGCAGTGATAGGTACTCTAGCAGAACGCACACGTCTATCTTGCCGAGCATAACCAAAATATGGGATAACAGCTGTAATTCTACGTGCGGAAGCTCTTCTAAGTGCGTCTACCATTACAAACAATTCCATTAAATTATCATTAGTTGGATAACAAGTAGATTGAATGATAAAAATATCACCACCTCGCACATTTTCATTTATTTGTACGCTTATTTCCCCATCACTAAATCGGCTAACCGCAATACTTCCTAAATTGGTACACAAATGATTAGCAATAAGTTGTGCTAATTCAGGAGTAGCATTTCCAGAGAACAACTTCATTTCTGACATAATTGAGATCCTTATGATATTTCTGAAATAATGTTTTCAATATAAAATATTTTGTGATACACAATTATCAATTAATTAACAATTTATTCATTATAAGTAATTGATGTAAAGAAGATATATTAGTGCCTTTAGCTATAAATCCATTAGCGTATTTAGGAATAAAATTCATCACTTCGTAAGCACTTTTTTTGTTATCAAATTCAGAAAAAACACAAGATCCAGTACCAGTTAATCTAGTTGGTGCATATTTTGAAAGTAAACATATAATTTCATTAATTTTGATAAACTTAGTTCTAACTAAATTCTCACAATTATTAGTGAAGGGCGAACTTAATAATTCTTGTAAATGTCGATATTTTGTATTTCTTACTAATTTAGGGTCGTTAAAAATATCTGCTGTACTTATATTTATATTAGGATATGTGACAAGATACCATTTTTCTTTTATATAAACAGGTTGAATTTTTTCACCAATCCCTTCAGCAAAAGCTGAAAATCCATAAATAAAAACAGGAACGTCAGCTCCTAATTGCAAACCAAGTTTTGCTAACTCTTCTGTTGTAAATTCAGTATGCCATAGATAATTAAGTGCTATTAAAACTGTAGCAGCATTTGATGATCCACTACCTAATCCAGCACCTATGGGTAATTTTTTTTTATGTTAATCACTGCTCCTGCATTAAGGATAATATTCTTTTTTGCTGCTTTTTTTAATGTTTTAGCAGCTCTGATAATTAAATTTTTTTCTTTGGGTATATCATGAAAATTTGTGAGCAAATCAATCAAACCACTATTATTTATTTTTATTTCTAACAAATCACTATAATTGATAAATTGAAAGATAGTCTGCAAATTATGGTAACCATCTGATCGACAATTATTTATATAAAGAAAAAGATTTAACTTTGCTGGGGATGGCCAAATATTTATCATTTTGTTTTTATATTATGAGTCCTGTACTTTAAATAATATGTATTATTATAATACATCTCACTTAAACTAAAAATCAAAAATTAAAAATAATTACATGCAATTATAGTTGTTTATATACCTACTTAATTAATTAAAAAATTAAAACTAATGATTTAAATAAAATATTATGTAAGCATTATTATTCATTTAATAAAATATCTGATATCATTTCTTTCTCTTATATTTAATTAGGTTAGTTTAATTATTTTAATCATTAAACTATAATATACTTAAAATTATCAATAAAATTGCATTGGATTGTTTATCATCATGAAAATGTTAATTAATATATTAATATTTGTGTTAAAATCATTATTGATGAATTTATTTCAAAAAATAACTTACAGATTAGTAAGTTATATATTTTAACTAAATTTTATTTAATGTATCTTTTCTTGTTTTTATAATATATTGTACAATAACCTCTTCTTATGTAATAATTTTTAAATTAAAATTATCCTAACTTGATTATTGAATCTTTAAATTACTTATGACATTACTTGTTCTAGGAGTAAATCATAAAACTGCTCCTCTTAGTCTGCGTGAACGTTTATCATTTGGGCCAGAAATAATATCAAAGGCTCTAAATAACCTATTATTATCTCAATCTATTATACAAAGTGCTATATTGCTATCAACTTGTAATAGGGTAGAAATATATATTAGTGTAGATCAAGAAATTAATTCGAAAGAATATCTAATAAGCTGGTTATGTCAATATCATAAATTAAACAAATCAGAAGTACATAACAGTATATATTGTTATAAAGATAAAGAAGCAGTAAGTCATTTAATTCGTGTAACTAGCGGGTTAGATTCAATGATATTGGGCGAATCGCAAATATTTGGTCAGGTTAAAGAAGCATTTGCTATATCACAAAAAAACAATTCAGTAAATAGCGAAATAAATCAAATGTTTCAAAAAACCTTTCATGCTGTAAAACGAATTAGATCTGAAACTGATATTGGATCAAATGCTATTTCTATAGCATATGCTACTTGCACTCTAAGTCGTAAAATTTTTAAATGTTTGTCTAAAATCACAGTTTTATTAATAGGAGCAGGCAAAACTATTAACTTAGTAGCGTATTATTTACGTAAATACAAAATAAAAAAAATCATTATTTCTAATCGTACTAGATCGCATGCTGAAGTATTGGCTTCACAAGTAAATGCAGAAGTAGTTGATCAGCTTAATTTGAGTAATTATTTACATAAAGCTGATCTCATTATATCTTCTACATCTAGCCGATTTCCTATAATAACAAAGGTTATGCTAGAACAATCAATAAAATCAAGATATAATAAAGAACTGTTTTTAATTGACATAGCAGTACCTGCAGATATTGAATTAGAAGTAAATAAATTACCTAATACTTATCTTTATCGCGTAGACGATTTAAAAGACATCATAGATACTAATCTAGTAAGTAGAAAGCTTACAATAACAAAAGCTGAAAATATAATAATGCAAGAAAGTAATAAATTTATGTTATGGTT
This sequence comes from Candidatus Pantoea edessiphila, assembly GCF_002933335.1. Taxonomy (GTDB): domain Bacteria; phylum Pseudomonadota; class Gammaproteobacteria; order Enterobacterales; family Enterobacteriaceae; genus Pantoea_C. Next base: position 240,291 of record NZ_PDKS01000001.1, on the reverse strand, counting down.
AAAATCACAAAAAGAATCTCATAGCGTTCGAAAATATCGTGAACAAGTAGAAGATATTCGTGTTGAAATGGAAAAAAAAGCATTACATGCACTGCAAAAAGGTGATGATCCTCAAAAAGTTATGCAAGAACTAATATATAAATTAACAAATCGTTTAATTCATGCACCTACAAAATCTCTTCAGCAGGCTGCTCGTAATGGAGATAAAAAGCGTTTAAAAATTTTATGTGATAGTTTAGGTTTAAGTTAGCTAACTTTATAACAAATGCAACAGAAATGGTATAATAAATGAAAAATTCTATTATCACTAAGCTAAAAGAACTTCAAGATCGTCGAGAAGAGCTAGAAGTCTTACTAAGTGATCCAAATACATTTGTAAATCAAAAACTTTTAGGAAACCTATCACGTGAATACTCTAAAATTGAAACTATTACTGAATGTTTTAGAGAATGGCAAACAATTTATAATAATATTGAAAATTTAAAGGACTTATCTAATGATCTTGAATTACAAGATATAGTGCAAAAAGAATTACATGAATCATATAAAAAAATTGAATCAGTAGAAAAAAAATTGCAATTATTATTAATACCTCAAGATCCTGATGATGAACGCAATTGTTTTATAGAAATACGAGCTGGAACAGGAGGAGATGAAGCTGCTATTTTTGCTGGAGATTTATCTCGTATGTATATTCGTTATGCTGAAATCTGTAATTGGAATGCAGAGATTATTAGTGCTAATGATAGTGAATATGGTGGATATAAAGAAATAATTATCCGCATAAACAGTATTAATGCTTATGGAAGATTAAAATTTGAATCTGGCGGCCATAGAGTACAACGTATTCCGGATACTGAATCACAAGGAAGAGTTCATACGTCAACTTGTACTGTAGCTGTAATCCCTGAAACTACAGAGGAATCGATATTGCACATTAATAATTGCGATTTAAAAATTGATACTTTTCGTTCATCTGGGGCAGGAGGGCAACATGTTAATACTACTGATTCAGCAATACGCATTACTCATTTGCCTACAGGAATTTCAGTGGAATGTCAACACGAACGTTCACAACATAAAAATAAAGCTAGAGCTTTATCTATTTTATCATCACGTGTTCAAGCTAGAGAAAAAGCAGAACGTCATGCTATAGAGGCTAATATGCGGCGTAATCTTCTGGGAACAGGGTACCGTTCAGATCGTATTAGAACATATAACTTTCCACAGGGTAGAGTTACTGATCACAGGATTAATTTGACAATTTATCGCTTAGATGAAATATTAAACGGCAAATTAGAACCATTGATTAATCCAATTATCCAAGAATATAAAGCTGAACAATTAATAGCAATTTCAGAAAGCATTCAATGAATACTCATAATTGGTTAAAAAAAGCTAAAAATGCTTTATATAATAGTGATACTCCAGAACTTGATGCTCAGATAATATTGAGTTTTGTTACTGGCAAATCTCGCTCTTGGTTATTTGCTTTTAATGAGCTTATGATTACTGATACACAATTAATATCTTTAGAAAAAATATTAATGAGACGTGTTAAGGGAGAACCTTTAGCATACTTATTAGGAGAATGTGAATTTTGGTCTCTTACTTTGAAAGTTACTAATGATACAATAATTCCTAGACCTGACACAGAAATTATAGTTATAGAGTCATTAAATCACCTTTCAAATTCATCATTAAAGGTACTTGATCTAGGAACAGGAACAGGAGCAATTGCATTAGCAATTGCCAGCGAACTGCCAAAATGTAAAGTTTTCGGTGTGGATTTTATTGATAGCGTAGTTAAAACTGCACAATACAATGCTGAAAAACTAAAAATTATTAATGCCACATTTTTTTTAAGTGATTGGTTTCATAATGTGCCACCTAATAAATTTGATTTAATTGTAAGTAATCCTCCATATATTGAAGCTGACAGCTTATATCTTAAATCAGGAGATATATGTTTTGAACCTAGAACAGCATTAGTATCTGATGAAAATGGTTTATCTAACTTAAAAATTATAATTAAAAATTCATTGGATTGGCTTAAAAAAAAATGTTGGCTTTTGGTAGAACATGGTTGGCAACAAGATAAATCAGTTAGATATATAATGAAAAAGTATGGTTATCTAAATATAAATACAATTAAGGATTATGGAGGAAATCCACGTGTTACATTAGGAATGTCACCAAAATAAAATGTATTAGATAATACTTAATATCTTTGCAATATACTTAATATATTGAAATCAAACATATTGTAATAATTTTTTGAGATATTCAAGTCGATACGTATACTAGTATATTTTAACATATACATTAATAATGTTATTAATAAAATATTAAAAAACTTATAATTGGGAATATTAAACTTTGGTTAGAAAATTAGACTTTAGTCAAATGATGTTATGCGAAGCTGTTATTGACGCTATGGTTGATATTCGTTCGGATTTTCCATTATCTTTTGTGCAAAACCAATTATTATTATTAGTTGATAATGCAAAAGACCATATAGGAACAGAAAAGAATTTAAAAATAAAACTCAAAAAATTATTTGAACTTTTTTATCACAAATGGGGTTTTGGAGGAGCCAAAGGTACTTATAATTTATCTGATGTGTTGTGGTTAGATAAAGTATTAAAAACTAGACAAGGTACTGCAATTTCTTTAAGCATAATACTGATTCATATAGCTAGTGCATTAAAATTAACTTTGATGCCAATTATTTTCCCTACTCAATTAATTTTACGTGTTGACTGGGGTGATAATTGTGATTGGTTAATTGATCCATTTACTGGTGAAACACTCAATATATCTATTTTAGAATCTTGGCTAAAAGGAAGTATTGATACATGCGCTAAATTGCATGAAGATGATCTTGATGAAGCAACAACTATTAGTGTGATATATAAAATGCTAACAGCATTAAAAGTTGCCTTAATGGAAGAAAAAAAAATGGAATTAGCTCTGAATGTTAATAAGATATTATTACTCATCAATCCCAATGATCCTTATGAAATTAGAGATCGCGGTTTGATTTATACTCAATTAGACTGCGAACATATTGCAATTAATGATTTAATTTATTTTGTTGAACATTGTCCTGAAGACTTGATTAGTGAAATGATAAAGTTTCAAATAAATATAATAAAACAAAAAAAAATAACTTTACATTAAAATTTTATATATAAATATATGAAAATATTCCATAACACAATAATCATCTTTTGATCAATAATAATATTTGTGATTTATTGTGTTAAACAAAAATTGTTATAAATATATTTCTGTATTTTGGTGTAATGATGATCTTTTTAATATTTAAAGTAATCTATTTGATAGATATTATTTGATTATTGTGATAATAAAATAGACTGGTTATTACTTCATTGTATTAATTTTCATTAGATATTATTACAAAATAATTGGAATAATCAATAACATATCAAAACAGACTGTAGTCATTATAATAATCTTATATATATTTAATTATAATATAACAAATATTTAATCTTTATTTTTAATTAGAAATATAAATTTTGATAAATTAGTTTTATTGAAATATTACAGATAAATTACAAATCAAAAATAATTTATTTTAAATTATTATAAATATGTTAAATTCTAATTTAAATAAACATTACAAATTTTTATTTTAATAAAATATCTTAATTAAAATATTTTTTGTTAATTGTATTCTCTTAACTGAATCGCAGGAAAATTAATTATGTCTATAAAATTTTTTCGTGAAGATTTTGATAAATGGATGATTCCAGTTTATAATCCTGCTAAATTCATACCTGTACGCGCTAAAGGTTCAATTGTTTGGGATCAAAATGGTAAAGATTATATAGATTTTACAGGTGGAATTGCTGTTAATGTACTTGGTCACTGCCATCCATTGCTAAAAAAAACGTTACAAAAACAAGCAGATAATTTATGGCATATTGGTAACAGTTATACTAATGAACCCATTTTGGGATTAGCAAAAAAACTAGTTGATTTAACTTTTGCTGACAAAGTTTTCTTTTGTAATTCCGGAGCAGAAGCAAATGAAACCGCATTAAAATTAGCTCGTAAAGTAGCTAGAGATAAATTTGGGAAATATAAAAATAACATATTAGCATTTAAAAATAGTTTCCATGGACGTACTTTTTTTACAGTTGCTACAGGAGGTAAATCTTGTTACTCAAAATATTTTGAACCTCTACCTAAAGAAATTCAACATGCATCATTCAATGATATTAGTTCTGTTACTAAATTAATTAATGAAAATACTTGTGCAGTTATTATAGAACCTATACAAGGAGAAGGAGGAGTCAATCCAGCGGATTTTTGTTTTTTAAAACAATTAAGAGCATTATGTGATAAATATCATGTTTTGTTGATTTTTGATGAAGTGCAGACTGGAATAGGTCGAACTGGTGAACTGTACGCATATATGTATTACAAAGTGATTCCAGATATTTTAACAAGTGCTAAAGGTTTAGGTGGTGGTTTTCCTATAGGTGCTATATTAACTACAAAACACCTTGCATTAACAATGACAGTTGGTACTCATGGTAGTACATATGGAGGAAATCCCTTGGCAGGTGCCTTAGCAAGTAAAGTACTGGAGCTAATAAAAAAAGATAAAATTATGGATGGTGTGGCAGAACGTCATATGTGGATTGTTTCATATTTAAAAAAAATAAATCAGAATTTAAATATATTTAAGGAAATAAGAGGCATAGGATTACTCATAGGAGCGGTTTTAAATAAAAAATTAGCTTATCAAGCAAGTAAAATAAGTATCAAGGCTTCTGAATGTGGCGTAATGGTTTTGGTAGCCGGTTCTAATGTTATTCGTTTTACTCCAGCATTAAATATTAGCAAACGAGAAATTAATATCGGTATGAAAAGGTTTAGTAAAGCATGTAATCTTATATTAGGAAATAATTAAATAATACTATATATGATACTTACTAGGAAATATATTACTACTATAATCAGATATTAATAATTTAAATGTTTAAGCAATTTGATTATAATTGATATTAAATGAATAATCAACTAAACAGATCATTTATTTCCAAAAATTATCGAAAACAGTAATAGGCAAATGACGTTTATGCTGAGTTTTCAAGTAGAGCATTTCTATAATGCTAGTATGTTCGATATTCAAATTTTTACCTTCTAAATAATCATCTATAAGATCATAACTGATACCTAGAACTTCTTCGTCTTCTTTAGATGGATAATTATCTTCTAAATCAGCTGTAGGTTTTTTCAGATATAAATGTTGCGGACAACACATAGTTTGTAATATTTGTCTAATCTGACGTTTATTTAATCTAAACAATGGATTGATATCTGTAGCAGCATCACCATATTTAGTAAAAAATCCTGTAACAGCTTCTGCTGCATGATCGGTGCCAATTACAATTCCATTATTCAATCCAGCTATACTATATTGAACTTTCATACGTTCTCTTGCTTTTTCATTACCTCTTAAGAAATCAGATAAAAAAACACCAGAATCTCTCAGAGATTGTTGGCTAGCTAAAACTGCATTTTTAATATTTACTTTTATGCACCGATCTGGTTGTATAAAAGATAAAGCGTCTTGACAATCTTTTTCATCAATTTGATCACCATATGGCAATCTTAAAGCAATAAAAGTGTAGTCATTGTTTCCTGTGAGAGATCTTAATTCAGAAATAGCTAATTGACATAATTTTCCTGCAAGAGTTGAATCTTGACCTCCACTAATTCCAAGAATTAATGATTTGATTTTTTTGTGACATATAAGATATTTTTTTAAAAAATCAATACTCTTACGAATTTCTTTTTTTGTATTAATTATTGATTGAACGCCAAGAGTTTTTATTATTTTCTTTTGTAACGACATTAAATTATTTCCTTAAAATAATTATTAAAATCGTTTTTATGAATCATAATATCATGCTATTATAATTAAAAAATAAATATATTATTAGATTATAATAGTAGTTGAGTACTATTTATGAGTTATTGGTTACAAACAATTATTTATTAGAATGATGTAATATTAAAATTAAATTTGTTATACCGTTGGATTTTATTATATTAAAAAAGCTTAATAGCTAGTGGTATAATAAATTTAACTAATAATGGCTCAAATATTGGAAATAATATTGTAAAACCGATCAAACAACAACATATTTTCTGTTCAATGTTTTTATTTTTTTTATTATTAATAACAGGAATACCGAAACGTTTACGATATGGCCAAAATAAAGGCACTCCTGCAGGAGTAAGTGCATCTGCAATAATATGGCTACAGTATCCAATTATCATACCTTGAAATATATCATCTGGAATTGATATATTATCTAAACAAATAATTTTGAAGCTTGACAAGAAAATTAAAGCTAAAAAACTATGTGTAAATCCTCTGTGTCCAAAAATTAACGATATGGGTAGCGAAATCCAACGCAATCTTTGTCCAATTAATGAATAAGGATGATCAATATCAGGAATTAAACACGTAATCAAAACAGCAGGAATCAAATGCCACCAATCTGCTTGTATAATTACTTTAGTAAGTTCAAAGTGTTTAGCACAAATAGCACATGCTAAAGCAAAAAAAATATGTCCATTAGCTGTCATTATTAATGATTAAAAATATTTTAAATATATTGATATATATTATTACAACAATAAATATCAATACAAAGCAAGGTGAGATTAATTAACAATTAAAACTATTAAGATATATAAATACAAGAACTAATGAATTTAGAAAATTAATATGTCTCATATTATATTTTTGATTAAATATCATTTTGTAATGATTGTATCTGTTAATATAAATTAATGAATACTATTTTAATCTTTATACAATATAATTATTATTTTTACTTTAAATTCCTAAATGAGAAATTGTTAACTGTGTCAGATTTCTGAGTTTTTTATTTGCCAAACACCATCTCGGATCATTTTGATATTCTATTGCAGGAATCACAATTGAATTCATAAGAGCTGCTTTTGTAGCAATCATTCCGTTAATAGAATCTTCTATAGCGATACATTGTTGAGGAATAATGTTAAGTTGAGCTGCTGCATCTATATAAATTTGCGGATGAGGTTTGCTATAAGGTAAACACTCAGCAGATATAACCAAATCGAAATAATGACTTAAACCGAATGTATTTAATACTCTTTTTAACATAAATAGAGGTGAAGCAGAAGCAAGACCTATTTTTAAATTACATGTTTTACATAATATCAGAGCAGATTCTACTCCTGGTAATAAAGGTTTCCTTTCTTCAATTAATAACATCGCACGAGTGATAATATCATCTATAATTTCTTTTTGACTTGGTCTATTAGAATCTTTAGGTAGAAGTTTATACCATATAAGTACTGACTGGTCAATTCTTAGACCAATTGAATCTGGTGTTTTAGAAGTGTTAGGAATTTTAATGTCTAGCTTAGAAAGAACCTCATTTTGAGCCTGGTTCCATAATGGTTCAGAATCTATGATAATTCCGTCCATATCAAAAAAAATTGCTGAAATATCTCTATTATAATACATGAAATCTTCCGTTGTAATGTTTACAATTACTACACCAAATGAAATTTTATGTGTTTATAGAACATTAAAAATTATATCGTACCTATATCTAAACGCTAAAATTTATTGTATATATAATAAATTACTTGAATGTATATATAATAAATTACTTGAATTGATAAAATTATTCATTTTAATAATATTTAATTGGAACTGTTTATCATATAATATAATTTCAGTATATTGCAAAATATCTTTTTTAAATTAGTTGTACTAAAAAGAATTTTTTAATATTGATTAGCTATTTAATCAAAAACAAAAATAATTGTACATGACAAATGTTTGGATTATTAGTATCAATTATGTTGATAAAAATTTTACTCAAATACAATATAAATATATTAAACTTATACTATCTTATCTAAGCAATAAGTAAAAAAATTACTTATTAATATTATTGAAAAAATGTTTTACTATAATTAAATGGTTTTTTTGTAATATTTTAAGTAGCATTGATGTACATTTTACTTTATTATTATTGAATTTTCTTTCTATATACTGGATATATTTGTTTAACATTAATAATATCAAGGATATTTGTTATATGCCATTAATTACTTTTTCTGATGGTAACACACGTTATTACACTAATGCTGTTAGTATTATGGATATTGCTTTAAACATCAGCAAAACTTTAGCAAAGTCCTGTATAGCTGGTAAAGTAAACTGTAAATTAGTTGATTGTTTTTATGTCATAGATAATGATGCAACAATTGACTTTATTACTATAAAAGATACCGAAGGTTTAGAAATTATTCGAAGATCATGTGTTCAGTTGTTAGGTTATGCAATAAAAACTTTATGGCCTGAATCTAAAATAGCAACTAATCGAATAATTAATGATGATTTTTATTGCGATTTTGATATCAAGCATAATTTAAACCATAGCGATATAGATCTTTTAGAAAAATGTATGCATAAACTAGCGAATACTAAATATGATATAGTAAAAAAAGTAATTAAATATAAAGAAGCACATAATCTATTCTTAAGTAAAGGTGAAACATATAAACTACAAATTCTTGATGAATATGTAAACCAAGAAGACAATATTAGTACATATATTCATGAAAAATATCTAGATATATGCGAAGGTCCACAAGTACCTAATATTAGTTTTTGTCGTTATTTTAAATTACAAAAAGTTTCCGGAATTTATTGGAAAGGAGACAAAAATAATAAGATGTTACAAAGGATCTACGGAACTGCTTGGGCAGATAAACAACAATTATCCGATTATATACATAGACTAGAAGAAACTTCCAAACGTGATCATCGTCGAATAGGTAAACAACTTGACTTGTATCATATTGAAAAAGAATCTCCTGGTATGATTTTTTGGCATCATAATGGATGGATTATTTTTGACGAGCTGCAAAAATTTATTTCTGATAAATTACGTGAGTATCATTATAAAGAAGTCAAAAGTCCATTACTTATGGACCGTAAAATATGGGAACAAACAGGACATTGGCAAAATTATCAAGAGTTAATGTTTAAGGTCAATATTGAACATCATGAATATTGTATAAAGCCAATGAATTGTCCTGGACACTTGCAAATTTTTAATCAAGGAGTAAAATCTTATCGAGATTTACCGATACGTATGGCAGAATTTGGTAGTTGCCATAGGAATGAACCATCAGGTGCATTACATGGATTAATGCGTGTTTGCAACTTTACTCAGGATGATGCTCATATTTTTTGTACGGAAGAACAATTAAAGGAAGAAATTAATAAATGCATCAATATGATTTATGAAATATATCATATTTTTGGTTTTAAAAAAATAGTGGTTCATCTTGCTACTCGACCTAAACAACGTATAGGTACAGATAAAATATGGGATCATGCTGAAAAAAATTTAGAATGTGTTTTAAAAGCAAATAATATTGATTTTTTATTACAACATGGAGAAGGTGCTTTTTATGGTCCTAAGATCGAATTTACACTATTTGACTGTCTTAATAGGGCTTGGCAATGTGGGACAATTCAATTAGATTTTTCTTTACCAAAATGTCTTAATGCTACTTACATAGATCAAAATAATCATCGTCGTTTTCCAGTAATGATTCACAGGGCTATTTTAGGATCGATAGAGCGTTTTATAGGGATCTTAATTGAGGAATATTCAGGTTTATTTCCTACTTGGTTGTCACCTATACAAATTGTGATAACAAGTGTTACTGATAAATACATAAAATATGTCGAAAATTTAACATCTCAATTATATAATGAAGGATTTAGGGCCATATCTGATCTAAGAAGCAAAAAGTTAGGATTTAAAATTCGTGAACATACAATAAATCGCATTCCTTATATATTAATATATGGAGAAGAAGAAATAAAAAAAAACAAGATATCTGTACGAACTTGTTGTGGAAAAGATCTAGGATTAATGGATGTTAACATTTTTATTCAAAAATTAAAGAAAGAAATTTATACTAGAAAAGTTCAACAAATGGAGGAATAAAGTATTAAAGGCATAAAAAGAACACAATTGATTCGCTCAGATCGTATTAATAATGAAATTAATGCAACTGAAGTGCGTTTAACAGGATTTAATGGTGAACAGATTGGTGTTATTAGTTTACAAGAAGCACTAAGGAAAGCTGAAGAAGTTGGTGCTGATCTAGTTGAGATCAGTCCTAATGCTGAACCGCCAGTTTGTCGTATTATGAATTATGGAAAGTTTATTTATGAAAAAAGTAAATCCTGTAAAGAGCAACGAAAAAAACAAAAAATTATTCATATTAAAGAAGTGAAATTTCGTCCTGGAACAGATGAAAGCGATTATAAGATAAAATTAAGAAATTTAATTCGCTTTTTAGAGGAAGGTAATAAAATAAAAGTTACTCTTCGTTTTCGTGGTCGGGAAATGGCTCACCAACAAATTGGTATGGAAATCTTAAATCGCATAAGAAAAGATCTATGCGAGGATTCAGATATAGCTATAATTGAATCTTTTCCTATGAGAATTGAAGGCCGTCAAATCATTATGGTACTTGCTCCTAAAAAGAAATAATGTTATAAAAATATTCTATAAGTAAGCATATTATATTTTTTTAAAAACAATTAAATAAAAACAAATTAGGCATTATTAAAATGTTAAAAATAAAAACAATAAGAAGCGTATCTAAAAGATTCAAAAAAACTGCATCTGGAGAATTTAAACATAAACATGCTAATTTAAGACATATTTTAACTAAGAAATCAACTAAACGAAAACGTCACCTTCGTCCTAAAGGTATGGTTTCTCAAAGAGATTTTAATTTAATTTCCACATGTTTACCATATGCATAACATTTTTTATTTAATATAGGATATACAACAGGAGAGCATTAGATGGCTCGAGTTAAACATGGTGTAACTGCTCATTCACGTCATAAAAAAATTTTAAAAAAAGCCAAAGGTTTTTACGGTGCACGATCACGAACATACCGTGCTGCTTTTCAAGCTGTTATAAGAGCTGGTCAATATGCATATCGTGATCGCAAACAACGAAAACGTCAGTTTCGTAAATTATGGATTGCACGTATCAATGCTGCTGCAAGACAGTACGGTATTTCTTATAGTAATTTAATGAATATGCTTAAAAAAACTGCTATCCAAATTGATCGTAAAATTTTAGCAGATATAGCTATACAAGATCAAATAGCTTTTTCTAAGTTAATAGAAAGAGTCAGTATATAAATAATTTAATCAAAAACAAACAACCTTAAATTAGATAAGACAATAAACAACTAATAAGAATCTCTGTATAAGATCATTGGAAAAAAATTTTATGTCCATCATTAAATGTATTTTAATAAATATTATTTAATAAATTTGAAACTAAAGAGAAAAAAATGTCTAAACTATCAGATCTGATAGAAGAAGCTATCATGACTATAGAAAATTCTAAAGATATTAGTTCACTAGAACTGGCACGCATCAAATACCTTGGGAAAAAGGGACACATAAAAAAACTGATAGATTCATTGAATGATACTCCTAGTAGTAAGCGAGCTATAGAAGGAGAAATACTTAATAAAGCTAAAAATAGAATAATTTCTCATATAAATGATCATAAAAAAAAGTTGGAATCTATTTCATTAAATTTACGTTTATCACAAGATCAAATAGATGTATCTTTGCCTGGTAGGAGAATAGGGAATGGAGGACTGCATCCTATCACTATTACCATGAATCATATTGAAAAATTTTTTACATCATTAGGTTTTGCTACTATTAGTGGTTTTGAAATAGAAGATCAATATCATAACTTTGATGCACTTAATATTCCTGATTACCATCCAGCACGTACTGATCATGACACTTTTTGGCTCAATGAATTTGCTTTATTACGCACTCAAACCTCAGGTGTACAAATTCGTATAATGAAAAATCAAAAACCACCAATTCGTATCATATCATCAGGCCGTGTATATCGTAATGATTACGATCAATCTCATACTCCAATGTTTCATCAAGTGGAAGGCTTAATCATCGATGATGATATAAGTTTTGCTAATTTAAAACAAACTATTTATGATTTTTTATATAATTTTTTTGGAGAATGTACAAAAATTCGTTTTCGTCCTTCTTATTTTCCATTTACAGAACCATCAGCAGAATTTGATGTAATGAATAATAATAACAAGTGGTTAGAAGTATTAGGATGCGGACTTATACATCCAAAAATATTGGATAATATGAGTATTAATTCAGAGATATACTCTGGATTTGCTTTTGGGATAGGAGTAGAACGTCTAGCTATGTTGCGGTATGATATAAAAGATCTTCGCTCATTTTTTGAAAACGATTTACGTTTCCTTAAACAATTTAGATCATTGTAGGATAATGAATGAAATTTAGTGAATTATGGTTACGTGAATGGGTTAATCCCAATATAGATACTAACAAATTATGCGAACAACTTACTATGCTAGGTTTAGAAGTAGAAAATGTTTCTTCTGTTTCAAGTTTTTTCCATGGAGTAGTAAGCGGTGAAATTGTTGAATGTAAAGAAAAATTAGACTGTCATAAAATAAAATTTACTAAAGTGAACATAGGCAATGGCAAAATACTAAATATCATGTGTAATGCAGACAACTGCCGTTTAGGTTTAAAAGTTGTTGTAGCTCCTATAAAAACAATATTACCAAAACAAAAAGAAGTGCAACAAATAAATTTTTATGAATATGTATCCGAAGGAATTATTTGTTCTCTATCAACATTAGGACTTTCAGATAAAGAAGATCAATTTATTATAGAATTACCACATGATGTTTCTATAGGAAAAGATATTTATAATTACTTGAAATTAAATGATAATATTATTGAAGTTAATATTACTCCAAATCGAGCTGATTGTTTAAGTATTATGGGGATAGCACGTGATCTTGCTGCACTAAATTGTTTACCATTTGAAAACCTAATAAACAATCCTATTTCACCAAAAATAAATGATGATTTACTAATTTATATACATGAGCCAAAGGCATGTCCGCAATATCTATCTAGAATAATAAAGGATATTAATGTAAATATTTCTACTCCTTTCTGGATCAAAGAAAGATTGAGACGTTGCGGTATTGCTTCTGTAAACGTAGTGATAGATATTAATAATTATGTTTTAATAGAGATAGGCCAACCAATATTTGCTTTTGATCTTGATTGTATTGATAGCTATTTAGCAGTTCGCATGGCAAAAGATAATGAAATTTTAATATTAAATAATGGTAAAAAAATTCATTTGAATAATACAGTGTTAGTGATTTCTGATAAAAATAAAGTTCTATCAATAGCAGGTGTTTGTAATGATTTACGTTCTACTATACATGATAGTACTAGAGATATATTATTAGAATGCGCTTATTTTAATCCATTATCAGTTATTAATAATATACGTTATTGTAATTTACATACTGATACATCACATAGATATGAGAGAGGTATTGATTATAAATTACAGTATAAAGCGATTGAATATGTAACCAAATTATTAATGGAAATATGTAAAGGAAAAGCCGGACCGATTATAGATAAAACATATGATAGATTGTTTCATAAATCAAAGTTAGTAATTGATTTACACCGTAAAAAATTAAACCGTTTGATAGGTTATAAAATTTCTGATAGTCAAGTGAATGATACATTAACTAGACTTGGTTTTAATATACACAAAGAAATTGACAAATGGAAGGTAATAGTACCTAGCTGGCGAGTTGATATTCTTATAGAAGAAGATTTACTTGAAGAAATAATACGTATTTTTGGTTATTATAACATTCCCAATGTACCTATTAAAACTAATTTGAAGATTATAGCTCCTTCGAAAGGGATGGTATTATTAAAACGCATAAAAAATTTTTTAGTTAATATGGGATACCATGAAGTAATCACTTATAGTTTTGTGAATCCGAAAATACAGAAGATACTGCATCCCAATAAACATGCTGTTCCTATTATGAATCCTATATCTAAAGATATGTCAGTTATGCGTCTATCATTACGTACAGGATTATTAAATATACTACATTATAATCAAAACTATCAACAAAATAGATTACGATTATTTGAAAATGGATATTGTTTTATACCAGATAAAACAGCTGAATTCGGAATACGTCAAGAATTAATGTTATCAGGTATATTAAATGGCAATATTTCTAAAGATCATTGGGATAAAACAAATAAATTAGCTGATTTTTACGATTTAAAAGGTGATTTAGAATCTTTATTTGAGTTATCAAATCATATAGAAGATATAAATTTTTTTTCTAGGTCAATATCTGCTCTGCATCCAGGAAAAAGTGCAGTAATTTATCTCAATGACAAAGAAATTGGATACATTGGTGAAATACATCCCGATCTTCAAAAAAGATTAAAAATTAAAAACGAGATTGTAATCTTCGAGTTAATGTGCAATGAACTTATAAATTCTAAACATATACGAATACAAGAAATATCACGTTTTCCTGCGAATCGTAGAGATATTTCAATTATAGTAAATGAACAAATTCCTGCAGCAAATGTAATCACTTTATGTAAAAAAATTGGCATAAATCAGTTAGTTGGGATAAACTTACTAGATGTGTACCGTGGAAAAGATATTGCTAAAGGTTATAAAAGTCTAACAATTAGCTTGATTTTACAGGATACTAAACGGACACTAAAAGAAGAAGAAATTGCTATAATAGTAAATCGATATATTATGGCATTAAAAGAGCGATTCCAGGTAACCTTGAGGAATTAGACTTATGGCGCTTACAAAAGCTGAAATGTCAGAGTACCTATTTGAAAAACTTGGTTTAAGCAAACGTGATTCAAAAGAACTAGTAGAAATATTTTTCGAAGAAATTCGTTGTACTTTAGAAAATGGAGAACAGGTAAAACTTTCAGGATTTGGTAATTTTGATTTACGCAATAAAAAACAACGTCCAGGTAGAAACCCCAAGACCGGTGAAGATGTTTCTATTACCGCTCGTCGTGTAGTTACGTTTCGCCCAGGACAAAAATTAAAAAATAGAGTCGGGAACGTGATTTTAAAATAAAATATATAATATTTGTTTATAAATACAGCAGAAAATCCAAAAATCAAGCTTTTCTGCTGTAGTCATATAAATAAATTATATTTTAAATATATATTATAATTGATTCATTCAAAATCCATTAATTACAAAATAAATTCAAGATTTTAGTTTAAAAATAAATATTAAAAAGACAAATGTAGGTTTTTATCTGTTTCTTTAATTAATAATTTTAAATATGATGTATAAATGTGATGTATGCAAGATATCAAAATAATTTTACTTTACATAATTTCAATTATTTCAAGAACTAAATATAATTATTTCAAGAACTAAATATAATTAATTAGATATAATCTTATATTAACAAAAAAATTAATAAAATCATTTTTGTTAATTGATTAATTTATAATTCTTCACTTATATCTTTCTTAAAACTTGTGATATATGGTGTTATTATATTCTATTTAAAGTAAAATAAAAATATTTACAACACCTAAAATAATAGTAATATTAATTTATTAAACTATATTAAAGAGGATTTTTTAAACGATTCATTTTATATGTGATATCAATTTGTCATAAAAAAAAGGATAAGTTAAATGCTTAGTAAAACAGGTAAACCACTAATACTTTGGTATCATCAAATAAATATTAAAGATATTAAGATAGTGGGAGGTAAAAATGCTTCAATAGGTGAAATGATAAATAAATTATCATCACTAGGCATTAATGTTCCCAATGGATATGTAACTACATCTTATGCATTTAATCAATTTCTTAATCAAGATGGAATGAATCATAAAATTTATGAACTTTTAAACAATAGTGATCTTAATGATATTGATACTTTAAATAAAGTAAGCAAAGAAATTCGTCAATGGATTTTGAATAAACCACTGCCTACACAACTAAAAACAGAAATATGTACAGCTTATAATCAGATAATCAGTGATGACAATAATGCTTCTTTTGCTATAAGATCTTCTGCAACAGCTGAAGATCTTGCAGATGCATCATTTGCAGGACAACAAGAAACATATTTAAATATAAAAAATATTGATTCGATATTAATTGCAGTTAAAAAAGTATATGCATCGTTGTTCAATGCTCGTGCTATTTCATATCGTATTCATAAAGGATATAACCATAACGACATATATTTATCAGTTGGGATACAACAAATGGTTCGTTCTGATTTAGCCTGTTCTGGAGTAATATTTACTATTGATACTGAATCTGGTTTCGATAAAGTAGTATTTATTACAGCGTCATTAGGATTAGGAGAAATGATAGTACAAGGAGCAGTCAATCCAGATGAGTTTTACATTTATAAACCAGCATTAACATCTAATAAACAATCAATAATAAGAAGAAACATGGGTTCTAAAAAAGTTAGAATGGTGTATTCTGCTGATAGCACTATAAATAATCACCCAGTATGCATTGAATCAGTTCCTCAATCTGAACGCAATCAATTTTGTTTAAATGATAAAGATATTCAATTATTAGCTCGACAAGCAGTATTAATTGAGCAACATTATAATAATCCTATGGATATTGAATGGGCAAAAGATGGAAAAACAGGTAAACTTTTTATCTTACAAGCACGGCCAGAAACAGTATATTCAAATAATAATAATAATATTATTGAACATTATGTTCTAAAAGAAAAAAGCGAGATTTTAATTCAAGGTCGAGCTATAGGTAATAAAATTGGATGTGGTAAAGTAAAAATTATTTTAAATGTTAACAATATAAATCTCATTGAAAATGGTGATGTTTTAGTCACTGATCTGACAGGACCCGATTGGGAGCCTATTATGAAAAAAGTTTCAGCAATTGTTACTAATAGGGGAGGTCGTACTTGTCATGCTGCAATTATTGCACGTGAGTTAGGTATTCCAGCAGTTGTTGGGTGTGGAAATGCAACTGATCGTCTTAAAGATATATCTAAAATTACGGTATCCTGTGCTGAAGGTGATAGTGGTTATGTGTATAATAATTTACTTAAATTTACTATTAATAGTTCAAAAATTGATAATATGCCTAAATTGCCATTGGATATTATGATGAATATAGGTAATCCCGATCTAGCCTTTAATTTTGCATCATTACCAAATAAAGGTATTGGTCTTGCTCGTATAGAGTTTATTATAAGTAGCATGATAAAAGTACATCCAAAGGCTCTTTTAGAGTTTGATGGACAAACAGAAGATAAGAAAAAACAAATCCTTAAAATTATTAATGGATATCAAGATCCTGTAGAATTTTATGTTGCACGTTTAACTGAAGGTATCTCGACATTAGCTTCAGCTTTTTTTCCCAAAAAAGTTATATTACGTTTTTCTGATTTTAAAACTAATGAATATTCTAATTTAATAGGTGGTAAAGAATATGAAATTAAAGAAGAAAACCCTATGATAGGTTTTCGTGGAGCAGTACGTTATACAGATGACAGTTTTCGCGATTGTTTTGCTCTTGAATGTGAAGCTATTAAAAGAGCACGTAATGAAATAGGATTAACTAATATAGAAATAATGGTTCCTTTTGTAAGAACTATAGAACAAGCACAAGGTATTATTAAAGAACTAAGTGATCTAGGGTTACATCGAGGTAATAATGGTTTAAAAATACATATGATGTGTGAAATACCATCTAACGCTTTATTAGCTGAGCAGTTTTTACAATATTTTGATGGATTTTCAATTGGTTCTAATGATATGACACAATTAACATTAGGTGTAGATCGTGATTCTGATTTACTAGCTCCTTTATTCAATGAATTTGATGAGTCATTAAAAATTTTATTTTCTTTAGCCATTAATGCAGCAAAAAAACACAATAAGTATATTGGTATATGTGGTCAAGGAATTTCTGATAATCCTGATTTTGCTGTTTGGCTAATACAACAAGGAATAGATAGTTTGTCCCTAAATCCTGATAATATTGTTGAGTCTTGGTTAAAAATTGCAAAACTAGTGAATAGATTTTAATATCGTATTGTCATAATAAGATCTCCTTCGTTTACAACTAAACTATTATCAATGCAATTTAGATAATAATTAACTCAGTAGTATTGATAATAAACAATCATACTTATGCTATTAGAAATTAACATTACAATTAATTATATCTAATAACATGCATCATAATTTTATATGAAACTTTATATATTATATATCATTGTAAACAAAAATTTTACTTTATGTAAATATAACTTATCTGTTTATCGATCTCTAAACATTGCATTAATTATCATGATATACTTACATAGTAATATTTTATAATTATTAAAAATTAGTTGTGTTATCCTTACATAGTTTAAATTTATTTAATAAATAACATTATAACAATATATCAATTGTATAAATAAATCATTAAAATTTAATTTATATTAATTATAATAAATTAAATTTAACATTATATATTTATAAAATTAAATAATAAAACATTCAATAAAAACATAAACTAGAGGAAATCATGTGAATACCGCAGGTATAAATTATATTTCACATAATAATTTTATGTGGAAAGGATTCAAATTAACAAAAACTGCAGAAAAACAAATGATTATTTTAATCAATAAAAATCCTGAAGTAAAGGGATTATGTTTGAGTATAAAAAAATCTGGTTGTGCAGGTTTTAAATATATTATGAATTTAACAAAAAATCCATCATCAGAAGATCTTAAATTTTCATTTAAAAATGTTACTTTATTTGTACCTGTTCAAGCAATGCCATTTATTGATGGCACTGAAATAGATTACATTTATGACGGATTAAATCAAAATTTTAAATTTCAAAACCCTAAAGCTCAGCACTCTTGTGGATGTGGTGAAAGTTTTAGCATAGAGTAATGAAAAATGTCACAAAATATTAAATCATCTGAAAATATTGCGTTTTGGGAAAACAATATAAATTATAAAGAAGGTTTCTTTACTGAACTAAAGACAGAAGCAATTGCTCGAGGTATTAATGAAAATACAGTACGCGAAATTTCTAAAAAAAGAGATGAACCTAAGTGGATGCTGAATTTTCGCCTTGAAGCATTTAATCTTTGGTTAAAAATGGAAGAACCACACTGGTTGAAAGGACATTATAATAAGCTTAACTACCAAGATTATACCTATTATTCTACGCCTTTATGTAATAATTGTGATAGTAAGCATAACTATTCTAAATTTAAATCTTTAGAAACGAACATTAACACAAATTATTTAACTAAGGAAGTAGAAAATACCTTTGATAAATTAGGCGTACCTGTTCGCGAAGGAAATCAAATTGCTATAGATGCTATTTTTGATTCTGTATCTGTTGCAACAACTTATAGAAATGAATTATATGATAAATATGGCATTATATTTTGCTCATTTACTGAGGCTATTCATAATCATCCAGATTTAGTTAAAAAATATCTCGGAAGTGTAGTACCAACAAATGACAATTTTTATGCATCTTTAAATTCAGCTGTAGCATCAGATGGTACTTTTGTTTATATTCCAAAAGGTGTTCGATGCCCCATGGAACTTTCTACATATTTTCGCATTAATGCTGCAAATACAGGACAGTTTGAAAGGACTATTCTGATCGCAGAAGCCGATAGTTATGTAAGTTATATAGAAGGATGTTCAGCGCCTATACATAAATATAATCAATTACATGCAGCAGTAGTAGAAGTAGTTGTTCATGAAAACGCTGAAGTAAAATACTCTACTGTACAAAATTGGTTCCCAGGTCATAAAGGTAAAGGAGGTATTCTAAATTTTGTTACTAAGCGTGCATTATGTGAAGGAAATAATAGTAAGATGTCTTGGACACAATCGGAAACAGGTTCTTCTATAACCTGGAAGTATCCGAGTTGTATTTTAAAAGGAGATAATTCAATAGGCAAATTTTATTCTGTTGCGTTGACTACAGGACATCAACAGGCTGATAGTGGTACTAAAATGATTCATATCGGTAAAAATACAAAATCTACAATTATATCAAAAGGAATATCTGCTGGTACAAGTAAAAATACTTATAGAGGATTAGTAAAAATACTACCGAATGCAAAAAATGCAAGAAATTTTACACAATGTGATTCTATGTTAATAGGCTGTAATTGTAGTTCGCATACTTTTCCATATATAGAAAATTTTACTAATACAGCACATTTAGAACATGAAGCTACAACATCACGTATAGGTGAAGATCAAATGTTTTATTTCTTACAGCGAGGAATAAGTGAGGAAGATGCTATATTAATGATAGTTAATGGTTTTTGTAAAGATGTTTTTTCTAAATTACCTTTAGAATTTGCTGTAGAAGCTCAAAAATTACTATCTATCAGTCTTGAACATAGTGTGGGTTAATATTAATTAATATAATAAGGAATTCACAATATTATGTTGAAAATAAAAAAATTAAATGTAAGTATTGAAAATAAAATTATTCTAAATAATCTAGACCTAGAAATAAAACCAGGAGAAACTCATGCTATTATGGGTCCTAATGGCTCAGGAAAAAGTACTCTTTCTGCAACTATAGCTGGTAGAGAAGAATATAAAGTTACTAAAGGTTCAATAATTTTTAAGAATAAAAATTTATTAGAATTAGAACCTGAAGAAAGGGCTCGTGAAGGAATATTTATGGCATTTCAGTATCCAGTTGAAATTCCTGGTGTTAGCAATCAATTTTTTTTGCAAAAATCAGTTAATGAGATACGTAAATATAGAAAACAAAAAGAACTAGATCGTTTTGAATTCCAAGATCTTATTACAGAAAAAATTAACTTTCTGGATATGTCTTTAGATTTACTTAAACGTTACGTAAATGTAGGTTTTTCTGGAGGAGAAAAAAAACGTAACGATATTTTACAAATGGCATTATTAGAACCAGATTTATGTATTTTGGATGAATCGGATTCTGGACTAGATATCGATGCTTTAAAAATAATATCTCATGGTGTAAATAGTTTACGAAATAAATTTCGTTCTTTTATTATTATTACACATTATCAACGTATTCTTAATTATATCAAACCAGATGTGGTTCATGTTTTATACAAGGGTAATATAGTAAAATCTGGTAACTTTTCATTGGTTAGACAGTTAGAGGAATATGGTTATGGCTGGCTTACCTAAAAAAAATGATGGTGCTCTACATCAATGGCATAATTTATTTTATATAAATAGCATCAAGCGTTCAGAAAAAGCACAAAAAAACTGGGATCAGTTGATAACAATTGGCATACCAGATGTTAAACATGAAGATTGGAAATATACTCCATTAGATAAATTATTATCACAACGTTTCGTTTTACCAACAATGAAAATATTGGATATAAATGAAATCAATAAAATATCAATAAATCTAAACTCTTTCCGATTGGTTTTTGTAAATGGATATTTTATGCCTACATTAAGTTTTTATGATAACAGAATATTTGAAGTGAAAAATACAATTGCATATAAAAATATAAATTTACCGGAACCAATTAAACCAGAGTTTTTTTTACATTTAAATGAAAGTTTAACAGAAGAAATTACTGTTATTCGTCTTTCAAAAAATAAAAATACACCAATTCCTCTATATTTATTACATATAACTGATGGTTATCAAAACGACCTTAATACTGTCAATTATCGCCACCATTTAATTTTAGAAGATAATACTAAAGCTGAAATAATAGAACATTTTACAACTTTAAATACACATTCACATTTTACTGGTTCACGTTTGACATTTAATATAGCTAATAATGTAAATTTAAAACATACTAAATTAGTATTTGAAAATACTAATAGTTATCATTTTTCTCATAACGACATAATTGTTGGATATAATTCAGAAATTACTAGTAATACATTTGTAACAGAATCAAACATATGTCGCCATAATACTAGCATAAAATTAGATGGAAAACATTCTGATGTAAAAGTTAACAGTTTATCATTGCCAAAAAATCAAGAAACAACTGATATCCGCACTTATTTAGAACATAACAATAGTAACTGTAAAAGTCGACAAATACATAAAACAATCGTGCTAGAGAAAAGTAGAATAGTATTTAATGGTCATATAAAAGTTTCTTCTAATGCACTTAAAACAGATGGAACCATGATTAATAATAATTTATTACTATGCAATCAAGCTGAAGTTGATAGCAAACCTCAATTAGAAATTTATGCAGATGATGTAAAATGCAGTCATGGAGTAACTATGGGTTGTATTGATGATGAACAAATCTATTATTTGCGAACACGAGGCATTAAAGAAATTGATGCCCAAAAAATGTTAGTAAATGCATTTGCTTTAGAATTAATAGAATTATTAGAGAACGATGTAGTTATTAAAGCAATTTTAAATCGTATAGACAAATTAATATTTAGAGAAAACATGTGACAAATTTTAATCTTGAACTTATTAGAAATGATTTTCCTATTTTCAAAAGAAAAATCAATGGTCATTACTTAGCTTATTTTGATAATGCTGCTAGTTCTCAAAGACCATCAGCTGTCATTGATGCTGAAAAATTGTTTAATCAAAATAATTATGCAAATGTTCATAGAGGAGTCCATACATTAAGTGCACAAGCAACTATTCTTATGGAAAATGTACGAAATCAAGTAGCACGTTTTATAAATGCTTCTTCAAAAGATGAAATTATTTTCGTTAAAGGTACTACAGAAGGAATTAATTTAATAGCTAATAGCTGGGGTAGTAAAATTACTCATAAGGATAATATAATTATCACTGAAATGGAACATCATTCTAATATAGTACCATGGCAGCTTCTAGCTAAACGTGTCAAAGCAGAAATACGTATATTACCTTTAAAAGGAGGGATATTATGTTTAGAAACACTTTCTAGATTAATTGATAGCAACACACGTTTATTAGCATTAACTCATGTCTCCAATGTTATAGGTGTAACAAATCCAATAAAGAAAATCATAGATCTAATTAAATCTTGCGGGATAATAACAGTTATAGATGGTGCTCAAGCTGTCATGCATCATGGAGTTGATGTTCAAGATCTTGGATGTGATTTCTATGTTTTTTCGGGACATAAAATATACGGGCCAACTGGAATTGGCATATTGTATGGTCGAAAAAACATATTAAATGATATGCCTCCTTGGGAAGGTGGAGGTGCAATGATTAACAATGTAAAATTGCCTTATGGTACTACTTGGAATGATATCCCATGGCGTTTTGAAGCAGGTACCCCTAATATCAGCGGAATCGTTGGTTTGGGTGCTGCATTGAATTATATAAAAAATTTAGGATTAGATGTCATTAATAAACGTGAAACTTCTTTATGTCAATATGCACAAAAAAAGTTATCTTTAATACCAAATATTACACTATATAGCCATCTTAACAGTGTTGGTATTATTTCATTTAATCTTGGAAAACATCATGCTTTTGATGTTGGAAGTTTCTTAGATCAATATGGCATTGCTATTCGCACAGGTCATCATTGTGCTATGCCATTAATGCGTTATTATAAAGTGACTGCAATGTGTAGAGCATCATTGGCTTTTTATAATAGTGAACAAGAAATAGATCGTTTAGTATCATCTTTGATAAGGATAAATCACTTATTAAATAATTAAGTATATTGTTGTATTATCATTTTTAAATAAATTTTATTTGGAGTAATCAACAGTGACTTTGCCAGTAAAAGATAAGTTAATCATTAACTTTAATCGCTGTGCTAATTGGGAAGAGAAATATCTTTATATTATTGAACTTGGACAGAAAATTTCAATCAAGTCTAAAAATTTATATCTTCCTGAAAATCTAATAAATGGATGTCAAAGTCAAGTATGGATTAAAGTAAATATTCAACCTGATAACACTATTTTATTTGAAGGAGACAGCGACTCAGTTATAGTTAAAGGACTGATTGCTATAGTATTTATTCTGTTTCAAAATTTATCTGTTTCAGATATAATGGTATTAGATGTAAAATATTGGTTTCATAAATTATCATTAATGCGACATATTACACCAACTCGTTCTCGAGGAATAGAAGCAGTAGTTAAATCTATTCGTTACAAGATAAACATTTTATCTAAAAATTAAAAAATTACAAATAATAAAAAGAAATCTTACATAAAACAATAGTGGTGCGTTCTAATGGATTTGAACCATTGACCCCCACTCTGTCAAAGTGGTACTCTACCAACTGAGCTAAGAACGCAATATTCTAACCAAATAAATTATATATAATTTAAAACAACTTGATCAATATTTTATTTATAATAATTGTTAATAAATAACAACACTCAATTTGATATTAAATTATTATATATTAAAACTGTTTAAATAAGGTAAAATAATATGTTTACTGGTATTGTACAAGGAATTGCAGAAATAGTATATCTAGAAAAAAAAAAATTACCTTATTATTATACAATCAAATTTCCAAAAGAATTAACATTTAATCTAGCGTTAGGATCATCTATAATGGTTAACGGTTGCTGTTTGACTGTGGCTAATATTGATGAGGTTTTTATAAGTTTTTCTTTAATAAGAGAAACATTAAGAGTCAGTAACTTAAATAGCTTATGTGAGGGAGATTTAGTAAATATTGAACGAGCAGCAAAGATAAATCATGAAATAGGAGGACATTTGATGTCTGGTCATGTTATGACAACTGCTGAAATTTATGAAATAGATAAATCGGACAACAATTATACTATATGGTTGAAAATTAAAGATATTAATATAATGAAATATATTTTGTATAAAGGATTTATAGGAATAGATGGAATTAGTTTAACTGTTGGTGAGATCATAGAAAAAAATTTTTGTGTATTTCTTGTTCCTGAAACACTAAAACGTACTAATATAGGAAAAAAAGGATTAGGATATCATGCAAATATTGAGATAGATCTAAACACTCAGGGAATAGTTCATACTATTGAACGATTGATATCATTAAATAAGAGATATTCATAATTATTATGTTGTAAATTTATTTGAGTTAAAACTTGATTAGATTATTTGATTAAAATAATCAACAAAAACAAAAAAATTTGTTTATTGGCAGTGGTCATAATGCCAATAATATACTAAACATGAAATATTTGTGTATATGATGATTATAATGACTATTATTAGATTAAATATATTGATAGAACATATAATATGGTATTACAATTTAATCGTCAATAATTTCATATTGTTTATATTTTTGCTTAAAACATATGATTTATTTAATATAATTTATTAAAATATATTACATGTTCAGTAAGGAATATTGTTATGGTTATTAGTACATCAGAAAAAATTCAGAAACAAATATCAGAAAATCCCATTTTACTATATATGAAAGGTACACCTGAACAACCGAGTTGTGGTTTTTCTGCTCAAGCAGTAAAATTTTTATCAGCTTGTGGTGAGCGTTTTGCTTATGTGGACATATTGAAAAATCCTGATATTCGTGAAGAACTTCCTAAATATTCTAATTGGCCTACTTTTCCGCAGTTATGGATTGATGGTGAACTAATAGGTGGTTGTGATATTATTATAGAGATGTTTCAGTGTAACGAGTTACAGTCTATTATTAAACAAGTAAAAAACAAATATACAATAAATAAATAGAAGGGTAAAGCCGACGTTTGTTGGCTTTAATTAGAAATATTTTCTATGTTATTTATAGATTTTGGAGGCCAACCTCCTAATCTCTTCCACCTATTTACCAATTCACAAAATAATACAGCGGTCTGCTCTGTATCGTACAAAGCAGAGTGAGCTTGGATGTTATCAAAAGTTATTCCAGCTACCTTGCATGCTTTAGCTAATACTGTTTGGCCTAGAATTAGTCCACTTAAAGTAGCAGTATCAAAGGTAGCAAAAGGATGAAAAGGACTATGTTTTAGACTCGTACGTTCAATAGCTGCCATCATAAATTTAAAATCAAAAGTTGCATTATGAGCTACCATAATTGCACAATTACAGCCTGTATCCTTTATTCCTTTGCGAACCATATCAAAAATAGAATTTAATGCCTCATATTCACTAACAGCACTACGTAAAGGATTTGTTGGATCAATTCCAGTAAATGCAAGTGAATCTGGATTTAATATAGCCCCTTTAAAAGGTTTAATATTAAAATGTTTTGTTTCGTTAAGATGAATCCATCCATCTTCATCCATTTTAAGAGTAACCGCAGCAATCTCCAATAGAGCATCAGTGTGCTCATTGAATCCAGCAGTTTCTATATCAATTACAACAGGATAAAAACCACGAAACCTCTTATTAATAGAATTTAAACAATTTAGCTCAGACATAACATCTCATTATAATAACATGAACTATATAATAAAAATAAATTTAATTAATTTTTGCTCAGTTAAATTTACAATTAATATTTTGATTAATCTTATCATTGCAAAATGATTAATTAAGTAAAGTTGCTAATAAAACTATAATTTTTTAATTAACTTATTAATACAAGATAAGCATTAGCTATATGATATATAGAATATTTATTCTGCTAAATTATTAAATTTATTTTATTTCCAAACAACTAGTTATGTTAATGACATTATATAATTTATAATAATTACTGATATACTTTGTTGAGTATATGTGAAATTATCAATATAATAATTGTTTAAGAATAAAGTTAAAAAGATTATTTTTGTATATTTAATATTAATTGATAAATCATAGATTTTAGTTGAACAATTAGATTAATGATAATTATAATAACATATTATCGTGTGATATTATTAACTAATAAATAATATTTTTTAATAACAAATATAGTATGAAAAAATCATTATTGATTGTTAATCAATAATGATTGAACTTGAACGCATAAACGGCAATGATATTAAATAATTATATTTTTATTAGAGCACATATTGTTCGAAGTATAATTTATTACGAAATATTAATGTTATAATATTTTCAATATATTGCATTGTTCTTTAATATTATAACAAAATTTCTATCAATTTGAGTAATAATAAATATGAATGTTTTTAGTCAATTACCTAATATATCCAACTTAAGGCGAGAATATACAAAAGGAAAATTAAATCGAAAAGATTTACCAGACAATCCTTTAATATTATTTGACTATTGGCTAATAGAAGCTTGTAAAGCTTATTTGCCAGATCCAACAGCCATGATATTAGCTACGGTAGATAGCAATGGTCAACCTTATCAACGAACCGTGTTATTGAAACAATATGATGTAAAAGGTTTAGTATTTTTCACTAATTTTGGTAGTAGAAAAGTTTTTCATTTCAATAAAAATCCAAATATTTCTTTACATTTTTTATGGCATTTGTTTGATCGTCAGTTAATGATTTTAGGTAGAATAGAAAAGTTATCAATTGAAGAAACACTAAAATATTTTCGTGAACGTCCTAGAGAAAGCCAAATAAGTGCTTGGGTATCCAAACAATCTTCTTATATAAAATCACGTGAAATACTCGAAAAAACATTTATAAAGATGGATGATAAATTTAAAAACCGTGAAATTCCATTACCTAATTTTTGGGGAGGATTTAGAGTTAAAGTGAATACCATGGAATTTTGGCAAGGTGGAAAACATCGTCTACATGATAGATTTTTATATAAGTTAGAAGACAATGTTTGGGAAATAAATCGTCTTGCACCATGAACAACTTTTATATTATTATATCCAAATTAATTGGTCTTAATTAATTTGGGATATATGAATGATAAAAAATAATATCTTAGAATATCTATATAGTAGGAATTTAATATTCCAATTAACAAATAGAGAATTATTAGAAAAAAAATTAAAAAAAGGTCCAATATCAGTATATTGTGGTTTTGACCCTACTGCTGAAAGTTTACATCTAGGTCATTTAATACCTATAATATGTTTAAAATATTTTCAAGATCGAGGCCACAAA
Source organism: Candidatus Pantoea edessiphila (assembly GCF_002933335.1). Classification (GTDB taxonomy): domain Bacteria; phylum Pseudomonadota; class Gammaproteobacteria; order Enterobacterales; family Enterobacteriaceae; genus Pantoea_C. The sequence continues at coordinate 212,278 of NZ_PDKS01000001.1, read as the reverse complement.
CCTATTGTATTATTAGGAGGTGCTACAGGTTTAATTGGAGATCCTAGTTTTAAAGCAAAAGAACGAAAATTACAAGATAATAAAACTGTAATAAAATGTGTAGAAAAAATAAAAACACAAATCACAAAGTTATTGAATTTCGATTGTGGTTGTAATAGTGCTGTTATTGTAGACAATAATGATTGGTTTAGTGAAATTAGCTTGCTAAGTTTTTTAAGGGATATAGGAAAACACTTTTCTGTAAACCAAATGATCAATAAAGAAGCTATTAAACAACGTTTGAATCGCAGTGATCAGGGTATATCTTATACTGAATTTTCTTATAATTTATTACAAAGTTATGATTTTGCTTATTTAAATAGAGTATATGATGTTTCTTTACAAATTGGAGGTTCTGATCAATGGGGTAATATTACATCAGGTATCAATTTAACACATCGACTTAATAACTGTCAAGTGTTTGGTATAACTGTTCCTTTGATAACAAAATCTGACGGAACTAAATTTGGTAAAACTGAGAATGAAACTATATGGTTGGATTCTTTAAAAACTAGTCCTTATAAGTTTTATCAGTTTTGGATCAATACTTCTGACAATGATGTTTATCGTTTTCTACGATATTTTACTTCTTTACATAATAGTGAAATAGACAGTTTAGAACATGAAGATAAAAACACCAATAAAACACCAAGAGCGCAATATATATTAGCAGAACAAATAACCCGTTTAGTTCATGGAGAAAATGGTTTAATTTCTGCAAAGCGCATTACTGATAATCTATTTTCTAGCAATATAGTTGATATGACTGAATCAGATTTCAAACAACTAGCTTTTGATGGTATTACAACTATTGTTGTAGACAAATGTGAAGATTTACAAAAAGCTTTAGTACAAGCAAAGCTAGTATCATCACTTAGTCAAGCTCGCACTATGATTAATAATAGTGCTATTTACGTAAATGGTACAAAGCAATCTAATGTCAATTACAAATTTAATAAACATGATAAATTATTTAATAAATATACTCTAGTACGTAGAGGTAAAAAAAATTATTGTTTAATTAACTGGATATAAAATGTTGTTTTACTGATAAACATTTCAATTATTGATATTATGTATTGATTATTTTATAGTAATTACATAAATCTTTGATAATACATTCATTACATTTTGGATTACGAGATTTACAGATATAACGTCCATGTAGAACTATCCATAAATGGCAATGTTTTTTAAAAAAAACAGGAACAACCTTAAATAACTTATCTTCTACTTGTTTGACATTCTTACCTAATGCAAAGTTAGTACGATTACAAAAACGAAAAACATGAGTATCTACAGCAATTACTGGCTCATTAAAAATAGTATTAAGTATAACACCAGCTATTTTAGGTCCAATACCTGGTAATTTTTCTAAATCCATTCTATTATTTGGGATTTTACCATTATGTTTTTCTATTAAGATATGGCAAATCTTAATTATATTCAGTGCTTTAATGTTATATAATCCAATAGGTTTAATATATTTTTTTATGTTGTTTAAACCTAATTTTAAAACACTTATAGGAGTATTTGCTTTTAAATACAGTTTTTTAGTAACTTTATTAACCATTATATCTGTGGATTGAGAAGACAATAATGTTGATATTAAAAGTTCAAATGGTGAACAAAAATTAAGTTCTATAATAGGTCTAGGATTCACTTGTGAAAAACGGCTAAGTATTTCTATGCGTGTTTTTTGTTTCATTTAGTGTAATCTATTATTTCTTATATAATACATCTAATTTAACAGTTAAATTTTCCGAATCCCATTCTAAATGGCTTATAAAAATTTTTATGGGGATTATTTTTATGCAATCAACGGGACATGATTCTATACATAAATTACAATTATTACAATAATTACTTATTACTGTGTGGGTAGTGCGCATAATTCCTACAATCGCTTTTGCGGGACATATTCGAGCACATTTACTACAACCTATGCAGTCTTTTTCCTCGATCCATGCTGTTTTTTTTTCAACCATTTTTATTTCGTCATCATTATTAGTACTTTTTAATTCAATTCCAAGTATTTTTTCTATTTCGATCATATATTTTTACCAAATTGAGTTCATTAATAGATCATTATAATATAATGATCTAATTGATGACGAAACAAAGTAATTATCAAAAATTATTATTATAATACAAATAAACTGTTATTTTAAGTTGTATTATTTTTAATAATTGATTAAAAATTAAATGAACATTAAAACATAATTTTTACTAAATTAGAAGATATTAATAATATAGAATAATTATTATGTTAATATATTTTATTATTAAATACTCGTGCTAAGTAACCATTACCTTGAATAATTATAGGCATTTCTTCAGTAGAAACAAAAAAGATTCTCATAAGATATAATTGTTATTTTTAACGATCTTAAATTCACCTTTAATACAAAATAATATGGCTATATTATTTTGATATATAGTCTGTGATTCATTTTATAACATATGTATAAAATCTTTAACTGTAAACAAGAATTGTATTTCAATTTTTTAATTTTTTAGGATTTATCAATATTTTGTTTTGATCAATTAGTTGTAGTTTTATGTTTTTCAAAAAATCAGATATATCTGTACATTTTTATGTTAAACCAGCACGTATAACATGATCAGAATTAGCAGAAATTTCTATTGCCACACCTTTTAAACAAGTATATGAAATTCCTGATGATATAAATATTATTTCACCAGAATTGAGGGAAAAAATATTAAAAAATATAAACAAAAATAGTTTATTATCTTGGGAATAATTTATCATTATATTTTTATATTGTTTTCTAAGGTTTTTCTAGATATTTAATATCTATATATTTATAATATTGAAGGTCATTAGTTTTTTATAGTCTTTTAAACATAAAAAATATTTTAGTAATTTTAATAAATTGCAATTATTTGGTTGATTTTGAAATTTAGAAATTAATGGATTAATACCAATAATTGTATTTAATAATAAAATTATTTTAGAAAAATCCCTAAAACCAATTAATGCATAAAAAACAGTAACTACGTAAATTAGTTCAGGTTTATAATTATTATCTTTATAATTACGTTGATAACTATCTATTATGATCAATAGGATGTTTTCTTTTACGAAGCCTTTTTGAGCCAATATTTGAATGAATAACGGATGTTCAATACATAAGATTTTAAATAAAAAAGGCAGTTCACCAGAGTATGTGATATATTGCCCAATAACTTATAAGGATTTATAATCTATAATTTCACTAGGTAAACACAAAGTAAATACATTTTATTATTATAAGATACTTTTGAAGGATTTTGATGATGTGTACCTATCTATAGTTCTGTAATAGGTAATCTTTTATTATATAGTGCTTCAATGAAGCATATAATTTTAATATCATATACAAATAAAATATTCTCAAATAAACTATTTTAGCATATGTAGTAAATAAAACTTATTTATAATTGTAAAAACTAATTTAGTATTCATTATTTATATAATATATTTTAAAAGGAGATATATCAGTGATACCTGGTAGAGTTGAAAAAGATTCAATGGGATCTGTAAATGTTCCTAATGATAGATTATGGGGAGCTCAAACACAACGTTCATTAGAACATTTTCATATTTCCACGGAAAAACCACCTGTTGTTTTTATCTATGCGCTAGCATTAATAAAATTAGCTGCAGCAAAAGTAAATTGTGATTTAGGAATATTAAAAAAAAATATTGCTGATGCAATTATTAAAGCCGCTGAAGAAATTATGGATGGCAAGCACAATGATGAATTTCCACTAGTTATATGGCAAACTGGCTCGGGAACTCAAACTAACATGAATATGAACGAGGTCATAGCTAATAGAGCAAGTGAAATTATGGGAGGTAAAAGAGGTGTATCAAGACTAGTACATCCTAACGATGATGTAAATAAAGGACAAAGTTCTAATGATGTCTTTCCAAGTGCAATGCATATAGCATCTGTTATTACTATAACTGAACACATGATACCTAATATTGTTAAATTAATTAATACACTAAGTGAAAAATCTGAATCATTTAAAAAAATAGTTAAGATAGGTAGAACCCATTTACAAGATGCTATACCTTTAACTTTAGGACAAGAAATTTCTGGTTGGGTAATGATGCTAAGAAATAACCTCAAAAATATAAAACAAAGTATACCTGGTTTATGCGAACTTGCTTTAGGGGGAACTGCAGTTGGCACTGGTCTAAATACTCATCCTGAATATGCAGTTAATATTGCTAAAGTAATTGCTGATTTAACTCAACAACCTTTTATTACTGCTTATAATAAATTTGAATCCTTGAGCAGTACAAATGCAATAGTTAATGCACATGGTACATTGAAAAATGTAGCTGTGTCGCTAATGAAGATTGCAAATGATATTAGATGGTTGTCTTCTGGTCCACGATGTGGTTTAGGAGAGATTACTATTCCCGAAAATGAACCAGGAAGTTCAATAATGCCAGGCAAAGTAAATCCGACTCAATGCGAAGCAATAACTATGATTTCTTGTCAAGTAATGGGCAATGATGTTGCTATTAATATAGGTGGTTCATTAGGAAACTTCGAATTAAATGTATTTCGTCCAATGATAATATATAATTTTCTTCAATCAATTCGTCTAATTTCAGATGGAATAGATAGTTTTAACCGTTATTGTGCATCAGGTATTGAACCAGTATATGAACGTATTAATCAACTCTTAAATGAATCATTAATGCTAGTTACAGTACTTAATAATCATATTGGATATGATAAAGCAGCAAAAATTGCTAAAAAAGCATACCAAGAAGGTGTAACATTAAAAATTGCTGCGTCAAAATTAGGATATCTAACAGAAAAAGAATTTAATGATTTAGTAAAACCAGAACAAATGATTGGTAATATTAGCTGTTATTCAAATAGTACATAATTACTTAAATTTAAAGTAATGCACTTAAATCAATTTTATTATGGAATCTATAGCTTTTTTTGCGTCACCAAATAGCATATATGTATTTTGTTTACAAAATAACGGATTATTGATACCAGAATAACCAAAACTCATAGATCTTTTAAATACTACAACATTTTTAGCTTTCCATACTTCTAGTACTGGCATACCTGATATTGGACTGTTAGGATCTTCTAGTGCTGCTGGATTTACAGTATCATTAGCTCCAATTACTAACACCGTATCAGTTTTGCTCAAATCATCATTAATCTCTTCCATTTCTAATACTATATCGTAGGGAACTCGGGCTTCTGCAAGTAAAACATTCATATGGCCAGGCAAACGACCAGCAATTGGATGAATTCCAAAAACAACTTTAACGCCATATTGCTGAAGTTGTAAAGATATTTTTGCTAATGAGTGTTGAGCTTGTGCAACAGCCATACCATAACCAGGTGTGATAACAACAGATGAAGAACTTTTTAAAATTTCTACGATTTTATCTATCGAAATTTCATTATACTCACATGCTAAATCTTCTTTTTTAACTGTAATTTTATTATTAGTTCCTCCATATATTACATTAATAAATGAACGATTCATTGCTTTACACATAATATAAGAAAGAATAGCTCCAGATGAACCTACTAAAGAACCAGTAATAATTAGCAAATCATTTTTCAATATAAATCCTGCTGCTGCTGCTGCCCAACCAGAATAGGAATTTAACATAGAAATTACAATTGGCATATCAGCACCACTAATGGATAATACTAGATGTGCTCCAAATAAAAATGCTATTAATATCGTTATTATTAATAAAACAATTTTGGTTACAATATCATTAGTAGTAACAAAGGAGAACAATATTGTACAACAAATTCCAAGTATTAATATATTTAATGCATGATTATGTAGTAAAATTAATGGTTGTGATCTAATTTTACCAGAAAGTTTGCAAAATGCTATTAAAGACCCAGTAAAAGTCATAGCACCAATAAATATACCAATAAAAATTTCAATCAAATACATATTAGTTTTCATAAATATTGTAGGAGTGATAATATTATTCAGGAAACTATTAACGCCTACTAATACTGCTGCTAAACCAACAAAACTATGTAAAATTGCAATTAATTCTGGCATTTTAGTCATTTCAATTTGTTTTGATAATAAAATGCCAATTAATCCACCTACAAATATTGCTATGAAAATTAATGTAATGCTATAAAGCATGTGTTGAAATAAAATAGTAGCAATTAATGCAATCATCATTCCCATTATACCAAAAATATTTCCTCGTTTAGCAGAATCATGTTTTGAAAGACCGTTTAGACTGAAAATAAAAAGTACAGCAGAAATGATATATGCTGAAATCACTAATTTAATAGACATACTTCATCACCCCCTACGAAACATTTTTAGCATACGGTGCGTAACATAAAAGCCGCCGAATATATTAATACTACATAGTAATATAGTGATAAAGGCAATAATATCTATCAAATAGTTAATACCTGTCTGTAGTATAGATCCAATTATAAAAATACCAGAAATAGCATTGGTAACGGATATTAATGGAGTATGTAGTGCATGATTAACATTCCACACTATACAGTAACCCACTATACAGGAAAGCATAAATATGGTGATATGAGATAAAAATTCGCGTGAAAAATTATCAGATAATACAATAAATAATAATGATAATAATGTGATAAATATATATTTGTAAATATCACAACTTTTATTTTCTATCTTGTTGTATTTTTTATAGTTAACATTTTTAACTTGCGATTTTTCAGAAACTGGAACAGGAGGAGCAGGCCAAATGATTTTACCATTATCAATAACTGTAATACTGCGAATCACTACATCATTAAAATTTAGTTTTACTAAACCATCATTACCTTTACATATTAGTTTTATCAAATTAAATACATTAGTAGCATATAATTGAGAAGATTGATTGGCTAAACGACTAGCAAAATCAGTGTAACCAATAATTTTTATACCGTTATTTGTAGTTATAATCTGGTCTATAATAGTTAATGAACAGTTTCCTCCTGATTGTATAGCTAAATCCACAATTACACTGCCTTTTTTCATATTTAATACCATTTCTTCTGTAATAAGTATTGGAGCTTTTCTACCTGGAATTAAAGCAGTGGTAATTATTATATCGGATTCTTTTGATTGATAAGAAAACAACTTTATTTCGGCTTCTATAAAATCTTTAGATATTATTGAAGTATATCTACTATCTTCAGAATTGATTTTTCCTGGAAAATCTAATTCAAGAAATTCTGCGCCTAAACTTTGTATTTGTTCTTTCACTTCAATACGATTATCAAATGCTTTTACTATAGCTCCCATATTTTTTGCAGCACTTATAGCTGCCAGACCTGCTACTCCTGCACCAATAACTAATACTTTAGCTGGAAATACCTTGCCTGCTGCAGTAATTTGTCCACCAAAAAATCTATCAAATTCATAAGCTGCTTCAACTATAGCACGATAACCAGCAATATTAGACATTGAACTTAATGCATCCAAAGATTGTGCGCGAGAAATTCGTGGTACTGCATCCATCGCAATAACTGTTATTTCTTGTGCTGCTAGTTTTGTAATTAACGATTTATTTTGCGAAGGCCAAATAAAACTTATTAATATACTTCCTTTTTTTATTAATAGTATTTCTTGATCTTCAGGTGGATTAATCTTTAAAATTATGTCAACTTGCCAAATTACTTGACTATTAGTGATATTTGCTCCAGAGTTAATATAATCCTGATCGTTAAAATTGGCTTTTTTGCCTGCATGACTCTCAACATAGACACTAAAACCTAAATTAATTAGTTTTTTTACAGTCATAGGTGTGGCAGCTACACGGGATTCATTTGATGATTTTTCTTTAGGTATCCCTATTAACATACAAATTCCTTTCCAAAAGATATACATTTATTCAAATAATAAAGAAATAGTATTTGATAAAATAGAGAACAATAAATTATGCTTAAAAAATAATTTATAAAAAACACACTGAAAGCTAACAACTGTTTCATTATTAATTAGTTGTTATATTTGATTTTATTAACAAAAAAGATTAGTGATTTAATTACATATATCATCGTTATTATAATAATAATCAGCTAATTACTAAACTTAAATATTTATAATTTATTTTTATTAAGATATTTCTTCTTTTTAACTTTTAGTTAAAATTATTACATTAATATTATATTTAATATCAATATTTTATATTTTGTATTGTTTGTTACTTAGCATTAATATATTAATAATAAACATATGTTCTATTGTTATAGATGTCGATTTTGGCATATATAAGTAAACATGTAAGTGCTTAATGCACTAAAATATCCAAGGATTAAATGATGGGTTTTCTTAGTGGTAAACGTATTTTGATCAGTGGCATTATTAGTAAATTATCTATAGCTTATGGTATTGCTGAAGCTATGTACAAACAAAAAGCGGAACTAGCATTCACTTATCAGCATATTAAATCAAGAAATCGAATTGAAAATTTTGCGAAAAATTTCAATTCTAAAATAATTTTGCCATGTGATGTATCTCAGGATCAAGACATTAAATTTCTATTTTTTGAATTATCTAAATATTGGCCTAAATTTGATGGTTTAGTTCATTCAATTGGATTTGCTCCTAATAACCAGTTATCAGGTGATTATGTTAATACTGTTAGCTATGAAGGTTTTGAAATTACTCATAAAATCAGTAGCTATAGTTTTGTATCTATGGCTAAAGAATGTAGATTGATGTTAAATAAAAATTCAGCTTTACTAACCTTATCTTATTTAGGTTCTAAAAGAGCAATTGCTAATTATAATGTAATGGGTCCTGCAAAAGCTTCTTTAGAAGCTAATGTTCGTTATATCGCAAATTCAATGGGACCTGAAGGGATACGTGTTAATGCGATTTCTGCCGGACCTGTACGAACTTTAGCTGCATCAGGTATTAAAAATTTTCGCAAAATATTAGAATATTATAAAAAAGTTACTCCAATACGTCGCACAATAACAATTGAAGAAATAGGAAATGCAGCAGCGTTTTTATGTTCAGATTTAGCGAGTGGTATTACAGGACAAGTCGTTTACGTTGATGGTGGTTTCAATATTGCCAATATGAATGAATTATAATTTTATTTTAATAACATAAAAATATTAATTTCCTTTTATGTTTTTATGTTAACTTTAATAAATTAATTCTAATTTATTAAAATTTCTTTAATAATATATAAATTATTTTCTATATGAAATTTAAAAAAAAGATCAAACCTTATAATTTAGCAGCTGGTGGATGGGATTCTATAGAATCTACAGCTCGTTTTATTTTTGATAGTCAAGCTAGCCTAAAGAGCATACGCAATTTGCTAAATATAAATAAAAATGATGGATTCGATTGCCCAGGATGTGCTTGGGGTAATGATAATAAAAGCATTTTTGATTTTTGTGAAAACGGAGCAAAAGCAGTAGCTTGGGAATCTACAAATCGCACCATTGATAGAAATTTTTTTTCTAAAAATAACATTGATTTTTTATATAAAAAAGATGATTATTTCTTGGAATATCAAGGTCGCTTAATAGAGCCATTATATCATAATGGTAAGAATAATTATTATGAACCAATTAGCTGGAATAATGCTTTTAAACTAATTGCTAAACACATTAACAAGATGGATCATCCTAATCAAATAGAACTATACACATCAGGACGAGCTAGTAACGAAGCAGCTTGGATCTATCAATTGTTTGGTCGTTTGATAGGTACAAATAATTTTCCAGATTGTTCTAATATGTGTCATGAAGCTAGCGGTATAGGACTCAAACATAGTATAGGGGTAGTTAAAGGTACTGTTCATTTGGAAGATTTTGATTACGCTGATGCTATTTTTGTATTTGGACAAAATCCTGGTACTAACCATCCTAGAATGTTACATAGCTTACGTCGAGCATTAAATAGAGGAGCTAAAATAATTGTTTTTAATACATTAAGAGAACGTGGTTTAGAGAGATTTACTAATCCTAAAAAACCTATTGAAATTATTACTCCAATGGAAAAGACTGTAAATTCTGCATATTATCAACCAAATTTAGGAGGTGATATGGCAGTAGTACGAGGTATTGTGAAATATTTATTCGAACAACATCTCATACATAAATCATCGGGAAAAAATGATATTTTCGACTGTAAATTTATCATAAATAAAACACATGGGATAGTAGAATATTTTCAAGAAGTAGCAAACACTAGTTGGGACCAAATTATAAAACAATCAGGCTTAACGAAAAAACAAATTTGTGAAGCTGCATCTTTTTATCAAACTGCAAAAAGAGTAATTTGTACTTGGGGAATGGGAATAACACAACACAAACATTCTGTTAATACTGTGAGAGAAATAGTTAATTTACAACTATTATTTGGTAATATAGGAAAAAGAGGAGCAGGGTTATGTCCAGTACGCGGTCATAGTAACGTTCAAGGTAATCGCACTATGGGCATTAACGAACAACCTGATAGTGTATTTCTAGATAAATTAAAACAATATTTTAAATTTGAACCTTCAAGATTAAAAGGTCATAATACTATTCAAGCTTTAAATGCAATGATAAACGGTCATATTAGAGTGTTTATTTCATTAGGAGGTAATTTAGTTGCAGCAGCTCCAGATTATGTACGTACTAAAAAAGCTCTTTCAAGATGTGATCTAACAGTTTATATTAGTACTAAATTAAATCGTAGTCATTTAGTAACTGGACATGAATCCTTAATATTACCAACGATTGGACGCACAGAAATAGATCAAACTATTAATGGCAATCAATATATTACTGTAGAAGATACATTTGGTATGGTACATGCCTCACAGGGAAAATCTAAACCTCTATCTAAAAAACAGCGTTCAGAAATTGCAATTATAACTGGTATAGCTTATAAAACATTAGGTGATAAAAAAATAAAATGGAATGATCTTGCAACTGATTATAATTTAATTCGCAAACAAATTGCTGATGTTATTCCAGGTTTTAAAAAATTAACTAAAAAATGTAATACTTTAAAAGGTTTTCATTTGATTAATTCAGCATCAAAAAATATTTTTGATACTGAATCAAAAAAGGCACAATTTAGTAGGTCACCTTTGCCTAATTCAATGTTTGCTAATCTAAAAAGTGATGTTGAATATTTTACTTTGCAAACATTACGTGCTCACGATCAATATAATACTACAATTTATGGTTTGGATGACCGTTATCGAGGTGTATATGGACAAAGAAATGTGCTATTCATTAATCATAATGATATTAATGAATTAGAATTTAAAGATGGTCAATATGTGGATATAGAAACTATATGGGATGATGGTATAATTCGTTCCATTAAGAATTTTAAATTAGTTCCTTATAATATTCCTAGTAAAAATTTAGCAGCTTATTATCCAGAAACTAATGTATTAATACCTATAAATAGTTTCGGTGATTATAGTTATACTCCAACTTATAAATCTATTCCAGTTAGATTAAAATTATCTAAATAAAATTACACATATAACAATATGATTATTAATATCTTTGTAAAAGAAATAAAATATAAATTTGTTTTTTACAATAGTTAAAATTATGTTTCAGAAAAATCCAATACTTATACAACTTAAGAAAAAATTAAAATTGCAAAATAGTTTTGTTGAAGGCATTGTAAAGCGCAAAGAAAAAGGTTTTGGTTATTTAGAGGTTAACTCAAACAAAAGCTATTTTATTCATCCAAATCAAATGAAAAAAGTCATGCATGGTGACAGAATAATTGCAATTGTTAGTAATAAAGATAAAGAAACTGTAACTCCTAAAAAGTTAATTGAACCATTTTTAAATCGCTTTGTAGGACGTATATATAAAAAAAACAATTGTGTTTCAATAATTCCAGATAACCATTTTTTAAATAAAACAATTCCTTGTAATAACATAAAAAATTTAAATTATGAATTTCAAAATGGTGATTGGGCTATAGCTAAAATGTGTAAACATCCATTAAAAGATCATTGCGGTTTTCACGCTGAAATTGTTGATTTTATAGTAAAATCTAAAGACAAACATGCTCCATGGTGGGTTACTTTATCTCGTTATAATTTAGAACGTGAAGCGCCAAATATTAATTTGGTGGGTATCACCATGTTAGATGAACAATTAGATCGTAAAGATTTAGCTGAGTTAGATTTTATTACAATTGACAGCATCAGTACTGAAGATATGGATGATGCATTATATGTAAAAGAACTGCCTAATGGTAATTTATATATGATTATTGCTATTGCTGATCCTACTTCTTATATTCAAGAAGGTAGTAAACTGGATATTATGGCGTCTGAACGAGGGTTTACTAATTATTTACCGGGATTTAATGTGCCCATGTTACCCCGTAAATTATCTGATGATCTTTGCTCTTTGCGTCCAAATAGTCGTCGTCCTGTGCTAGCTTGTAGTGTTACAGTTACTAATGAAGGTCATTTGATAAATGTTGATTTTTTTGCTGCCTGGATAAAATCTAAAGCTAAATTAGTTTACAATGATGTTTCCGATTGGTTAGAAAACATTGGGGCATGGAAACCTACAGATATCAAAATTGAAAAACAACTTAGATTGTTATATCGTTTATATTTGATACGTAATAGATGGAGAAAAACTTATGCTTTATTATTCAAAGACCGACCAGATTATCGGTTTTTAATTGGAGATAAAGGAGACGTATTGAAAATTATTGCTGAAACACGTCGTATTGCAAATCATATTGTTGAGGAATCTATGATTCTAGCTAATGTCTGTGCTGGTAAAATTTTGCGTGAAAAACTAGGTTTTGGTATTTATAATATCCATTTGGGTTTTGATTCTAAAAGTATTGAACAAGTTATTGCAGTTTTAGCTAATCATGGTATTATAGTGGATGCTAAAAGTATTTCAACTTTAGATGGTTTTAAGTTATTGCGTCGTCAATTAGATTCTCAGCCCACTCAATTTCTAAATAATAGATTAAGACGTTTCCAATCTTTTGCTTCAATAAGCAATAAACCCGGTCCTCATTTTGGTTTGGGTCTTGAAAATTATGCTACTTGGACTTCACCTATTCGTAAATTTAGCGATATGATAAATCATAGATTACTAAAAGCTATAATTCTTGGTAATAAAATTTCATGTCCTGATAATGCATTAATAATTAAGATTAGTGAAAGAAAAAGATTAAATCGCATAGCAGAAAAAGATATTGAAGATTGGTTATATGCTTGTTATCTTTCAAAATTTATCGATGCTGAACATATATTTACTACTGAAGTAATTTATATTTCTAAGAACGGGATGAGAGTTAGACTTTTAGATAATGGAGCCATAGCATTTATTCCTTCAATTTTTATCCATGTACTACGTAATGAATTAATTTGCAATCAAGATAACGGAACATTAACAGCAAGAGGTAAAATTTTATATCGTATTACTGATATTATTGATGTTTTTATAACTAAAGTTTGTCTGGAAAAACGCATTATAGTTGCTCGTCCAGTTAATTGAAAATTTTATAATAATTAAAATTATACATTATTTAAAATATCTAAAACTTTTTGTAAAGTATTGATTGGTGTTTCAGATTGGGTAATTGGTCTTCCTATTACTACATAATTAACTCCAGCTATTTTTGCTTGTTGTAGGGTCATTGTGCGACGTTGATCATCAACACTGCTACCTATTGCACGAATACCAGGTGTTACTAATATAAAGTTTTTATTAGTAATTTGCCTAAAACGTGTTGCTTCATGCACAGAACATACTACTCCGTCCATTCCACATTCCTGTGATATCTTTAATAAACGTTCAGCTTGTTCAGCAGGAGAAGAAAAAATACCTAAACTTTCTAAATCCTCTTTATCCATGCTTGTTAGAATAGTAACAGCAACTAAAAATGGAGCATCCTTTCCTAAAGGTAATAGTGCTTTTTTTGCAGCTAACATCATACGTATTCCACCGCTAGCATGAACATTAAGCATCCAAACGCCAAGATCTGCTGCAGCAGATATAGCATAAGCGGTGGTATTGGGAATATCATGAAATTTGAGATCTAAAAAAACAGAAAAATGTCTTTTATGAAGTTCTTTTATCAAATAGGGACCAAATAATGTAAACATTTCCTTCCCTATTTTTAGGTAACAACTACTAGGGTTTATTTGATCAATTAATTTGAATGTTTTTTTTAGGCTATTAAAATTAAGAGCCAAAATTAATTTTTGTGATAAATGTTTAGATATAATCATATTGTAGTAATTATATTGTATTTTGTGATTGTTAGTTAAATGATCGTTTTTAATAACATATCATGATTTATTGTTTAATTTTTGATATTAAATTGAAATTTTATTTGATTATAGAAATTAAATCTATCAACATAGTGCAAATTAAAAAATTGATAGCATATTATAACATTTCTTGTTTATCATCTATTTATTTTTACTAATGAAAAATAATCTATCAAAATAATAGCTATAGTTACTAAAATCCAAGATAATATAATAGAAGCTATTATATCTTGGATCCAATGCATGCCAAACAATAATCTGCTTAATGTAATTATATAACTCCAAACGGATACAATTATAATTGTTTTATAGTAACGATAAGGCCATAATAAATAAATTATTAAAAACATCCAACTATTGGTAAATATCGTATGCCCTGATGGAAAAGCAAAACTTGTTTCTTTAATCCAATGCTGTTTAAGCCATGAAGGTACATTTTGATCATGATCAATCAAATTTGCTATTGTTATTTTACGTTCTTTATTTGTTAATTGATAATATTTATTAATATTCAACCCATATTTATGTTTCAACCATATTATATAAGGACGAGGTTCTTGAGTTTTGTTTTTTATGAAATATTTAATAGGTTGACCTGTAATAATTACAATATTTAATATTAAAAACAACTGTACTGTAATTTTTGTCTTATTAAAGTATAAACATCCAAATATGCAACAATTTAACATTATGTGAGTAAGTATTACCCAAGGGTTAGTAGCAGTCTGCATTAAGATAAATATTAATTTTAATTTAAGATCTGTTGTTGTATAAGGATCCCAATAGCATCCTAATAACCAAAATATTAGTGGTATCGTTAATACCAGGGAAATTGCTATAGCAGTATGGCGTATAATTTTAAACACCTTTTTACCTACAAACTGGATAATTAAATTAATTGCAAAAGAACAAAAAAACAATTATTTATTAAAGATTATATTATTTTAATAAATACTAATATAATTTTTCCTTATCATTAGTATAATTTATCTGTATTAGTACATTATATATAGTAAGATATCACATAAATTATTATATTAGTATGATATTTTCTAAGGTTTTGGAGAGCCATATGCAACTTAAAAGAGTAGCAGAAGCCAAGCTACCAACAATATGGGGAAATTTTCTTATAGTAGGTTTTGAAGAATTATTAACAGGCAATAATCATATTGCATTAGTATTTGGTACGATTAATAATAAAAATCCAGTACTTGCTAGAGTACATTCAGAATGTTTAACTGGAGATGCACTCTTTAGTCTTCGTTGTGATTGTGGTTTTCAATTGGAAGCAGCATTAAATGCAATCGCTGTAGAAAATACAGGTGTTTTATTATATCATCGTCAAGAAGGTCGTAATATTGGTCTATTAAATAAAATTCTTGCATATGCATTACAAGATCAAGGATATGACACTGTAGAAGCTAATTATCATCTTGGTTTTAACGCTGATGAAAGAGATTTTACAGTTTGTGCGGATATGCTTAAATTATTAGGTGTACATGAAATAAGATTACTAACCAACAACCCTAGTAAAGTAGAAATTTTGACAAAATTAGGAATAAAAATTGTTGAAAGAATACCTTTAGTTGTTGGTAGAAATCCCCAAAACGCTTGTTACCTCGATACAAAAGCAAAAAAAATGGGACATTTATTTCCCAAATAAATATAAATTTATATATTTTCTAATCAACTAATCATGTTCCTTATTGTATATTTTAAAATTCCCCCATGATTATAATAATTAAGTTCATTGTTAGTATAAATACAACAATATGCGTTAAATATTTCTTTTTTTTCATTATTTCTTTTTATTATTACTTTTACTGTACATTTAGGTTTTAATTGGGATAAATTTTTAATATCAATTAATTCTGCACCAGTTATTCGTAATTTTTTTCTATTTAAATTTTCTGTAAATATTAGAGGTAAAATTCCCATCCCAATTAAATTAGAACGGTGAATTCTTTCAAAAGATTCTGCAATGACTACTCTTATACCTTGTAAATAAGGTCCTTTCGCCGCCCAATCTCTACTTGATCCTGATCCATATTCTTTTCCTGCAATTAATACTAAAGGAATATCATATTGTTTATACTTCATAGCAGCATCATAAATAGTCATTAGTTCTCTCTTAGGAAAATATTTAGTATAACCTCCTTCCTTATCAGGTAGTATTTCATTCTTAATTCTTATATTGGAAAAAGTTCCTCTTACCATAACTTCATGATTACCACGGCGTGAACCGTAAGAATTAAAATTTTTAATTTCTACAGCATTAGAAGTAAGATAAAAACCTGCAGGGCTATTAGGATCAATTTTACCAGCAGGTGAAATATGATCAGTAGTAATTGAATCTCCAAATATCGCTAATATTTTTGCATTTATAATATCATCTATCTGATTTGGTTTTATTTTCATGTTTTCAAAAAATGGAGATGGTTGAATATAAGTAGATAAACTATTCCATTCGTAAGTAACACTATTATTTACTTTAATATTTTTCCATTCTTGGCTGCCTAAAAATATTTTTTTGTATGCCTGATAAAATAATTTGCTTTTTATTTTCTGTACAACAGAAGCTATTTCTTCATTAGATGGCCAAATATCTTTTAAAAAAATATTATTTCCATGATAATCTTTACCAATAGCATCTATTTTTAAATTAATTTTCATAGTTCCAGCGATTGCATAAGCTATAACTAAAGGAGGAGAAGCCAACCAATTTTCTTTTACTAATGGATGAATTCTGCCCTCAAAATTTCTATTACCTGATAAGACTGCATTTACAGTTAAATTATTTTTTATAATTGCTAATTCAATATCTTTATTTAATGGCCCTGAATTACCAATACACGTCATGCATCCATAACCCACTATGTTAAAACCTAATTGTTCAAAATAGGTTAAAAGATTTAATTGATTAAGATAAACAGATACTACTTTTGATCCAGGAGCTAATGAAGTTTTAACCCAAGGTTTTTGTTTTAATCCCAATTTGATTGCTTTTTTCGCTAATAATGCTGCTGCTATTAGAACATTTGGATTAGAGGTGTTTGTACAAGATGTAATAGCACTAATAACTACTGCACCATCTTGTAAAACATAATTTAATCCAGTATCATTATCTAGATAATTTATATAGTTAACAGATTTATCTTTGGCTTGATTTGCTGATGAATTAATATGTTTGATTAAAATACAATCTTGAGGACGTTTTGGACCAGCTATACTTGACCTGATTTCACTCATGTCTAATGTTAATGTGTTAGTGAAAATGGGTTCATCTCCACTATAACGCCACATGCCTTGTTTTTTTGTATATTTTTCTACTAATAAAATATGTTTTGTATCTCGTCCAGTTAGTTTCATATAGTCAAGAGTAATTTGATCGACTGGAAAAAAACCACATGTAGCTCCATATTCAGGAGCCATATTAGCTATAGTTCCACGATCAGCTAAGGATAGATTTTCCAACCCATCGCCATAAAATTCAACAAATTTATTTACTACTCCATGTTTTCTAAGGATTTGTGTTATGGTTAACACCAGATCAGTTGCATTAACTCCAGAACAAAGCTTTCCAGTAAGTTTAAATCCTACTACATCTGGAATAAGCATTGATATTGGTTGACCTAACATTGCGGCTTCAGCTTCAATGCCACCCATTCCCCAACCTAATATACCTAGAGCATTAATCATAGTAGTATGTGAATCTGTCCCTATTACTGTATCTGGCCATGCAAAATGTTTTTCACTTGTTATATCATCCCAAATTATTTTCCCTAAATATTCAAGATTCACTTGATGACAAATTCCTGTTCCTGGTGGTACTACACGAAAATTATTAAAAGTTTTTTGACCCCAACGTAAAAATTTATAACGCTCATAATTACGATCCATTTCTAATTGAGTATTTTTTTTAAGAGCATCTTTAGTACCAAAATAATCCACTGTAATAGAGTGATCAATTATTAAATCAACAGGTATTGATGGATTGATTGTATTTGCATTACCACCTAGTTTTTGTACTATTTCACGCATAGTAGCTAAATCTATAATAGCTGGAACTCCAGTAAAATCTTGCATTAAAATCCTCACTGGATAGTAATCAATTTCATATTCAATATGACCATTATTTTGCCAATCAATTAATGCCTGTATATCTTCTAATTTAGCTGTATTATCTTTTCTACGTAATACGTTTTCTAAAATTATTTTCAATGATTTTGGTAATTTTTCAATGTTTCCAAAATATTTTGAAATGAATGATAAACTAAAAACATGGTATTTTTTTTTACCTACAAACAATATTTCCTGACTATCTTCTCTTATGTTTAATGACATAGATTACTCCTTAGAACTTATAATAATTAATTTTTAAATATTACAAGATGTATATTAAAATAACCTATAATTAATAATTATTTATTTCTTTATTTAAAGACAATAACTGTAATTATTGATAAATATAACTAGCTTTTTATACAAAAAGCTAGTTATAAATATTGATTCAATTAATATTACAAACTAATTTAGTTTTAGCAATATTAATACAAGCTAATAGAACTTTGTATTATTTAAAAGGCAAGATTTTATTGTTTAACATAACTTCAATATCCTCATTAGAACGTAAAGACACTGCTGTGTCTACTACATCTCTAGTTAAATGAGGAGCAAAACGTTGAATAAAATCATACATATAACTTCGTAAAAAAGTACTACGACGGAAACCTATCTTTGTAGTGCTATTCGTAAAAATTTTAGAAGCTTCTATTCTTATTAAATCTGAATCTGATATTGGATCTACAGCCATACTCGCAATAACACCTACTCCTAATCCCAATCTCACATATGTTTTAATAACATCAGCATCGGTAGCAGTAAAAACAATACGTGGAACTAACCCTATGCGTTTAAATGCAATATCTAATTCCGAACGACCAGTAAAACCAAATGTATATGTTACTAATGGAAATTCAGCTAATTCACCAACAGTTATTTCTTTTTTTGCCGCTAAAGGATGCTTTGCGGTGACTATAATAGCTCTATTCCAGTGATAACATGGTAACATCACTAGATCTTCATATAGATGCAATGCTTCAGTAGCAATAGCAAAATCAGCAGTTCCTTTTGATACTGCTTCTACAATCTGTGTTGGTGAACCTTGGTGCATATGTAATGAGACAAACGGATAACGTTCTATAAAGCCTTTTATTACCATGGGTAAAGCATAACGTGCTTGTGTGTGGGTAGTGGCTATATATAAAGATCCCTTATCAGGCCAAGTATATTCACCTGCAACCGATTTGATTGCATCAACTTTCGATAATATCTCACGAGCTATACGTATTATTTCTTCTCCGGCAAAAGTAACTTTAGTTAAATGTTTACCACTACGTGCAAAAATTTGCACTCCTAATTCATCTTCCAACATACGTACTTGTTTACTAATACCAGGTTGAGATGTATAGAGTCCTTCTGCAGTCGAAGAAACATTAAGGTTGTGATTAACTACCTCGACGATATATCGGAGCTGCTGTAATTTCATAATTAGTTTATCCCAGTAATCTATAGAATAGAGTGATATTCATTATTGATATATTATTACCTGATATAAATTAAAAAAATAATATTTGTTAGAAATAATATAAAAATTAATATATTATTTTAGATGTAGACACTTAACATATTTATATGTTTGACAATATAAAATTTATATTGGTGTTTATTTTGGTATTGAAGTAATTAATTTTTGGTTTCTTGCCATTTGCCATTTGTATAAAAAGCAATCCAGTTAGTTTTTTTACCTTTTTTTATAGAAACTATGTATTGTTGTTTCTTATTCCTACTATATTTTATTATGGTCTTGTTTCCTTCTGGATCAGTAGATGGAGCTTCAGTAAGATATAATAAATTGTTAGGCAAACGATCTCTAAAACGTTTCAGTTCTTCTACTAAAGGTGATCTAGTTTCACGCAATTTAGGGAAGGTACTTGCTGAAAAAAATATACCTGCAGAACTATTACGTAACACAAAATAATCATGTGATTTTTCACAGAGCAATTCAGGAAAAGGTACGGGATTTTCAGTAGGTGCTGCAACATTTCCATCTTTTAAAATTTTCCGAGCATTGTTGCAATTTATACATCTCAAATATTTACCAAAACGTCCTATTTTAAACTCCATTTTTATGTGACATTTATCACAATTAACATTTGAATAGTTGTTTTCTTGAATATAAAATTGACCTTTTTCGATTTCATATCCATCGCATCTTGGGTTATTTCCGCAAATATAAAATTTGTATTTACTATCAATAGTTATATAATTATCCATAATTGTATTACACTTTTGACAATGTTTATTTGTAATAATATAATTGATATTATTATTATATTGATTATTTAAAAAAACATTATTTATTTCATTTTCCATAATTAAATTAATGGTTTTCTTGCAGCGATCTTTTGCTTTTAAAGCATAACCTGAACATCCTAAAAAAACTCCCGTACTACCATTACGAATACCCATTCTACGATTACAAATTGAACAATTAAGTGAAACTAATACCATTTTATTCAATTGCATACCACCTTCTTTGGGTTGTTTTTCAGCTTCAATTAGCTGTTTAATAAAATTATCAAAAAAAATATTGAGAACTTGTTTCCATTCAGCTTGGTTATTAGCAATCTTATCAAGGTTGTTTTCCATATGAGCTGTAAAATTATAACTCATTAATTCACTAAAATTGCTCTTTAAACAATCAGTAACAATTTCTCCTATTTTTTCGATATAAAATCGATGATTTTCAATACGTATATATCCTCGTTCTTGAATAGTAGAAATAATTGAAGAATAGGTAGAAGGACGACCTATTCCCATTTTCTCAAGTTCTTTTACTAATAAAGCTTCAGTGAAACGAGATAATGGTTTAGTAAAATGTTGACTAGGATTTAAATTTTTTAGGTAAATATTATCTCCAATATTGACATCAAATAATCTATGATTCTTATATCTTTTATTTGGTAGTATTTTATGCCAACCATCAAATTTTAGAATTTTTCCTGACGATTTTAATTGATATTCACCAGCTTTAGCTGTTAGGATAGTTAATTCATATTTTGCTTCTGGCATTTGACAAGCTAAAAATTGGGACCAAATTAACTCATATAATTTTCTAGCATCTAATTCCATCGCTCCTTTTAAACTTTCTGATGATAATATGACATTAGATGGTCTGATTGCTTCGTGAGCTTCTTGAGAATTTTGTTTGTTATAAATTATAGGAAATTTGGGAATATATTGATTTCCAAATTTTTTTATAATGTAATTCCTGACATTTTTTAAAGCTTCTTGACTTATATTAGTTGAATCTGTACGCATATAAGTAATATAACCTGCTTCATATAAGCGTTGCGCAATCATCATGGTTTTTTTCACACTAAAACCTAGAGCTATATTAGCTGCTTGTTGAAGAGTTGATGTAATATAAGGAGCTGGTGGTTTTATATTAATTATTTTTGTTTCACTATTTGTGATTTTATAAGTTAATTGTTTTAATAATTTAATATGCTGTAGTACATCATTTTCATTGGAAAAATTCAAAATTTCTTTATTAAAATGAGTGATTTCCATTTGAAATTCTTCATTTTTAGCAGTATTAAAGTTGGCTTGTAATTTCCAATATTCCTTTGGAATAAAAGCTTTTATTTTTTGTTCTCTTTCTGCTATTAATCTAACAGCTACAGATTGTACTCTTCCAGCAGATAATCCCCTTGCAATCTTTTTCCATAATAATGGAGAGACCATATATCCTACAATTCGATCCATAAAACGACGTGTTTGTTGGGCATTAACTTTATTAATATTTAATTTAACAGGATGTTTAAATGCTTTTAAGATTTTTTTTTCTGTAATTTCATTAAATATGATACGGCTAAAACGATCATTGTTTCCACCAATGATTTTTTGAAGATGCCAAGCAATAGCTTCACCTTCACGATCAAGATCAGTTGCAAGATAAATGTGATCAACTTGTTTAGCTAATATTTTTAATTCTGCAACAATTTTTTCTTTTCCAGGAATAACTTGATAATTTGCTTTCCAATTATTATAAGGATCAATACCCATACGTTTTATAAGAGATAATTTTTTATCCTTCTTGTGTATATGGTTTGTTTTTTCATCATTCGAAATTATTTTATGTTTCTTTGAAATAGAATGATTACTTTTTGGTAAATCTCTAATATGACCAACACTAGATTTTACTATGTAATTCTTATCAAGATATTGATTAATTGTTTTAGCTTTAGCTGGTGATTCAACAATAACAAGTATCTTACTCATATTGACTAACACCTAAAATTTTATTTTCTAACTTGAATACATATTATAATTATTTTATATTTATGTTAAGGCAAAAGATAAAAAGACTACGAAGTAAGGTTTTAAACTTATAAATTAAGATAAAATTAAGATAGTATATAACTTATTGTTGTTTAAGATAATAAACATAATTTCAGTTAATCTGTATAGTTGATATATATTATATTAATTAAAAAACAATATAATTATTAAATAATATACTGATTAGTTAACTCATTAAGTTATAATATAACGAATATTTAAGATAGTTATTATTAAGATTTTTTTTTAAAATTAATCCAAAGATCCAATAAATAAGAATATAGTATTTTGTTTGTACTATCTGCTAAGTAATCAAATATTTTTCCACGTTTTTTGATATAACTTATACTTATTATATTAAATTTGTTCATATATTTAATAATAAAATCGTCACTGGTACCTAATTCATCAATTAATCCTAATTGTAATGCATTATCACCATACCAATACTCTCCTGTGGATATACTATCAATATTTACATTTGGGCGCATTTTATGTACAAAGTTCTTAAATAGTAGATGTGTTTGATTTAGTTCTTCTTTAAATTTTTCACGACCTTCTTCTGTATTTTCTCCGAGTAAAGTTAGGGTTCTTTTATACTTTCCTGCTGTATGCATTTCTACATCAATATTATTGTTTTTCAATAAACGATTGAAATTAGGTATTTGTGCTATAACCCCTATTGAACCAACAATAGAAAATGGAGCAGCCACGATATGATTAGCCACACAAGCCATCATATAGCCTCCACTAGCAGCTACTTTATCTACAGCCACAGTAATATGTAATCCGCGATCTCTCATACGTTTTATTTGAGAAGCCGCTAAACCATAACCATTAACCACCCCTCCACAGCTTTCTAAACGAATTAAAATTTCATCATTAGCTTGGTTGACGGATAATATTGCAGATACTTCTCTTCTTAATGAATCTACTTCTTTAGCATCAATACTACCTTTGAAATCAATCACATACAAAGTTGGTTTTGTGCTTTTAACTTCACCTTTTTTCATTAATAACTTTTCTGTTTTTAATTTTTTCTTTTTCTCTTTTTTGTCATTTTTTAGCCATGTTTTTTTTTCTTGTAGGGGAATTTTGGCTAATTGTAGATCTTTTTTTATTTGGTCATAATCTTCACTTAAATTTGTTATTTGAAGTTTCCCAAGATTTTTTTTCTTTAAATTTCCACTGATAAAAACTAATATAACTGTGGAAATCACCATTATTATTGTTATAAATTTTATTAAGAAAAGCCCATAATTTAATAAAAAATTCATTTTTATAACCCATTGAATATAAATTTTAAGAAAAATTAAAAGTAGTCATGTTAGTTCTATCTGCAAACTATAAATAATTAAAATATTACTGCATTATACAATAATTAATATTCTTTTTAATTATAAAAATTATTAATAAACAATTATATATCAAATAGTTATAATGAATTATGCATATAACAATATTGTTTATCAAAATCAACTTAATTATATATACAATAAATGTTGTGTTAATGTCTAATTAATATATAGATTTATACATTGTATGAATTCTACATTTTTTTGTATAAGTTATCTAGTGGATTATACAATATGATTACAATTTTAATTTCATTAAATAAAATTTTGATTATGAAATAATTTACTAAATTATATAATTTGTATAATTAATTATTATATATAGCAATATAATAACTGAACTATCACTTAATATTAAGTAAAACATGTTATTTAATATGTTATTCATTAGCTAATATTGATATTTTAGTTTAAAATTAAGCATTAATTACTCTTCAATATCACATGATTTATTTAAGTAAGTATATAAAAAATATTATTACTATACATATAATTATATATATTAAATTGCAAAAAATTATAATTCTATTTGATTATATTAATAATTTATCTTAAATATACGATATGTGTGTTTTTTATGTAATAACAAAAAACAATCTATTTATTAAAACCATTTAAATATAATAATATTTTTTTCTAAACTCCCTATATTATAAGTAAGTTATTTAAATATAATTAAGAGAAAATTATTATGTCAAATGATAAACTTGAAGTAAAAACGATAAACATTAATGTACCATATCATGATAATCCAGGAATGTTGTTTCATCAACTTTGCGGATCAAGACCGTCAACTTTATTACTTGAATCTGCAAACATAGATAACAAACAAAATCTAAAGAGCTTGTTAATTGTAGATAGTGCATTACGTATTATAGCAATAGACAACTATGTTTATCTACAAGCTTTATCAAATAATGGTCTTACTTTACTATCATTACTAGATAATATATTACCTAATATAAAAAACGGTGTTAAGATCAATGAACGTATTTTAATATTTTCAGTCAATGACAAGATACAAGATGAAGATAGTCGTTTAAAAAACTCATCAATATTTGATCCACTTAGAACAATTTTACAATTAATAAAATTTTCTTCAGACAAAAAAGAAGCATTTTTACTTGGAGGTTTATTTGCTTATGATGTAGTTTCAAATTTTGAAAAATTACCTAAAATTAACAATGAACATAATTGTCCAGATTATTGTTTTTATTTATCTGAAGTACTATTAATATTAGATCATCAGAAAAAAACTGCTTGTTTACGAGGAAGTATCTTTTGTAATTCTAAAGATGAATTTCAAAAATTAAAATTTCGTATACATAAATTGCAAAAAAAAATGTTAGGAAAATTTCCAAAATTACCTGCAAAAAAAATCAGGGATATGCAACTTACTATGAACCATGATGACAAATCCTATTGTAGGATCATTAGAAAAATGCAAAAATCAATACGCTTGGGAGAAATATTTCAAGTGGTACCATCAAGGCGTTTTTATTTACCATGTCCTTCTCCATTAAATGCATATAATACTCTTAAAAAGAACAATTTAAGTCCTTATATGTTTTTTATGCAAGATAAAGATTTTTCATTATTTGGTGCTTCGCCTGAAAGTTCACTTAAATATGATGCTACTTCGCGTCAAATTGAAATATATCCGATAGCAGGAACACGTCCTAGGGGTCGTTTTGCCGATGGATCTTTAGATATGGATCTCGATAATAGGATTGAACTTGAAATGCGAACAAATCACAAAGAACTATCAGAACATCTTATGTTAGTTGATTTAGCACGCAGTGATTTAGCTAGAATATGTACACCCGGTACCAGACATGTAGCTAATTTGATTAAAGTTGATCGTTATGCTTATGTAATGCATTTAGTTTCTCGAGTGATTGGTGTGCTTCGATCAGATCTAGATGCATTACATGCATATCGAGCTTGTCTTAATATGGGTACTCTCAGCGGGGCACCCAAAGTACGTGCTATGCAAATAATAGCATCTGTAGAGGGAGAAAGAAGAGGTAGCTATGGTGGTTCCGTAGGATATTTGACACCACAAGGAGATCTAGATACATGTATAGTGATTCGTTCTGCTTATGTTAAAAATGGAATTGCTACAGTTCAAGCTGGAGCGGGTATAGTA
This sequence comes from Candidatus Pantoea edessiphila, assembly GCF_002933335.1. Taxonomy (GTDB): domain Bacteria; phylum Pseudomonadota; class Gammaproteobacteria; order Enterobacterales; family Enterobacteriaceae; genus Pantoea_C. The sequence goes on along the minus strand of NZ_PDKS01000001.1, from coordinate 186,024 downwards.
TTAGATTCCAACCCACAAGAAGAAGCAGATGAAAGTCGTAATAAAGCTAGAGCAGTATTAAATGCCATTGCAACTGCACATAGCTGTAAGGAAGTTTTCTAATGGCTAATATTATGCTTATTGATAATATTGATTCCTTTACGTATAACTTTGTTGAGCAATTAAGAATCTTTAATCATGATGTATGTGTTTATAGGAATAATATTCCTGTTGATTTCTTAATCAAGAAGATTAAAAACACAAAAAGTCAAATCATTGTTTTATCAGCTGGTCCTGGATCTCCTAGAGATTCTGGATGCATGTTAGAAATAATCAGAATATTTTCTGAACATATACCAATTATAGGTATTTGTCTAGGTCATCAAGCTATCATAGAATTTTATGGTGGTAATGTTTGTCAATCTGGGGAAATTTTACATGGAAAAACTTCTTTAATAGATCATGATAGTAAAGCTATGTTTAGAAATATTAGCACTCCAATGTTAGTAGCGCGTTATCATTCTCTTATAGGGAATAATATCCCAGTATGTCTTAATATAAATGCTAAATATGGAAATATTGTGATGGCAGTAAGACATAATACAAACAAAGTATGTGGGTTTCAATTTCATCCTGAGTCTATATTAACTGTACAAGGATCACTATTAATTAAACAAACAATAAATTGGGCGTTAGATAAATAGACATGAATGTTATTTTAGAAAAATTATATCAATCAAAAATTCTTACTAAATTAGAAAGTTATCAGTTGTTTGAAAATATTATTAATGGTCAGCTTAGTTCAATCCAACTAACAGCGGCTTTAATAGCAATGAAAACAAGAGGAGAAAGTCAAGAAGAAATTCTTGGAGCAGTAAAAGCTTTATTAGATAATGCTAAACCATTCCCTCGCCCAAAATATATTTTTGCAGATATAGTAGGAACAGGTGGAGATCTAAGCCGAAGTTTAAATATTTCTACAGCTAGTGCTTTAGTAGCTGCTTCTTGTGGTTTAAAAATAGTAAAACATGGCAGTAAAGGTAATGCAAATAACTTTGGATCATCTGAAACATTAACATCCTTAGGAATTAATTTAAATATTACACCAGATAATGCACGTAAAATCCTGGATGAATTAAATATATGTTTTATATTTGCACCAATATATCATACTGGCTTTTACCATGCAATTGAAGTACGTCAACAGCTAAAAACCCGTACCATATTTAATATATTAGGACCATTAGTTAATCCTGCTAGACCACCTTTATCTGTTGTCGGTGTATATAGCCCAAAACTTTTATTACCAGTGATTAATATATTGAAAGTTCTGGAATATAAACGCGCAATAGTAGTTCATGGAGGAGGAATGGATGAGGTAATATTACATGATATAAATCATGTTGCTGAATTGCAAAATGGTAAAATCACATTATATCATTTAACCGCCAAAGATTTTGGATTTAAGTATCATTCAAATATAAAAGCATTAACTGTAAATTCAATAGAAGAAAGCTGCAATAGTTTTATAAAATTAATCAAAGGTTATGGTAATACGTTACATGAAGAAACTATAGCAGCTAATGTAGCTCTGCTACTTAAAATTTTTGGATATGAAAATTTACGTGATAATGCACAACATGCACTCAATATAATCCATAGTGGTCAAGTATATAAACTTTTATTAGCTTTAGCATCAAGAGGATAACTATGCAAGGTACTGTGTTAAATAAAATTATTCAAGACAAAATTGTTTGGATTGAAACTCGTAAAAAAAAACAACCAATTAGCAGTTTCCAAAAAAAAATTAAATCTTCGATTCGTAATTTTTATGATGCACTAAAAGGTACAAACACCAAATTTATTCTTGAGTGTAAAAAAGCATCTCCATCTAAAGGATTAATTAGGAAAGGTTTTAATCCTTTAAAAATAGCCAGAATTTATAGACATTATGCATCAGTAGTTTCTGTTTTAACTGATGAAAAATATTTTCAAGGAGATTTTTCTTTCCTTTCAGTAGTTAGTTCTGTAATTAAACAACCAGTTCTTTGTAAAGATTTTATTATTGATCCTTATCAAATTTATTTAGCACGTAATTATTATGCAGATGCTGTTTTGCTAATGTTATCAATTTTAGATGATGAAAAATATTGTCAATTTGCAGCCATTGCTAATGAATTAAATATGGGAATCTTAACAGAAGTAAGCAATCAGAAAGAAATTGAACGTGCTATTGCTCTAAAAGCTAAAGTAATAGGTATTAATAATCGCAGTTTCCAAGATTTATCAGTTGATTTAGAACGCACACGTGAATTAGTTGCATCCATATCAAATAGCGAGATAATAGTCATTAGTGAATCTGGTATAGATAGCTATTCTAATATTAGAAAATTCAGCCATTTAGTTAATGGATTTTTAATTGGTTCTAAGCTGATGGAAGAAGATAACTTAGAACTAGCAGTACGTCGGATGTTATTAGGTAACAATAAGATTTGTGGGCTTTCTCGTTCTGAAGACGCATATGCAGCATATAATGCTGGTGCTATTTTTGGCGGATTAATTTTCGTTGATGGTTCTCCCCGTAAGATTAACTCTATACAAGCAAAAAGAATTATTACTCATACCCCACCTCTTCAATATGTAGGAGTATATAAGAATGCTAAAATTAATGAAATCGTAGAAGATACTAATAAATTAGGTCTAGCAGCTATTCAGTTAAATGGAGACGAAAATCAAGATTTCATTGTTAAATTACGTCATTATTTGCCTTCTGATACACAAATATGGAAAGCACTAAGTATATCGGATAAAATTCCTAAACGTGATTTATCAGGGGTTGATTTATACTTGTTTGATAATGAACATGGTGGTTCAGGAAAAAAATTTAATTGGAATTTATTAAAAGATCAAGAACTTAACAATGTAATGTTAGCCGGAGGACTAAATATTAGTAATTGTATGGTAGCATCTAAAATAGGTTGTTCAGGGCTTGATTTTAATTCAGGTGTTGAAAGTGCACCTGGTATCAAAGATGTAAATAAAATTCAATCCATATTTAAAATACTTCGTGATTATTAGTTTTAATATTACATTGATTTCAAAGGATATATAACAATGACTTTATTGAATCCTTATTTTGGTGAATTTGGAGGTATGTATATACCCCAAATATTAATGTCAGCGCTTTTACAACTCGAGAAAGCATTTATTGATGCAGACCATGATGATAATTTTAAATTTGAGTTTGATGAGTTGCTAAAAAGTTATGCTGGTCGTCCTACTCCATTAACATTATGTAAAAATTTAACAAAAGGCACAAAAACGTGTCTATATTTAAAACGTGAGGATTTGTTACATGGAGGAGCTCACAAAACCAATCAAGTTTTGGGTCAAGGTTTATTAGCTAAACGTATGGGTAAAACTAGAATTATTGCAGAAACTGGTGCTGGACAACATGGTGTATCAGTAGCATTAACATGTGCATTACTAGATATGCAGTGTTGTATTTATATGGGTTCTAAGGATATAGAACGTCAACAACCTAATGTAACGCGAATGCATCTTATGGGAGCCAAGGTCATTCCAGTTCACAATGGTTCTGCAACCCTAAAGGATGCCTGTAATGAGGTATTACGTGAATGGACTGATAGTTACCATGACACACACTATATAATTGGTACGGCTGCAGGTCCCCATCCGTTCCCAACCATAGTTCGCGAATTTCAGAGTATAATTGGTAAAGAAGCCAAAGAACAAATTTTGAAGAAAAAGAATCGATTGCCAGATAAAATTATTGCATGTGTAGGTGGTGGATCAAATGCAATAGGTATTTTTTCAGATTTTATTAAAGATAAACATGTAGAATTAATTGGTGTTGAACCCGCTGGTCAAGGTATTAAATCGGGTAAACATGGTGCAGCATTAAAACATGGGAGAACAGGCATATACTTCGGTATGAAATCACCTATAATGCAGACTGATGAAGGACAAATAAAACAATCTTATTCTATTTCTGCAGGTTTAGATTTTCCAGCGGTGGGTCCTGAACTTGCATATTTAAATAGCATAGGACGTGCCAATTATGTATCTATTACGGATCAGGAAGCATTAGTAGCGTTTAAAAAATTATGTACCTTAGAAGGAATTATTCCTGCTCTAGAATCATCACATGCTTTAGCATATGCATTGAAACTTATTACTTTAAACCCGCAAAAAGAACAACTTTTAGTAGTAAATCTTTCTGGTAGAGGTGATAAGGATATTTCTGTTGTCAAAAATCGATCTAGTACAATTCCATAAGGATATATAATGAAACGTTATAAACAACTTTTTAACAAACTAAAAAATAATAAGCAAGGAGCATTCTTGCCTTTTATCGTGTTAGGAGATCCAACTCCAGAAATATCATTAAAAATTATAGATACATTGATTTTAGCTGGAGCAGATGCTTTAGAATTAGGAATACCTTTTTCAGATCCGCTAGCTGATGGTCCTATTATTCAAAATTCTAATTTTCGAGCATTAAACGCAGGTAATACTGTTATACAATGCTTTGAAATGATTTCCAAAATACGGCATAAATATTTCCAATTACCTATAGGTTTATTAATATATGCTAATCTTGTTTTCTCTAGAGGAATCGAAAATTTTTATATTAATTGCTCTAAATTGGGTGTGGATTCCATATTAATTGCTGATTTACCTATAGAAGAATCTAAACCCTTTAGAGAAACAGCATTATATCATGGTATAGATCAAATATTTATTTGTCCGCCAAATCCTAGTGATGACCTGTTATATAAGATTGCAACACAAAGTTATGGATATATTTATTTATTATCACGTACAGGAGTAACTGGTATTGAAAAACCAGCTAATTTAACCCCTAAAATAGTGATAGATAAATTACATTCATATAAATCTTCCCCATTGATACAGGGATTTGGTATCTATGATGATAATCAAGTAAAACAAATTATTGCTTCAGGAATTGATGGTATAATTGTTGGTTCCGCATTAATAAAAATTATCGAAGATTATTTTAATACAATTGATATAATGCTCAGAGAGATAAAAATTATGGCAACTAAATTTAAATCTGCTAGCATTAAATTTTGTTAATACTTGCATGATCTTTATAAAAGAAATTGCCAACAAACATGATCAAAGATTAGTATCTAAAATAATAAGGGATTTTTATGCATATCACGGCAAAATCATTATACTGTGAAAGCAAGTGTTTTTTTCGAAATCAATTATTTAATTTAATATTTATTGCTATATTAGCTACATCAACTACTACTATTATGGTACATTTTTTTGCTCATTTTGGTAAAAAACAATTAACGTTTTCTGAGCATGATAATATAAGTAAATCTTCATCTTTAAATAATATAAATAGTCAATCAACTGAACAAAAATATAAACTAATAGCTACTTTTATATTCATTAGTATTGCTGTATTAACAGGTAATTCTATATTATTAGGGAGTATATTATATCTAATTGCTGCTGTATCTGAAAAAAAAACAACTACTTTGTTGGCAGCTATTCATAAAATTATTATAATATTACCAAAATTGACAATATTAGTATTAATATTAAATTTAATCATTCAAATTGGTTTTTTAATTTTAGTTTTTCCAGGAATTTTACTAACTGCTTTATTATCAATTGCTCCTATAATATTGGTTCATGATAGAGTAGATATTTATACATCTATAAAACATAGCATATGTATAGTATTAAAAAATATAAACATAATTGCTCCTGCAATTACTTTTTGGTTTTTAACTAAAATTATTCTTGTTATGTTTTTCTCTCCTATGACAGTTTTTTCAAAAAATATTATCCCATTTTTATTTCTTTTTTGTAATAATCTTGTTTTAGCATTTTTGATTATTTATTTTTATAGATTTTACATTTTGTTAAATCATATTGAATAAATAGATTCTATACCTATTTAATTAATAGATTTATAGTAGAGTAATACCACCGATTAGTGATATATTATATTTTGTAATAAATCAATTAATAATGAATTACTTTATTAAAACAATATTTGTGCGGAAAATATTGCACAATATATGTATTATAATTACTTTCTGTGTTTCTGATTATTTTAATGATTTTATTTAATTTTGATTTTAATAAAACATAAGAATAATAATTGTTATATTATATGAAATTTATTATTATTACAGCTTTAATCAATATTGACTAATAAATAATATTTATGTTTTTATATTTGTAATCTAAAAATTTATTCAAATCGCAAATTTCAGTATTAAAACTAATTATAGATTGATGATAATTAGTTTTGTACTCTGAAGTATACTGTTGCTAATAAATATTTATAAATTATATCTTATAAATTACAGTATTAATAGGATATTAAATTAATGATTAGTTTCTATAATATTATAGATTTTTTTTTCTGTGTATTTACTGGTTATTAGTAGCTAATATTACATTCCGTATATTAATGAGACGCCAAGAAGTTAACTTATCAATGGCTTGGTTGCTAGCTATTTATGTTCTTCCTGTATTAGGTATAATCACCTATTTGTCGTTTGGTGAATTGTATCTGGAAAGAATCAGAATTAAAAGAACACGTTCTACGTGGATTCATACAAATGATTTTCTTAAAAAACTAAAAAAACATGGAGAAATTTTCACTACAGCACATAGCAATGCAGCACATTCTTTATTTCAATTATGTAGCGAAAGACAAGGTATCCCTGGTATTAAAGGTAACAATATACAATTAATATCTGATGCTAATGATGCTATAAAATCATTAATTAACGATATTAAAATTGCACGTCATAATATAAAGATGATATTTTATATATGGCATCCAGGTGGATTAGCTGATGAAGTAGCTGAATCATTAATTAAAGCATCTTATCGAGGGGTAAAATGTCGACTTATATTAGATTCAGCAGGAAGTATATCATTTTTTCATAGTCACTGGGCAAAAAAAATGCGTAATGCAGGTATTGAGGTAATAGAAGCTTTAAAAATAAATATATTACAGTGTTTTTTACGTAGAATGGATCTTCGTCAACATCGCAAATTGGTATTAATAGACAATTATACTGCTTATACTGGTAGTATGAATTTAGTTGATCCTTGTTTCTTTAAACAGCATATCGGTGTTGGAAAGTGGATTGATTTAATGGTGCGTATAGAAGGTCCTGTTTCTGCATTAATCAGTATTATATTCAACAGTGATTGGGAAATAGAAACCGGAAATCGTATTTCATCATTTTACAAAACAAATAAAAAAACAACATTAAATGAAAAAAATTCTTGTATTGCACATGTAGTTGCTTCTGGTCCTGTTTTTCCTAAAGATATGATGCATCAATTGCTTTTAACAGCTGTCTATTCTGCTCGAGAACATTTGATTATGACTACACCCTATTTTATTCCTAGCGAAGATTTATTGCGTGCGATTTGTACAGCAGCATTAAGAGGTGTCAATGTTGCTATTGTACTTCCTCTTTACAATGATTCTATATTAGTTAGCTGGGCTAGTCGCGCTTTTTTCAGTGAATTATTAGAAGCAGGTGTAAATATTTATCAATTCGAAGGAGGATTGCTACATACTAAAAGTGTATTAGTAGACAAACAATTAACGCTTTTAGGAACGTTTAATTTAGATATGAGAAGTATATGGCTTAATTTTGAAATAACTTTAATTGTAGATGATTATAGTTTTAGTAAAAATGTATCTTGCTTACAAGATAAGTATATTGCTAATTCTCGTTTGATAGACAAGCAAATTTGGTCAAAACGTGCATTTTGGAAAAAGTTTTTAGAAATGATGTTTTATTTGTTTAGCCCCTTGTTATAAATAACATATTATTGATTTAATAATAACGAACATGTTCTTATAATAACTCTAATTATTATTATCAGATAGTATTAAAGTAATTATACAATAATTATCAAGATAATTATTATTACAAATAAATTTAAAATAATAATTAATTTCATCAATCAATAATATTTATTTAAATTGTTTTAAGATAATTTGACTTAAATACTACACATTATTACTAATTTGAGTTTGGATATATTTTAACAAGTATTTATTATATTTAATAATACATGATTGAGCAATCAAGCAAATTTATAATAAATCTGCTTGATAATAAATAATTATCTTAATTATATTTGCTACATATTAGTTACTATAAAATAAACAATTATAAGTAATTACTTATTCTTTATGATATATTATGGTTTATTATTAAATATAACAAATGTATTTTTTATTTATGGAAACGTTAATATGTTAAATTATTCATAATAAAATATGATGAAATTAACGATAATATTTTTATATCAATTATGTAATAACATTTATTATACATATAACTGATAAACTTAAATTAATTATTAAACAAGAGATATTATGAAGATTGTTTCTTTTAATATCAATGGATTAAGGGCTAGAATACATCAGCTTAAAGAGATAATAAAATTTCACACACCTGATATAATAGGATTACAGGAAACAAAAGTAGATGATACTATGTTTCCAATTAGAGATTTAATGAATTTAGGTTATGAATTTTTTTACTATGGTCAAAAAAAACACTACGGTGTTGCAATATTTACTAAAATAATGCCAGTTACAATATTAAAAGGATTTCCAACTGATAATATATATTCTGAACGCAGACTAATAATAGTAGAGATACCTAGCCCTATTGGTAATATTGTTGTGATCAATGGATACTTTCCTCAGGGTGAAAACCGCAATCATCCTACAAAATTTTCAGCTAAAAAGAAATTTTTTTGCGATTTAAGAAATTATTTATTAGAAATACTAATAATGAATAAATTTGTTTTGATTATGGGAGATATTAATATTACTGGCACCGATCTTGATATTGGAATTGGTGAGCAAAATAGAAAAAGATGGTTGCAAATGGGTAAATGTGGTTTCCTTCCTGAAGAAAGAGAATGGATCAGTAGCTTATTTAAGGTTGGTATGATTGATATTTGGAGACAACAACATCCAAAAATTAATAATTGTTTTTCTTGGTTTGATTATCGTTCTAAAGGATTTTATGAAAATCGCGGACTTCGTATTGACTTATTACTTGTAACTAAAGAATTAGCATCTTATTGTATTGCAACTGGTATCGATTATGCTATAAGAAGCATGGATAAATCGTCCGATCATGCTCCTGTTTGGTTGAAATTTCAATTTTAGTTATTTTAGTGTTAGATATTAATTATAATATTACATGATATTTAATATGAAATTATTTATTAATATAAAAATTTTCAATAAATTATTTAATTCAATAATTCTTGGATAATTTATTAATATTTGATTGTTTTATAATGGAGACCTTTATGAAAGGACTATTGCGAACAACAGCTGATATATTTAGATATATATGGTATATGTTGAATTTCATTAGAGCATTTATACTTAATTTTGCTTTATTAGTTGTATTTATATTTGTTGGAAAATTTATATCTCATATGAATAGGCATAATGTTATTAATGTTATACCAGTTACAAAAGGAGCGTTAAAGTTAGATCTTAGAGGTGTCATTGTAGATAAACTATCTGGTAATAGTTATATAAGTAAAATTGAAAATCAGATATTAAGTAAAATTAATAAAAAATATGATATACATCAAAATTTATTATTCGATTTAGTTCGAGCAATTCGTCAAGCAAAAGATGATGACAATATTACTGGTATTGTACTAGATTTACAAAGTTTTTTAGGAGCTGATCAGGTTTCATTGCAATATCTTGGAAAGACATTGACTGAATTTCGTTCAGCTGGTAAACCTGTTTATGCAACAGGTAACAATTATAATCAATCACAATATTACCTTGCTAGTTTTGCTAATAAAATTTATTTGTCTCCTCTAGGTGCAGTAGATTTAAGGGGTTTTGCAACCAATACTTTATACTATCATTCTCTGTTAAAGAGATTAAAAATTACGCCACATGTATTTAGAGTAGGTACTTACAAATCGGCTGTTGAACCATTTTTATCAGATAAGATGTCAGATAAAGTGCGTCAAGCTGATAACCAATGGATTAATACAATATGGAAAAATTATTTATCTGAAGTTGCTTATAATCGGAATGTTGACGTAAAACAAGTTTTTCCAAGTGCTCAAAAAATAATTTCAAAATTAAAAAAATTTAATGGTGATACAGCAAAATATGCTTTGGATAGAAATTTAGTTGATTATATTGCATCCCAAGAATCTATAGAAAAAGTACTAGAAAAAAAATTTGGTTATAACTCTAGAACTAATCAATATTATAATACCAGTATTTACTCTTACAGAACTAAGGTAAATAATCAAAAACCAAACATAGCAGTTATCATGATTAATGGTCCTATTGTAAATAATGTTTCAAACCCAAATAGTTTTATTAGTAATAATATTATTGATCATATAAAAAATGTACGATTAAATCCAAATATTAAATCTGTTATTTTATATGTTAATAGTCCTGGAGGTAGTGTATTAGCTTCAGAGGTAATTCGTCAAGAATTGTTAGCTTTACATAGAGTAAAGCCTATAGTTGTCTCTATGGGTAATATAGCAGCATCCGGAGGTTATTGGATTTCTACTCCAGCTGATTATATAATAGCCAACCCAAATACTTTAACTGGTTCTATTGGTATTTTTGGTTTAATTAATACAGTAGAAAAAAGCTTGGATATTATTGGAATACACGCAGACGGTGTTAGCACTTCTCCTTTTGCAAAAACATTTATAACTCAACCTCTTCCTAAAGAAGTTCATGAGCTAATGCAGCTTAGCATACAAAAAGGATATGATAGATTTGTTAATCTGGTGGCACATTCTCGCAAAAAAACTTTCAAACAAATCGATGCGTTAGCACAAGGAAGAATATGGGTAGGCACAGATGCTAAACAAAATGGTTTAGTAGATGCGTTAGGTGATTTTGATGATGCAGTAAAAAAAGCACAAGAATTAGGTAATGTTACTAATCCTAAATTGATTTGGTACCAAGATAATTCTACCATAATTGATTTAATGTCCAATAATGCTTCTATTAGTAATATATTATTTAATTTATTAAAGGATAGATTTAATACTCCTATAATTAATAATATAGCTAAGCAGTATAATTTTTTAGATAATTTAGATGATCCACAAAACCAATATGCTTTTTGTTTAAATTGTAATATAGTAAATCAATAGATTATTTTAACTAAAAATTTACTTTGTAATTTATTATAACTGAACTATTGTTTTTATTATTAATTGATAATTTATTATATCAATTATTTTTTTAAATATAGTTCAGTTTATTTATTTAAATTATATATAATATTTGATTATTATAATAAGTATTACATTTACCATCATTACAATTATCAACCTATCTTTAATAGATTAAATTATTACAATTAATTCATTTATTTTCTTGACGATATAATCTATTTCTGTAAATTTATATAAATAGACCCATTGATTAAATAGAATTATTAAAATATGACTATTAAAGTGAGCATTAACGGTTTTGGCAGAATAGGACGTATGATTTTACGTGCTGCTCAGCATCGTTCTGATATTAAAATTGTTGCTATTAACGACTTAATAGAAGCTGATTATATGGCTTATATGTTAAAATATGATTCTACACATGGAAAATTTAATGGTACAGTAGAATTAGATACTACAAAAAATTCTCTGATAGTGAACAAACAGAAAATATTTGTTTGTTCAGAAAATAACCCTATAAATTTAAAATGGAGAAAAATAGGAGTTGATGTTGTAGCAGAAGCTACTGGTTTATTTTTAACAAAAGAAACAGCACAAAAACATATCACAGCAGGTGCAAAAAAAGTTGTGTTAACTGGACCATCCAAAGATGATATTCCAATGTTTGTTAGTGGTGTTAATTTTGAAAAATATCAAGGAGATAATATAGTTTCTAATGCTTCTTGTACAACTAATTGTTTAGCACCATTGGCAAAAATAATTAATGATGGATTCGGCATTGTCGAAGGTTTAATGACTACTATTCATGCAACTACCGCAACTCAAAAAACTGTTGATAGCCCATCTCAAAAAGATTGGCGTGGTGGTAGAGGTGTATTTCAAAATATTATACCTTCTTCTACTGGTGCTGCAAAAGCTGTTGGTAAAGTATTACCAGAATTGGAGGGTAAATTAACTGGCATGGCTTTTCGTATACCTAGTTCAAATGTTTCTGTTATTGATTTAACTGTTAGATTAAGAAAAAACACTTCTTATTATGATATATGTAATGAAGTTAAATGTGCTTCTGAAGGTAAAATGAAGGGTATAATGGGTTATACTGAGGATGATGTAGTATCTAGTGATTTTAACGGTAATACTTTAACTTCTATATTTGATGCAAAAGCTGGTATAGCATTAAATAAAAATTTTGTAAAGCTAGTATGCTGGTACGATAACGAAGTTGGTTATTCACATAAAGTGCTGGATTTGATATCATTAATTTATAATAATAAAACCAATTAAAAATATTTAAACCAATTAATAAAAACGCAAATCATAACCAACTTAAAACAAATTAATTGATTTGCGTTTTTGTTCATGATCGGTAAATTATTAACAAATAATTTTAATAGGAACACGAGGTGCAAGAGAGCACATTAGGTGATATCCTAATGTCCCTGCAGCTTTAGCTACTTGATCAATTTTTATTATATTACCCCATAATTCTACATTCGAACCTATAGAGGCTCGTGGACAGTTTGTTAAATCTATAGTAATCATATCCATAGATACAGTACCAACTAAATGTGTCATGTTGCCATCTACTAATACAGGAGTACCAGTAGGCGCATGACGTGGATAACCGTCAGCATAACCACAAGCTACAATTCCTATACGCTGAGGTTTTTTTACAGTATAACTATCACCATATCCTATAGTGTCACCTGTCTTTAATGTTTGAATACCTATGATTTTACTAGATAACGTCATAGCTGGCTCTAAATTAATATTAGATATATCAAACCAATTACCACTTGGTGATGCACCATACAACAATATTCCTACACGAACCCAACAATCATAACTAACAGTTTGATGCCACAATAAACAAGCTGAATTGGATATAGAGCATAAACAATTTCTTCCCTTTATTAAATTCTGAATATTTTTAAAATATTTATTAACTTTGCTAATATTATTCGTGTTACTGCAATGCATCATTAATGTTATATCACGAATATTTTTTAAATAAATCAATTTATTCCAAATTGTATTAAATAATTTTTGGTGGAAACCTAGTCTATTCATTCCACTATTGATCTTTAGGTAAATACTTATAGGATTAAGTAATCTGATATTTTCTAATGCTTTAATTTGCCATTGACTATGTATAGTAGTTGTTAATTGATAACGATCAATAATGTATAAATCTTTAGGATGAAAAAATCCTTCTAGTAATAAAATAGGTTTTTCCCATCCATGTTCACGTAACATTACTGCTTCTTCTATATTTAATAATGCAAACCCATCTGTATCTGATAAACTCCATACATTATTAATACCATGACCATAGGCATTAGCTTTTATTACTGCCCAAATTTTTAATTTTGGCGTTAAACTACGAACAATTGATAAATTGTGTTTTAGTGCTTTTTGATTAATAGTAGCTATAATTGGACGTGACATAATATAATTTATTTTTATCAAAAATTAGTTAAATTTAATTACATGATTAATATATATAATATAACATATATGTCTTATATTATTTACTATGATAATTTACCATTAAAAAATAATAAAATTATGTTACTCATAAATATTGAGTATTTATTATCATCTAATTATTTCAGATAAAAACCTTTATTAGTAATATAATATTATAAATATTATTAAAATTAAATTAACACTTATTGGATTATGTTTTTATTAATTATAGAGCAATACAATGCGTTAAATTATTTAAATAAAAGGATTATATTAATAGATTAATTTTAATTATGTTACTTAATTGATCATGAGGTGTTTTCAAGTTATGGATGTAACCTACTTAGATATTGTTAGACAAAAATTTTTAGGTAAATCACCAAATTGGTATAAATTGTTAATATTAATCTTTTTAATTATAAATCCTGTATTTTACTTATATATAAGTTCGTATGTTGCTGCTTGGTTTTTAGTAATCGAGTTTATTTTTACTTTAAGCATGTCTTTGAAATGCTATCCTTTATTACCCGGTGGATTATTATCTTTAGAAGCTATTATGATTGGCATGTCTAGTTCAGCGAGAGTTAAAATAGAATTATATAATAATATTGAAGTACTTTTATTGTTGATTTTCATGGTATCTGCAATTTTCTTTATAAAAAAATTATTATTATTTTGTTTTACAAAATTAATATTGCGCATTGATTCAAAAACAAAATTAGCTGTAGTTTTTTGTTTGATCTCTAGCTTACTATCAGCTTTCATTGATGCGCTGACAGTTTTAGCAGTAATAATCACAGTATTTGTTACATTATATAAACAATGTAAACAAATAATGATTGATGATCATCAATCATTATTGACGACAAAAAAAGCAGCTTTAAAGCAATTTCGTTCTTTCTTGCGTAGTTTAGTGATGCATGCAGGAATTGGTACTGCTTTAGGTGGAATAATGACCATGATTGGAGAACCGCAAAATTTAATTATTGCTCATTCTGCTGAATGGAATTTTGTTGAATTCATTTTACGTATGTTGCCAATTTCTATTTCGGTATTTATAGCTGGCATATGTACTGTTTTTATACTAGAGCATTTTAAGTTGTTTGGATACGGTGCAACAATCCCTACTGAAATTAACAAGTTATTAAAAAACATTTATAAAAATAGTGAGATGGGAATTCAGGATAAAATTGAATTAATTATTCAGGGATTAATTATTATTTGGTTATTAATTTCATTAATATTTCAGTTTAGTGAAGCAGGACTTATAGGATTATCAATTATTATAATATCTACATCCTTTTTGGGTATTACAGATGAGCAAGATATTAGTAGAGCCTTTACAGAAGCATTGCCTTTTGCATCTTTATTAATAGTATTTTGTGCTATAACTGCAGTTATTTTTGATCAAAAAATATTTGTACCTATAATTAATTTCATTTTACATTTTGATTCTGATAATCAACTAAAATGGCTGTTTATATTTAATGGATTTCTTTCTTCTATTGCAGATAATGTTTTTATCGGTACCGTGTATATTAGTGAACTTAAGCATGCCTTTGAAAAAGAACTTATTAATCATCACCAATTCGAACTATTAGCAATAGTGGTTAATGTTGGAACTAATATTCCTTCAATTGCTACACCTAATGGACAAGCATCTTTTCTGTTTTTATTAACATCAAATTTATCATCACTAATCAATTTATCATATAAACGCATGGTCATGATGGCATTGCCTTTTTCTTTGATTTTATCAGCAGTAGCATATTGCTGTATTAAGTTTTTTTTAAGTAGTTATACCAATTTTTTAATTAATAGCGGTTTAATCATATCTCATAACTATTAATAATATATAATTAAACATAAAAGTTATAAACTAATATTATTTTTTGCAATATCTGATATAACACAATATATGTGTCTTAAATAAGTTATATTGCAGAAGTATTATATTTAAACTAATATATATATTATAAACTAATATATATATTATAGTAAGATAATAATTTTGTTTGATATGATATAAAATATATAGAATAAATAATTATATAATTTTAGTATTGATATAAATACTATTCGGGTTTTTATTAAGTATATTATAAGTATATAGTTTTTAATTTTAATTAGCTTGACAATTTATAAAAATATAATTAAATAGAGAGTCAGGATAGATGTCACAACCAATAAAGTTTAAAGGTAGTAATTTTAGGTTTTCAGTTATATACCTTTATAATCATGAACCTGATGTAATATGTAAAGCTATTAAAAATAAACTTAAACAACTTCCTGTTTTTACAAGACACTTGCCTATAGTATTAAATATTGAAGGTTTAAATCATGAAGTTGATTGGGAACATATGAAACAGGCTTTATTAGCTACAGGTCTATGTATTATAGGTATAAGTGGATGTAAAGAAATTTCATTAATCAAAAAAATAGATAACATTGGTTTGCCTATCCTTACGGAAATGAGAAAATCATATGCGAGATATGATAATAATGAACATTCAATAAGTAAGTTAGGATCTGTTTGCATCGATGAATTAGTTTATAATAAGACTCGCGTGATTAACCTGCCTGTTAGATCTGGTCAACAGATTTATGCACGTAATGCAGATTTAGTAATAGTTGGAAATGTTAGCACTGGAGCTGAATTAATATCAGATGGTAACATTCATATTTATGGCATTATGAGAGGTCGAGCATTAGCAGGAGCTAATGGTGATCATAATTGTTATATTTTCTGTAGTAATTTAGATGCAGAACTTGTTTCAATTGCTGGTAAGTATTGGGTAATGGATCAAATACCAAAAATTTTTTCTTATAAATCAACTCGCATTTGCCTTAAAAAGGGAATGCTTAATATTCAAGAACTTAATTAGGTATTTTTTATTTATGGCGCGTATTATTGTAGTTACATCAGGCAAGGGAGGGGTTGGTAAAACAACTACAAGTGCGGCAATTGCTACTGGATTAGCTAGAAGTGGTAAAAAAACAGTAGTTGTGGATTTCGATATAGGGTTGCGTAATCTTGATTTAGCTATGGGTTGCGAGAGACGTGTTGTTTATGATTTTATTAATGTGATTCAAGATGATGTTAATTTAAATCAAGCTTTAATTAGAGATAAACATACAGATCTATTATATATTTTACCTGCTTCTCAAACGCGCGATAAAGAATCACTAACTCTTAAAGGAGTAGAAAAAATACTAGACGAACTAAATGATATGTCATTTGACTTCATTATATGTGATTCACCAGCTGGTATTGAAACCGGAGCTCTCATGTCTATCTATTTTGCGGATGAGGCAGTTATCACTACTAATCCAGAGATATCATCAGTAAGGGATTCAGATAGAATTCTAGGAATAATTGCTTCAAAATCGAAAAGAGCTATAAATAACCAAGAACCAGTTAAAGAACATTTGCTATTAACACGTTATAATCCTACTCGTGTAAATAAGGGAGATATGCTCAGTATGCAAGATGTATTAGATATTTTACATATTCCTTTGATAGGCATCATACCAGAAGATCAGTCTGTTCTTCGTGCTTCTAATAAAGGAGAACCAATTATATTAGACGTTAAATCTAATGCAGGAAAAGCATATGCAGATACAGTTAATAGATTGCTTGGCAAATCGATACCTCTTCGCTTTATTGAAGAAGATAAAAAAGGATTTTTTAGACGTTTATTTAGAGGTTAGATGAATAAAATATGTCTCTAATTAATTTCTTTATGCCTAAAAAAAAGCACACTGCTAATCTTGCAAAAGAAAGACTAAAAGTTATATTAACACAACAAAAACAACATAATAGTAAAAAATTGTCTTTGCAAGAACTTAAAGAAGATATTTTAAAAACGATTATTAGATATATAAATATTGATCCTAAGAAGGTTATTATTAGTCTAGATAACCAAGATAACAAAGATTTTATTTTGAAATTAAATGTAATTGTATCTAAGGATATGTAAGTTGTAAGTAAAGTAATTTAATATAAGATCTGAATATATTTTTATTAAACAATGTACTATTTCTGTATTATATGATTTCTTAAATATACAGCTTGAATATTTTCTGGTTTTACAAAATTATCCTTATATAATAAGTTTTTTGCAAGTGGTAACATATCTTCTGCAAGGGGTGTTGTAATAACATAAGGATCAAGACACAATCCATGTCCATGATATAGAAAAGGATAAATCTTCCAACTGTTTCCGGCTGTTATCCAATTTCCATTTAATAATTTCATACGTTTTATGGCATTATTAAGAGAAAAAACGTTTTCTGTTTCATTTGTTAAACACCATGAGTTGTTAACATCTAGTTGGTATTCACCCCAATAAACTTCATCTTTACGTGCATTAATAGAAGCAAGTACACGTCGAGCTTTTTTATCATGTCTCAATACACCTTGAGCTAATATTTGTAACGTAGAAATACAAATTATTTTTGTACTCTTACCTAAAGCTAAACCTTGTGCTACACTAATTCCTATACGAATGCCAGTGAAATTTCCTGGTCCAATGCTAATTGCAATTACATCAATATCAATTAATTTACAATTGGTAATTTGCAATAATTCATTTATTAAAGTCAGAATACAATTATAGCTTTGTTGTTGTGCGATCACACAACGAGTATAAATTTCCCCATTATTTAATAATGCTACTGAGCAAGTATCTATAGAAGTAATAAATGCTAAAATTCTAACAGACATTAAAAAACACCTTAATTTTTATTATTGATGATATATCATATGTTATTGTTTGTTTTACAGTATAAATTAATAATTTTTGTTCTTAATCAAGATATAGAGAAATATCAGTCATATAAATACAAAAAATCTTATCTCTCAGATGATATAATATTTACTTGTATTTAAAAGATACTTTATTATGGTTTTTGATAAATTTTATTGAATTATTTCATTCAAAGAATGACATTAAGTATAATTGTTATAATTTCATGTTATTGCTAAATATTTAGTATGTAATTTTAATTAATTATCAATGATTATTGAAAATTTTGTTTGCATATCAAAGAAATTTTAAAAAACCATTATAGAATATAAATAACTTTTCGGAACAGAAAAGTTAAAGCTTTCGGCTATTAAAGACAATCCAATTATTAATAAGAAACTCAAACATATTATAGCTATATTAGGATATAAATTGAGATAGCTAACTAGTGGCTTTGATGCGAAAAACATAATAATATTTGAAATTATTACAGCTATGATGATCAAAAATAAATTATTAATAATACCTACAGCAGTAATTATAGCATCCAGAGAAAATACTATATCTAAAAATACAATTTGAGTAATAATTACCCAAAAATTACTATATGTTTTACTACTTGAAATTGTTTTCCCCCTATCTTTTGCTCTTCTATAAAGTTCTATTATCGCTTTAAATGTTAAAAAAACACCTCCGATCAATAGAATCACATTACGTATAGAAAAATCAAAATTTTCTGATTTCCATAAATAATTATTTAAAGTCATAAGCCAATAAATAAAAAAAATTAAGAATATACGTATTATTAATGCTAATGACAAACCAATTAATCTAGCTTTATCACGTTGTTTAATAGGTAAATTTTCAGTTAGTATTGCAATAAAAACTAAATTATCAATGCCCAATACAATTTCTAATACCACAAGAGCTAATAGACCTATCCAGATAGATGGATTTAACATGATCTCCATAATCAACTCTTACATGTAAAATACAAAGATAATAAAATAAAAATATAAATTTGATAAAAATTCAACAACATCTATTATCAATGTATTAATAATGAATATTATTAAAAAAAACAAAAAATATTATTAATTAAAAGTTTTTAAATTAAATCGTTTTATTATGTTTAGATATCATCTAATTTCATAATTATAAATACAATATTAAAAATCTAAACAAACATGACTTACGTTTGTCAGACAGCAAAACAATTTAATATTTTTATTATTTATATATTACTTATTAATATTGCTATTTTATAATTTTTTATAATGATGAAGTATAGCTATAATTTTAATAATTAACTATATTATATAACCAAATATATTAATTCATTATGAGGCAAAAAGTGACCGTTGCAATTCTAGTAGGCATGCATGGTTGTGCAGCAGAACAACTAATTAAAACAGCAGAAATGATATTAGGGAATCAAGATAATATTGAATTTGTTGAATTTATAGTTGGAGAAAACACAGAAATACTTGTTGAAAAATACAAAGATAAAATTAAAAAAATGTGTACTTCAAAAGGTATGCTTTTCTTAATTGATACTTGGGGTGGTAGCCCTTTTAATGCTGCAAGTAGATTAGTTTTTGAAAAAGAAAATCATGATATAATAGTTGGAGTTAATATTCCAATATTAATAGAAATTTTAATGAAAAGGGAAGAAAATATTAGCTTTAATGAATTAGTATCAATAGCAGTAAAAACTGGACGAGAGAGTATTAAATCATTTCAAAATCAAACACAAAATATTCAAAATACTACCAGTAGTCATACAATGCATAATATTACACAAAAAAAACTAAATAAAAATATGCAGATATCTTTAGTACGTATTGACGATCGTCTTATTCACGGTCAAATAACGACCAGATGGACAAAAGAAACTAAAGTACAAAGAATAATTGTAGTAAACGATGAAATATCACAAGATGATATACGAACTACTCTATTAAAGCAGTCCTCACCACCAGGGATTACTGCACATGTTATAAATGTTGACAAAATGATACGTGTATGGAATAACCCAAAATATAGTCAAGATCGCGTAATGCTTTTATTTACCAATCCAATTGATGTACTTAGAGTTGTTGAAAAAGGTGTAAATATTAAAGCTGTTAATATTGGAGGCATGGCATTTAAAGAAGGGAAACTTCAAGTGAGTAAAGCTGTATCATTAGATGAAAAAGATATTACAGCATTTAATAAACTTAATGAACTTAATATTGAATTAGAAGTTAGAAAGGTTTCCAATGATCCTAAAGTTAATATTATGGACTTGATTCATAATACAAATAATATTGAACTGAAATGTTGATTTATATATTTATTAAATAATGATTATTATCATGAGAGTAATAATATGATAGATATAAGTTTTCTGCAGATTTCATTAATATTTATAATTTCCTGTATCGCTGGTATTGGATCAGTATTGGATGAATTTCAATTTCACAGACCTATCATCGCATGCACTTTAATTGGTGCTGTATTAGGTGATATGAAAACAGGTATCATGATAGGCGGTACTTTAGAGATGATTGCCTTGGGTTGGATGAATATTGGCGCTGCTATTGCACCTGATGCTGCTCTTGCTTCAATTATTTCAACTATTCTAGTTATTTCAGGTGGTCAAAGTAAAGGTGCTGGAATAGCACTAGCTATTCCATTAGCTGCAGCAGGACAAGTTCTGACTATTATAGTACGTACTATTACAGTTGCATTACAACATGCAGCTGATAAAGCAGCAAATAAAGGTAATATAAATGCTGTTTCGTGGATTCATATTTTCGCTATATTCTTACAAGCAATACGAGTTGCAATTCCATCTGTAATTATAGCAGTTTCGGTGAATATTGGTGTTGTTCGTAACATATTTAATTCAATACCAGAAGTCGTCACTCATGGTTTAAATATTGCTGGAGGAATGATAGTAGTAGTAGGTTATGCTATGGTGATTAATATGATGCGCACTGGTTATTTAATGCCTTTCTTTTATCTTGGTTTTGTTATAGCTGCTTTTGCAAATTTTAATTTGATAGCATTAGGTATAATAGGGATCATAATGGCTGTAATATATATACAACTTAGCCCTAAATATAATAAAACAGCTGTTTTACCTATAAATAATAATTTAGCAAATAATTGTGATAATGAACTTGATTAAAAATATATGAGAGCTAGTTATATGACAGATACTAATGTAAAAAAAGAAAAAAAATTAACTATTAGTGACTTACGTGCTGTATTTATAAGATCAAATTTCCTTCAGGGTTCTTGGAACTTTGAGAGGATGCAAGCTCTTGGTTTTTGCTTTGCTATGTTGCCTATAATAAGTCGTTTATATCCGAAAAATGATGATGATCGTAAACAAGCAATAAAAAGACAATTGGAATTTTTTAATACACACCCTTACATGGCTGCTCCTATTTTAGGAATCACAGCGGCAATGGAAGAAGAACGAGCAAACGGTGCAAAAATTGATGACGGTGCAATTAATGGAATAAAAATAGGTTTAATGGGACCATTAGCTGGCATAGGAGATCCAATTTTTTGGGGTACTGTTCGTCCTATATCTGCAGCTGTAGGTGCTGGCATAGCAATGAGTGGAAGCTTATTAGGTCCATTGTTATTTTTTATGTTGTTTAATATAACACGCTTAGCAGTACGTTACTATGGCGTGGTTTATGGTTATAAAAAAGGCATAAACATTATTAAAGACGTAGGTAGTAATTTTTTGCAGAAACTAACTGAAGGAGCTTCCATTCTTGGTCTATTTGTTATGGGTGCATTAGTTAATAAATGGACCCATGTTAATATCCCAATTGTATTATCACGTGTTGATAATTCATCAACAGGCACAGTTAAAGTAACCACAGTGCAATCAATTTTAGATCAATTAATGCCTGGTATAGTACCGCTTTTACTTACTTTTTTATGTATGTGGTTATTAAATCGTAGAGTGAATCCTTTATGGATTATTCTAGGTTTTTTTATAATAGGTATTGTTGGTTATGAAACACACTTATTAGAACCATAATTACAAAAACAGTTTTGGGAGCTAAAAGATACAGCTCCCTTAATTTTATTCTATAGAGATAAATTCAAAAAACAACTAAATTTATAACTTGGTACTGCATGTAATATTTAATAAATATATTTTCCACGTAAAGCGTCAATTCTTTTTTCTATTGATGGATGTGACATAAATAATTCACATAACGCATTATTTTTTCCGTTAATACAAAGTGTTATAATGTTTTTTGGTTCTTGAGGTTCATAGCTTGTTTTTAATCTTTCTAAAGCAGCAATCATTTTGTTTATTCCAACTATTCTGGCTGCACCTGCATCAGCATAGAACTCTCTTTTTCTTGAAAACCACATGGTAATCATACTGGCACATGCACCAAGCATGGTGCTTAATGCTGTAGAAATAGTAGTATGTATTGTTGCGCTAGTACGTATATGCTTAGGATTTTTAGAATCTTCATTTGGAATAAGCATATTTGATAATATTTTGGTTATAACTATAGCTAGCGCATTGGAAATGAATATTACAAATGTATTTAAAACTCCTTGTATTAAAGTCATGGTTACCATGTCACCATTATAAATATGTGCTAATTCATGAGCTAAAACTGCTTCTACTTCATCATGAGTCATGTATTGTAATAAACCACTTGAAACAGCTATCAAGGATTCATTTTTTTTTGCTCCAGTAGCAAATGCATTGATGTTATATGCAGGATAAATAGCAACTTTTGGCATTACAATACCAATTTGATCAACTTGATTTTTAATAGTATTTATCAACCAAGATTCAGTTGCGTTATTTGGTACTTCAATGATTCTACCATTTACAGAACGTAAAGCAATCCATTGTGAAAATATAAGAGAAAAAAATGAGCCGCCGAAACCAATAAGACATGCGCTAATCATCATTCCCATAACGTGATGTGGATATACTCCGGAGATACTAAGAAATAATCCTATGAACAACATGACTGCAAAATTGGTAAATACAAAAATAATAATACGCATCATAATCTTACTTTTCCCTTACTTGTTAAGTTTATCTCAAATAAATAGAAATATCGTGAATATTATAATATATTCAAAATTTGTTAGCTGTTACCTGAAGGTTATTGTTTTTAAATATAGGATATATATAATTGTAAAAATGTGTACTTATTTAAGTAATAATATCAAATATAGTTTCTATTAATCTATTACTTCTGGAAATAAAATATTATTGTAATAATATAAATAAAATTCAGAAAATTTTAATAAAAATATATTCTATATAAATAATTAAAAAACTTATTTATACATTCATAAAAAACGATATGCAATTTTATTCAAAAACAAAAATTATTTAAATAATAACATTGATATTTTTTGTAATTACAACAGATATTAGTTTTATATTAATTATACAAATTTATAATTCATGCCTAAAAATATTAACTTACTGAAAAATAAAGTCATTTTTTAAATAAAATGTTATAAAATTTATTATGTTAATTTAATATAATAAATAAAAAAAATTATTTGTTATATGAATAAACTATTATTAACAATTTTTAATTAAATAAAAATATAAAATTATGTCAAAAAGTTTTTTGATAGCGCAATTATAAAAGTAAACTACAATGATAGCATTTAATATTTTTCATATCTTCGTGATTTTACTAAATGCCCTGATTCCATATCTGTATATAGCAACAATAATTTTTTTTAGTCTTTAATTCTCTTAATTTTGCTATCCATTTGGCTGGTTCCCAATATTGTACTTGAGAATCATAAAAACCAGAGGTTATAAAAATATGAGGATAAATTTGGCTTCAACATTATCATAAGAGCTATATTTTTTCATATAATTATAAAAATTAATTTGCTCAGTATTATCACACTCATTATATTAATAATTAGTAATAGGCATTGATTTACCTGACATAGTTGTTATCAATCAACGATATGGTACTTGAGCTATAACCCCATAAAAATTTTAGGTGCCAAATTAATAACGACCCACTATTAATAATCCTCCTACACTTCTTCCCTTTGCATATAATTTTTTAGGATTCCCAATTACAGAGTTTACTGAACTATGCCATTTTTCCCCTAATTCTTTGTCCCCTCAAACATGGATTGATAAACAAACCCTCTGTCTAGAAGACTTAAACGACCAATACAAAAATTAGCCTCTATACTATTTCCATATGCACTATAACCATAAATTAGCGCCGGATTTTGGTCTAAATTATAGTAATTACGATTATATACTAAAGACACTGGAATCTTAGTCCCATCATTGACAGGTATTAAATGATATTCAATCCTATAGTTATACGAATTAAAGTTGTTTTCAATAGTTTGTTTTAATATAAATTTCTCACCGTTATTTAGGTTAATTTCAAATATAGTATCAAGATCTGTCATTGAAGCGTATACATAACTTATGATTATTATGCAATGGAGTACAATTATCTTCTAACCAAATTTTGTGTATAGGATCATTTAAATTTATTGTAATATTTTTGTGTTTCCAATAAATTCGTCTTAAACTAGTTAATTCATTTTCTTTTTTCTATGACAATCCAATCATGAAATCATTGAAAATTCGCCAAAGTTGTTTCGTTATCTATACTTTATAAGTTCTTGCCAATTACATTCTTACATATCTTACTGTATAGTAAATCATACTGTATAGTAAATCATATAATTTTCTATATCACGATTGGAACAAACAACAAATGTATTATTATAATAATCTATGCTGTACTTGTGATCACCTCTTCTAGATAACTTGAGGATGTTTGTTGTTTGAATTATTATCAATTAATCTAATTTCAGTAGTAATATTGCTATAGATATATATTATCATAACTTTTCTGATGTTGTTTAGCTTATACTTAAACAATATGAATCATCTTTTTTCATATATTAATATATCTTATAACTGTAATGCACCTATTTTATAGCACCATATTTGATAAGATCTTAAAGTCTGCAAATAATTTTTTATGTCAAACTATTTCTGGAATATGAAGCATATAATATTTCTGTATGCCAATAATTATTATTAATATTGAAGAACAAAATATTATATTGAAATCCAGAAATCAAATCTTCAGATATCGCAATCAATTGATTATCTAGACTAATATTTAATATTCCTTATGCTGGATGTTTTTTACCATTTTCATATATAAGGTACGGAGTAATCAACGATAGGTATCCGATCAGTAATTTCTTATAGAATTGTATTTTTTAAACCTTTCTGTGATTTTAAAATATGTTTTGTATAATTATTTTTACATGATCTAAAAGTTTGATAACATATAATGTTATGATGTTTATCATCACGTAACATTGATAATTATCAATAAATTTTTATTTTATTTGATTAATCATAAAAAAAACAAAAATTATTTTTTTATGATATACAGGTACTAATAATGTAATTTTAGATTATAAAAATTGATATAAATATACAAAAACATATATAATTCTAAATATTGTTTATGTTTATATTGGATATATAGATATCGCAATATTTAATTACATTTATATTACATATATAGAAATGAAATTTATATTATAAAAAATGTTATCAAATATGATAAAGCAAAAATAAGAAAAAAACAAATTAAAATATTTAATATGGCTTAGGAAATTAATGTATGTTACAAAGATTGAGAAGAACCAAAATCGTAACTACTCTAGGTCCAGCTACTGATCAAGAAAACATTATAGAAAAAATTATTATAGCAGGAGCTAATGTCATGAGATTGAATTTTTCTCATGGTACTGCAAGCGATCATCAATTACGAGCGGAACGAGTACGTAAGATTGCAAATAGATTAGGTCACAATATTGCCATTTTAGGTGATTTGCAAGGACCTAAAATTAGAATATCTAAATTTAAAGATAGTAAAATACTGCTTAAAATTGGAGATAAGTTTGCATTAGATGCTAATTTAAATGAAAATGAAGGTACTAAAGATAAAGTTGGTATTGATTATAAAAATCTACCAAATGATGTAGTATCTGGAGATATTCTTTTACTAGATGACGGAAGAATTCAATTAAAGGTAATCAAAGTTGATAATACAATAATATTTACTAGAGTATTAGCTGGAGGTTTTCTATCTAATAATAAAGGTATTAATAAATTACATGGTGGTTTATCAGCAGAAATTTTAACAAAAAAAGATAAATTAGATATTATCATGGCTTCTAAAATTAATGTTGATTACTTAGCAATATCATTTCCTCGTTGTGGAAAAGATATAAATTATGCTCGTTATCTATCTAATAAAGCAGGTTGTAATGCTAAATTGGTAGCTAAAATTGAACGTGCGGAAACAGTTACTACGCAAAGTAATATAGATGATATAATATTAGCATCAGATGCAATAATGATTGCACGAGGTGATTTAGGAGTAGAAATTGGCGATCCAGAACTAGTTGGAATTCAAAAAAATTTAATAAGACGTGCTCGTCAATTGAACCGAATAATTATTACTGCAACTCAGATGATGGAATCAATGATAAACAATCCTATGCCTACTAGAGCAGAAGTTATGGATGTCGCCAATGCAGTTCTTGATGGAACAGATGCTGTAATGCTCTCGGCTGAGACAGCAGTTGGTAATTATCCAGAAGAAACTGTTTCCATAATGGCAAAAGTATGTTTAGGAGCCGAAAAGGTTCCTAGCGTTAATGTTTCAAAACATAGGTTAGATACAAAGTTTAAAAGTATAGAAGAAGCTATTGCTATGTCAGCTATGTATACAGCAAATCATCTGCTTGGTGTAACAGCAATTATAACTATGACAGAATCTGGTAGAACTCCATTAATAACTTCACGTATTACATCTGGATTACCAATTTTTGCTATGTCACGTCATATAAGAACTTTGAATTTAACTTCTATGTACAGAGGTGTTACACCAGTATTGTTTATAAGTAATAATGAGGGGGTTGCAGCTGCTTACGATGCTATAAATTTATTACTAGAAAAAAAATATCTTGTTTACGGAGATCTAGTAATTGTAACACAAGGAGATGTAATGGGTGCACCCGGTACTACAAACACAAATCGAGTTTTACGTGTTATTTAAAATATTAAATATCAACAAAAACTTTAATAAATTAATTGATTATTCATGTAATATGTGTTAACTTAATTATTTCTTATTTTATTATTATTGATTTAATTGGTAAATGTACTTTCAATGGATCAATCGCTTTATTGTTAATCCAGAGTTCAAAATGTAAATGAGGACCTGTAGAATACCCTGTATTACCGGATAATCCTATAGTATCTCCATATTTTATTTTTTGTCCTTTTCTGACAAATATCTTGTTCATATGCATGTAACGAGTAATATAACCATTCTTATGAAAAATAGCGACATAGTTTCCAGCAGAAGAAATATTACCTGTTTTAACTATTATGACCTCACCTTTATTAATTGCAAAGATTGGTGTATCTGTTGGTAAAGCAATATCTATACCTCTATGTGGTCTAATATGGCCTGTAATTGGATTTAAGCGATGCATACTAAAATTAGAAGAAACTCTTAGTCGTTTTTTTGTTGTTAAAAAACAAATTAAACTATTTAATGAAATGGTATCATATAATTTATACGATATATTGTTTTTTATTATAATATTTTGATGATTTGTATTTTTAATATAATTATTAACAAACAACAAATTATCATGTTTATTTATTGGTACATGTCTATAATATTTCAATAATTTAACATATTTATGAAAATTTGATTCTGCATTTTGTATGCTATTAGTAATTTTAATTTTATTATACCATGTTACATATAATAGGTTATTGTTTCTTTGTTTGATAATTTTTTTTTGATTTTTTTTTGATATTATAAAATTATTAATAGCGAATGTTTTATATTTATAAGCATTATATTCATTTATTTTCGAGAGACAAATGTGTACAACAACTATTATCAAATAACTTGAAAACAACAAATAATTAGATTTACATATGATATATTTTTTAATTGTATTCTTGTGCATTTTTTAATTTATTCCCTATATTTTATCTTTTAAACAAGTATTATATTGACTAGATAATTGTAAAAGAAACTTTAAATAGCTGTCTTTAGATAATTTAATATTACAGCCCAATGGATCTAAAACTCCTTTATTTATTTTGATTCCCCTAGTAACGGTATCAATAATAGCTGGTTTAAATTGAGGTTCAGCAAAAACACAAGTAACTTGTTTTTCCTTTATTTGTTTTCTTATATTATATAAACTTTTTACTCCTGGTTGAATTTCAGGATTTATAGTAAAATGTCCCAATGAAGATAATCCATAATGTTTTTCAAAATATATATATGCATCGTGGAAAACAAAATATTTCTTGTTTTTTATAGGTGCAAGTTGCATCATAATTTGTTTGTCTATATTATTTAATGATATTTCAAATTGTTTTAAGTTTTGATTGAGTTTTTCTTTATATTGAGGCATGATTTCTGATAATTTTTTGTAAATTTCAATTGCGATAATCTTTGCTATATCGGGAGAAGTCCAAAAATGCATATTGTATTTTTTACTATTTAGAGGCAATTTAGGATCTTGAATGCATTGTTTTTTGAGTTGATGTATACAGTTATCTTCCTTGATTTTAATTAATAATTTTTTCACTGCTGGTATTTCTGTAACAACAAGAATTTTATTTATTGGAACATGTAATACTGATTTAGACATAAAAGCCTCTATTTCAGATCCGCTCCAAATTAAGAAATCAGTGTTTTTTATTTTCTTTTCATCTGATGGACGTAAAACATAGTCATGTCCAGATGATCCATCGGGAACTATAACATCAACGGGCAATATATTGTCAATAATTGCTGATGTGATAAATCCTATAGGCTTAATTGATACTACTACATTTGCATTTACGAAAAATACAATCAGATTAGATAAAACTAAATTAATTAGTATATAAAAAATTTTTTTATTATAAATCATAATAAGTCAGTTCATATTATATAGTACAATAATATGATTGTACTATATTTATATATTTTTAGTTAATGTATAATAAAATGAAAACACTAGTAAAACTTGAAAATGTATCTGTTATATATAATAATAGATCTGTATTATCTAATATTAATATCTCATTAAAATCAGATCACATTTTAACCTTAATTGGACCTAATGGAGCAGGAAAATCTACTTTAGTAAGGGTAATATTGGGATTGTTATCTCCTTCAGGAGGGAAGGTTGATAGAATTAAAGGACTGAAAATTGGTTATGTTCCACAGAATATCTATATTGACCAAACGTTACCTATTACAGTTAAAGGATTTATGAATCTAATTAATATCAATAAATATGAAGATATTTTATTAGCTCTTCAAAGAGTTAATGCCTGTCATTTAATTAATTTGCCATTGCAAACACTATCAGGAGGAGAAATTCAACGTATTTTAATATCTAGATCAATTTTAAATAAACCACAATTATTAGTTCTAGACGAACCTACACAATGTATGGATACACAAGGTCAAATTGCGATTTACGATTTAATTGATGATTTACGTCGAGAATTTAGTTGTGGGGTTTTAATAGTTTCTCATGATTTGCATTTAGTAATGGCAAAAACTAATGAAGTAATTTGCCTTAATAACCATATATGTTGCTCTGGTAGTGCAAAATCAGTATCACAACATCCAGAATTTATATCTATGTTTGGTTTACAAGATATTCAACAATTAGCAATCTATCGTCATCATCATAGTAATTACTGTGAAATTCATAAAGATAATCATAGCAAAAAAAATAAGGAATATAATGATTGATATTTTATTTCCAGCCTGGTTAGGAGCAGTAATATTAGTACTAGCAGCAGGTCCTTTGGGCTGTTTTATTATTTGGCATAAATTATCTTGTTTTGGTGATACATTAGCTCATTCTTCAATACTAGGTATTGCATTTGGCTTATTATTAAATATCAATCCATATTATACTTTGATTATTCTTGTGATAATGATAACTTTCAGTTTGATAACGATTGAAAATCGCCCTCAATTAACTATGGACACTTTTTTAGGAATTGTAGCATATAGTACATTATCTCTGGGTTTAGTAATTATTAGTTTAATACCAAATATTAGAGTAGATTTGATTGTTTATTTATTTGGAGATTTATTAGCAATTAATTACAACGATATATGGATAATCCTTATTGTTACAACTTTAGTATTAGTAATATTAACCTGGAAATGGCGTCCTTTGTTATTAATTACAATAAACAAAGAAATGGCAACAGTGGATGGTATAAATGTTAAATATAATCGTTTGATTTTAATGTTTTTAACAGCAATGTTAATCAGTGTTGCAATAAAATTTGTGGGAGCATTAATTGTTACTGCATTGCTTATTATTCCAGCTGCTACTGCTCGATACTTTGCTAAATCTCCAGAACAAATGGCTATTATAGCAGTGTTAATAGGAATTACTTCTGTTACATTTGGTTTGATTATATCGGCATACTATGATACACCAGCTGCTCCTTCTGTAGTATTATGTTCTACCTGTCTTTTCATTTTTAGTTTGTTATATGGTAAAAGTTAACATTTTTATCTGTCATATGAAACACCAAAATGGTTGAAAGCCTGACGTGTTGCTATTCGACCTCTAGGAGTACGTTTAATAAAACCTTTGTAAATTAAAAATGGTTCAATTACTTCTTCTACCATTTCTCGTTCTTCACCAATAGCTGATGCAATGTTATCTAATCCCACAGGCCCTCCCCTAAACTTATCTATAATTACTAACATAAATTTACGATCCATGTAATCAAAACCTTCTTTATCAATATCTAACATCTCAAGAGCACTAATTGATACAGACTTACTTATATTTCCATTGGCATAAACATCAGCAAAATCTCTGATACGACGTAATAAACGATTTGCAATACGAGGAGTACCACGTGAACGATATGCTATTTCTAATGCACCTTCTTCGCTTAATGAAAAACCTAAGCAATTAGCACTCCTAATTACAAGATTTTTTAGGTCTTGTATATAATAAAACTCTAAACGTTGAATAATACCAAATCTATCATGTAGCGGTGATGTTAAAGATCCTGCACGAGTAGTCGCTCCAATAAGAGTAAAAGGTGGTAATTCAAGTTTAATTGAACGTGCTGATGGACCTTCACCAAGTATAATATCTAGTCTATAATCTTCCATAGCAGGATAAAGCATCTCTTCTAGAGTAGGAGATAGACGATGAATTTCATCAATAAAAAGAACACCATTTGGTTCTAGATTAGTTAATATTGCGGCAAGATCTCCTGCTTTTTCTAATACTGGTCCTGAAGTAATGCATAATTTAGTATTCATTTCATTAGCAACAACATTAGCTAATGTTGTTTTTCCTAATCCAGGAGGGCCAAAAATTAACAAATGATCTAGAGCTTGACCACGTAATTTCGCTGCTCGTATAAATATCTCCATTTGGTTACATACTTGTTTTTGACCTATATATTCTTTAAGAAGTTTAGGACGAACATTACATTCAATATTTTCCTCTTCTTTATCGATAACAGAATGATTAATTAAATTGTCATGTTTTAGCATAATATGCTGCCTTAAAGAATATTACGTAGAGCAGATTTGATTAATGTTTCACAGCTTGTTTCATTTGACTTGTCTAATTTAATAATCATATTTTTAGCGTCTTGAGATTTATATCCTAAAGCTATCAGTGCTGTAATTGCTTCAGCTTCTACATGACTAATATGGGATAAAATAGTTGAATCAATTTTATTAAATTTCATATTATCTTTAAATAAATCATTTTGTATTTTTTGTAAAATATCTTTCATTTCAATGATTAAATGTTTGGCAGTTTTTTTACCAATGCCGGGCAGTTTAATTAAAGTATTTATTTCTTCTTTTTCTATTGCCAAGATAAATTCTTTTGAAGACATACTAGAAAGTATAGATAAAGCTAATTTAGGACCAACACCATTGAGTTTTATTAATTCTCGAAATAATGCACGTTCTTTTTTACTAGTAAATCCAAATAATAACTGCATATCTTTTTGTACTATAAAATGAGTAAAAATTATTACTTCATTATTAAGTGCAGGTAGTTTATAAAAACAAGTTATGGGCATGTTTATTTCATAACCTATACCATAAACTTCAATTAAAACTATTGGAGGATGCTTGTCTAGAATATTACCTTTTAATTGACCTATCACCAAATTAATTTCCTTAAGAATAAATTTATTTAAAATATTATATATTATTTGTTAATGCAGATAATTAATTTAACTTGTAATTTTTAAAATTATTTATCAATATTAAAATATTTTACATTTTCAGAAATGTAATGATGTGTAATAGCAACTGCTAATGCATCAGCAGCATCAACTGAAAGATGATTAGATAATTTTAATAACATTCTAACCATGTATTGCACTTGATTTTTTTTTGCATGTCCAATTCCTACTATAGTTTTTTTTACCTGATTAGCGGTATATTCAAACATTGGTAGATTAAATTTTATAGCAGCAACTATTGCTGCACCTCTAGCTTGTCCTAGTTTCAATGCTGAATATGCATTTTTAGACATAAAAATTTGTTCGATAGCAAAACAATCTGGTGAAAATTCTGTAATAATTTCATTCAAACCAGTATAAATTAATTTTAAACTGACAGATAGTTCTGTGGTATTTGTAAAAATACAACCACTACTAACATAGCTAACCTTACGATTATGTTGACAGATAATCCCATATCCAGTAAAACGACAACCAGGATCAATACCTAAAATGATAGACATAAAATCTCTAAACCTAAATTGATATATTTTACACATAAAGTTTTTATTTATTTTATAATCATTAAATATTTTACATTATAAGGACATTTATATATAAATAAATTTCGAATAAAATATATTTATAATTAAAGAGTTAATATTACAGTAATGCAATTAATAAATTGCAAAATAAATTCTATAAAATATAGTATTAATTATAGGAATGGCAACATTTTTAATTTATGTTTTTACAGGTTTTATACTCATAAACAAATTACTATATCTAAATATATATCTAATCTTTATTTTTTTATGATTTTAATACCTAATTCCAATAAAGAATCTGCATCTATCTCTGCAGGAGTGTTTGTCATTAAACAAGTAGCAGCTGTAGTTTTAGGAAATGCAATAACATCACGTATGTTATTTGTATTTGTTAATAACATTATTAAACGATCTAAACCTAAGGCAATACCTGCATGAGGTGGAGTACCAAATTTCAGTGCCTCGAGAAAAAATCCAAATTTAATGTTCTGTTCATGTTCTGGAATACCCAAAATATCAAATACAGCTTTCTGTGTTTTAAAATTATCAATTCTAACTGATCCGCTACCAATTTCATATCCATTAATTACTAAATCATAAGAATTAGATATAACAGAAATTGGATCACTAGATAATGTATTTAAACAATCAGCTTTTGGCGCAGTAAATGGATGATGTGTTGAACATATACATCTATTAATATCTTTAGTAAACATTGGAAAATCAATTACCCAAACAGGAGCAAAAATATTATTAGATATTTTTAAATATTCACTTAATTTAATACGCATTGCACTTAATATATTTGTTATTATTTTAATAGTATTAGCGATAATGACTATTATATCCCCATCATTTGCTTTAGTTCTTATAAGAATATTTTCAACAATTTCTTGATTAAAAAATTTTATGATCGAT
This sequence comes from Candidatus Pantoea edessiphila, assembly GCF_002933335.1. Lineage (GTDB taxonomy): Bacteria > Pseudomonadota > Gammaproteobacteria > Enterobacterales > Enterobacteriaceae > Pantoea_C. The sequence goes on along the minus strand of NZ_PDKS01000001.1, from coordinate 151,768 downwards.
CCCTGAATACCTTTTAAACCATCTACACGTTTATTTACTTTAATATAAATTAATCTTTTTTCTCCATGTTTTTTAACTAAATCTTCATATTCATTAATTTGTTTTCTACTCAGTTGATTTCCATTAGGTATACAGATAGCAGCAATACGATTTTTTGCGTCATTGATTTGTAATTTAAATAATTCAAAATAATTATTTTTTAAAATATCACTAATATCTACCATCTGTATAGGATTACGCAAATCTGGTTTATCTGATCCATAACGACATATTGCTTCTTGAAAAGTTATTTCTGGAAATTTACCTAAATCTATTCCTTTGACATGTTTCCAAATATTTCTGATTAATCTTTCAGTAATTTCGCGTATTTGATGTGATTCAAGAAATGAAGCTTCTATATCAATTTGAGTAAATTCTTGTTGACGATCTGATCTTAAATCTTCATCACGAAAGCATTTAACAATTTGGTAGTACCGATCAAGTCCTCCGATCATAAGTAATTGTTTAAACAACTGAGGAGATTGCGGTAAAGAATAGAATTTACCTTTATATATACGGCTTGGAACTAAATAATCACGTGCACCTTCAGGAGTTGTTTTAGTTAAAATTGGAGTTTCAATATCTAAAAAACCTTCATTATGCATAAAACAACGAATGAAATGAGAAATTTTAGAACGAGACATTAATCGTTTAGTAAATTCTAGACGGCGTAAATCCAAATATCTATATTTAAGATAAGTTTCTTCTTTACTATGTTGATGGAAATCTAAAGGTAAAGGCTTAGATTTATTTATTATTTTTAAATAGTCAGCAACAATTTCTATTGTTCCTGTAGACAGCTTTAAATTTATGTTCTTTTCTTCTCTAGCACGTACTATACCAGCAATTTGAACACAAAACTCGTTTCTTACCTGAGAAGCTAATTTAAAAACATTTTTAAAAGTATTGCAATCAAAAAATACTTGAACTAAACCTTCACGATCCCTAATTTCTATAAACATTATATTACCAAAATTGCGAAAACTATTTACCCATCCACAAATAGTTACTTGTTTTCCTATATGAATAGTATTTATTTGTCCACAGTATATAGTACGCATAAAAAATGGTCATCCTTTAATTTGTTTCTACAAATAATAAATACAATTTTATGTATATTGTACATTGAAATCAATAATCTTAGTAAGATTTTTTAGTTAAATATTATTAGTTGGTATTGTATTTTTATATAATCAAATAAAATATATGATATTTTCTTGTTAATCGATTTGTTATATCCTTATATTATTAAATCAATAAAAGAAATAGAAATTAATATTATTTTTTGGTTTTCAGTGATTTTTAAAATGAAAGAATAGACACATTATATTCGACACCCCTTTCAAAAATAGGTAATTAGATATTTGACAAAAAAATAGCTTAATGATACAAAGTTCAGCACTGGATATTCAAATATCATTTTTATAGATTGGTATATTAGCAATAGATTTTGTTAAATCTAAAACAATATATCTGATTTGAGTTGTTTCTTAGAATCATCAGCATTATCTAATTTCTTATAATACCAATTTAATTGCACTATTACTTATCTTGCTATTGATAACTATGCAGATATGATTAAAGAATGTCGTCGTTATATAGAATCTGATATTTTAGATTTCAAAATTGAAAATGCTTCTATGGTTAATCCTGAATTTTACTTTACAATTTTTAAAACCTTCAAAGCGTTTAAAATTAATAAAGAATATTGAGGAGGATTAAACCCAAGATAGTATACTAATACTATCAGAAAAATCAAATTTTGAGGATAATAAAATTAACAAATTAATATCCAGTATTAATTATAATTTTAAAATTGCCAATGATTATAGTGTTTTGCAAATTGAGCAAAAAAATCAATTGCTTTAGCACAAGCTGGTTTTTTACATGTAGATGTTTGGTTTTAATTGTTTAATTTTGGTTCGTTAATAGCATTAAAATGATTAATTTTAGAGAATTTTATATACAGTTAGAATCTACTCCTTTGTCACATTGGTTGACATCATTAAAATTGCAAATCAATAATTGGAATAAAAAAACTATAAGGCAATTTTTTTGAATGGTTAAAATCAGTAGAATATCTTCCTTTATTAGAAACATAATACTCAGACCTATTATCTCGTATTAAAGCAAATAATAGTATTGTGAGTATTACTCAAGATAAGGAATAAAGAAATTATTGTATAATCTTATACCATGGAGAAAAGGACCTTTGGTATAAAAATTGACAGTGAATGGCGTTCAGATTGGAAATGGGAGAACTTCTACCACATATTTCTTCGTTAACAATTTTAGATTATAGGTTGCGGGAATGGATATTATAGGTAGAGAATGATAGCATATGATACTCGCCTGGTAATTGGAATAGATCTTTCACCAATTATTTCTGCTACAATTTGAATCAATACGCAAATTGCTCAATAATTGCAAATTATATTTATTACCCTTAAGACTTGATAAATAAACTAGAATTAAAAGCATTTGATACATTATTTTTCAATAGGAGTTTTGTATCATAGAATATTTCCTATTGAACATGTTATAAAACTAAAAAATCAATTAAAAAAGTAGGATAACTTGTTTTAGAAACACTTGTTATCAAAGATAGTTCTAATAAGATATTCCCGGAAAAAAGATATGCACAAATGCATAATATATATTTTATTCTTATAACTGATTTGCTAAAGGAACTACTAGAAAAAATTAATTTTATAAATGTAAAAATAGTTAACTGTACAACTACTACTTGTGAAGAACAACGTACAACATCACGGATGACTATTAGATCTTTAAATTCATTTCTAAATCCGAATAATTTTTCTCAGACTATTGAATAGTATCCATCACCTTTTTATTCCATGATAATAGCTACAAAATCTTAATAATTAAATAATTATGTAATTTTAAAAATCATCTTAAATGTATATATTAAATATTAAAACATTTTTTAATGTTTAATTAAAAATTATGTATTGTCAATAAATAAATTATTTGTTGATACGTTCTGCTATTGAAATAATTAACAATTTATTTTGTATAAAAAATTACGAATTATATAGGAAATAAAAATGATATCTAATTTTGATCAACAAATAGAACGTCGTTTTAGTGACAGTGCGAAATGGAATAAATATAAAGGTAAAGATATTATACCACTGTGGGTTGCTGATACAGATTTTAAATCACCTAAATGTATTATAGATGCAATTAATAATAGAGTATCACATGGTATTTTTGGATATGGAAAAAAACCAACTTTATTGATTGATATTTTTATTAATTATATTAGTAAAAAATTTAATTGGAGTTTAGATCCTGAATGGATTGTAGTATTACCAGGTATAGTAAGTGGATTACATTTATCTGTACGCACTTTTACTTGTGATCACGAAAGAATTATTACTCCTATTCCAATTTATCCTCCATTTCGTAATGCTGCTAAACTAGCTAATAGAGACCAATTAAATATACCTTTAGTATTAAAAAACAGACGTTGGGTATTAGACTTAAATATTACTGAATCTAAGATAAACCATAAAGAAAAATTACTTATGTTATGTAACCCACAAAATCCAGGAGGTACTGTTTATACACGTAAAGAACTAATGGATCAGTTAAATTTTGCACAGCAAAATAATTTAATAGTTTGTTCAGATGAAATTCATTGCGATTTAATACTAGAACCAAAGATAAAACACATACCTTTTGGCTCTTTAAGTTCTGATGCTGCACAGCGTAGTATTACATTAATGTCTCCTTCAAAATCTTTTAATATTGCTGGATTAGGAGCTTCTATAGCAATTATTCCAAATAGGTCTTTAAGAAATAGATTTGTACAAGCAAGACAAGGCATCATACCAGAAGTTAATATTCTTGCTATTGTAGCTGCTGAAGCAGCATGGCTTAATGGTCACACATGGTTAAAATATTTGATCGATTATTTACGTAATAACAGGGATTTCTTAGTATCTCAATTAAATTTAATGCCCGAATTATCAATGGTATCACCAGAAGCAACATACTTAGGTTGGATAGATGTAAGTAATTTAAATATTAATAATCCACAAATGTATTTTGAAAATCATGGATTAGGTTTCTCATCTGGAATGGAATTTGGTAATAATAATTTTATACGTTTTAATTTTGGTTGTACTCGTATTACGTTAAAAAAAGCAATAAGGCGACTTAAACGAGCTTTAGAACAATATAACATATCTAAGTTTTAATTTATATCATGTTAAAATATGAACATTATTTCCTTATTATATTCAGCATAATATTATCTAATTCTGCACGATTTAATTTTAAATGATAATTCTATATACTAGATGGCAATATTTATATTATAATTAGCTTTTTACAATCATTTAATAAGTATATTGAATTATTAAAAAGTTTTATTGAAAACTTAAAATATAAGGTTCTATTATTTGAATATTAAAGATTTAATTTCAGAAAGAGTTGTTCAGGCAATGACTTTATCTGGTATACCTGAAATCAATTGCAAGCCACAGGTTCGTCAGACATCAACAATAAAATTTGGTCATTATCAAGTAGATGGGATTATATATTTGGCGAAAAAAATGGGTATGCCATCTATATTGTTGGCCAATAACATTATGTTTCACCTTGATTTAAAAGATATATCCACAAAAATAGAAGTTGCTGGCATAGGTTTTATTAATATTTTTCTTGATATTAAATGGATGGAAAAACAAGCAAAAAACATGTTGATTTCACCAAAATTGGATGTAAAAAACATTAAACCGCAAACAGTAGTATTAGACTATTCTTCTCCAAATGTAGCTAAAGAAATGCATGTTGGCCATTTAAGATCAACAATTATCGGTGATGCTATGGCTCGTACATTGGAGTTTTTAGGTCATAAAGTTATTAGAGCTAATCACATTGGAGATTGGGGAACACAATTCGGTATGTTAATTGCTTTTCTTAAAGACAAGCATAAAAACAATTTTACGGAGCTGCTATTAAAAGATCTTGAAGAATGTTATCGCAAAGCAAAATACTATTATGAACGAGATCCATTATTTGCAGACATGTCTAGAAAATATGTGTTAAAGTTACAAAAAGGTGATAAAGAATGTCTTGTTATATGGAAAAAAATAGTAAATATAAGTATTGAACAAAATCAAAAAATATATGACCGTTTGCATGTAACGCTAAGTTACAAAGATATTAAAGGGGAAAGCACATATAATCATATGTTGCCAGGAATTGTTAATGATTTAAAATTACGTGGTTTAGCAATAAATAATAATGGTGCTGTTGTTGTAATTCTAAATGAATTTAAAAATAAGCAAGGCAAATCTATGGGAGTAATTATTCAAAAAAAAGATGGAGCATTCCTGTATGCTACTGTTGATGTTGCTTGTGCTAAATACAGATATGAACAATTAAAAGCAGATCGTATTATATATTATACAGATTCACGACAACATCAACATTTACTACAAGTTTGGTCTATTGTAAGAAAAGCAAAATATGTGCCTGATTCTGTTGTTTTTGAGCATCATATGTTTGGTATGATTTTAGATAACAACAACAATCCATTTAAAACTAGATCTGGTGAGACAATTAAATTATCTGAGTTACTAGATGAAGCATTTCGAAGAGCTTATATATTAGTAAAAAACAAAAATCCTGATATTAATCATGATCAAGCAAAGTATTTAGCAGAAGCTATAGGAAGCAGTGCAATTAAATATTCGGAATTATCTAAAAACAGAACAACTGATTATGTTTTTAACTGGGATCAAATGTTAACATTTGAAGGCAATACTGCTCCATATATGCAATATGCTTATACACGTTTAATGTCTATATTCCATAAATCAGGAATACAAGTTGATTTATTAGATGAAAAAATAATAATTACAAATAATCAAGAAAAAATATTGGTTATGTGTATATTGCAATTTGAAGAAGCAATCATGCATGTTGCAAAGAAAGGAACACCTCATGTAATTTGTAACTATCTTTATAATTTAACCAATAAATTTTCTAGTTTTTATGAAAGTTGTCCCATTTTAAAAGCTGAAGATGAGTCAATTAGATATAGTAGATTGCAATTATCTTTTTTAACTTCAAAAGTGTTAAATCAATGTCTTAATATACTAGGTATTAAAATTTTAAGTTATATGTAAAAATGTACTAAATGTTTTTATTAAAATTGAAAACATTATAAATAATAGGTGAGATGTCCGAGTGGCTTAAGGAACGCGTCTGGAAAATGTGTATACTAATTAAACGTATCGAGGGTTCGAATCCCTCTCTCACCGCCAAAAACAAGCAAACGAATACTAAAAATATTTATATTAATAATCATTCATAAAACAAAATATATATTATTGATTATAAGTATTTTATATAGTCTGCCTTTGTTTTAAAAGCAGACCTATAATATTATGTTCATTCTGAATGAATTTTTACTGCATTATCAAAACGTTTAATGATTTTACTAGATGGTTTATCTCCTACAAAACTAAATATTATAATAGCTATGCTAGAAAATATAAATCCAGGAACTATTTCATATAATTGAGTCCAACCGTAATTTTTCCATAACAATACAGTAAGAGCACCTACTATCATACCTGCTAACGCACCGTTGCGATTCATGTGTCTCCAGCATACGCTAAAAAGTACTACAGGACCAAAAGCAGCACCAAATCCAGCCCACGCATAACTTACTAAACTTAATATGAGGTTGTTAGGATCCAAAGCTAAAATTATTGCAATAATTGCTATTAATAAAACCATAAAACGCCCAACCCATACTAGTTCTTTCTGACTGGCATTTGTGCGTAAAAAACTTTTATAAAGATCTTCAGTTAGGGCGCTTGAACATACTAATAATTGACAACTTAAAGTTGACATTATAGCGGCAAGAATTGCAGAAAGTAAAATACCGGAAATCCAGGGATTAAATAATATGCGAGCTATTTCAATAAATACACGTTCACTATTTTCAATAACTGAAGTTGATTGTTCAGGATTATTTTCAAAGTATGCAATACTAAAAAAACCAACAGATATTGCGCCTATCAAACATAGTATCATCCATGTCATACTAATTCTACGAGCCATTAATATTGAGCGATGAGATTTAGCTGCCATAAAACGTGCTAAAATATGAGGTTGACCAAAGTAACCTAACCCCCATCCCAATAGAGAAATTATTTGTACAATGCTTAGATCTTTAAGCATATCAATATTTGACATACCCTTGGCTTCAATTATAGAAAATGCATTAGTTAATCCACCTGATGAAATAATTACTGTAATAGGAGTAAGTATTAATGCAAAAATCATCAAACTAGCTTGTACAGTATCGGTCCAACTAACCGCTAGAAATCCACCAATAAGAGTATAAATAATAGTAGTAATTGCACCAGCTATCAAAGCATATTTGTAACTGACATGAAAAGTCGTCTCAAATAATCTCGCTCCAGCTACAATACCAGAAGAGCAGTAAATCGTAAAAAACACCAAAATAATAATAGCAGATATAACTCTTAAGATTTTACTGTGATCTTCAAAACGATTGGCAAAAAAATCTGGTAATGTTAATGCATTATTATGATGTTCAGTTTGTAAACGTAATCTACTAGCTACTATTTTCCAATTAAGCCAGGCTCCAATTATTAGACCAATGGCTATCCAGCTTTCAGAAATTCCTGAAATAAAAATAGCTCCAGGTAATCCCATTAATAACCATCCACTCATATCTGATGCACCAGCTGACAGTGCTGTTACTACACTCCCTAACCTTCTTCCTCCTAAAATATAATCATTAAAATTTTTTGTTGAATAATAACCTATAAAACCTATGATTATCATTGCAAAAATATAAATGACAAAAGTCACTACCATTGGCACCATTAAAGTCATAATATGATCTCCAATGTATCTGAATTTTTTTTAATAAATTACTTGCTAATTTAATTTGAATTATTAGCAATAATAGCTCATAAATGATATTTAATTACAAAAAGTTAAAAATTTATACTGTAAAAATATTTTTAACAATTAAATAGGTTTTATTGCTATATTATAAATAGTTAAAAATATTATTTCTTAAATATAAGAATAAAAATGTAATATAATAGCATAAAAATTCATTTTTACAGGATATTTACTAATATAGAAAATAAAATTTTATAAATTAAGGAGTATTAATAAAATACTCTTAGGAGTCTTAGAATCATGGCAACAAGTACCATGGGTATAAAATTAGATAATAATATTAATAATCGTATTAAAATTGCAGCTCGAAATATAAATAAAACAACATATTGGTTAATAAAACAGGCTATTCTTAATTATTTAATTAAAATTGAGGAAGGCATTGTTTTACCAGAAATTTCATATTCTTGTACTGATATTAAAAATAATAATGAAATAATATTAGATCAAATATATCAACCTTTTTCAGAGTTTGCTGAGCAAATTTTAGTACAAACACCAACTAGATCAATAGTAACAGAAAAATGGTGTATTGCCGAAACAGAGCTAGTACCTATATTATTGGAGCAAGCTCGTATTGATAAGGATCTGAATCAAGAAATTCACAATTTGGCTTTAAAATTATCCAATAAATTAAGAAATGATATTAAGAGTAAAAAGAAAATTTCTACAATAGCACAAAGTTTACTCAAAGAATTTCCATTGTCATCTTCAGAAGGTATTGCTTTGATGTGTTTAGCTGAATCATTATTACGTATACCTGACAATCAAACAAGAGATTTATTAATTCATGATAAAATCAAAAAAGGTGAATGGCATTTACATGCAGGTAAAAATGATTCTTTATTAGTTAACATTGTAACTCGAGGTTTGATGTTTATAAAAAAATGTATTAATAACACAGATACATTAACAATGCCTGTTTATAAAAAAATCGTATACGTAATATATAAAAATAGCAATCCATTAATTCGTATAGCAGTGAACGCAACAATACGTCTTATGGGCAAACAGTTCGTGATAGGTGAAAATATAAATTCTGCACTTAAAAATGCTCGTAATTTAGAAAAAATAGGTTTTAGTTTTTCTTATGATATGTTAGGTGAAGCAGCTTTAACTTCTCGTGATGCTGATAATTATTTAACATCTTATATGCAAGCCATCCATGCTATAGGAAAATCTTCGAAAGGTCTTGATATTTATAATAGTCCAGGAATTTCAATAAAATTATCTGCTCTTCATCCGCGTTATAACCGCGCACAGTATTCACGGATTATAGAGGAACTTTATCCCAAATTAAAATCACTAATATTGATGGCACGTTTTTATAACATAGGAATAAATATCGATGCAGAAGAATCTGATCGCCTTGAATTATCTTTAGATTTACTAGAAAAACTATGTTTTGAATCAGAATTAGCTAGCTGGAATGGTATTGGATTTGTTATTCAAGCCTATATGAAAAGATGTCCTTTTGTAATAGATGAATTGATTAGTCTAGCACAACGTAGTAAACATCGTATTATGGTACGTCTTGTAAAAGGAGCTTATTGGGATACTGAAATTAAACGTGCTCAAATAGAAGGTTTAGAGGATTATCCAGTTTATACTAGAAAAACATATACTGATATTTCATATATAGCTTGTGCTCGTAAATTATTATCTGTACCTAAATTAATATATCCACAATTTGCTACTCATAATGCACATACTTTAGCAACAATTTATCATGTAGCTGGAAATGATTTCTATCCAGGACAATATGAATTTCAGTGTTTATATGGTATGGGTGAACCTATGTATCAAGAAATAGTTAAAAATTCAAATAATATCAATCGCCCCTGTCGTATATATGCTCCGGTTGGCACGCATGAAAAATTATTGGCTTATTTAGTACGTCGTTTATTAGAAAATGGAGCTAATAATTCGTTTGTTAATAAAATAGTAGATAAATCAATTCCTATTGAGCAACTAATTGCTGATCCAGTCTCTATAGCAGAAAAAATGGGGAGTAGTGAAGGGATCATAGGTCTCTCTCATCCCAAAATTTCTTTGCCTGTTAATTTATATGGTGTAAATAGAACAAATTCTAAAGGGATTAATATAAGTAATGAACACACATTAAATACAGTAGCTAAAGATCTATTAAAAAGTACCGAAAATTTCTATATAGCAGAGCCTATAGTTAATTTTAAGTGTATTGATTTAATGAATACTAAGAATCGTTTTATAATCAATCCTGCTATTCCAGTTGACATAGTAGGACAAGTTCGTGAATCTAATACTGAAGAAGTATCTAAAGCAATAGAAGAATCAGTAAACACAGGACCCATTTGGTTTGCAAAACCACCTCGAGAAAGAGCTATAATTTTAGAAAATGCTGCTAAAATTATGCAAAGCAAAATAAACATGCTAGTAGGAATTTTAATACGAGAATCAGGTAAGACTTACAGTAATGCTATAGCTGAAGTTCGCGAAGCGATTGATTTCATTTTTTATTATGCTAGCATAATAAAAAATAACTTTAAGAATGAAACACACTTACCTTTAGGACCAGTGGTATGTATTAGTCCTTGGAATTTTCCTTTGGCTATTTTTACAGGACAAATCACTGCTGCATTAGCTACAGGTAATACCGTTTTAGCTAAACCAGCAGAACAAACACCATTGATTGCTGCACAAGTTGTTGATATTTTTTTGAGTGCTGGTATATCTAAAGGTTCCCTACAACTAATAACTGGATCTGGCAAAACAGTAGGGAAAATATTAGTAAGCAATGAAAAACTCAAAGGAGTTTTATTTACTGGTTCAAATTCAGTAGCAAAAAACATACAAAAGAATATAGCTGGTCGTTTGGATAAACAAGGGCATCATATACCATTAATTGCAGAAACTGGCGGAATCAACGCTATGATTGTTGATTCATCAGCTCTCACTGAACAGGTCGTTATAGATGTTATATCATCAGCATTTGATAGTGCAGGTCAAAGATGTTCAGCTTTACGTATATTATGTATACAAGAAGAAGTTGCTGATCGAACTATAGAAATGTTATTAGGTGCAATAGCAGAATACACAATAGGCAATCCTGATAAATTATGTACTGATATTGGTCCTATAATAAATTCAAAATCTACAAATCATATAAAAGATTACATAGCATATATGCGCAACAAGGGGTTTAAAATATATCAAGCAGCGCTAAATAATAAGTATCACAATAGACCAAAATTAAGCAATAATTTCATAAAACCTACTATAATTGAAATAGATAAAGTAAGTGATTTAAAAGAAGAAGTATTTGGTCCAGTATTGCATATAGTAAGATTCAACAAGGATCGTTTATTAAAATTAATTGAAGAAATTAACATATTAGGATATGGATTAACATTAGGTTTACATACTAGAGTAGATGATACTATTAATCAAGTAATTTCAAAAGCGAAAGTTGGCAATTTGTATATTAATCGTAATATGATTGGTGCAGTAGTTGGAGTACAGCCATTCGGTGGAGAAGGATTATCAGGAACAGGTCCAAAAGCAGGAGGTCCATTATATCTTTATCGCTTATTATCAGATTATCCAAATGATACAATATGTTCAATATTTAATAAATACAATAGTAATAATTCCTATATAGAAAATAAATCAAATCAAAATATCAGTGAACTATATTCTATTTTTAGTAAATGGGCTGATGAAAATGAACCACTAATTTCACCTTTATGTCTAGCATATTCTAACCTATCTCGTTCAAGATTATCGTTTAAATTAATAGGACCTACGGGAGAAGAAAATACTATTACATTATTGCCCAGAGAAAGAGTTTTTTGTATTGCTGATAATAAAAAAGATATATTAATTCAACTGGCAGCTATTCTCAGTATCGGCAGCAAAATTCTTTGGCAAGATAACAAATTAAATCGGGATATATTTAATAATTTACCAGATAAAGTTAAAAACAGTATTTCTCTTGATTTAGATCCTTTTTCTTCTTGTTTTGATGCTGTCATTTTTCATGGTAATAGTGATGATTTAACACGCATTTCTAAGACAATAGCAGAAAAAATCAATTCAATAATCTCAATTATAGGGTTTCATTCTGGAGAAACCAATATATTGCTTGAAAGATTTTTAGTGGAACGTTGTGTCAGTATTAATACTACAGCTTCTGGTGGTAATACAACACTTATGAGTCTCAATTAAATTAACAGCCATGGCATAAATTTAATTGTTATTCCATGGCGTACTTTAATCTTTTTTGAGTTAAAGATGCAGAGATATATTAGTATTTATAAAGTAATTGTTTATATATATAAGATATAATGTTTTAAATATAGTTTATAGATGATCTTTTACATTAATACACTATTTTTTTATAATATTACCCTCGTTAAAAAACCAGACTCCTATAGGATAATCTTCTAATATTATCAAATACATTGGTTTTTTGTTAAATGTTTCAATTGCTATAATCCTTCCTGTGTCGTTGTAATTACATTCACATTTTATAGTGACATAGTCACCAATTTTCATTATTTATTTACCTGTTGAAATTAATTTTTAATTTAATTATATAATTAATATTTATATTCATTCATAATCATCATGATAGGTGATTTTATATATTTTAAAATATTAAATTTTAATTATATATTTTTATTTACTTATTTTTTAATATAATGAAAACTAGTATATAAAATATATGTTTATTTTTTTTAAAAATTGCATTATAATAAATTTTTAGGTTAAAAATGAGTATTTTTTAATTATATTCTATATGATAATAGAAATATTTTAAATACTGATATCTAAAATTTTTATTTTAAAAATTATTCCTCTGTAGTTCAGTTGGTAGAACGACGGACTGTTAATCCGTATGTCACTGGTTCGAGTCCAGTCGGAGGAGCCACAGTGATTTAATTTTATTTGATGTAAGTTTATTTAGGATTACTAACAATAAATATATAAATTTAATTATCTATTGATAGATAATTAAATTATTATTAGTTGGCGTTTCTTTTTATAAAAAAATAAAAAATTTATTTGGAATATCATCTTACCTTTAGAGTATTCGTTTATCATTTTATAGTTGATATTATGATTGTATATAATAATATACAATAGTAATTAAAAATTATTATTAATAATAATGCAATTTTATTAAATAAAAATGTTTGTAATTTATTTAAAATTAAATCAAAAATATTTATTTAATAATAAATTATTTTATTTTTAATGTATTATTAATGTGGTAATAGATTATGAGTTTTTCTAAAATTAATTTTTTTTTTATGATTACGAAACTTTTGGTACTAATCCTGCTATTGATCGTCCTGCCCAATTCGCTGGTATCTATACTGATAGTGAATTTAATCCCATAAAAAAACCAGAGATATTTTATTGTCGTATACCAAATGATTATTTACCGGAACCAAAAGCCGTTTTAATAAATGGAATCACGCCTCAATTTGTAATAAAAAAAGGTTTTAATGAAGCAGAATTTGCTAAGCGTATTTATAATATATTAACAATTAAAAGAATTTGTATAGTAGGTTATAACAATATACAATTTGATGATGAGGTAACACGTAATATTTTTTATCGTAATTTTTACGATCCATATAGTTGGAGTTGGAAGAACAGTAATTCTCGATGGGATATATTAAATGTAGTTCGTGCTTGTTATGCATTACGTCCTGATGGTATAAATTGGCCAAAGAATAAAGATGGCTATGCTAGCTTTAAGTTAAAGCATCTTACTCATGCCAATAGTATAATTCATTCAAATATTCATAACGCAATCTCTGATGTATATGCTACTATAGGAGTAGCTAAGCTAGTAAAAAACAAACAACCTAAACTTTTTGAGTTTTTATTTAGTAATCGTATTAAAGAAAAAATAATATCAATGATTGATATTATTGGAATGAAACCATTAGTATATGTATCGAATATTTTTGGTTCATCAAGAAGTAATATTAGTTTAATATTACCTTTAGCTTGGCATCCTAATAATAATAACAATCTGATAGTAGTAGATTTATCCAAGAATTTATATCCTTTAATACAATCAGATATTTTCACCCTGCAAAATAGCATTTTAGAAGAAATTCCTCTAAAATTAATTCATCTTAATAAATGTCCTGTTTTAGTTTCTATAAATACCTTGCGTCATCAAGATATAATAAGGTTAAAACTTAACATTAAACTTTGCTTTGATAATTTAGAATTATTGCGTCATAATCCAGAAATAAGAAAAAAAGCCCTAATACTTTTTAATAAAAGTAAAAGTAAATTAGCTGATTTTCCTAATGATAATGTAGATACTAAATTATATGATGGTTTTTTTAGTATTTCAGATAGATTTAAAATGAAAATAATTCAACAAACAAACCCCTGTTTATTAGAAAGGCTAAATTTAAAATTTGAGAATATCAGATTAAAGGAACTTTTATTTCGTTATCGTGCTAGAAATTTTCCTGATACTTTAAATCTAGTTGAAAAAAAATATTGGGAAATACACCGTAAAAATATTTTCAATGAAAAAAAAATATCAAGCTTTTTATTGGAAATAAAATTATTAAAACAACTATATAATAATAATCCAGTTAAAATCAAGATATTAAAATCTTTATATCTTTATGCGAAACAATTACTACGTGTCAATAAATAAAACAACTTATCTGAGTTACACAATCGATTAACAAATAAATATTTATTGAATATATATACACCGTATTCATATGTTGCTAATTATATCATTAAAAAATATTAATATATTATATTATTACCGATATATCATAGTAACTAAAATACCTAATAGTTAAAACATTATATAATTACCAATGCAATTTAATTGACTTGCCGCCATCATAATAAATATATTTAAAGTTTATTAGATTTATGTTCTGTAGTACAACTGGAATCAAAACTACAATTTATATTTTGACAAATATATAATTTATCTTAATTATCATGATAAAAATTTATGAATTAACACATTTCTCGATCTTTTTTACACAAAGATAAAATTTATTAAAACTCTAGTAACTTTAATATATGTTCTCTCTGCTAGTAATTAAATAGGGAAATATATAATAACTGTAATAGTTATAATTAAATAAGAAGATAGGAAATATGTTAAACAACATGCGGATACGCATAGCAATACAAAAATCTGGCCGTTTAAGCGATGATTCAAAAAAACTTTTAATACGATGTGGAATAAAAATCAACCTTGAACAACAAGGATTAATTGCACTAGCAGAAAACATGCCAATTGATATTTTACGCGTACGAGATGACGACATTCCAGGTCTGGTAATGGATGGAGCAGTAGATTTAGGTATTGTAGGAGAAAATGTTTTAGAAGAAGAACTATTGACAAGATTAGCACAAGGTGATAACCCAGGATATGTAGTATTGCGTCGTCTTGATTTTGGTACTTGTCGTCTATCAATAGCAATGCCAGTTAATGCTAAATATATTGGATTAAAATGTTTAAATAATGCTCGTATTGCTACTTCTTATCCTTATCTTTTAAAAAAATACCTTGATCAAAAGGGTATTACTTTTAGAACTTGTATGTTAAATGGTTCAGTTGAAGTTGCTCCACGTGCCAGCTTAGCTGATGCGATTTGTGATCTTATATCAACAGGTACTACTTTAGAAGCTAATGGGTTAAAAGAAGTAGAGGTTATTTATCGATCTAAAGCTATAATTATTCAACGTCACGGAGAAATGATCGATTTTAAACAAGATTTAATAAAAAAAATCATGATACGTATACAAGGAGTAACTAAAGCACGTGAATCTAAATATATTATGCTTCATATACCAACTGAGCGGTTAGAAGATGTTATAAATTTACTTCCAGGAGCAGAATGTCCTACTGTGTTGCCTTTAGCTGGTAATATTGACCGAGTAGCAATGCATATGGTTAGTAGTGAAACTTTATTTTGGGAAACAATGGAAAAATTAAAAAAATTAGGAGCTAGCTCTATTTTAGTATTACCAATCGAAAAAATCATGGAGTAAAATCATGGGATACTTGACTCCAATTGAATGGAGCAATTGTACTGCATTAGAGAAAAAATCATTACTAACACGTCCGCGCATTATATCTTCTGGTAACATCAAAAAAACAGTAAGTAATATATTAAATCAAGTTAAAATAAAAGGTGATAAAGCTATACATGAGTTTACAATAAAATTTGATAACATATCATTGAAAAATTTTCGAGTAACATCACAGCAAATACAAGAAGCTAATAGACGTATCAATAATAAATTAAAACAAGCTATAGATATTGCAGCTAATAATATACGTACTTTTCATACAGCACAAATCCCTAATATTGTTGATATAGAAACTCAACCAGGCGTAAGATGTCAACAAATAAACCGCCCTATAAAATCAATAGGTCTATATATTCCAGCAGGTTCTGCTCCTCTATTTTCTACTGTCTTAATGTTAGCAATTCCTGCCCGCATTGCAGGTTGTTCAGAGATAGTATTATGTTCTCCTCCTCCGATTGCAGATGAAATTTTATATACAGCTGATTTATTCAAAATAACAGAAATATTTCAATTAGGAGGTTCTCAAGCAATAGGTGCGCTTGCTTTTGGTACTGCAACAATACCACCGGTTGATAAAATTTTTGGTCCAGGAAATATTTATGTAACAGAAGCTAAAAAACAAGTAAATCAGAGACAAAATGGTGTAGCAATTGACATGCCAGCGGGTCCTTCTGAACTGTTAATAATTGCTGATGAAAAAGCAATTCCAGAATTTATTGCTTCTGATTTATTGTCTCAAGCAGAACATGGGCTAAATTCTCAAGTAATTCTTTTAACAACATCTTTAAAATTAGCACAAAAAGTTTCTGCAAATATCAAGAAACAACTAACTACTCTTGAAAGACAAAATATTATAATTACTGCATTAAATAACAGCTTGATTATTGTATTACCTGATATTAATCAATGTATTAAAGTATCAAATATATATGGACCAGAACATTTGATGATACAAACCTCTAAACCAAAAGATATATTACAGTTCATTACTAATGCGGGATCAATTTTTCTTGGACCATGGTCTCCAGAATCTGCTGGAGACTATGCTTCAGGAACAAACCATGTATTGCCAACATATGGTTATACAAAAACTTTTTCTGGTATTAGCGTAATAGATTTTCAAAAACGTATTACAGTACAAGAATTAACTCCTAAGGGTTTACTTAATTTGTCTTCAACAATTGAAATTCTATCTGAAGCTGAAAAATTAGAGGCTCATAAGAGAGCTGTTGCAATACGTGTTGCTCTACTAAAGGAAGCTATATGAATAATATTGAAAAATTAGTACGTAAAAATGTGCAAACACTAGTGCCATATCAATCAGCAAGAAGATTAGGAGGAACTGGCAATACATGGCTTAATGCTAATGAATTTCCTGTTCCTGTGCTTTTTAATTTATTGCATCAACAAATGAATAGATATCCAGAATGTCAACCAAGATTAATGATCGAACGCTATGCTAAATATGCTCATCTAGATTCTAATCAAATTTTAGCTACTAGAGGAGCAGATGAAGCAATAGAATTAATAATGAAAACATTTTGTGACCCAGGAAAAGATTTGATTCTATTCTGCCCTCCTACATATGGTATGTATAAAGTTAGTGCAGAGACTATTGGTATTAATTATATAACTGTACCTACAGTTGATAATTGGAAGCTAAATTTAACAGCAATTGCTAAAAATTTAGATAATGTAAAAGTAATCTATATTTGTAATCCAAACAATCCTACAGGTAATATTGTTGATTTACAAGATATTTATTATCTTTTAGATATTACTTATGGTAGAGCAATTATAGTAGTAGATGAAGCTTATATTGAATTTTGCATCAAAGCTAATTTGGTAAAATTATTAAAGAATTACAAACATTTAATTATTTTACGTACTTTATCAAAAGCTTTTGCTTTAGCAGGATTAAGGTGTGGTTTTATACTTGCTGATAATAAAATTATTAATCTCTTATTAAAGGTGATAACACCTTATCCTATAGCAATACCTGTATCAGATATAGCAACTCAGGCATTGAGTCAGAAGAATATTATTTTAATGCATAATAATGTAAAACAATTAAATAAAAACAAGGAATGGTTCACACAACAATTAAGAAAATGTCATTGTGTTGAAAAAGTATTTTTAAGTGAATCTAACTATGTTTTAGTTAGATTTAAAAATTCATCAAAAGTATTTGAAAATTTATGTGATCAAGGAATCATATTACGTGATCAAAATAATAATCTAGGATTATCACAATGTTTACGTATATCTATTGGAACACTTAAAGAATGTGAATATGTCATTTCTGCACTAAAAGATTTATCTCAGGAATCAATATGAATCAAAAAATAATTTTCGTTGATCGAGATGGTACTATTATAAAAGAACCCGCTGGAAATTTTCAAATAGATAGAATAGATAAATTATTTTTCGAACCAAATGTTATTCCAGCTTTACTAGAATTAAAAAATAATGGTTATCGTTTAGTTATGATTACTAATCAAGATGGTCTTGGAAGTGATAAATTTCCAAAAATAAATTTTGATGTACCACATAATTTGATGTTGCAAATATTAGAATCACAGGGCATTATTTTTGACGATATATTAATTTGTCCTCATACAACTGAAGATAATTGTTCTTGTCGTAAACCTAAAACAAAAATGGTAGAAAAATGGTTAATAGAAGGTGTACTTGATAAAGAAAATAGTTATGTAATTGGTGATCGTCTAAGCGATATGCAATTAGCATATAATATGAACATAAAATCAATCAAGTATGGAATAAAAGGAAAAAACTGGAATGAAATTCAAATAGAACTAACAAAAACAGAACGCCATGCATTGGTACATAGACATACAAAAGAAACAAAAGTTTTTATTGAAATTTGGCTAGATGTTGAAAGTAAAAGTAATATAAATACTGGTATAGGTTTTTTCGATCATATGTTGGAACAAATTGCAATACATGGAGGTTTTTGTATGAATATTACAGTGACTGGAGATCTTTATATTGATGATCACCATACGGTAGAAGATACTGGAATTGTTTTAGGACAAGCTCTGTTAAAAGCACTAGGTAATAAAATAGGTATAAATCGTTATGGTTTTATTTTACCAATGGATGAATGCTTAGCTAGATGTGCATTAGATATTTCAGGTCGTCCCTATATAGACTTTAAAGCTAAATTCAATCATCAACATGTTGGTGACTTAAGCACAGAAATGATAGAGCATTTTTTTAAATCTCTTGCTTACGGTATGATGAGTACTATTCACTTAAAAACTAAAGGAAAAAATGATCATCATATAACAGAAAGTTTATTCAAAGCTTTTGGACGTACTTTAAGACAAGCTATTCGTTCAGAAGGAAATGCTATTCCTAGTTCTAAAGGATATATATAATGAAAGTGGTCATTATTGATACTGGTTGTTCTAATATATTATCAATAAAATGGGCGTTCAAGCGAATTGGTTATAATACTTATGTTAGCTGTGATCCAGATATTGTGTTATCTGCTGATAAACTTATTTTACCTGGAATTGGTACTGTAAAAACAGTTATGAAACATCTTAATAAAAAAAAATTAATCAATTTAATCAAATCATATAAAAAACCAGTTTTAGGTATATGTCTTGGGATGCAAATACTAGGATCAAATAGTGAAGAAAATGAGGGTATTAAAACATTAGGAATAATCAATGAACCAGTTTTATTAATGAATTATCAAAATTTGATTTTGCCACATACTGGATGGAATAAAATCAAATTTCTATCTAATAATGATTTATTTAAAAACATTCAAGATAACAGCTATTTTTATTTTATGCATAGTTATGCTATGCCACTAAGCACAAATACCATAGGTCAATTTTATCATGGAAAAACCTTTACTGCTGTTATGCAAAAAGATAATTTTTTTGGGGTACAATTCCATCCTGAACGATCTAGCAAAGCAGGATTACAGCTACTAAAAAACTTCTTGGAGATATAATGATTATTCCAGCATTAGATTTAATTAAAGGAAATGTGGTTAGATTATATCAAGGAAATTATCATAAAAAAATTAACTATAAAATTAATCCATTAATATATATAAAAAAGTATATCGAACAAGATGCAGAAATAATAAACCTGATTGACCTAGATGGAACACAAGATCCTAATAAACGTCAAATTAATCTATTAAAAAATCTATTAGGTAGTATTAATATAGTTACACAAATTGGAGGTGGTATTCGTACTAGCCATGACATCGAAATATTACTTAATGCAGGGGCTACTAGAGTCATTATAGGATCTATGGCTGTACAAAATTTTGAAGAAGTAAAAACATGGTTTATTAATTTTGGTTCTGAACATATCGTACTAGCAGTTGATATAAAAATTGATGCTAATAATTTTAAAAGAGTGGCTACTAATGGTTGGCAACGTATATCCAAAATTAATCTAGAATATATAATAGAAAAATTTAAATCAGTTGGATTACAACATGTACTATGTACAGATATTGATCGAGATGGCACTCTAATTGGTCCTAATATTAAATTATATCAAGAAATTACAACAAAATTTCCAGATATTACATTTCAAGCTTCAGGAGGTATTAGTTCATTAAATGATGTTGCTTTGCTTCGTAATAGTGGTGTGAAATCTGTAGTAATTGGACGTGCATTACTTGAAGATAAATTTACATTTTCGGAGGCAAAAAGATGCTGGCAAAAAGAATAATTCCTTGTCTTGATGTTTATAATAATCAAGTGGTTAAGGGTGTACAGTTTCGTAATCATCAAATTGTAGGGGATATTATATCACTAGCAAAATATTATTCTACAGAAGGGGCTGATGAGTTGGTGTTTTATGATATTAATGCATCTATTGAATCTAGAATTCCAGATAAAAACTGGATTTCTGATATTGCAAAAGTAATTGATATACCTTTTTGTGTAGCAGGAGGCATTAATAGTTTGGAAATTGCTGCTAATATTCTTCAATATGGCGCTGATAAAATTTCTATCAATTCTCCTGCTTTATTGAATCCATCTTTAATAACAAATTTAGCAGATCGTTTTGGAGTACAGTGTATAGTTGTAGGTATAGATACATGGTTCGATAAAAATACAAATAAATATTTAGTTTATCAGTATACAGGTGATGTATCTCATATGGTTTTAACTCAGTGGGAAACCATTGATTGGATTAAAAAAGTACAAATATTAGGAGCTGGTGAAATAGTATTAAATATGATGAATCAAGATGGAATGCTTAATGGATATGATTTGGTTCTGTTGAAAAAAGTAAGAAATGTATGCAAAGTGCCATTAATTGCATCAGGAGGTGCTGGAAAATTAACTCATTTTATGGATGCTTTTAATCTTAATGTAGATGGAGCTCTAGCTGCATCAGTTTTTCATAAAAATATTATTAATATAGGTGAATTAAAAAAATTTTTAATAGACAACGGAGTGGAGATTCGTAAGTGTTAAATATAAATGAACTTTCCTTCTTAGACTGGAAAAAAACACAAGGCATGATACCAACAATTATTCAACATTATGTTTCTGGACAAGTTTTAATGCATGGTTATATGAATAAACAGGCATTAGAATATAGTTTAACAAAAGGTAATATAACTTTTTTTTCACGTACTAAAAGACGTTTATGGACTAAAGGAGAAAAATCAGGAAATGTATTAAAATTAATTGATATTAAAATGGATTGTGATCATGATTCTATATTAATTTTAGTTAATCCAACAGGTCCAACTTGTCATTTAGGAAATACTAGTTGTTTCTCTAATATAGAAACTAATTTGCTATTTCTATACAAATTAGAAAAATTGTTATTTGAAAGAAAAAATGATAATCCTGAAATTTCTTATACAGCTAGGCTGTATGCAAGAGGAACTAAACGTATTGCTCAGAAAATAGGAGAAGAAGGAATTGAATGTGCATTGGCAGCAATATCAAGATCAAATAATAATCAAGAACTAATCAATGAAACATCTGATTTAATTTATCATTTACTAGTGTTGTTAAATGATCAAAATTTAGATCTAAGTGTTATAATTAAAAACCTGAAAAAACGGCATATAAATAATAATTTTGATAATTTTATTTAAATTTTAAACTTATAAAAAAGTAAAATTAATTAATCATTTTATTATTATTTTTAATAAAAACAAGTGATATAACATGACAACAAATAATAGTAATTAAAAATAATAACAATTTATGATTTTGTCTAATCTCAATAAAATTAATCTTTATCTATTCTGCTTTTAACAACTCCTTGCTGTCGGTAGTATTTTGAATTTTTTCGGTTATTATAAGGTCTTAATGCCGTATTTGAAAGCAGTTCAAAACTAAGAGCACAAATTATCATACCTGGACATAGTGCTAATGGCAACTTACCAAAGTTATAAAATTCTAAGACAATGCATCCTTCCCATCCAGGATCAATACGATGAGCAGTAGCATGAACCATAAGACCAAGCCTAGCTAATGAAGAACGTCCATCTAACCAACCTACTAAGTCATCTGGCATTATTATTGATTCTGATGTAATAGCTAATACTAAATTTCCTGGGTGCAGGAAAAATAGTTCGTTTTCAATTAAATCAATTTCATTGCTCATTACTTGGTTGATCGAATTACTTATCTTATGCTCCGATGCACTTAAATCTATGTAAGCATTAGTATGATCGTTAAAAACACGGAATTTATTTCCTAATCTTAAATCAACTGTCGCACCATTTATCCTATCATTGGGAGGTCTGGGTATTATAGCTAATTTACCACTGTCTAGCATTGATTCAATATCTTTGTCACATAATCTCATTTACATTATCTCTTTAAATTTTAATTTATAAAAATATATTGTTATAATAACATAATAACATATAAGTACTCGCTATTTAATAATTGAGTACTTATATTGATATATTAAATATGAAACAATACTGAGGTATAAATTATATTTTACCCACTAAATTTATAGATAAAGTTAAGGCTGCATCACCTGATTGCCATCTTGCAGGGCAAACTTTTCCTGGGTTATTATAAATGTATTGTGCTGCTTGAATTTTACGTAGTAACTCATAAGAATTACGACCAATACCATCAGAATTTATTTCAATAGACTGAATAATACTTTCTGGATCTATAATAAATGTACCTCGATTAGCTAAACCTTTATTTTCTTGCATCATATCAAAGTTACGAGTTAGCCTACCTGTAGGGTCACCTATCATCGCATACTTAATATTAGTTATGGTATCAGATAAATCGTGCCAAGCCTTATGAGAAAAATGGGTATCTGTAGAAACTGAGTACACTTCTACTCCTAATCTTTGTAATTCAATATATTGTTGAGCTATATCATTTAATTCAGTTGGACAAACAAATGTAAAATCAGCTGGATAAAAAATAAATATATTCCATTTACCTTCTAGATCTTTTTCGGTTACTTCAATAAATTTATTGTTTTTAAATGCAGTATTTTTAAATGGTTTAACTTTGGTATTAATTAAAGACATATATTTTTTCCCATAATAATTTGATTTAAATATAAAATTATGACAGAATTAAAAGTCATCTTTTTATTGATTGGTATGCAAATCAATTCAAAACTATATATCTATTATTCAATAATATAATAGTACTAAAATTAAAAATTTATATTATATATCTACGTATGATAACATATTATATGTTGAAGTAATTATCTAACTAATATAAAGTGTATTCAATACATTTTAAACAAAAAACTCAAATATATTAAAACATGATTAAATCAGATGAAAAAATTTTAGTTACATGTGCCTTTCCTTACGCTAATGGAGAAATACATTTAGGACATTTGCTTGAACATATACAAGCAGATATTTGGGTAAGATATCAAAAAATTATCGGAAAACAGGTATATTTTATTTGTGCTGACGATACCCATGGCACGCCGATTATGCTGAAATCTCAACAAATCGGTATTTCACCAGAAGAAATGATTGCTGATATCAAGATCAAACATGAACAGGATCTAGCAGAATTTAATATCAGTTATGATCATTATGATTCAACTCACAGTGATGAAAATAGAAGACTTGTATCTTTAATATATAAGCGACTCAAAAAAAATAATTTCATTAAAAGTCAAATTATTACTCAATTTTTTGATTGCGAAAAAAATATGTTTTTACCAGATCGTTTCATTAAAGGAAAGTGTCCAAAATGTAAATCACCAGATCAATATGGGGATAATTGTGAAATTTGTAGTGCTGTTTATGCTAGTACAAGTTTAATAGATCCAATATCAATATTATCAAATACAAAACCATCACTGAAAAAATCGGAACACTTTTTTTTCGACTTACCATCATTCAGTGATATGTTAAATATATGGATACAATCAGGAGTTTTACAAAAATCAATAGCTAAAAAAGTCCAAGAATGGTTTAATATAGGTTTAAAGCGATGGGATATATCTCGAGATGCGCCATATTTTGGATTTAAGATCCCAAATTATCCTGATAAGTATTTTTATGTCTGGTTAGATGCTCCAATCGGTTATATGAGCACATTTAAAAATCTATGTAAAAAAAATACTGAAATAATTTTTGAAGAATTTTGGAAACAAAATTCAAAAACACAACTTTTTCACTTTATTGGTAAAGATATAGTTTATTTTCATAGTTTATTTTGGCCAGCCATCCTTGAAGGAAGTAATTTTCGCAAACCAAGCAAAATATTTGTTCACGGTTATGTTATGATTAATGGGGATAAGATTTCTAAATCTAAAGGTACATTAATTACTGCAAAGATGTGGCTAAAATATTTGGATGCAGATAGTTTACGTTATTATTACGCAACAAAAATATCATCAAATGTTGAAGATATTAATCTGAATTTATATGATTTTGTTAATCGAGTAAACAATGATATAGTTAATAAAATAGTTAATATAGCTGCTAGAAGTTCAAGTTTTATTAATAAGTACTTTGATAGTATTCTTGCTGGTGAGTTAGAAAATCCTGATTTATATCAAAATTTTCTTGATATATCTAGAGAAATTGGTGATGATTTATTAAATTGCAACTTTAATTGTGCAATAAAAAAAATCATATGTATTGCTGATATTACTAATTCTTATATAGACAAAAAAGCTCCTTGGATTATAGCAAAAGATAAAAAATATCACAATGATTTACATCTGGTTTGCTCGATGGCTATAAATTTGTTCCGTATATTGATTTTTTGTTTGACACCTATTATGCCTTCACTAAGTAATCGTGTTGAAGTTTTTTTACATAGTAAATTAAACTTAAATAGCATACAAAAACCATTACTGAATCATAAGATTGATAAATATAAAAAATTATATCATAGAATTGAAAAATTACAGATAGAAAATTTAATCAAATATTCACAAAATAAAATTAATTAACAATAAGTTTAGATTATATGTTTATAACATTTTTATGTTTTATAAAATATGTTATAGTATGAAGTAAACTAGTATTATAGATATTTACTCGTTATAGTATGTATTTGTCTTATTGTTGTTAGTTAACTACAATAACTTAGAAATTATCATATATAGTATAAAATATATATTATATAGGAGAGAAAATGTTAATTATAAATGCAATAGAAAGAAAGGAAAAAGGAAAATCAGCTAGTAGAAGATTAAGAAATAAAAACTATTTACCAGCCATTATTTATGGTAATGATATAAATAATATTTCTGTGTCTTTAGACCTTAATATCATAATGAATTTACAATCTAATGTAGATTTTTATGAACAAATTATAACATTAATATTAAATGGAATAGAGAGAAAAGTTAAGGTTAAGGAAATTCAGAGACACCCTTTTAAAACTAAGATAACTCATATAGATTTTGTTATGGTTTAATTAATTAAATATTTTTAATAATTTAAACTCAATTTTTCTTCTACA
Source organism: Candidatus Pantoea edessiphila (assembly GCF_002933335.1). Lineage (GTDB taxonomy): Bacteria > Pseudomonadota > Gammaproteobacteria > Enterobacterales > Enterobacteriaceae > Pantoea_C. The sequence goes on along the minus strand of NZ_PDKS01000001.1, from coordinate 125,708 downwards.
TATTGAATTTATTTTACTACATTTATGTTAAAATTATATGTTATAAATATATAATGTGATTTGTATAATTGTTAGTTAACACCATTATGCGGCACGTAGCGCAGATTGGTAGCGCACTGGCATGGGGTGCCAGTGGTCAGAGGTTCAAATCCTCTCGTGCCGAATATAAATATAAAATATTTTTATATAATTTAATAGATTAGGATTAATTTTTATATGAGATATTAAAAATAATGATTTCTATATTTTATATAATACTAAAATATAAAATAGTATTTTAAATTACATATAATTAGGGTAAATATCAGTAGATTTATTACATAATTGTTATTTTAATTCATGTAAATTACTATTTTAATATTTTACTCATTCTATCAATATAAGCCATGCCGAATGCTGAAAGAACGAATACTAAATGAATTATAACGCCCCACATAATTTTATTATCAGTTACTTGTTCTGTTTCCATAAATAATCTCAAAAGATGGACAGAAGAGATAGCAACAATAGAAGATCCTACTTTATTTTTAATAGAATTAACATCCATCTTTCCCATCCAGCTCAATTTTTGATGTTGGTCATCAACAGTCATTTTTTCAATAAAATTATCATATCCTGAAAACATTACCATGACTAGTAAGCCTCCTACCAATGCAATATCAATTAGAGATAATACAATTAATATTAAACCTGATTCCGATATAGTAAATAGTACAGGAATTACATAAATAATGCGTTGAAAAAATTTTAATGTAAGCAATATAAATCCAAAAGATAATCCCATATATACAGGAAACAATAACCATCGTGATGCATATATGATTCTTTCAATAGATAACCATTCCATTTTTATTTTTTCCTTATTTTGATATTTAGAATAGCTTTATTACACATAAAATTCATGTTTTTAAAGCAATTTTATTATCATCTATTACATATAATATTATTAATGTTTTTATTCATTATGATGTAAATATTTGTATGGTTTTTATTTACAAGTATCGCTGGATATTTTAAATAGCCTTACAATAATAAATTTTTATCTTCATTATTCGTAATAATTATCTCTGTATAACGTACTACATAATATATATTTTAAATAAATTTTTCAAAAAACCTGAAAATATCATTTAGTATATTATTAACCAATAATATCTAAGTTATATAAACTATGATTATCTATACTATATGTTAATTAATATTATTTATTTTATCGTGATCATTCTTAATATAAATCAAAAAAAATATTTTTTTGATGACAAGATATTTCATCAATGTTAGTTTATTCATTATTTTTGTTGAATACCTTTTTTAGAAGGAACAATAGAGGTAATTGCTTTTTTTTAGATTGTGAATATGATTGGCATAAGATTTAATTCTATCAAAATCTATTCATACGATAATTTGATTAGATCAAAAGAATTTTTTTGAAAAAATCTCATCACTGTGTAACAGTTTTCAACTGTAATTAAAAATTCAATTGTACGTGCTAGTAGATAAAAAATATTATTTTCTTCTAAAATAATATAGATTCACTTATTAATTTATTTTGATTTGTTAAGTATCTTTAACAAGACTAATGTCATCTACTACTTGTTCAGCAATTCTCTGAAGCCCAACAACCTTCTCGTTTTCTGCAGTACGAAGTAAAATTACCCCTTGTGTATTTCTACTGATAATATTAACTTCAGATACTCTTGTTCTTACTAATGTTCCTGCATCAGTTATAATCATAATTTGATCATTATCAACTACTTGAATAGCACCTACTACTGGTCCATTGCGATTAGTTACTTTTATAGATATTACTCCTTTGGTGGCACGTGATTTTATTGGATATTGATCATTTTTAGTTCTTTTGCCATAGCCATTTTGTGTTACAGTAAGAATAGCACCTTCTTTTCGAGGAATTATTAATGAAACAACAAGATCACCTTCTATCATTTTAATACCACGAACTCCTGAAGCAGCTCTTCCCATAGTTCGTACTGCAACTTCTGAAAATCGAACTACTTTACCTAAAGCAGAAAATAACATAACCTCATCGTATCCACTAGTCAGAGCAACACCAATTAGTTCATCCTCTTTTTGTAAATTAATTGCAATAATACCCGTTTCACGTGGTCTACTAAATTTTTTTAAAGGAGTCTTTTTAACTATTCCACTAGCTGTTGCCATAAATATGTTAAATCCTTCTGTATATTCTCTGACAGGAAGAATGGCAGTTATTCTTTCATTAGTTTCTAATGGTATTAAGTTTACTATTGGTCTTCCTTTAGATATACGACTTGCTTCAGGTAATTGATATACTTTCATCCAATATAATCTTCCTTTACTGGAAAAACACAAAATAATATCATGAGTATTTGCCACCAATAAACAAGAGATAAAATCCTCTTCTTTAATACGAGCAGCTGATTTTCCTTTCCCTCCTCGTCGTTGAGCTTCATAGTCCCTTATAGGCTGATATTTAACATAGCCGTAATGAGATAAAGTAACAACAACGTCTTCTTCGTTAATAAGATCTTCTGTATTAATGTTAACACTATTAGTCATAATTTCTGTACGACGTGCATCACCAAATTGATCCCGAATATTTTCTAATTCTTCACTAAGAACATTAATTAAAATTTCAGAGGTATTTAAAATATTATTTAACCTAGATACTTGATTAATTAAATCTTTATACTCATGTATTAATTTACTAGATTCAAGATTAGTGAGTTTTTGGAGACGTAAATCTAAAATAGATTGAACCTGCTTTAACGTAAGATTATATCCTGCATTTTTATCAAATGTATTTTTAAATACATGGTTTATAAAATCATCACCTACCTTTTTCAAAAGAAATTTAACGCTGCTAAAATGCCACATTTTTGAAATCAAATTTGATTTGGCTTCTACAGGTGTATTTGCTGAACGAATCAAAGAAATTGCTACATCTAAATTAGCTAATGCAGTTAATAATCCTTCAAGAATATGTATTCGCTCTCTAGCTTTATTTAGCTCAAATATAGTTCTACGCGTAATGATTGCTTTACGATGACATATAAAAGCCCCTAGAATTTCTTTTAAAGACATAATTTTTGGTTGATTATTATGTAATGCTACCATATTAATACTGAAAGAGGTTTGCAATTGTGTCAACGAATACAGATTGTTCAATACAATTTCAGCTACTGCATTTCTTTTTATTTCCAGTACTATACGTAAGCCATCTTTATCGGATTCATCACGTAATACAACTATACCTTCTATACGTTTTTCTTTAATCAATTCGGCTATTTTTTCAACCAAATGTGCTTTATTTATCTGATAAGGAAGTTCATGAATGATGATTATTTCTCTACCTGTTTTTATATCTAATTCGATTTTGCTACGCGCTCTGATATAAATTTTCCCACGTCCAGTTCTATAAGCTTGTTCTATTCCTTGCTGCCCATTAATAATCGCTGCAGTTGGAAAATCCGGTCCTGGAATATATTTCATAAGTTGTTTTACAGAAATATTTTCATTTTTTATGTATCCTAAACAACCATTTATAACTTCTCGAATATTATGAGGAGGGATATTGGTTGCCATACCGACAGCAATGCCAGATGAACCATTGATTAACAAATTAGGAATTTTATTTGGTAAGACTTTTGGAATAGTATTAGTGCCGTCGTAATTTGGGCTAAAATCAACTGTAGATTTTTCTAAATCTGCTAACATTTCATGAGCAATTTTCGACATTCTTACTTCAGTATAACGCATTGCAGCTGCAGAATCGCCATCTATAGAACCAAAATTACCTTGTCCGTCTATTAGCATGTACCTCAAAGAAAAAGATTGGGCCATTCTTACTATAGCATCATAAACAGCAGAGTCACCATGTGGATGATATTTTCCTATAACATCACCAACTACTCTAGCAGATTTTTTATACGATTTATTCCATTCGTTGCCTAATTCTTTCATGGCATAAAGTATACGCCGATGTACCGGTTTCAAACCATCACGTACATCAGGCAAAGCTCTACCAATGATAACAGACATTGCGTAATCTAAATAAGAATTTTTAAGTTCTTCTTCAAGACTAACCGGTATGATTTCTTTTGCAGAACTACTCATTGACCTAAAATTCCTTTCGATTTAAGCCGGTTTTAAGATGCATAATATGAACCAAATAAATTAGTATTTAATTGAATTATTTAGTTTGATTAATTTTGATTATAATATTTAATATATTTTTTTACGTGTATTTTATTGATATATTGCTATTAGCAATATTCAATACCAGAACATGATACCAAATAATGATAAAAATTGCTATTTTTACTTGTTATTATTGCACCTCTATTATGTGTGTTAATTATAGTAAATATAATGATTGATTTCAGTATTATATTTTAATATCGTTCTTTTAATAACACATAACGAGATATAATATGTGAATCAATATTATCATTAAAGCAAAATAAAACGGTGAGTATAAACCCACCGTCTATAACATTATAACACGAACAGAATAAATTATCGGTGTGTTAATAATAGACCTGCCAATAATCCTACAACAGCTCCAATACTTACACCATGCCATGGTTTTTCACGTAAATAGTCATCTACACAATAAGCAGTCTTTTTTATACGCGAATAGTAATCTTTTGATAGCTTATTAGTACGAGATGTTACATCATGCAAAATTTTTTCTGCTTTCTTTTTTAAATCAATATAACCTTGATCGGATAAATCACCCGATGATCTTAAGATTTCTTCTAATGTATCAGTCATTAGTTCTAAATCATTAATTATGCTGCTACCCTCAGAAGATACAGATCGTTTTAACATTATTCTCTCCTTGGTAAAAACTGCAAGCACTTTTAAATATATATGAAAATTATATTAAGGTTCCAATAAGTACTTTTAATAAACAATTCAAATATAATTGGTAGTTAATCATATAAAACAATGGTTTAATTTTTTCAGCTAAATGATATATAATTTTCATACATTAACAATGTGCTATTGCATGAACAAATTGCATTAAATTTATCAAAGGTTGAGGATAAATACCTAATAAAAAGTTTAGAATAGCAATAATTAATAATATAATACCTAAAGGAGTAAAAATCCAATTATTTGATATAATGTAATTATTTATTTTAGATGGATATTGATAAAAACTTAATGTTATCCTTAAGTAATAATAAACACCTATGATGCTACTGATTATAATTGCCACAGTTAACCACCACAAATGTGTTATCATACTTAGTGAAAGTATATAAAATTTTCCAATAAAACCTAATGTTAATGGAATGCCAGCCATTGATAGCATCATTATAGTCATTATTGTAGATAAAATAGGATTTTGCCAAAATAAACCACGGTAATAGCAGAGTGAATCAGCATCTTTAGTGGGACAAACATTGCGAGATATTAAAACTATTATTCCAAATACTCCTAAAATACTTATCAAATAACTAATAATATAAATCCCAGAAGACTCTAAAGATAAACATTTGTATTTTAATGCGATTAAAGATACTAATAAGTACCCAAAATGGGAAATAGATGAATAACCTAATAGTCTTTTTATATTTTGCTGAAACATCGCCATGATGTTACCTAATAAAATTGACATAAAAGCTATCATGACTAAACTATTAGTAATAGCCATGCTATTTGTAATAGGTATATAAATAAATAGACGTGTAATTGCACTAAATATAGAAATTTTACTTACTGTAGATAGAAAAGCAGAAACTGATGCAGGGGCACCTTGATAAACATCTGGAGTCCAAATATGAAATGGCACTAAAGATAGTTTAAATCCAATACTTGTAATTACCATACCAAAACCAATTAAAAACAACGGTTCCTTTATTAAATCGTTACTGATAAATTTTGCTCCTATTAATAAAAAATTTAAATCACCACAATTAAAATAAATAAAAGCAATTCCAAAAAGCAAGAAAGACGAAGCCATTGCTGATAAAATAGTATACTTTATAGATGCTTCTAGAGATGTTTTTTTATGAAAAGTATACCCTATCAAACCAAACAAAGGTAAAGATAAGAGTTCTATTCCTAAAAATAAAGTAACGAAGTTGTTTGTACTAACTAATATAATACTACCTAAAGTTGAAATAAGTAATAATATATAAAACTCTTCTTGATGATCTAAAAAATTACTTAACCAAACATACCCAAAAAGACTAGTAGTTAAAGTTGATATAATTATTAATATAGTATAAAAAATAGAATAGCTATCCACATATAATAAAGACATTATATCTATGGAAGAAACATTATTCACAAAATAAAGAGATGAACAAGATAATACTAAGCAAATACATGTTAATAAGGCAGTGCATAGATGATTACGACGCCAGGAAATAAAAACCAATAAAATCAATATTGTGCATCCAATAACTATTAACGGCAAAGATGCTATTAATTGATTAGGAACTGTTATCATGATAAATTATAGCCTTAAACAGAAATATCCAACCATTTCTGAATATTATTTATCGGAATAAACGCAGTATCAAAAATAGGCTGCGGATACATACCTAATAATATCAACAAAATAGCTAATATTACAATAGTTACAAATTCTTTCAATGATATTTTTGGCAAAGTATCATTGAACACTGATGTTCCATAATAAATTCGATATATCATAACTAATGAGTAAATTGAAGAGAACACCAAACCAAATGTTGCAATAGTAACAACTATTGGCGCTGTTTTAAAACTACCTATTAGAATTAAACACTCACCTACAAAGTTACCTGTTCCTGGTAAACCTAAATTAGCCGCTATAAAAAATAATGATATTCCTGGAATCCAATTAATTTTAGACCATAATCCTCCCATATTACTTAAATCTCGCGTATTTGTCCGCATACACAGTTGACCACATAAAACAACAAGTGCAGCTGTTGAAAGACTATTAGATATCATTTGGACAACCATACCTTGCATTGATAATTCGCTATGATCAGCGATAGCAATAAGTATAAAACCCATATGAGAAATTGATGAATAAGCAATCAAACGTTTTATATCAGTTTGTGAAAAAGCTATCCAAGCTCCATAAAAAATACTAATAATACCTAAACACATCATAATAGAAGAAAATTCTGACAATACATGTGGAAATAATGGGATAGTAAACCTCAGCATACCATAAACAGCAGTCTTTATTAAGATTCCTACTAAATCTACAGAACCAGAGTTGGATGTTTGACTTTGAGTATCTGGTAACCAACCATGAAATGGTACTATAGGCATTTTTATAGCAAATGCAATAAAAAAACCCAACATTAACATATATTCTGTATTATGGGACATTGGAGTTTTTAATAACTTTTCATAATTAAATGTCCATATACTATTTGATTTATAATACATACAAGCTAAGCCAATGATCGCTGCTAACATAAGTAAACCAGAAATTTGGGTATATATAAAGAATTTAGTAGTTGCATTAATTCTAATTTTTATAGTAGATTTGTTATAACCCCAGAATGAAATAAGAAAACACATTGGAATTAATATTGTTTCCCAAAAAAAGAAAAATAAAAACATATCAATAGAAAGTAAAACACCAATTACACCACCTATAATCCACATTAAATTTAAATAAAACAAACCTTGATATTTTTTAATTTCATTCCATGAACACAGCACTGCTGTAATACCTAAAAAACCGGTTAAAATTAACATAAGCAAAGAGAGACCATCTAATGCTAAGTTAAAATCAATTCCAAATCTCGGGATCCATGGTATACAGAAACTTAATTGCCATTGAGGAATACCAGATGCTTTAACAACAGAATAATTACCATTTTTCCAAAGTTGTAATGAAACTAATAGAATTAATCCTGTAGATAACATAGCAATAAAACGAGGAATTTTACTATTTAAAAACGAAAAAAACTGAGATAAACCACATAATAATCCCCCGATAAAAGGAATTATAATGAGATATAATAGTAACACGTGGTATATTCCTTTATAAATGATTTGTATTTTGTTTTCATATTAATGCTTCTTTCTATTCTATATTGTGATAGATACATTTAATATCAGTGATAGATACATTTAATATCAGTGATAGATACATTTAATATCAGATTAGCTAGTTAAAATAAAAATGAGCATTGCTAATGCTCCTATACTCATAGATAAAATATACCATCGTAAATAGCCGTTCTCAATGATTAATAATCTGTTGTTAATAAAACATAAAAATGATCCTAAATAATCAAATAAAGTATTTAAAGGATCTGATCTAAGAAGAAATGCAACTAATAAATATGTTTTAACAAATAATTTATCATAAATCCAATCAAATCCCCAGGATTTATACCATAAAATGCAAAAAAAATTACTTAAATAACTATTTATGATTTTATTTATTACATTATATTTCTTTGAAAATAACACAGCAGCTATTGCAATCCCAGTAAAAATTAATATACTAGAAATTATTTCTAATATCCAAGCGCCAGTTTCATTAAAATTATTTTTAGGAAAGACTGCTCCTAAAGGTGGTCTAAATAACCCTCCTATACATGTCGATAATAATAATAGAGCAAACAAAGGTATATAGTAATTAATACCATGATCACATGGTTTTAAGATTATTTTTTTTCTGCCATGAAATATAGTAAAAATCATACGAAACGTATATATAGCAGTTAACAATGAACCAAATAAACAAATTGACATTAAAGAAATATTATTATTGGTTAGTGTACTAAATATAATATTTTTCTTACTATAAAAACCTGCAGTAATCAATGGAACAGAAGATAACGAAGAGCCACCTACCAAAAAACACATATATAAGAAAGGCAAACTTTTTTTTAAACCTCCCATTTTATAAATATTTTGTTCATGATTACAATACGTGATTAAAGAACCTGCTGATAAAAAGAGTAGAGCTTTGAAAAAAGCATGAGTTATTAAATGGAAAACAGCAGAATTCCATGCTCTTAAACCTAATGACAAAAACATATATCCAATTTGGCTCATAGTAGAATATGCAAGGATTCGCTTAATATCAGCTTGCACTAAAGCAGAAAAACTTGCTATCATTAGAGTGAAAGCGCCAATTATACCAACTAAATTTAAAATTTCTGGTGTTAGCAAGAATAAAGAATGGGTACGGACAATTAAATATACTCCTGCTGTAACCATGGTTGCTGCATGAATTAATGCTGAAACCGGTGTAGGACCAACCATAGCATCAGGTAACCATGTTTGTAGAGGTAATTGAGCTGATTTGCCTACTGCACCTAATAGCAAAAGCATTGTAATTATATGTATCTTATAATCGTTAATGGAAAAGTTGGATATTGCTAGCTTAGATATATCAAGGAAATTAATTGTACCCATTGTATTGTATATCATTATGATTGCAATTATTAGGAAAACATCTCCAATTCTAGTAGTAACAAATGCTTTTATAGCGGCTTTACAATTATTTAAATTACTGTAATAAAAACCTATAAGTAAGTAAGAACAAAAACCTACACATTCCCAACCAAGAAACATAAGAAGCAAATTATCAGCTAGTATTAGTATAATCATACTGGCAACAAATAAATTAGTGTATGCAAAAAAACGTGAGTATCCTTCTTTACCTTGCATATACCAAGATGAAAACAAATGAATTAAAAATCCCACTCCAGTTACTACAGAAAGCATTGCTAAAGATAAACCATCTAATATTAATTTAATACTTACATTAAAATTACCAATATGCATCCAATTCCATAAAATTTGCGAATATATAACTTGATTGTTAAGAAAGAAACTATATCCTACAAGTATCGTTATTATTCCTGATAATCCTATTGAACTTACTCCTATTAATGAGGATATTCTTTCAGAATAATAACCATTAGAAAAAGATAATAATAAAAAACCTAACAATGGGAATATTATCGTTAAATATATAAGATTCATCCTCGCATCTCACTCATAGCATCAACATTCAAAGGTCCATAGCGATGTAATTGAATTAAAAGTGCTAAACCAATGCTAGCTTCAGAAGCAGCAACACTAATTGCCATTATATACATTATTTGGCCATCCACTTGTCCCCAATAACTACCTGCAAGTACTAATGCTAATGCTGAAGCATTAATCATTATTTCCAAACCAACTAAAATAAATATTAGATTTCGGCGTATCATCAAGGTAGTTAGTCCGATTATGAATAATATAGCTGCAAGGATTAATCCATGTTGTAAGTTGATCATGAAGCCCCCTTGTTAATTGTTATATTATACAATTTATTGTTTACCAAATAATTTTTCTAAATTATTTTTTCGGCCAATATGTAATGCAACTATTAAGCTTGCTAAAAGTAGAATTGATATTAATTCTACCAAGATCATGTAGTGTCCAAATAAACTAATACCAATTTCTTTCACATTAAAAATTTTATTGCTGATTTTTTGAGTTTTATTATTAATAATAGAACTTATAATTACAGCTAGTAATAACATAGATACAAAAGTTGGAATAATCCATCTAGAAGATTTCAACCATTGGTATTCTAATTGTTTAGTAACTTTACCTAGATTCAACATCATTACTACAAAAACAAATAAAACCATAATTGCACCAGTATATATAATAACTTCTAATGCACCAATAAAATAAGCACCTATTAAGAAATAAATACAGGCAACTGATAGTAGAGAAACGATTAAATATAATAACATATATATTGGATTAGTATGAATAACCGCACATAAAGTAGTTATAATTGCCAATAAGCTAAAAAAATAAAAAATAAATTCTTTCATTTATTACTCCTTAAGGTAATAAATTTTTAACATCAATTGGGATTTCTTCATTTTCAGCCTCACCTTTGTTTTTTCCTTTAATAGACATTCCTGCCATACGATAAAAATTATAATTCGGATATTTTCCAGGTCCAGAAATCAGCAGATCATCTTTTTCATATACCAAGTCTTGGCGTTTAAATTCACTAAACTCAAAATCTGGAATTAGCTGAATAGCAGTAGTTGGACATGCCTCTTCACATAAACCACAAAATATGCATCTTGAAAAATTAATTCTAAAGAATTCTGGATACCATCTCCCATCTTCAGTTTCGTTCTTTTTTAAAGCAATGCATCCAACAGGACAGGCAACTGAACATAAATTACATGCAACACAACGTTCTTGTCCATCCGGATCGCGTGTTAGCACGATTCTACCTCTATAACGTGGTGATAAATATACTTTTTCTTCGGGATATAGATGAGTTTCCCTTTTTGCAAAAGCATTCATACTTGTTAAAAATATACTGCGTATTATCGTTACTGTAGCAACGATAATATCTTTTAAATTCATTTAATTATCCTTTGCTACATGGTATACAAAACCAATGCAGCAGTTATTAATAAATTAATCAAAGTTAAAGGTAAGCATAATTTCCATCCAAATGATAACACTTGATCATATCTTGGACGTGGCAATGAAGCTCGAACTAAAATAAACATACTTATACAAAACATTGTTTTAATAAAAAACCAAAAACACGGAAATAAAAATGGTCCTTGCCACCCACCTAAAAACAAAGTGACTATCATTGCAGAAATAGTAGTTAATGCTATATATTCACCAATAAAAAACATCCCAAATTTCATCCCTGAATATTCAATATGATAACCGTCAGCTAATTCTTGCTCAGATTCTGGTTGATCAAAAGGATGGCGATGACAAACTGCAGTACCTGCAATACAGAAAGTTAAAAAACCAAAAAACTGAGGAATGATATTCCATATATGTTCCTGATTTTTTATAATATCACAAGTACTAAAAGAAGAAGACTGAATAACTACACCCATAATTGACAAACCTAGGAACACTTCATAACTCAAAGTTTGGGCCGCAGCTCTTACAGCCCCAAGCAAAGAATATTTATTGTTACTTGACCAACCAGCAAATAATATTCCATAAACTGATAAACCTGCCATCATCAAAAAGAACAACACCCCAATATTTAAATCAATAACTAACCAATCTGGCGAAATTGGAATGATAACAAACACTAGCAAAATAGAAACAAAAGAAATAATTGGAGCTATTATAAAAAATATATTATCAGAAAATGTCGGCAGCCAATCTTCCTTAAAAAAAATTTTGATCATATCAGCTAATAACTGTAATGAACCTCCCCATCCAACGCGATTAGGACCATAACGATTTTGAAATAAACTTAATAAACGACGCTCATAAAAGATCATAAAAGCGCCGCAAGATAGTAACATCAAAAAAATCACAATAGGTTTAAGTATATTTGACATTGTATTTATACACATTCATAGAAATATCTCTCATCAATCTACTATCATCCGCAAGCCACAAATTTGTTTGTTTATCAAGAAAAGTGGTATTCCAGGCATGCCTATAGGAATTCCTACTAAACCAGCTTGGATAGTAGATGACAGTTTTATAGGAAAACGCCATGTTTCATTTATACAATTAAATTCTACTATGGTATCTTCTTTAAAACCCAATCTAATTGCATCTTTATTGTTAAGGACTAATACGGGTTTAAATGTAAGCTGTGTTAATGTTAAAGAATATTGAAACATTTCTTTACTTGATAGAAAATGATAAATCGGTACTAAACGCATCATATCATGATCAATCAACGAAGTAGATTTAAATTTAAACCAAGGAAGGGATTTTTTATCATCATTATTATGAAAAATATGTGTTCCAGGATCACCATTATATAAATGTCCTCCTATTTGGTTTTGAAATTTATTCCATGCTTGATTAGAATTCCAACCAGGTGCCCAAGCAAAAGGAATCTGTGAGCAAGGTCGTTTTGATTCATTATTTCCTTCCATAGAAAAAGCAAACATGGTATTGATATCCTGTGGTTGACGGGGTTCATGTACATTTATGTTAGCACGTACAGCTGTACGACCACTAGCACGAAATGGAACGCGGGCTAGTTTTTGACCATGAACTCGAAAATTGGAATCAGGAGCTGCATCTTTAATACCTTTAAGATGTGGTAATTCTTTAATTATACAATCGATTACATCATCTAAATTTTTCCAAAGTGATTGTGTGTTTTTAATTTTACTATCTATGGAATGTAACCAATACCAACTTGTAGGCATTATAACTTTATTATCATAGTATGAAGGATCATATACCTGAAAAAAACGTTGAGCTCTGCCTTCATAATTAATTACAGTACCACTACTTTCGGCATAGCTGGTAGTTGATAGTATTAACCCAGCTTTTTGTGCTGTAAAAGTATTTTGATGGTCTATTACAATAACATTATTAGGATTTGATAGTATCGTATCTAATAAAGATTTAGGTGCCTGACGATAGAGATCATTTTCCATTATCATCAACAAATCAGCTTCACCTTTATTAAATTGTTCTAAAGAAGTTTCTAAATCATTACCACCTATTAAATTGAGACCAATACTATTTACATTGCTAACTAATAGCGTAATGCCAACTTTGATTCCCCTGTATTTCAAAGCTTTAGCTATATTAGCTGATGCTTCTATAATTGCAACAGAACCTGAATGAGTTCCAGATATAATTAATGGTTTTTTAGCATTTATTAAAGCTTGTGCTACTTGATGCACTTGATTTTTTAAGTCACTTTTTATTCCATCGACTACAGGTGCTTGTGAATATAATTCATGTGCCAAAGCAAAACCAAAACGCGCTTGATCTTCAATAGACGCATAATAACTCCAGGTAGCTAAATCATCAAGTTTGGTTTTTTTAACACCAGTTAAGAACAAAGGATATTTGTTATACTGACCACTATTAAACACAGCTGTTGCATTCCAGTAAGGTATTTTGTTTTGTTCTGCTATCTTACTTCTTTTACTTTTAATTGCTTGTCTTACAGAAAGAGCAATGCGTGTACCTACTTGACTAATATCTTCACCTAATATTAATATAGCATCATAGTTTTCTATTTCGCTTGATGAAGGAGTATATAAACCGCCATCATTAAGGATTTTTATTACCATTTCAATACATTCTTGTTCAATTTTTAAATCACCAGTGGAAAAATTTTTAGCACCTACTAATTTTTTAAGAGCAAAATTACTTTCAATGCTAGCACGAGATGACCCGATTCCAATGATTCTTTTCGATTGCTTTATAATATCTGCAGCTAAATCAACTGCCTGTTCTAAATTAATTGTATTCCAGTTACAACCCTGTAAATACATAGGTTGATTTAGCCGAGTTTTATTATTTATATAGTCATAACTAAAACGTCCCATATCACAAAGAAAATAATGATTTATAGAACCGTTATAACGATTATCAATTTTACATATTTCACCATAACGTTCACCAACACTAATATTACAACCAATACTACAATGTTGACATATACTAGGTGAAAATTGTATATCCCATTTTCGGTTGTATTTTTTTAAACTGGTTTTATCAGTAAATACACCTGTTGGACATATTTCAATTAAATTTCCAGAAAATTCATTTTCAAGTATTTCACCTTCCCCACAACCAAAATAAATATTGTTATTTGCTCCATAAACTCCTAAATTTTTACCATCAGCGTAGTCATTATAGTAACGTATACAACGATAACAAGTGATACAACGATTCATTTCATGAGATATAAACGGGCTTAAATCTTGGTTCTGATAAGTTCGTTTTGTAAAACGGTATCGACGAATTTTATGTCCAGTCATAACTGTCATATCTTGTAAATGACAATTACCACCTTCTTCGCAAACAGGGCAATCATGAGGATGGTTTATCATTAATAATTCTATAATATTTTTACGAAATTGTTTTGCTTCTTTATCATTGATTGAAATAATGCTTCCATTACAAGCAGGAGTCATACAAGACATTACAATACGACCAATATTATCCTCAGAATTTTGGAATTGTTTAATAGCACATTGTCTACAAGCTCCAATACTTCCTAGAGCAGGATGCCAACAAAAATAAGGAATATCAAGACCAACAGATAAACAAGCCTGTAATAAATTATCTGTTTCTTTTACTATATATTTTTTACCGTCTACATGGATTATAGACATATTGACTTTCTTCCATAAATATTATTAGATTAGTATTTATAATGTTTTTATATTATAAAACTGTATTCATATTTAGGGTATTAGGTTGAATACCATCTATAGATTTGAAATTATTAAAAGATCGCAAAGAAATTCCTGCTTCAAATTCTTCACGGAAATATTTGATTGCACTTTGCAAAGGTTCTATAGCACCTGGCGCATGAGCGCAAAAAGTTTTCCCAGAACTTAACTGATTACAGATTTGTTGCAACATTTCTATATCTCCTGGTTGACCCTGTTTATTATCTATTGCACGTAAAATTTTTACAGTCCACGGTAAACCTTCACGACAAGGTGTACACCAACCACACGATTCTCTAGCAAAAAATTCTTCAATATTAACCAACAAAGAAACCATACTAATTTTGTCATCTACAGCCATAGCCATTGCAGTTCCTAAACGACTACCTGCTTTGCTAATGCTAGAAAATTCCATGGGTATGTGTAAATGATTGCTAGTCAAAAAATCCGTGCTTGCACCTCCTGGTTGCCAAGCTTTTAATTGTAAACCATCTAACATACCTCCAGCATAATCTTCAAGTATCTCTTGCGCTGTAATTCCAAATGGTAACTCCCAAAGACCAGGATTTTTTACTTTACCTGAAAAACCCATTATTTTAGTACCTGCATCTTCGCTATTAGAGATGTTGTGATACCAATTAACACCATTTAATAAAATAGCTGGCGTATTCGATATTGTTTCAACATTATTAATACAAGTTGGCTTACCCCATACACCTATATTTGCCGGAAAAGGAGGTTTAGATCTAGGATTAGCGCGCCTGCCTTCCAATGAATTAATTAAAGCCGTTTCTTCTCCGCATATGTAACGACCTGCACCTGTATGGATAATTAACTCAAAACTAAAATCAGTACCAAAGATATTTTTACCTAAAAAATTTGCTTGATTTGCTTCAATAATTGCACGATGTAAATTAGTTGCCGCTTCAATATATTCACATCTCAAAAAAATATAACCACGAAAAGATTTTAATGCAAAAGCAGCAATTAACATACCTTCAATTAATTGATGAGGCATTTGTTCCATCAGTAGTCGGTCTTTATAAGTACCTGGTTCCATCTCGTCAGCGTTACATATTATATAACGTACTTTTAGAGATTCTTCTTTTGGCATTAAACTCCATTTAACACCAGTAGGAAATCCTGCTCCACCGCGGCCTTTTAAACCGGATTCTTTAATTAAAGAGATGATTTCATCAGGTGTCATAGATTTTAAAGCTTTTTCAGCACCTTTATAACCATTTTTTTTGCAATAATCATTAATCCATACTGGTGTTTTATCTTTATGCAGTCGCCAAGTTAAAGGATGTGTTTCAGCATTATAAGTAACTGTCTTTATCGTCATTGATATTGTTCCAACATAAAATCTATATCTTCTATTTTTAACCTAATATAGGTTTCTTCGTTTATCATAATAGTTGGTCCCTTATCACAGTTTCCCAAACAACAAACTGGTAATAAAGTAAATCTATTATCTAAAGTAGTTTTACCTGGTTTAATATTTAGTTTTTGCTCTAATTTTAATTGAATATCTTTATACCCATTAATATAGCAAACTACACTATCGCAGTAACGAATTATATTACGACCAACTGGTTTTCTAAATATCTGACTATAAAAAGTAGCTACACCTTCTACTTCGCTATAAGAAAGATTTAGAATCTCAGCAATAGCTTTAATTGCATTGTCACATACCCAACCTCTTTTTTTTTGTACTATTTTTAAAGCTTCTATACATACAGAACGACTATGTTCGTAATATTTTTTTTCTTCTTCTATAGAAAGATATTCTTCGTTACTTAAAACAAACAATTCGTCTTGATGAATCGTTTTAACAGGTATTATTTTTTTATACATAACTATCTATCCACATCTGACATAACGAAATCTATACTACCTAAATAAACAATTAAATCGGATATAATACTTCCACGAATAACTGAAGGTATTTGTTGTAGATGAGGAAAACTAGGGGTTCTTATACGAGTGCGGTAACTCATAGAACCTCCATCACTTATTAAATAATAACTATTTATTCCTTTAGTAGCTTCAATCATTTGAAATGATTCATTATCCGGCATAATAGGTCCCCAAGAAACATGCAAAAAATGCGTAATCAGGGTTTCTATATGTTGTAATGTTCTTTCTTTAGGTGGAGGAGTAGTAAGTGGATGATCTGCTTTAAATGGTCCTTGCGGCATATTTTTCAAACATTGTTCTAATATGGATAATGATTGCCATATTTCTTCTATTTTCAATTGTACTCTAGTATAAGCATCGCTAATACCAGAACCAATAGGAATTTCGAAATCAAAATATTGATAACCTGAATAAGGTCGCCATTTGCGCACATCAAAATCTAGACCAGTTGCCCTTAAACCTGTACCAGTTGTTCCCCATGATAAGGCTTCTTCTTTATTGTAAGTAGCAACTCCTTGAGACCTGTTCATAAATATTTTATTATCGAATGCAACTGAACTATAATTTTTTATTCTTTTGGGCATCCAATCAAGAAATTGTTTTAAAAGATGCTCCCATCCTTTGGGAAGATCATTGGCTAATCCTCCTATGCGGAACCATGCAGGATGCATGCGAGAACCGGTAATAGCCTCAATAATATCATAAATTTTTTGACGATCTGTAAATGCTAAAAATACAGGAGTCATAGCACCTACATCTTGAATAAATGTGGAAATACACAATAAGTGACTGTTGATCCGAAATAATTCAGATAGCATTATACGAATTACATTTACTCTATCAGGAACAGTAATTCCAGCTAGCTTTTCTACTGCTAATATATAAGGCATTTCATTAACGCATCCGCCTAAATATTCAACACGGTCTGTATAAGGAATATAACTGTGCCAAGATTGACGTTCTCCCATTTTTTCAGCACCTCGATGGTGATAACCTATATCAGGAACACAGTCAACAATCTCTTCACCATCTAACTGAAGGAAAATACGAAATGCACCATGAACTGAAGGATGATTAGGACCCATGTTTAAAAACATAAATTCTTCATTGTTAGTTCGACGTTTCATTCCCCAATCTTCCGGTTTTATGGTAAGTGCTTCCATTTCTACATCTTCTTTTTGTTTTGTAAGAGTAAAAGGATCGAATTCAGTAGCACGCGCTGAATAGTCTTTACGTAAAGGATATCCTTGCCAGGTTTGTGGCATAAGAATTCTGATGAGATGCGGGTGACCGTCAAATATAATGCCAAACATCTCCCATGTTTCACGTTCATACCAATTAGCATTAACAAAAACATTGGTAATGGTAGGCAAATGTAAATCATATTCAAAAAGAGCTACCTTAATGATTATATCCCTGTTTCGCTCAATGGATAATAGATGATAAAAAACACAAAAATCAGCTTTGGGTAAATTATTTCTTTTCGTTCTTAATCTTTCATCTATACCATGCAAATCATATAGCATTATATATTGGCCAGCCATATTTCTTAAATATTTAATTATATTCAATAATATATCTCTTTTAATCCATAATACTAGAGATCCAATACTGGTTGATTGAACAGAGAAACAATCAGATCCGAATTTATCATATAAATCATTAACTACAGGATCATCTAAATGATCATGATTTTGCCATAATGGCGGGACCAGGTTACTTTTGGAGTATTTTATCATAAACTACCATTTTTCCCCATAAGCAAGAATATTAAATATGATTAATTAGAAAAAACAACCGATAAATTTACTAATTTATTCCTAAACTGTATTAGGAGGTCTTAAATTCACTACTGAAATATTTTCTAGTTTTTTTCTTTGTTTTTCTGATTGCATATTAGCACGATATATACCCTGATCGTCCATTTTCCATGATAATGGTCGACGTTCTTTTTCAATGGATTTTTGAAGTAACATTAATGCTTGCATATAAGCTTCAGGGCGAGGTGGACATCCCGGTATATAAATATCTACTGGTAAAAATTTATCAACACCTTGAACTACAGAATATATATCATACATACCTCCTGAATTAGCACATGATCCCATTGAAATAACCCATTTCGGTTCTAACATTTGATCATATAGACGTTGAATTACTGGAACCATCTTTATAAAAGGCGTGCCAGCAATGACCATGAAGTCAGCTTGACGTGGTGATGAACGTAATACTTCAGAACCAAATCTTGCTACATCGTGAACAGCAGTAAAAGATGTGGTCATTTCTACGTAACAACAAGAAAGCCCGAAATTATAAGGCCAAAGTGAATTTTTTCTACCCCAATTTACTATATTATTTAAAGCATGTTTAAGTTTTCCCATATAAACGTTTCGATTAATATTTTTTTGTAAAGGATCACTAACTGTTTGTTTTTTTATCAGAGGATAATGATCATCTTCGCAAGTATTATTGTTTACCTTAGTTAATGTATAATCCATAATTCACTTTACCTGATATTTAATACTTAATATATTTTTATATAAATAAAATTGAATCTAACGATGTTTAGGAACTATATTTAATACCCCGAATCTTACAATATAAATTAAACTTAACAAAATTGTTGTAATAAATATTGCAGCTTCTGTAAAACCAAACCAACTATTTTCTCTTACTGAAACAGCCCATACATATAAAAATAAAGCTTCAACATCAAAAATTACAAATAACATAGCAACTAAATAAAATTTTATTGATAATTTAATATGAGTGTCACCTACAGATTTGATGCCTGATTCAAATGGTATATTTTTATAACGTCCATGAGATCTACCACCTAAAAACCAACCTCCAAATAACATCAAAATACAAAAACAAAATGTAGTAATAATAAAGCTAGCAAAAGCCCAGATTTGACCCATCATTGCATTATTTGTTGACATGTTTTTGTTAACATAACTCCTTTTAACATAACTCCTTAATGATAACATAAATATTCTACAGATAATTTTTAAATTAAAATCATATGTTAAAAATATTCTATAATGTCTAAATAGTAGAAAATCAATTTTATATAATATATTTTAAATTACTTTTTGAAATTTAAACATATTTAATAAGCAATTTTTATAAAAAGATCTTCATCAATTAGTAATTGTTTTTAAATAAAAATGTAGTATTTCATTGAACATACGATTTTTCTGTTTAATGTATTATAATACCAACATTATTTAACGAAATATAATACTTATCTGTTATTTCTATACAACAATTTTGTAAATTAATTTTAATGATCAAATACATTTGTTTTTAAATATCATTGTTAATTACATTAAATAGTTAAATGTAAGATAAGCTATATCAAGGCAACATATTGATAACACTATTAAACATAAGTAATAGGAAACCATAAATTTATTATCAATTTTACATTGATAAATAAATATCTTGTCTAAAACGTTCTTTTTTTTAATAAAATAAATAAATTTTGTTGCTGAATTTTTTCTTTAACAACCAAATATCCAATATTTATTAACAACTAAATCGAGTTAAATAATAACGTTTGTAATAATTATTCCTAATAAAAAACAACCAAAGATAGTAAATTAAAAAAGTATATAAAATAAATTATTATTATCCTAGTATAAATAATTGACTATTGTATATGCTATCAAATACATTAATTATTGATATCAATCAATAATTAATTCAATAGATTATTAACATACTTTGATTCTAGATAATTTAAATTAGCAAATAGATAAATCAACCTGATATTAATTCTTTATTATTGACGATAGTAGTTGCTGTATTTATAAATACAAGTAATAACATATTACTGTAAATCATCAATAATTCCTTTAATATATTTTGTAATAATTACTCTTAATGCTCAATTTTCGCGATGAAAATACGGTCGAAATTATCTTCTTACATTAAGTAAGGATTGCTTTTAGCAACAGAATGGAGTAAATCTTACATATAATTTTTTTGATGAAATGTATAATAATATTATTTATAATAAATAAAATATTGCTCAATAGTTTTTTACTGCCGATATTTTATTGTTATTTTTTAATATCTTAAGAATAGTCACAATATAGATTGAAACTTTAAATTTCATAGACAATAGATTACTTTCCTTCTCAAGATGTAATTAAAGTTATACTACAAGATGTAATTAAAGTTATACTAACAGAAGTTTTTTTTATTATAATATCTATTGTTAATTTAAATAAAATTAATCGATAAAATTAATAATTCATTAACTAAAAATTTGTATTTTGTTAATATTTTTATGGGCATATATTTTAATACATTATATAGGATCAAATGTATAATTTATCTTCTTTTATATATAACTAAATAATAAATATTAATAATTATCGATAATTTAAATATTAACAAATTAAGGTAATAAATTATAAATCTTTTGAATAAAATTTGATTTTTATATAAAGGCAAGTATATGTCAGACAAATTAATATTAGTTCTGAATTGTGGTAGTTCTTCAATTAAATTTACTATAATGGATTCTACTAAAGGTAATAAGTATATTTCTGGTTTGGCTGAATTTTGTTATCTTTCAAAAATAACATGGATATCTAATTATCAAAAAAAAGAAGCAATATTAAAAAAAGGAATTAAATATCAAGAAATACTTAAATTTATTATTGAAAATATTCTAAAAGAAGAGACCAAAATATTAAACAAAGTTGCAGCAATAGGGCATCGTATAGTACATGGTGGAAAAGATATAACCAGTTCTGTAATAATAAATCAAGAAATCATTAAAAACATTGAAAATGCTATTTCATTTGCGCCATTACATATTCCAGCACATCTAGTTGGTATTAATGAAACAATGAAAAATTTTCCTCAACTAAATGACAAAAATGTTGCAGTATTTGATACTACTTTTCATAGAACAATTCCAGAGTCTTCTTATTTGTATGCTTTACCATATAAATTGTACACAGATCATGGTATACGTCGCTATGGAGCACATGGTATAAGCCATTTATATGTAATGCAGCAAGCAGCAAAAATATTAAAAAAAACACAAAAAACACTTAATATAATAAGTTGCCATTTAGGAAATGGCAGTTCAATATCTGCTATTCGTAATGGTATCTGTGTAGATACTTCAATGGGATTAACACCGTTAGAAGGACTTGTAATGGGGACTAGAAGTGGTGATATAGATCCAGCAATAATATTTTTTTTATATAACTCATTGGGTATGAGTATAAAGGAAATAGATATATTATTAACACAAAAATCTGGTTTATTGGGACTAACTGAAATTACAAGTGATTGTCGTTATATTGAAGATAATTATACAACTAAGGAAGAGGCAAAACGTGCAATGGATGTGTTTTGTCATCGTATAGCAAAATACATTGGCAGTTATACTACTGTAATGCAAGGCAGGCTTGATGCATTGGTATTTACTGGAGGTATTGGTGAAAATTCTGCTATGGTGCGCGATTTTGTATTAAAAAAATTACAAATATTAAATTTTAAAATTGATTATAAACTTAACCTGATTAATAGGTTTGGTAAGTGTGGATATATAAATAAAAAAAATTACCGTAAAATATTAGTTATTCCAACTAATGAAGAACTGATAATTGCTAAAGAAACATCAAATTTAATAAAGTAATTATTTATAAATAAATTAAATAAATAATGTTGATTATTTTTAAGATAAAATTTAAGGATTGAATATTGCCACGTGCTATTATACTCGTTCCGATTTATGAAAATGTAGGCTTTCAAAGCGTAATATTGGGATTAATTCATGCTATAGAACGTAAAGACATTAGCGTTAAAATTTTTAGACCAATTATACAAAATGATAAATACGATCAGTTTAATGATATATTTAGTAAACACAATTTAATTGCCGCTAACAAATCATTAAAAATGAAAGTTGTTAAGTCAATACTAAGTGTTAATAGACAAGATATTTTAATAGAAGAAATTATATCTAAATATTATTTTTGTTCAAAGAATATAGAAGTAGTTTTAATTGAAGGTTTACCGATAAAATACCAATTTTCCAACTCATTAAATTATGAAATAGCTAAAGCATTAAATGCAGAAATTATTTTTATATTGTCGATAGATAGTGGTGACTTATTACATATTAAAGAACATATTAAATTAACTTCCAACAGTTTTGGTGGAATAAAAAACAAGAATATAGTTGGTGTTATAATTAATAAATTAAACGCTCCTATGAATCAACATAACCATATTTACCATGATATTTCGGAAATAACTAATGATAGTGATATAGATATAAATTTTCACCGGAATGAATATATTAATAAAATAAGTGAAAATATTCCTGTGCCTATTCTTGGGTGTATACCATGGAATCATGATCTTATGTCAATTAGAGCGATAGATATATATAATCACCTTAAAGCACATATTATTAATAGAGGTGATATTATAACTCGTAGAATAAAATCTATAACTTTCTGTAATTATAGCCTATCAAATATAGTAAAATATTTAAAACCTGGATCAATGTTAATAACTTCTGCGGATAGACCGGAAGTAATAATTGCAATATGTTTAGCAATTATGAATGGAGTAAAAATTGCGGCAATTTTACTAACTGGTAATTATAAAATTAACAATTGTATCACTAAATTATGTGAATGTTCTTTTCAGACGGGCGTACCAGTGTTTATGGTTAGTTCTAATACTTGGCAAACATCTATTAATTTGCAAAATTTAAACATAAATATACCTGCTGATGATATTTATCGTATTGAAAAAACACAAAAATATATAGCCGGTTTCATTAGTACTAATTGGATTAATTCACTAAAATTCTCTTCTAATAGTATTTATCGCTTATTTTCACCACCAGCTTTTCGGTATCATCTAACTGAATTAGCACGAAAATCAAATAAATGTATTATTTTGCCAGAAGGTAATGAACCTCGTACTATAAAAGCAGCAACTATTTGTACTGAAAGAAAAATAGCAAGCTGTATTCTATTAGGATGTGCAGATGAAATAAGAGATATAGCTTTATCGGAACATATTGATTTAAAAAGCGATATCATAATTATTAATCCCAATAAAATAAAACATAATTATATACCAAGACTGGTTGAATTACGTAAAAATAAAGGAATGACAGAATCAATAGCACAAGAACAACTAGAAGATAATGTAGTATTAGCAACTATGATGTTGGAAAACAACGAAGTAGATGGATTAGTTTCTGGTGCTGTTCATACAACAGCGCACACAATTAAGCCATCATTGCAAATAATAAAAACCGCACCTAATAATTCATTAATTTCATCAATTTTTTTTATGTTATTACCTGAAAAAGTTCTTGTGTATGGTGATTGTGCGATAAATCCAGATCCTAATCCTATGCAACTGGCAGAAATAGCAATTCAATCTGCTGATTCTGCCAAGTTTTTTGGTATTCAGCCAATTGTTGCAATGATATCTTATTCAACTGGAAATTCTGGATTTGGTAACCATGTTGAAAAAGTCCGTCAAGCAACTATTATAGCTCAAAGAAAAAGACCAGATTTAATAATTGATGGTCCTTTACAATATGATGCAGCAATTGTTGAAGATGTAGCTAAATTTAAAGCACCGAACTCTAAAGTAGCTGGTAAAGCTACAGTATTTATATTTCCAGACCTCAATACAGGAAATACTACATATAAAGCAGTACAACGTTCAGCCAATTTGATTTCTATTGGACCAATGTTGCAAGGAATTCGTAAACCAGTAAACGATCTATCCCGGGGAGCTTCTGTAGATGATATAGTGTATACTATTGCTTTAACTGCAATTCAATCTCTGCAGCAAATAAAATGATTACTTTCTTCCTTAGTATTTTTACAGGTGTTCTATTAAATGAAAATTATTAATTATATACCGTTCCAACGTTTAAATAAATCTTCAGGTAATACAATATCGAATTGATCAATAATTCGATTAACTGTTTGGTTAATTATTTGGTCTATAGTTGTAGGATTATGGTAAAATGCTGGCACCATAGGCATAACGATAGCACCTAATCTAGAAGCCCTGATCATCATATGTAAATGACCAATATGTAATGGTGTCTCTCTCAGACATAATATTAATTTCCTGTTTTCTTTAAGCGCAACATCAGCAGCTCGGGTCAACAGTGAATCACTATAACAATTAACAATACTTGAAAGAGTTTTAATTGAGCAAGGTAAAATTACCATACCAATAGTTTTATAAGAACCTGATGAAATGCTAGCTGCTATATTTTTAACATTATGTACTACATTTGCTAAATTATGAACTTTACTTAAACTAAAATCACTTTCTATCTTTAACGTTTCATAAGAAGAATGACTCATTATGAGATGTGTTTCAATATCCTCTAAATCTTTTAAAACTTGTAGCATTCGTAAACTATATATAATACCACTAGCTCCTGAAATTCCAACAATAAGTCGTTTCATAAATCGACCTTAATATTTAATATAAAACTAATCAATTAATTTATTGGTTTTAGAGTATTTAATTTTCTTCATTATATATTTCAAGATTTTCTACTTCACGGCATAAAGTCACTTTACTTTTTTTATCATATACACAATTAAAATTGTTCAAATAATTTTCATCAATATCTCTAGTTATATAAACACCATTAAAAACCGAACATTCAAATTGAGTAATATTTAGATTTTCTTCTCGTACTGCTTCAATAAGATCATTAAGATCTTGAAAAATTAGTGCATCTGATTTAATTAAGGCACAAATCTCTTCTGTTTTACGTCCATGTGCTATTAATTCTGTTGAATTAGGCATATTAATACCGTAAAAATTTGGAAATCTAATTTCCGGCGCAGCTGAAGCTAAATAAACATTTTTTGCTCCAGCTTCTCTTGCCATTTCTATGATTTGTTTTGAAGTAGTACCTCTTACAATTGAATCATCGACTAGTAATACGTTTTTATTAATGAATTCAGCTCGATTAGTATTAAGCTTACGCTTGATTGCTATCTTTCTTACATTATTTCCTGGCATTATAAAAGTACGACCTACATATCTATTTTTTACAAATCCCTGTCGATATGGTTTATTAATAATATGTGCGATTTCTAATGCTATATCAGTAGAAGTTTCAGGAATTGGAATAACAACATCTATATTTAAGTGTTTCCATTCTCGAGAAATTTTTTTTCCAAGTTTAGTGCCCATTCTTACTCTAGCACTATAAACAGATATTTTATCTAAACAAGAATCTGGTCTTGCAAAGTAAACATATTCAAATAAACATGGATTGTTTTGGGGATTTTCAGCGCATTGACAAGAAAACAACTTACCTTGCTGAGTAATATAAATTGCTTCTCCGGGCGCAACATCTCGAAGGACTGTAAATCCAGTTATATCTAAGGCTACACTTTCAGATGCTACCATATATTCAGCACGATTTGCGGTAATACGTTTTCCTAATATAAGAGGACGAATTCCATGGGGATCTCTAAAAGCTACTATTCCATGTCCAATGATCATTGATATTACTGCATAAGCACCTCTTATTTTTTTATGAACTCCAGTAACTGCTTTAAATATATCTTGATATTTCAGACAAGAATTATGTTGAAAATCGCTTAATTCTTGAGCGAAAACATTAAGCAAAACTTCAGAATCTGAATGAGTATTTACATGACGTCTACTATTTTTAAATAAATATTTACGCAATTCATCAACATTAGTTAAATTGCCATTGTGTGCTAAAGTAATACCGTAAGGTGAATTAACATAAAATGGTTGTGCTTCTGAAGCACAGGAACTTCCTGAAGTAGGGTATCTTACATGACCAATACCTATATCTCCTTGTAAATATTTCATATGTTTTTTATTAAAAACGTCTCTTACCAAACCATTTGCTTTCCTTAAACGAAAACAATTTGATTTGTCAATAGTACAAATACCAGCAGAATCCTGTCCTCTATGTTGCAGCACTGTCAATGAATCATATATATACTGATTTATTGATATAAAGCTAACAATGCCAACAATACCACACATTATAATATTTCCTTAGAAGAAGTATGTTTTTAACATGTTTTATGCTCATCGAAATTCAAAATACGATATGTCTTACAATAATCAAAAAAATTTTTTATTAAGTGATTAACATGAGGAATTAATTGTGATTTTTTCCAATCTGTACTTTTAGCAATATCAGTAAAAATATTTAAGGAAAAAATAATTAAAGATACAATTAAAACTCCACGTATTGCTCCAAAACATATTCCAAGTATTCTATCTGTACCAGATAAACCATTTTTTACTACTAGGATTCTAATTAAATTATTTAATAATGCACCTATAATCATAGTAATAAAAAATGGCAAGGTTATAGCAATGATTTTCCTAATTAAATAATTGCCAAAAAATAATGGCAACCATGTCATGATATATTCATGAGATACATTGGATAAGAAAAATGCGCATACCCAAGTAAACAAAGACAAAGCTTCGTATATAAACCCACGAAATAGACTAATAAAAACTGAAAAAGCAATCATGCTAAGTATTATGTAATCAATCCAAATCATATTGTTTAACCTCGAGTTAAAATATTACAAATTGTTAGAAAACATAAGATAAAGTTTTATAAATATTTTATGTAAAAACACTAAAACAAGTAAAATTATAAGTTTATATATTCTAATCATTTTTTCAATTAACTTAATATTATGTTAAATATTAAAACAAATTTAATTTATATAAATATATTTGATTAATTACAAACATATTTTAATTATTAAAATTTTACTTAATTCAATTAATAATATATCTACATTATACTAACATTAATGTATTTCAAGTTAAATATCACTTTTTAATGTATTAAATTATTCAATAATATAATTAAAATTAATATAAAAAATATTTTATTCATTTTAACTAATATATTTTTTTATTTATTCAAACAATATTTATTGATAATAATCTATTAGCTACATTTAGATGAATTATTTAAATTAAAGAACATATTATGTATTAACATAAAATACAATAAAATATAAATTTAATTACTAATAAACATATTGTTTATTAGTAATTAAATTCATAATTTGAGATACTGTAACAAATGAGCCACACACTAATATAGTATCTTGAAATTGTGCGTTTTTGATAATTACTTCCCAAGCACATTTAATATCCGCAAAAACATATGCATTTGTTAAATGTGATTTAATCTGATCAGCTTTGGCTCCTCTCGGACAATTTAGCGTTACACAATACCAATAATCAACTTGCTTTTTTAAAGCAGTTACAGTTCCTTTGATATCTTTATCTTGAAACATACCTATTAATGCATGTACCTTACCTTTTTGTGGTAAAATCTCCAGACAAGAAGATAAATAATTTGCTGCGTGTGGGTTATGAGCAACATCAAAAATAATATATGGATATTTACGTATTATTTGAAATCTACCAGGTAAATTTATTTTTATTAATTGTTTATAAATTTGTTCCGTAGATATTTGAAATCTAGAAGCACGCAAAGCTACTAAGGCAGTAGCAACATTAGGTAAAGGAACTTGTGTAAAAGGTAAATTACTTAAAGAACCATAACTATCATATAAACACCATTGTTTATCTTGTTTGTGATAAAACCAATTTTTATTAATTTGCAATAGATTTATTTTTTTTTCTTTAACAATTTTCAAAACACTAGAGGGTATATCAGATTCACCTACTATTGCTAATTTACTTGGACGAAATATACCAGCTTTTTCCATACCAATCTGTTCTCTATCTACTCCTAATAGATTTGTATGATCAATAGCTATATTAGTAATGATAGCAGCATCCGCATCAATAATATTTGTAGCATCTAGCCTACCACCAACTCCTACTTCTAAAATTATTACATCAAGATTTGATTGTTTAAATAAATATAATGCTGAAAGAGTACTGAATTCGAAATAAGTCAATAAAATATTATTGCGATTTTTTTCAATTTCTTTAAAGGAATTAATGTGTTCTTTTTCAGTTAATACCTTTCCGTGAATACGCACTCTTTCAATGTAGCTTAAAAAGTGTGGTGAACTGTAGACACCAACACGATATCCGGATGTTAGAAGAAGTACTTCCATTGTACGACATGTAGTACCTTTTCCGTTTGTTCCTGAAACAATAAACACAAATTCTTTTGGTGTTAATAAATTCAAATTTTTTGCTACTGATTTTATTTTATTTATATCTAAATATACGTTATTACTAATACGTTCTAAATAATCAAGCCATGATTGTAATGAATTTGATTTATTGTAAAATTGACAATTGTTTTTTTTTATCATCTTCATATATACTTGTAAAAACAGTTATATATCTATTTATTATAATTGTTATTTGATTGATTACTAAAATTAAACTTTTCGCCATCATCTATCGATGGAGCAGGAATATTCATCATTTTGGATATTATATTTGCTAACTTATAGCGCATTTGAGGTCTTCTAATTATCATATCAACAACACCTTTTTCAATAAGAAATTCACTACGTTGAAAACCTAGAGGAAGTTTTTCTCTTATTGTTTGTTCTATAATACGAGGTCCAGCAAATCCTATTAAAGCTTTGGGTTCTGCCAAGTTAAGATCACCTAACATTGCAAGACTTGCAGAAACACCTCCTAAAGTAGGATTAGTAAGCACTGATATGTAAGGCAAACCTAAATCCCCCATTTTTGCTAATGCAGCACTGGTTTTAGCCATTTGCATCAAAGATATCAATGCTTCTTGCATCCGTGCGCCACCACTAGCAGAAAAACAAATTAGAGGACAAAGATCCTTCATAACTTGTTCTACTGCAAGAACAAAACGAGAACCAACCACAGATCCCATTGACCCAGCCATAAAATCAAATTCAAATGCTACAGCTACAACAGGAATTTCATATAATTTTCCTTTCATTGCAACTAAGGCATCTTTTTCTCCAGTTTTTTTTTGAGCAGATAACAAACGATCTTTGTATTTTTTAGAATCGCGAAATTTAAGTATATCTTTAGGTTCTAATTTATCACCTAACTCCATTGTACTATCTAAATCTAATAAATGATTTAAGCGATCTCGAGCTTTTATTATCATATGATGATCACATTTTGGGCATACTCTTAAATTCCGTTCTAATTCGATTCGATATAATATTTGATTACAGTTATCGCATCTAGTCCATATTCCATCTGGTATATTAGTACGACGTAAAAGAGGAGCAATCTTGCTTTTATTAAAAATACGTTCAATCCAGCTCATTTATGCTATACCTATTTCATAATTCATCAATGGTCATATTCACTTTACTAAAACAACAAAGTTGGTATTATTTATGATAGCTATCTTCTTCTGTTATAGGAAATATATTGATCAAAAATAAATTAATTGTATAATATGATATTTATGTATGGATATATTAATACATTTTTTTTATATTCTGTAAAAATAACGGTCCTATAGATACTCTAGGTAAACAAAAATACGCAGGATATTCTACTTCAACTAAATATAGTCCTTTAGCTTTAGCTGTTGAACATCCAAAAGTACGATTTTTTGATAATAATAATATTCTCATCCATGATGATGGTTTTTTTCCTATACCAATATCAATTAAATTTCCTACAATATTACGTACCATATGATATAAAAAAGCATTTGCTTTAATATCTATAATTACATAATATCCTAAACGTATAATATTAAGATGTATTATATTTCTTTTAAAATTTATAGACTGACAAGGAGAACCACAAAATGCTGAAAAATCGTGTTCTCCTAATAAACATCTACTAGAATATTGCATTGTCTGTATATTTAAGGGATAGTAACAGTGTGTTAAACCATTATTTAAAATAGCTGGACGCATAGAATAATTATAAATTATATAACGGTATCTTCTAGCAACTGCACTAAATCTAGCATGAAATTTATTGGATACGTTTTTGACCCACAGAACGGAGATACTATTGGGTAAATTAGAGTTAACACCTTTTGTCCAAGCACTTATATTACGATTGGCGTTTGTTTCAAAATGTATTATTTGTCCTGTACTATGAACTCCTGTATCTGTACGACCTGCGCAAAAAACATTAACTGAATGATTAGCTATTTTTGAAATAGCTTTTTCTATTGTTTCTTGTACGGTAGCTATTTTTTCTTGGCGTTGCCATCCATAATAGTTACTACCATCGTATTCAATACACATTGCTATTTTTTTTGTTTTTTCATAAAACATTAACGAACCTTACGTTAATTTATATTTAATTTCTGTTAATATCACAAAGAATCTTGCAAATACAATAATTATTAATATAATTAAAATAATTATTCAGTAAATATTTTGCTTATCTTAAATTAACTGTTATAAAAAAGATATGTATTTATTTCAATACCATTTAAATAAAAGATATCAATCTTAAGTTACTATATTAATTTAGGAAACTAATTCATATAACATAATCTCTATGAAAGAGATATTAAAAACACTGTTTTTAAACCTTTTGTTCAAAAAAAGCATTAAAACCAATATTTTTTAGAATATTAAATGTTTCATAATTATCACAATTAACTTTTAAGGAAAACCATTCTCTACGAATTCTGTGATGATTTTGCAAGTTATTGAATGAATAATAATTCATTATTGTTGTATTACGCAATAAACTGTCATCCACATAAATACTGAAAATTAAATTAGCTAATTTACTTAATTTTGACTGCGTAATTCTACCATGTAAAAAAATATTGCTAAATGTTGGCTCAATTAAAAATTTATTTATTTTTATTTTCTTAGGTTTGTTTATTAATTTGCACCATCTTTCGTATAACTTAATAATTGCATTTATCTTGGCTTCTATTGTATAACCTGCAATATGTGGTGTAGCAATAATTGTTTTACTCAATAAATCAATTGATAATCCATTTTCTTCTTCGTTCCACACGTCTATTACTAACTTTATATCTTTACGTATTTTTAATACATCAATAAGATCTTCATTATTAATAATTGCACCTCGAGAAGAGTTTATTAAAATAGCATTTTTTTTAAGAGATAGAAGTATTTTTTCATTTATAATATGAAAAGTTTTATATTTACCTTTATAAACTAATGGAATATGAAAAGTA
Organism: Candidatus Pantoea edessiphila; assembly: GCF_002933335.1. Lineage (GTDB taxonomy): Bacteria > Pseudomonadota > Gammaproteobacteria > Enterobacterales > Enterobacteriaceae > Pantoea_C. Next base: position 93,473 of record NZ_PDKS01000001.1, on the reverse strand, counting down.
ATTATATCAGATTTATTAACTAATTCATTTAGTGAATAAAAATAATTTTGCTTTTTTTTATGAATTTTATCCGATAGTGGTGGATCGCAAAGTAATGTTACAACTCCCCAAGCACTTAAAATTTTATTTAAATAGGATCCAATATGCCCAACTCCAACTATACCTATAATGCAGTCTTTAATTTGAAAATTATTACGTTCAGCTAGAAATAATAAAGAAGTAAAAACATACTCAGCTACTGCAACAGCATTACAACCAGGTGCTGCTGAAAAAGCAACACCCAATTTTTTTAGCCAGTCTACATCAACATGATCAATCCCTGAAGTAGCAGAGCCTATGAATTTTATTGATTTGCGATCTACTAAAGATTGTTTATTAATTTTAGTAACTGAACGTATTATCAAACAATCTGCATCTAGTAGATCATTACCTAATAATTCTCTACTAGAAATTTTCACTACATTACCACTATTTTTAAAAATATCGCTTACATAAGGAATAGTTTCGTCAACTAATATTTTCACCAAATTTGCCTAAATACAATAAAATACATTAAGATAGTTATTCGAGTATATATTTTTATCATTCATGAATGTATTTATAATGAAGATTATATAAAATAATACAAATCTAAAACAGTTAAATCAATTAAAATAAGTTAATTTTATATCAATATAAACAATAATTGTTTCATCATGGTTAATATTTGCGCATTATTAAAGTTGCATTAGTTCCACCAAAACCAAAACTGTTACTCATAACAGTTTTAAGGTTCTTTTTCGTAGTTTTAGTGATTATATTGATTCCTTCAGCAAATGGATCTAAAGAGTCAATATTAATACTTGGAGCTATAAATCCATGTTTTAACATTAATAAACAATATATTGCCTCATGAACACCAGCTGCTCCTAAAGAATGTCCAGTTGTTGATTTAGTTGCAGAGATATTAGGTATAGTTCTACCAAATACTTTGCGTATTGCCTCTAACTCTACTTTATCTCCAATTATCGTTGAAGTACCATGACTATTAAGATAATCTATGGGATTTTTAATATACTGCATTGCCATTTTCATGCAACGAACGGCACCATCACCTGAAGGGTGAACCATGTCTAATCCATCTGAAGTTGCGCCATAACCGATAATTTCAGCATAGATAGGAGCATTTCTATCTAACGCATGTTTCAATTCTTCTACTACAATTATACCACCACCACCTGAAATAACAAAGCCATCACGTTTTTTATCATAAGTACGAGATGCTTTTTCGGGATTATTATTGTAATGTATAGATAAAGCACCCATAGCATCAAATTCACATGCCATTTCCCAACTGAGTTCTTCACCCCCTCCTGCAAAAACAATATCTTGTTTACCAAATTGAATTTGTTCAACTGCATTACCAATGCAATGTGCAGAAGTAGCACAAGCAGAACTAATTGAATAGTTTATTCCATAAATTTTAAAAGATGTTGCAAGACAACCAGAAATCCCTGAAGCCATAGCTTTAGTTACAATATAAGGACCTACTGCTTTTATTCCACGTGCACTTCGCATCGCATCGGCTCCAAATACCTGAAAATGAGGCGAACCTCCTCCTGAACCAACAATGACGCCAACTCGTGGATTTCTTTGATAAGTATAACTTTTTAATCTAGAATCTTTAATTGCTTCTTTCATTGACAAATAAGCATAAATTGATGCATCATTCATAAATCTTGAAATCTTGCGATCAATTAAACCACTAGTGTCTAATTTAATATCACCCCAAACTTGACTACGCATACCAGAATCTTTCATTTCTTTAGAAAATGTTATACCAGAACGACCTACAATAAGGGAATTCAATACTTCTTGCTGATTATTGCCAATACTAGAAATAATTCCTAAGCCAGTAATAACAGCAGATTTCATTAAAACTTCCTCTTTTTGCATAAAATAAAACTAAATTGTATCTTGTGATTCATAATATATTGATTTAAAATCAAAATGGAATTGTTAGATTTCACTGACATTGACATTTATCCCAATATAAATTGTTTGATTGCATTAAAAATTTACTGCTATTTTTATCAAATTTAATAACAAATACTAATTGTTATATTTAAAACAAAAAATAAACATATAACGATCTCTCTTTGAAATATAAAAAACACAAGATGTTTATTTTTAATGCATTGTATATTATATAAAATAAATTAAATAAAACTAAACAATTTTATTTAATTTATGTCTCATATTGTATTTATTTATCTAAATTTAATATTAAATATGAATTAATAATAAAAACAAGTAGAATTCACATCATAGCATTGAGCCCTATCTCTTAACAAATGATCCATTAATACTATCGCAATCATCGATTCAGCTATAGGAACAGCTCTAATTCCTACACAAGGATCATGCCTTCCTTTAGTAATTACTTGCATTTCTTCACCATTGTTATTGATAGTTTGTCCTGGTTTTGTTATACTAGAAGTTGGTTTCATTGCTATATTAATATTAATATCTTGACCATTACTAATACCACCTAAAATTCCTCCTGCATGATTACTTTGGAAACCATTTAGCTTAATTTCATCTCTATGTTGGCTACCGCGCTGATGTACTACTGCAAACCCATCACCAATTTCAACACCTTTCACTGCATTGATACTCATTAATGCATGAGCTAAATCCGCATCCAATCTATCAAAAACTGGTTCACCTAATCCTGCTGGTACATTTTCAGCTCTTATTGTTAATTTAGCTCCAATAGAATCACCCTCTTTTTTTAAATTTAGTATTAATCTATTTAATATCTCTAATTTATCAGGGTCAGGACAAAATATCGGATTTGATTCAACAATATCCCAACTTTTAAATTCGCAATGAACATTGCCAATTTGTGATATATAACCTCTAATTAATATATTGTGTTTCATTTTTAAGTACTGTTTTGCAATTGCTCCTGCTGCAACTCGCATAACAGTTTCTCGAGCAGAAGAACGTCCTCCTCCTCGATAATCACGTATTCCATATTTTTTTTCATAAGTGTAATCCGCATGTCCTGGACGAAATACACCTTTAATATTAGTGTAATCTTGAGGTCTACAATCAATGTTTTCAACAATTAAACCTATAGGCGTTCCTGTAGTAGTACCCTCAAATATACCAGAAAGTATTTTTATTTTATCTAATTCATTGCGTTTACTAGTATAACGAGAACTACCTGGTCGACGGCGATTGAGATCATGCTGAATGATTGACTCATTAACTGGTATGCCAGGTGGTACACCGTCAATTATACAACCCAACGCTTTTCCATGAGATTCACCAAATGTAGTTATTCGAAAAATTTGTCCAATACTATTACCAACCATACTATATTCCTATTAATTTAAACAAAATTTATTTGCTTTTTTAATCCATATAAATAGAAAAATGATGTTGAGCATTGATAAGCTGCTTACGTGTTATCATAAACACCCCCTCACCACCATTATCAAATTTTAACCAATTAAAAGGTATATCTGAATATTGTTCAATAATTTGAATCATATTATCACCTACTTCACAAATGATAATTCCATTATCATTAAGATAATTTGAAGCACCGGCTAAAATACGACGTATAATTTTTAATCCATCTATGCCGGCAGCTAATCCTATTTTTGGTTCATAATGATATTCGTTAGGCAAAGTATTGATTTCTTCAATACTAACATACGGTGGATTTGTAATAATCAAATCATATTTTATATTAGATAGTTTACTAAATAAATCAGATTGAATTAAGTTTACGTTATTAATGAAATGATGTTCTGTAATATTTTGTCTGGCAACATCTAATGCATCAGTTGAAATATCTACTGCATCTATCTTAGCTTGTGGAAAAACATATGCACAAGATATTGCAATACAACCACTGCCTGTACACATATCTAGAATATGGTCAGGCGTGTTTTTTATTAAACCTATAAAATTATTTTCTATTAATTCACTAATTGGTGAACGAGGAATAATTACTCGATTATCAACATAAAATTCATAACCACAAAACCACGCTTTATTAGTCAAGTAAGCGGTAGGAATACATTCATTAATACGGCGAGTAACCAATTTAATAATATGATTACGTTCACTACTAGTTAGACGAGAATGACAAATCTGTTCCTTAATATCTATTGGCAAAAAAAGAGAAGGAAGAATTAATTGAACAGCTTCATCCCAAGGATTATCTGCACCATGTCCATAAAAAATTTTAGTAGCTAAAAAACGACTTACTGTCCAACGAAGCATATCTTGAATAGTACGAAGCTCATTTAATGCTTCTTCCGCATGGATTTGATTCATTTAAGATCCTTTTCAAGGTTGTTTAACATAATAAATGATTTTCTATATAAAAACTCAAAATAAATAAAATTTATAATAATAATTAATTTTCTTGCATTACATATTCAATAAATAATGATTTTAAATCAAATACTTTACATTATAATTAGTTAATATCTTTGAACAAGAAATGAAAATTATTTAATTTGAATTAGTATTAGCTATTTTAAATAAGATATTATTATGTAGTAATATTTAATAACACTTATACAAGTTTTATTATACCATTACTACTAAACGACCATAATATTTCACTTTTTTTTGTAAACAAAAAAGTTTTTACGCAAATAATAGAGGCAGGTGTAAATGTAGATAACGTTTTTTTTGGAAAAATAACATTAATTAGATTACATATAAAAGGCAAATGAGATATTAATAATACCGACTCTATTCCATCATTAAACATTTTTTTTAAATATTGAAAAACAATTAAAGGATTTCCATTAGGTTTTAACTCCGGTAAAATAATTTGATGATTAAAAATTAGAATGTTACTTATATTTGAAAGAGTTTGTATTGCTCTTTTATAAGGACTGCTTAAAGCATATTCAATATACACATTATTTTTTTTAAGCCAATGTGCTATTTGTTGTGATTCTCTAATGCCGCACTGTGTTAAAGATCTAGTTTGATCATTGTCTAGATCTTTAACAGAGTCACCATGACGCATTATAATAATTTTCATAATACTATCCAATTTTAATAATGTTTATGCATTTAATCAAATTATAATTGGTAACTTAATATTTTGTATAAATTTAATTACTGATAGCATTTATTCTATTCAAATAATAAATATATTACTTACTTATAATATTTATAGTAAAGATTATAAATAAGTAATATCATAAGTGTTCATATTATGATATTAAAGAAGACAATAATATTATTAGATATTGTTAACAAATAAACATATTAATTGATTGGAAATAATAATTTGCTGTTTTAGATAATTGAACGTCCCCTTAGTTAAACGGATATAACAAACCCCTCCTAAGGGTTAATTACAGGTTCAATTCCTGTAGGGGACATATTCAAAAAATATACCTCAATACATCATATTTTAGTTGCTTGAGTCAATTCTTCCTAAGATCATTAATAATTATTTGCTCAAAGTGAAGCAATACCAACCCTTATTTCTTCTATGATTAAATAAACATTCAATAAAAAAACAATTAAAGTAATAAATTTGGCTACATTTTGTAATAATGATGAATTAACCATTTCATTACCCATTATTTCATTATTTCCTGTAAACGTAATTAGAGGAACTAAAGCTAATGCTATTCCAAAACTCAATACTACTTGACTTAATACTAAAATATGGGCTATATCACATCCTATCCAAATAACAATAAAAGATGGAAGCATGGTTACAAATCTTCTGACCCATAAAGGTATGCTAAAATGAACAAAACCTTGCATTACAACTTGACCTGCCATTGTACCAACTACTGTAGAAGATAAACCCGCTGCTACTAAACTTAAACTGAAAATCGTTGCAGCTGCTTGTCCTAAAATTGGTTTCAAAGTTAAATAAGCTTGATCTAATTGAGAAATTCCAGAATATCCACCAAAATGAAATACTGCTGCTGCAGTTGCCATCATAGATAAATTTACAAAACCAGCAATAGTCATAGCAACAACAACATCTACTTTTGCAGTTGCATAACGTTCGTGCATGTTATTATTACCATCATTAAATTGAGTTAAAGCTGAATGTAAATATATTACATGAGGCATAATAGTGGCGCCTAATATAGCAGCTGATAAAAAAACTGTCTCAAGATTTGGCAACATAGGTATAGCTAACCCAGAAATTAGCTCATTAACTTGTGGTTTTGAAAAAAACAATTCTATCGCATAGGCACCAGCTACAAAAATCAACAAAGAACCAACTATTATTTCAATGGATCTCTGACCATAATTTTGAAGAAGTAAAATTAAAAAAGTAGCTACTCCTGTCAATATTGCTCCATTAAATAGAGAAATATCTAATAATAACTTAAATCCAAGTGATGCTCCAAGAAACTCTGCTAAATCTGTTGCTATAGCAATTATTTCAGCTTGAATCCAATAAAACCATACTACAGGACGTGGAAACCTATCTCTAATATGTTCTGCTAGATTTTTACCTGTGACAATACCTAATTTGGCAGACATTAGCTGAATTATCATTGCCATAATGTTTGCCCATACTATGACCCATAACAATTTATAACCATAAGAAGTTCCTGCTTGAATATTAGTTACAAAATTACCAGGGTCTATATAACCTATTGCAGCAATAAAAGCTGGTCCTAGTAAGGCGAATTTGACTTTTCTTGCCCCTTTCATCAGTTTTTCAATAATGCTCATTTCAAACATATTCAGTATCCTATCTGAACATTCATTAAAAATTTATTAAAATTTATTCAATGTAGCAATTGTTTAATTTTAATACTACAATACACAACACAAAGGTTATCAATTGCTAAAAATTTTAATGTAAGTAATAGAAATCATTTGAATCAAAAATGAACATAATCACATCTTGTATAGAAGTTAATTAATTATATCATATGCTTATGTATTAAATCCAAATATTGTTATAATGTTTAGTTAATTCATAATATACTAAAGAAAACAAAACAACGTAGTAATTATAGTATATAATATTAAATATAATAATTGAAATTTAAAATTTATGGAGCTAGGCGGAATTGAACCGCCGACCTCTTACATGCCATGTAAGTACTCTTCCATCTGAGTTATAGCCCCGCAAAGATAATAGTAAATTATCTTAAAACATCATTAAATATTATAGTATAATACATTGACATATATATTAAAATTTATTTTGATAATTTGCTTGTTTTAATAAACATCAAAGCTTTTTCAATACGAGATATGGTTTTATTTAAACCAATTAGTTCGATTATCTTATTAATAGCCGGAGAGCAATTACAGCCAGTAATAGCTACGCGTAAAGACATATATACATTATTTATATTTACTTTAAGTTCTTTAGATGTATTTAAAATTATTTTGTTAATATTTTCAGCATTCCAATCGCATATTGAAAGCAATTTATTGCGGATATACTCTAATAATTTATAATTTGAAAAATTCAAATATTTAATAGCATAATCAGTATTGAATTCCTGAATATCTTCATAACAATAACGACAAGAATTAGCCATTTCTTGCAGAGTTTTACAACCCTTGCTGAATATTTCAACAATTTTTTCTATTTGCAGTTCAGAATTAACATTAATGTGTTTAGATAAGTGGTTTGCTATATATTTTGTCGGTAACACATTAATATAATGATGATTAATCCATTTAAGTTTATTAATATTAAATATACTAGGAGATTTACTTGCTTTATTTAATGTAAATAAATTTATCATTTCAGAAATAGTAAAAATTTCTTTATCATTATGAGACCAACCAAGTCTGAGTAAATAGTTAAGTATAGCTTCTGGTAAATATCCTTCATGTTTATATTGCAATATACTCAGTGCGCCATGACGTTTAGAAATTTTCTTGCCATCTGGACCAAATATCATAGAAACGTGCGCATAATTAGGTATATTTGCGCCTATAGCTTTTAATATATTTATTTGTCTTGGTGTATTATTAATATGATCCTCGCCACGAATTACATGAGTTATACCCATATTCCAATCATCTATTGCTACACAAAAATTGTAAGTAGGATAGCCATCAGTACGCCTGATAATTAAATCGTCTAATTCTTCGTTATCAAATGTAATTTTCCCTCTAATTTGATCATCAAATGTTACATGTCCTTTTTGAGGGTTACAAAACCTAATTACATGAGGTATATTATGTGGTAAATTAAATTTTGTTCTACAATATCCATCATATCGAGGTTTTTCTCCTTTTATTATTTGTAATTTTCTCAAAGATTCTAATCGTTCTCTAGAACAAATGCATTTATATGCACTACCAATTTTTAGCATACTATCAATTACATCATTATAAAGATTCAATCTTTTAGTTTGATAATATGGTCCTTCATCCCAATCTATATTCAACCAATTTAAACTATCTATAATGGTTTTAACAGATTCTGTTTGAGAGCGTTCTGTATCTGTATCTTCTATTCTTAGTGTAAAAGTACCTTTATTATGGCGTGCAAAAAGCCAAGAATAAAGAGCAGTACGAATGCTTCCAATATGTAAATAACCTGTAGGACTCGGTGCAAAACGGGTTTTGATATTCATTAATTAAAGTTCCGGATTAATACTATTAGAGTAATGCTTATTAACTTAATAAAATATTACGTTATACTGTAATTATTAAATAATATAAAATAAATTTTAATATAATAACTTGTATTTCTAAAAGAACCATTATATCATATATACGAGTTATGAGTTTAATAAAAATTAACATGATACTCAAATTTAATTGCTGTTAAATAATACAAATATTATCGGGTGATTAGCTCAGTTGGTAGAGCACCTCCCTTACAAGGAGGGGGCCGGCGGTTCGAGTCCGTCATTACCCACCATTACATAATTAAAAATTGAATATAATTTAAATTTATAAAACATTTTGTAATTACGGAAATTTAAGATTATTTTTTATATTATAGAAATTGGGTCGTTAGCTCAGTTGGTAGAGCAGTTGACTTTTAATCAATTGGTCGCAGGTTCAAATCCTGCACGACCCAAAAAAATACGATAAGACGTATTTGCTTTTATGCTACTCGATATAATTATCAATTTATCTTACTGTTTTATATAAAACTGAATTATTAAATAATAATAATTTAATGATTTTAGGAAAAGATTATAAATCTATATCAAATACTTCTAAATTCAGAATAATATGTATACCTTATATTAATCAATTCTATTATTATCTATTTTAGATAATTTTTTGTCTATTATAAAATTGCAAACAAATAATAACTATGAAATTTTTAAAAATCGATTTAATGATTATTAAAATCATATCTTCTGTTTTACTTGCTTGTGTTTTTCCATTAAAAGGTAATTTTATAAATTTATTTAAATATTTGACTATTGCAGCTATATTTATTCTTTTTTTTATGCATGGTGCTAAGTTATCCAGAAAAAAAATTATTATGGGAAGCAGTAACTGGCAGCTACATTTATGGATATTATTCAGTACATTTATAATGTTTCCACTATTAGGAATGGTTTTAATATGGTGTCATTTAATAAATATCAACCCAGAAATTGATAATGGTTTTTTATATTTATGTAGTATGCCAGCTACTGTACAATCTGCTATAGCGCTTACATCAATAGCTGGAGGTAATGTTGCAGCATCTGTATGTAGTGCATCAGCTTCAAGTATATTAGGTATATTTATTTCTCCTTTGATTGTCAAATTAGTATTAGGAATGCACAGTACTGGATTAAGTATAAACAATGAAATAGAACAAATATATAAAATAATATTACAATTATTAATACCTTTTTTAGCAGGGCATATATCACGTAGATGGATTTATAAATGGGTAGATAAAAACAATGATCTAATTAATCAAGTAGATCAAATATCAATTTTATTAGTGGTTTATTCTGCTTTTAGTGAGGCAGTGATTAATGGTATATGGTATATTGTCGGAATACATACACTATTATGGGTTTTGATAGAGTGTCTAATACTGCTTTTTCTTGTATTGATTATCAATTATTTGGTAGCTTGTTTATTCAACTTTAAACGTTGTGATGCAATAGTATTATTATTTTGCGGATCTAAAAAAAGTCTAGCTAACGGTATTCCTATGGCTAATATTTTGTTTCCAGTCAGTTCAGTAGGAATAATCATACTACCATTGATGATATTTCACCAAGTGCAATTAATGGCATGTTCATATATTGCTCAACTTTATAAAGAACAAAACAAGACAGCTAATTATTGATAATTAGCTACAAAATATTTTTTATAAATTATAAGTAAATATATATTTATTGTTTTTTTAACATGTCTGCTATCTCATTCTCATTTATTATTTTAACATTTAGCTTCAGTGCTTTGATATATTTACTGTTATTTGATTTATTAGAAATTAAAAAATCTGTTTCTTTTGATATGTAATTTTTAATTATAACTCCCATTTCTTCTAATTGTGACTTGATTAAACTACGTTTTAAATGTACAAAAGAACCTGAAATGACAACTATTTTGCCGTAAAAATATTTATTTTTTTTGCAGTAGTTTTTTAATATGATACCATTTAAACAAATTCCTATTTCATCAATTAGTCTATATACTGTTTTTTGATTGTTCTCTTCTTGTATAAAATTAAATATATATTTAGCTGTTTTATGACCTACGTTACTTACTTTAATTAATTCATTAAAATCTGCTTTCATAAAATTTTCTATATTAACAAAATAATTGGCTAAATTAAGAGCAGTTAATTCACCTACTTCTCTTATACCAAGAGCAAAAATTAATCTTTGCAGATTAGTATGTTTAGATTTTTCTAAAGCAAATAATATATTGCGCGCTGATCTTAATCCTAAACCGTCAATATCCAATAATTGTTTCTCGCTAAGTAAAAATAAATCTACTACCGTATTAACATACCCTTTTTTTATTAATTTATCTATTAAATTATCTCCTATTCCTCTTATATTCATAGCTTTACTGGAAATGAAATGTTTTATAGTATTATGTTTTTGAGCATTACATGTTAAACCACCTGTACAACGTGAAATACCATTTTCTTTTATCCTCTCTATATGAGAACTACAGATTGGACAATAGCAGGGAAATATTATTTTTTTTGAATTTTTAGATCTTTTTGATGTTATTACATTCATTACTTGTGGTATAACATCTCCGGCTCTACGAATTATTACTAAATCATTTATATGCAATCCAAGACGCTGTATTTCTTTGCCATTATGTAAAGTAGCACTTTTGATGTTTACTCCCCCTATTTTAATTGGATTAAGAATTGCAACAGGTGTAACTACACCTGTTCTTCCAACCTGAAATTTTACGTCTTTAATGTAAGTACTTTTTTCTTGTGCAGGGAATTTCCAGGCTACTGCCCAGTGTGGAGATTTAGTGCTGCATCCTAAATACTGTCTCATTTCTTCTGAATCTACTTTGATAACTATACCATCTATATCAAATTCGAGAGTATTGCGAATTTTTTTAATTTCCTCATAAAACATCAAAATATCATTAATATCTTGAGCAATCTTAATATAATTACTAACAGGTAATCCCCATTCTTTTAATTGTTGTAATTTTTTTACATGACTTGATGATAAATTACCTTTATTTATAATTCCTAAACCGTAGCAAAAAAAACTTAAAGAACGGCTAGCAGTAATATTAGGATCTAAATGTCTTATAGATCCTGCAGCGGCATTACGAGGATTAGCAAATGTTTTTCTAAAGTTTATTCTAGATTCTTCATTAAGTTTTTCAAAATCCATTTGAGCCATAAATGCTTCTCCTCTTATTTCCAAAAGTACTGGAATATTATTATCAATTAGCTTATATGGAATAGATTTAATTGTTAGTATATTATCAGTAATATCCTCACCAGTATAACCATCTCCTCTGGTGGCGGCTTTGGTAAGCAGGCCATTATCATATATTAAATTAACCGCAAGACCATCTATTTTTAATTCACAACAATATTGTACTTTATTGTTTTTTAATTTTTTCTTTACACGTCTATCAAATAATAATAAATCTTTTTTATTAAAAATATTTTCCAATGATAACATTGGAGTATGATGTTTTATCTTGTCAAAAATTTTCAACCTTTTCCCACCAACTAATTGAGTTGAAGAATAATTATGAGATAATTCTGGATATTTTTTTTCTAGTTTTTTTAATTGCAATATCATTTGATCGTATTCTGTATCAGGAATTTCAGGGGAATCATGTACATAATACAAACGCTCGTGATAAAGCAATTTTTTTCTAAGCTCAACTATTTTATCTAGTATTGATTTCATAATGTTTTGTTATGTTATGTATGATTGAAAATCTTTTAACCTTCAAACAATATAATTTTTATTATACCAAAAAAGTAATATATCTAATATGCTACGAAAATATATTTTTTAATATATAACAAGTTTATGATTCAAAAATCAAATATAAATAATTACAGAAAATTTATTTAATTTTTCTGTGAATATGAAAAGTATTAATATCTTGTATTAATTACAAATCAATTGAAGTTTGATTATACATCTTAATATATTTATTACCATGAAATATGTTAATAATATAATTATTATATTCATAAAAATATTTTATAATTTAACATTGGTTTTTTATTTTTTAATTTATGTCATAATATGACATTAAAGTAATACTCTTAAACTGAAAGATGGTTATTTCCTTTTTTATACTATAAATATTTTATAATATTATAAATAACAGTATACGTAATAATATTGTTGCATCTAAAATATTTATTATTATTTATCATATATATATTCATATTTTTTACTTTATCAAGATCATAGAAAAGGTATCTTTAAGTGTTTAATGTAATTATTATTTATTTCGGTTAAACAGTTAATATGAATAAAATTTACAAAGATAATTCTTTTACGATTGGTAACTCACCATTAGTTAGATTAAACCATATAGGAAATAATTTAATATTTGTAAAAATAGAATCTCGTAATCCCAGTTTTAGTGTGAAATGTCGAATAGGTGCTAACATGATATGGGATGCGGAAAAACGCGGAGTGCTAAAAGCTAATGTAGGATTAGTAGAACCAACAAGTGGAAATACAGGAATAGCATTAGCTTATGTATCTGCTGCTCGAGGATACAAATTAACTTTAACAATGCCTGAAACTATGTCTATAGAGCGTCGTAAATTGCTTAAAGCTTTAGGAGCTCATCTTGAATTAACAGAGGGCATAAAAGGAATGAAAGGTGCAATTAGAAAAGCTGAGGAAATTGTTACCAGTAATCCAGATAGGTACTTGTTATTACAACAATTTAACAACCCAGCTAATCCGGAAATTCATGAAAATACTACTGGTCCTGAAATTTGGAGAGATATTAATGGCAAAATAGATGTTTTTATTTCAGGAGTCGGTACAGGTGGTACTTTGACTGGTGTAAGTCGGTATATTAAAAATACAAAAGGTAAAAAAGATTTAATATCAGTTGCTGTAGAACCAATTAACTCCCCAGTAATAACACAATTTCTATCCGGCAAATCTATAGTACCTGGAACACATAAAATTCAAGGTATTGGTGCTGGTTTTATTCCAGGAAATCTTGATTTAACTCTAATTGATCGTGTCGTTACTGTTTCTGACGAAGAATCTATAATAGTAGCTCGAAAATTAATGGAACAAGAAGGTATACTTTGTGGAATTTCTTCAGGAGCAGCTGTATCTGCTGCATTGAAATTACAAGAAGAGAAGACATTTAATAATAAAAATATAGTTGTAGTACTTCCATCTTCTGGAGAGAGATATTTAAGTACTATTTTATTTGATGATGTTTTTACGGAAAAAGAAATAATGCAATAAAGATAAATTTATTAAAAAATTCATCTTATTTAATATTTATATATTAGATAGTATATTGATATTAAAACCCCATTGTATTATTACAATAAAATTAAGATTAACTTGAATAAAGTTAGGAAATGATAATGTTTCAAAAAGAAATTACTATTAATTTATTGAATGGTTTACATACTAGACCTGCAGCTCAATTTGTTAAACAAGCAAAAAATTTTCAATCTGACATAACAATTATTTCTCAAGGTAAATCAGCAAACGCAAAAAGCTTGTTTAAGCTACAAACTTTGGGTTTATCTTTTGGCTCTGTAATTATTTTAAAAGCAGAAGGTATAGATGAACAAATAGCAGTTGAACACCTAACTAATTTTATAAATGAACTAAAATAAATTTTCTATAATTTTTTAAGTAATTATTTTAGTTATTAAAATAATTAATATATTTAATAATAATTGTATTGTATTTACTTTAAGATATTATTACTATGTTCCATTAATTTAATTAGTAGAGTGAATCAGCCTCGTGATAGAAAGGAAATGTTATGATTTCAGGTATTGTAGTGTCACCGGGTATCGCTTTTGGTAAAGCTATATTGTTAAAAGAACATGATATAATAATCAATTACAAAAAAATTTCCAAAGATAAAATTCATCAAGAAGTTCAAAAATTTTTAAACAGCCGCAGTAAAACAGAAAAACAATTAGAAACAATCATGATTAATACTCATAAGTCCTTTGGAGAAGATAAATCAGCAATATTTGAAGGACATATAATGATGTTAAAAGATGAAGAACTAGAGTACGAAGTAATCAATTTTATTAAAAAAGATCGTTTAACTGCAGATGCTGCTACTAAATTAGTTATTGATACTCAAATAAATGAATTAGAAAAATTACAAGACAAGTATCTTAAAGAACGTATAGTAGATATACGAGATATAGGTAAGCGTTTAATAAAAAATATTTTAGGATTAAGTAATAATAATATAAATTTAATCATGGAAAGATCAATTTTGGTTGCAGAAGATTTAACTCCATCAGAAACAGCTCAATTAAACATAGATATGGTATTAGGATTTATAACTGATTTAGGAGGGATAACCTCACATACCTCAATAATAGCTCGTTCTCTTGAAATTCCAGCTATCGTTGGTACGAAAAATGCTACTTTGCATATAAAAAATGGAGATTCAATAATTCTTGATGGATTAAACAATTTCGTACATATTAATCCATCTCAATTAACTAATAAACAATTAAAAAAAAATCATAAACAGTATATTCATGAAAAAAGAACGCTAAACAAGATAAAAAATTTACCTGCTATGACAATAGATGGTCATACAGTTAAAGTATGCGCAAATATAAGTGCATTAAGAGATTTACAAAACGTTAAAATTAGTGGAGCAGCAGGTATAGGATTGTATCGAACTGAATTTTTGTTCATGGATCGCTGTTCATTACCTACAGAAGAAGAACAGTTTCAAGCTTATAAAATCGTTACAGAATCAATGGGATCAAGAGAAATCATAGTACGCACTATGGATATTGGAGGAGATAAAAATTTACCATATATGAAGTTGCCAAAAGAAGATAATCCTTTTCTCGGCTGGCGTGCAATTCGTATTGCAATGGATCGTAAAGAAATTTTACATACTCAGTTACGTGCTATTTTACGAGCGTCTGCTTTTGGTAAAATAAAAATAATGTTTCCTATGATTATATCAGTAGAAGAGGTACGTGTTTTAAAAATTGAACTTGAAAAATTGAAAATTCAATTATCTAATGAGGGGGAGGTTTTTGATGACTCAATTGAAATTGGCATAATGATCGAAACTCCTGCTTCTACAGTAATTGCAAATCACTTAGCAAAAGAAGTTGATTTTTTTAGTATTGGAACTAATGATCTTACACAATATACATTAGCAGTTGATCGTGGTAATAGTTTAATATCGCATTTATATAATCCAATGACACCATCTGTACTTAGTCTAATCAAGCAAGTTATTGATGCATCTCATGCTGAAGGTAAATGGACAGGAATGTGTGGAGAACTTGCTAGTGATGAACGTGCAACTTTACTACTGTTAGGCATGGGATTAGATGAATTTAGCATGAGTTCAGCTTGTATTCCAAAAATTAAAAAAATCATTCGTAGTGTTAGTTTCAAAGATGTTAAATTATTAGCAGAAACAGCTTTACTTCAACCTACATATGAAGATTTAATGAAGTTAATCGATCATTTTAATAAGGACACCACCATACCTTACTAAGGTATAAACGAAACGATACTAGACTTCCATCATTATATTAGGAGAACATTATGGGTTTATTATCTAAACTTTTTGGTGATTTGATAGATAAAAGAAAAATGATTAACATTATTGCTCCTTTATCAGGTCAAATTACTGATATTGAAGAAGTCCCAGATGTAGTGTTTGCAGAAAAAATAGTAGGAGATGGTATTGCAATCAAACCTAGTGGAAATAAGATGGTCGCTCCTGTTAAAGGTAAAATTGGAAAAATTTTTGAGACTAACCATGCTTTTTCGATTGTATCAGATTATGGTATTGAGTTATTTGTTCATTTTGGAATTGATACAGTTGAATTAAAAGGAGAAGGTTTTAAAAGAATAGGTAAAGAAGGTCAAGAAGTTGAAATAGGAGAGCCGATTATTAAATTTGATTTATTATTTTTAGAAAAAAAAGCAAAATCCACTATGACTCCAATAGTAATTTCTAATATGGATGAAATTAATAAATTAGTAAAGTTATCAGGAAGAGCAATTATAGGTGAAACAACCATCATGCGTGTCAACATAAAATAAAGTTAAAAGACGATAACTATATTTAATATTGAGTTATCGTCTTTTATATTTTATATTGTTATTATTTATATCGTGATATCTATCATAAATCTTAAAAAATTAAATTAATCAATTTGATTTTAATAACTATATTATTTAAATAATTATTTGTTTATTAAGGATATAATATCATTTAAATTTTATTTTAAAAATTAAAACAATATATTATTACACAAACAAATACCATTTTTTAAAAAAATTAAATATTATATTTAAACAAGTTAGATCTTAACAATAATTAACCATTATGTATAATATAAATTCTGTCGAAAAATTTTTACTTAACTTACAAGATAAAATTTGTAATGTTTTATCAAAAGAAGATTATAATAAAGTTTTTAAAAGAGACCAATGGAATTATAAAGGTTGTAAAGGTCAAAGTTGTATATTAAAAAATGGAAAAATATTTGAACAGGCAGGAGTAAATTATTCATACGTTGATAATGTCAGAATACCTTCGGTAGCAACAACATATCATAAAAAATTTTCTGATTATATTTTTAGAGCATTAGGTATATCAATAATAGTTCACCCACTTAATCCTTATGTACCAACTAGCCATGCTAATATTCGTTTTTTTCTGGGAGAAAAAACTGGTGCTAAATCAATTTGGTGGTTTGGAGGAGGTTTTGATATGACACCTTTTTATGCTTTTAAAGAAGATGTTGTACATTGGCATAAAACTGCTTTTGATATCTGTTTACCTTTTGGTCAATTTGTATACAATAAATACAAAAAATGGTGTGATCAATATTTTTATATAAAACATCGAAATGAGCAGCGTGGTATTGGAGGTTTATTTTTTGACGATCTTAATGAACCAGATTTTGATTATTGTTTTGAATTTGCACAAGCTATAGGAAATGGATATTTAATTGCTTACCAACCAATTGTAGCACGGCGTAAAAATCTATTATGGAGTGAAAAAGAACGTCAATTTCAATTGTATAGACGGGGAAGATATGTTGAATTCAATTTAATATATGATCGAGGCACTATATTTGGCTTAAGAACTAATGGTAGGATTGAATCTATTTTGATTTCGATGCCTCCTTTAGTGCGCTGGGAGTATAATTATCAATTTGATGAAGATTCGGCAGAAGCCTCTTTATATAGAGACTTTCTACCTATTAAAGATTGGTTGTCTTAACTTACCGTAAGTATAAGAAATATATTAATTACTAATTATTTAAACACTTATAAAGGTTTAGTTTGAGCTTCTACAACAGATAATGCCACCATATTGACAATTCTTCTTACTGAAGCAATACTGGTCAATATATGCACAGGTTTTTTCATGCCCATTAAAACTGGTCCTATCGTTATTCCTTCTGAGCATGATACACGTAATAAATTATAACTAATTCTTGCTGCTTCTACATTAGGCATAATAAGTAAATTAGCAGTGCCTTTTAGAGGGCTATCTGGCATTAATTCACGACGTATATTCTCCACTAAAGCAGCGTCTCCATGCATTTCTCCATCGATTTCTAATTGAGGAGCTAATTCTTTTATGATTTTTAAAGCTCGTCTCATTTTTTGTGCGCTAGGTGTATTAGAAGTACCAAAGCTAGAATGAGATAATAAAGCTACACGAGGTTTCATGCCAAAACGCTTTACTGTTTCTGATGCCATTAAGGTAATATCTGCTAATTGTTCTGATGTAGGATCTTCGTTAACGTAAGTATCTGCAATAAATGTGTTACCACTAGGCAATAATAATGCATTTATAGTACCCGCTACCTTAACATCATCTCGCAAACCTAATACACTTTCTATTATACTATAATGTTCACTATAATTGCCAACAGTTCCACATATTAATGAATCTATTTCACCTCGATGTAACATAATAGCTCCAATTAAAGTAGGACTATTAATTATTGCAAGTTGTGCTTGTTCTTTAGTAATACCTCTCCTTTTCATGATTTGGTAATATTCGTTCCAATATTCATTAAATTTAGGATCTGATTCATTATTTATCAGTTTAAAATCTTTTCCTATTTCAATTTTTAATCCCTGTTTCTGTATTATCATATTTACAATATTTGGTCTTCCAATTAGTATAGGTTTTGCTAGACCAAGTGTTACTATTTCTTGTGTAGCATGTAATACTCTTATATCCTCTCCTTCAGCTAATAAAACATATTTTGGTAATTTCTTTGCTTGAGAAAATATTGGTTTCATAAATAAATTTGTTTTATAAACAAATTCGGTAAGTTTTTCGCGATAAGCTTCAAAATCTTTTATAGGACGCGTAGCAACACCAGATTGCATAGCTGCTTTAGCAACTGCAGGAGCTATTTGAATAATTAATCTTGGATCAAACGGTTTAGGAATCAAGTAGTCTGGACCAAAACTTAATTCTTGGTCTTCATATGCTGATGCAACAATATCACTGCGTTCAGCCTTAGCAATAGCTGCAATAGCATGTACAGCAGCAATTTTCATTTCTTCATTAATAGTTGTTGCACCAACATCTAGAGCTCCTCGGAAAATAAAAGGAAAACATAAAACATTGTTAACTTGATTAGGGAAATCAGACCTACCAGTACAAATAATAACATCTGGTCTTACTGATCTCGCTAATGGAGGCATAATTTCTGGTTCTGGATTTGCTAAAGCCAAAACAAGTGGATCTTTAGCCATTTTTTGAACCATTTGTACAGTTAATACTTTAGGACCAGAGCAGCCAAGAAATATATCTGCTCCATCAATTATTTCATCTAAAGTTCTTTTGCCATCATCTTTAACTGCATATTTAGCTTTATTTACTTCCATGTTTTCTTCCCGACCATGGAAAATGAGTCCTTTAGAATCACAAACTTTTATATTACACTTAGGTAACCCTAATTCTACTAATAGATTAATACACGCAATAGCTGATGCACCTGCTCCAGAAACTACTAATTTAACATCAGAAATATGTTTATTTACGATATATAATCCATTAATGACTGCTGCTGTACAAATAATTGCTGTGCCATGTTGATCATCATGAAATACAGGAATTTTCATACGATTACGTAGTTCTTTTTCTATGTAAAAACATTCTGGTGCTTTAATATCTTCTAAATTGATGCCACCAAAAGTTGGTTCTAATGAAGCTATTATTTGTATTATTTTATCTGGTTCTGTTTCATTTATTTCAATATCAAATACATCAATACCTGAAAATTTTTTAAATAAAACTCCTTTCCCTTCCATTACAGGTTTAGAAGCTAATGCCCCAATATTTCCTAAACCTAATACTGCAGAGCCATTAGATATTACACCTACTAAATTACCACGTGAAGTATATGTATATGATTTAAGTTCATCTGTAGCTATTTCTATACAAGGTGCAGCCACTCCAGGTGAATATGCTAGAGCTAAATCTCGTTGAGTTAATAAAGGTTTAGTAGGAGATACTTGAATTTTTCCAGATATAGGATATTGGTGAAAATCCAGAGCACTTTTTTTTAATTTATCATCCATTTGATATCCTTGGTTTATAAGCGATCATAAATTTTAAAAATCATAATCTAGTAAACATATTGATTATATTTAATATATAAAACTTAAATTATTTTTAAGAAACTACTCATTTTAGTATAAATAATATTAGTATTTTAATTTAAAATATTTATTTTCTTAAAAGGATTTAATATGAATCAATTAGAAGCTTTAAAACAATATACTACCGTAGTAGTAGATAGTAGTAATATAGAATCCATCATAAAATATTGCCCTCAAGATGCTACCACTAATCCTTCTATTATACTTGAATCTATTAATTTAGATATTTATAAAGATTTAATAGAGAATGCAATTAATTATGCTAGAAAACAAGGTGGTAGTAAAGAGATAAAGGTCATTAATGCTAGTGATAAAGTTGCTGTTGATATTGGAACAAAAATATTGAAATATATACCTGGTCGTATTTCTACAGAAATAGATGCTAGAATATCTTTTAATACATTAGCATGTATCAATAGAGCAAATAAATTAATTGGCATGTATGAAGATAATGGAATAGATCGATCACGTGTTTTAATTAAATTAGCGTCTACTTGGGAAGGAATTTGTGCTGCTAGAGAACTAGAAAAAGATAAAATCAAATGTAATTTGACATTAATATTTTCTATAATTCAAGCAATAGCTGCTGCAGAAGCAAAAGCATTTTTAATTTCTCCATTTGTTGGTCGAGTATATGATTGGTACAATAGTCGTAATTTATTAAATCCATATTCTGTAGAGCAAGATCCAGGTGTAAAATTAATTAAAGATATTTATAATTACTATAAAAACCACGATTATAATACCATTATCATGGGAGCCAGTTTCCGTAAAAAAGATCAAATTACTGCATTAGCGGGTTGTGATTATTTAACAATATCTCCAAATTTATTAAATGAACTGCGAAATACCCATGAACCTTTGGTAAAAAACTTAAATATTTTTACTAATAAAATATTTTATAAGTCTACTCCTATATTAGAATCTGAATTTCGTTGGGAACAAAACCAAAATCCCATGGCTGTAGAAAAACTATCTGAAGGTATCAGAAAATTTTCCTTAGATCAGCAACAACTAGAAATTGTGCTTTCAACTAAGATATAGGATTTGACGTAACAGTATTAAGGCGGATATTATTCCCGCCTTAATATTTGTTATATATATAAATTAATAAGATTATACATCTTAAAAAACATCTAACTAAAATATCTGTTATTTCAAATAACTATAAAATACGTTTAATATTATATCATTAGATAATTGTTGATTTTTAAATATCAAATTAATTATTTTAATAATTTTTAAATATTAATCATATGAATTTTAACACCATACAATTTATTATTAGTTAACAAACGTAATGGATTATATATTGTTAATACGATCATTTAAAATTCATTTAATTTTCAAAATTCATCTAATTTTCATAAAAACCAGTTTTTATATATTACTGACTGTAATATTTAACTAATAACAACATTTATTACTACAATAATACTATTTTGATATATTGCTTATTTTAAGTTTAAACTATCATCATTATGATAATATGCTTTTTCTTTTTTAGATATTTCTCTAACACGCTTACGTACTCTAAACCATCCTATTACTAAGATTAATGCAATTAAAGGAATAGAGGCTATAGTATAAGTTCCATTTGGATAGTCAAAAGCCATTAGTACTACAACACAAAACAAGAACAATAGAGTTAGCCATGAAGTAAAAGGTGCACCTGGTAATTTAAACTTTACTTCTTTTGCTTTACCTTCTTGAATAGCTTTACGTAAACGTAAATGACATATTATTATAAAAGTCCATGAAGAAATAATACCAAGAGAAGCATAATTTATCATAATCTCAAATACTTTCGTAGGCAAACTATAATTAAGAAATACACCAATTATATAAATCGCAACGGTAGACATAATTCCAGCATAGGGTACTTTCTGAGCGCTCATTTTTGACATAAACTTTGGAGCTGATCCGCCCATAGACATAGATCTTAGTATTCTTCCAGTAGAATACAGACCTGAATTGATACTAGAAAGTGCTGCACTTAAAACAACAAAGTTCATTACATGACAAACATATGGTATGCCTAATTTAGATAATACCGTAACGAAAGGACTTTCGTTTGCATGATAAGCATTCCATGGTAATAAAAGTACTAATAATAATATTGAACCAGTGTAGAAAACACCTATGCGCCATATTATACTATTAATTGCTCTTGGTAAAATATTTTCAGGATCTTTGCATTCACCTGCTGCAGTACCAACTAATTCAATTGAGGCAAAAGCAAATACTACCCCCTGTATTAATACCAAAGCAGATAATAATCCATGAGGGAAAAATCCTCCTTGATCAGTAATCAAATGAATACCTGTCATATTACCATCTACTGGATGGCCACTAATAAGAACTACTATACCAATAACTAAAAAAAAGATGAGCGCCAATACCTTGATCAGAGAACACCAAAATTCCAT
Organism: Candidatus Pantoea edessiphila; assembly: GCF_002933335.1. Lineage (GTDB taxonomy): Bacteria > Pseudomonadota > Gammaproteobacteria > Enterobacterales > Enterobacteriaceae > Pantoea_C. The sequence goes on along the minus strand of NZ_PDKS01000001.1, from coordinate 70,732 downwards.
TTCAGCAAACCATCTTACTCCAACCATATTCATAACACTAACTACAATAAGAGCAACTAGTGCAAATACCCATTGAGGAATTGCACTAAATATTTTCCAGTATTTTATGTATAGGGCTACAGCGGTAATATCAACAATACCAGTCATAGCCCAATTAAGAAAATACATCCAACCTGCAATATATGAAGCTTTTTCACCAAAAAATTCTCTGGCATAAGATACAAAACTTCCACTAGAAGGACGATTTAAAATTAATTCACCTAAAGCACGTAAAATAAAGAAAGAAAAAATACCACAAATAATATAAATTAATACTAATGATGGTCCTGCTATTTGTAAACGACCACCTGTACCTAAAAATAAACCAGTTCCTATCGCTCCTCCAATTGCAATCATTTGAACATGTCGATTATCCATTGATTTTTGGTAACCAATATCATGAGAATTTAACCAACGTCTTTTTGCATCGCTAACTTCAGTTAATTCTTGTTTTTTATGCATCATAAATTTCCTATTTATCCTAATTAGGATTATTCAATTTTTTATTAAATTATTAGGAATATGGTGTTTTAATTTATTGTTTTATAAGTTATAATCAAGAAATATAAAATTTATTCTAATAAATTTTCTGATATTTATTCAATAATCTTATGAGTTAATTGATATTTGATTTTAAAATTAAGCTGTATTATAAAACCAGATAGAATTAACAATAAAAATTTAGCTTGTCATAAATAATTATTAATACTTTAATTTTTAGCAAAAAAAATATGAAATCAAAATTCAAAATAATGTTATAAACATGTTATAAAAATAATGTTATAAAATGTTATAATTTGATAGTATTATATAAATAAATTTTATAAAAACAGTAAACAAAATATCAATACTAAATATATACATATAATATAAATTAATAAGATTATATATCTTAAGAAACATCTAACTAAAATATCTGTTATTTCAAATAACTCTAAAATAGATTTAATTTTATAGCATTTAGATAATTATTGATTTTTTAAATTATTAAATAGAATATTGTTATATTCTGATGTGATTGTTTTTACTACTTCTATTATTTATATTTTCTTATAAAATAAGACGATTCATAATTTCATGTAACTGATTACGATTATGAAAAATCAATTAGCATCACATATGCCAAATTCAACTGATAAATTATTATAATTAAATCATTAAAGCAATTAACAATTCATAAATGTATAGTATTTAATATAAGTTATTTATTATTAAACATTTGGTTTTTAAACAACAAATAACCTCTCTAAGTAAAATATTTAGTATATCTTTTAATATAAAGATTGTACTACTAAATATATAAAAACACAAAATATTATTTTATTTTTTACTTTTTATATTATTTAATAGTTATTGTGTTTATAAAATTATTAAGGATAAATTAATTATGTTATGTCCAATAGTTGAACTTACAAAACAACTTATTAGATGTCCTTCCATAAGTCCTTATGATGCGGGATGTCAAGATTTATTGATTAATCGACTTGAAGCAATAGGATTTAATATAGAAACAATTAATATTAATGACACTAAAAATTTTTGGGCCACACGTCGTCGAGGAGAAACGCTAGCATTTGCCGGGCATACTGATGTAGTCCCACCTGGAGACATTAATAGCTGGAATCATTTTCCTTTTGAACCTTTTATGGACAAAGGTATGCTATTTGGCCGTGGTGCAGCAGATATGAAAGGTGCTTTAGCTGCTATGGTAGTAGCTGCTGAACGTTTTGTTAAAATACATCCAAATCATAAAGGTTGTTTAGCTTTTCTTATAACTTCAGACGAAGAAAATACAGCAAGAAATGGTACTTTAAAAGTAGTTGAGCGATTAATGTCACGAAATGATAGATTAGATTATTGTCTAATTGGTGAACCCACTAGTGAAATTAATTTGGGAGATATAATAAAAAACGGACGTCGTGGTTCAATAAATGCGAAATTAACGATTAAAGGCATACAAGGCCATGTTGCATATCCCGATTTAGCAGATAATCCTATACATGCAGGAATACAAATATTAAATGAACTAATACATGCTGTTTGGGATAAAGGAAATGATTTTTTTCCACCGACAATTATGCAAATTACTAATATACAAGCAGGAGATGGTGTTAATAATATTATACCAGGAAACTTATTAATTAAATTTAATATTCGGTTTAGTACAGAGTTAGATGATGAAATGATTCGTGAACGATTTGATATACTACTTGCAGCAAATAAACAATTAAATTATTCTATTGAGTGGGATCTTGCTGCTAAACCTTTTTTTACTTACCATAAAAAATTGACTGATATAGTTATAAAAACAGTGTTTCACTATAGCAAAGTTAAACCAAAAATTTTCAATAATGGTGGAACATCTGATGGACGATTCATTATTTGCACTGGCGCTCAAGTAGTTGAATTAGGTTTAGTTAACAAAACAATTCATAAAATTAATGAATATGTAAGAATATTTGACTTACAGATTTTGAGTAAGATATATCAACGTATAATGGAACAAATAATTGCTTGATTATTTTGATAAAAAACACAGTTTCTTTTTTTTATAAGAAATTAATTAATGGTTAAGTTAGATTATTATTTAATAAAATAATTACTTAATCTACTAGCCACCAATTCATATGCTTGAATCACTCCAGAAGAATTAGTGGGATTTTTTCGAAACAAATCTTTATCTAGTTTATCCATATTTTTTATATCCCATAAACGTGCAGTATCAGGAGAAAATTCATCACCTAATACTATTTCATTATTCAGCAAACCAAATTCTAATTTAAAATCAACCAGTATTATACTGATATCATTAAATAATTTATTCAAAATATCATTTATTTTATAAGTGATTGACTTCATAGTTATTAGGTGTTTCTTGCTTACCCAACCAAAAGTTTCACAGTAAGAATGATTGATCATTGGATCATTCTTCATATCATTTTTTAAAAATATTTCAAATATTGGAGGATTTAATACAATACCTTCTTTTATATCTATTCTCTTAATTAAAGACCCTGCTGCACGATTTCTCAAAACACACTCAATAGGTAGCATTATTAGCTTTTTCACTAATAATTCATTGTCTGATATTTTGTTTTCTAAATGACATTTTATTCCATTATCTTGTAATTTAGTCATAACAAAATGGTTGATTGCGTTATTTATTGATCCTTTGCCAGCAAAGTTCTGAAATTTAAGTCCATTATTTGCAGATATATCGTCACGAAAATGTATTATTAAAAAATCTTTTTCTTCTGTGCAATATACAGTTTTTGATTTTCCACGATATAGTTCAGATGTTTTTTTCATTGTAAAATCCTAAGAAAATAAATATAATCTTATCTATTTAATATGTTTTGTAGTACTTTCATTAAAGTATCATTTGTTTTTTTATCTAAAATATTACCCTTAGCGCTAATAAATCTTAGACTAACATATTTATTTAAATTACCAAGTTGAACAGTATAATCACCCTCTGGCAGATTAGGATTGTTTATGTTAATAGACTTCCAAAATAAATTGCCAGTTTTTTTATAAGTTACATTAAAGGTACCTTTTGTTTTATCACTATAATTTATGCGCATACCTATTAATTTCATTGCAAATTTTAAACGTTCCCAAGCTGTATCAAATGATGTGTAAAGCTTTAGCATTGGTAAATTGTTTTCTTTATCGATTATGCTTTTAACGTTGATTTTACTATCAGAAGTAATAGGATAAACTTTTTTATCATTTTGTATTTTAGATAAACCTAATATTATATTATTAAGCATTGTTATTGTATAATGTCTTATATGAAAAGGTGATTTAATGTTTTTTTCTCCTTGTTTTAAATCAATCAAATAAATGGTAAACAATAATTTAGATTGATGTTTTTGTAAACTTAAATGATATCTTCCAGTATATATTTTATTGTCATAGAATCGATTCAATTTAATCCAATCGGTTGTTAATTGATGTAATATTTCATTATTGGATAAAATTGGTAATTTATAAAATTTCGTTATATTGACTATTTGTGACCACAGAGTATCTATGTTATTTTGATTAACAAATAATAATCCTTTATTTTCTAAATAATTAATATTTATATCATCAGTTATGTATAAAGGTTGAATTGGTGGATATAAATTCAGTTTTTCTTTAACTATATTATTAGTTTTATTGTTTATAATTGGTATATCATAATTACCTCTTTGAATAGGAAAAATAATATCGTTAGGTGATTTCATTTCTTGCAATTTATTAGCTTTTAAGTAATAAAATTCATTAATGTTAAATTGACTATAAGAACATGATGAAAGTAAAAATATAACAAACAATCTTATTATTAACATATCACTTGAACGCTTTACTATGCAACTCATCCAAAATTCCTAATTATTGTAAACCTGATAGTATTAAAGCCTGCTCTACTTGTAATTGATTTATATTAGACAAGGTAGTCATAGGTAGACGCAGATTGTCGTGTTCGATCAAACCAATCTTTTTGGCTGCCCATTTTACTGGAATTGGATTTGATTCACAAAAAAGAACTTTATGCAAAAACATTAAATTTTGATTCAATTGATAAGCTTTATTAAATTTTTTTTGACTTGCTAATTTACAGATTGTTACCATTTCTCTTGCAGCAATATTTGCTGTTACTGAAATAATTCCATTACCTCCTAGTCTCATAAAATCTAATGCTGTAATATCATCCCCACTCATTAAAATAAAATCACTGTTTACTAAATTATTTATTTGATTAATGCGTGATAAATCGCCGGTTGCTTCTTTGATTCCAATGATATTTTTGATTTTTGATAAACGTGCTACAGTTTCAGGAAGTATATCACATCCTGTTCGAGATGGAACATTATATAATATTTGTGGCAAATTGGTACTATTAGCAATAGCTTTAAAATGTTGATATAAACCTTCTTGTGTAGGGCGATTATAATAAGGAGTTACAGATAAACATCCTTTAATTCCAGAGTACTCAAAACGTTTAGTAAGAGATATTGCTTCTGCAGTATCATTTGAACCTGTTCCAGCAATCACAGCAATCTTTTCATTTGCAATTTCTAAAGTTTGCATAACCACATTACCATGTTCTTCATGACTTAGTGTTGCAGATTCACCAGTAGTGCCTACTGAAACAATAGCTGATGTACCACTATTAATATGATAGTTAACCAATTTTTTTAAACTAGAAAGGCACAATTTGCCTTTAGGATCCATTGGGGTAATAAGAGCAACAATGCTTCCCGAAAATATCATATATTTTCCTTAAAATATTTTATTTGTCTTAATCTTAATAAAATTTAATTTAACTTTTATCAACATGTTAATAAATTTTATTAGTCAATATATTAGTAATATGATAACTTTAAATATTATTTAAATATTAGTAATAATTTATAGTATTAATTTAAATAAAAATGACCTAATGAATCGTGTAGAATAATTTTGTATGATAATAATTATCTAGTAAATGTTGACAAATGAAGCTAAAAACATTTTATATTAATCATTATATTTTATCTAGTTATTTATCTGTAGTTAATTTAGATAAATTTATAGACCAATTATTAAAATTAATAACATAAAGTAAAATTAATTTTTATCAATTTTAGATTTCTTTCAACATAAGAGAACCCATTTATGACACCTATGAATAAATTAAAACAATTTTTACTTGTTGTTTAGATATTAAATTGTTACATTTTATAATGTTATATTATAAATGTATACTTAAGAACAAATTAATCAACAATTTATTTTGGAGTTAATAACTATCATTAATATTATCAATAAATATTATTTATTATACTATATACTAATTGTCGTTATAGGATGCTTAAATATTTATCTATATTGCTAGAAATGAGAATAATATTGGTTTTTGTTTATTATATATTGGTTCAGAAGATCATTATATATCTTCATGTTTATATTTAATAAATTCGTTCAATTTAAAATTAAATGATTGCAATTAACGATTATCGTTAGTTTGAAATTTAATGTAACTGCATAATCAATTTATATCGGCTATTGATAAGTATTAATTCTAAAAAATTTTTATACTGGTATTATGTAATTACGTTAATATGTAATTTGTATCTACATAAAATGTGTGTTATCTTAACAGCTTGAATTAGTTTTTTAATTTTTAAAAAAGAAATACTTTATATTAAAATACGTAATAGTAATATTTTTTATTTTTCATTGATTTAAATAAAATTTTTGTAAAATCAATAATTATTTGGAATAAAATGATGTTTCAATATTACATGTATTAATTTAACAATAATTTCTTAATTACATAAGTAATTTAAATATTGAGGAACATACATTAGTGTTAGATAAAAAATCTATTATAAATTATAAAGATGCTGGTGTTAATATTGATACCAGTAATTTACTTGTTAAGTATATAAAAAACATATCAAAAAAAACTAATAGACCAGGAATTATAAGTAGTATAGGTGGTTTTAGTGCACTATGTCAATTACCAAACAAATATGTTGAGCCGGTAATAGTAACTACAACCGATGGAGTTGGTAGTAAATTACTTTTAGCGATGGATGAAAAGCACTATAATAGTATTGGTGTTGATTTGGTTGCTATGTGTGTCAATGATATAGTAGTTTGCGGAGCAGAACCTCTTTTCTTTTTAGATTATTACTCAACTAGTAAATTAGATGTGAATATTGCTCGTCCAGTAATGCAAGGTATTGTTGAGGGTTGTATAAATTCTGGTTGTTCTTTTATAGGAGGTGAAACTGCTGAAATTCCAGGGATGTATTTTAATCAAGGATTTGATTTAGCTGGTTTCTGCATAGGTGTAGTTGAAAAATCTAAAATCATTAACGGAAAAGAAATTAATGATGGTGATGCCTTAATTGCTTTGAGCTCTAGTGGGCTACATGCTAATGGTTATTCTTTAATAAATAAGATTATCAAGGTGAATCAGATTGATCCTGCTATAAAACAAATTAATAAAAAACCTTTAATTCATTATTTAATAAAACCAACACGCATATATGTAAAAAATATATTAAAATTAATAAAAATTTTTAACATAAAAGCAATGATACATATAACTGGTGGTGGTTTTATAGAAAACATCCCTAGAATATTACCTGATAACACTCAAGCAATAATTAATGAAAGCAGCTGGTCTTGGTCACCAATATTCAATTGGATACAAAGAAAAAGCAATATAAACACATTAGAAATGTATCGTACATTTAATTGTGGTGTCGGTATGTTATTAGTTGCTAATCCAATAGAGGTTGAAAAAATAATTTCTTTTATGAATCATATTGGTGAAAAGGCATGGAAAATTGGTATTATTGAAAATTCATATTCTAAGGAACGTGTAGTTTTTAAACAATGAAAAAAATAATTGTATTGATCTCGGGTCAAGGAAGCAATCTGCAATCTATTATTAATGCTTGTTATCATAAACAAATTAATGCAAAAGTTGTTGCTGTTTTTAGCGATCGCTCTTCTGCCTATGGTTTAACATATGCTAGAAAAGCACAAATACCAGCTAATATTATTATTCCAAATACATTTACTGATCGTCAACATTTTGATTTTGTTCTTTCTCAAGAAATTGATAGATATAAACCTGATTTAATTGTTTTAGCCGGTTACATGCGTATTTTAAGCAATTTTTTCGTAAACCATTTTAAAGGAATGATAATTAACATTCATCCTTCTTTATTACCTAAGTATCCAGGTTTAAACACTCATCGCAAAGTGTTAGAAAATGGTGATTTAGAACATGGATTATCAGTTCATTTCGTAACTAATAAATTAGATAGCGGACCAATTATTACACAAAAAAAAATTGCTATTGTTCCCACAGATAATGAAATGTCTATTATTAAACGTATTAAACACCAGGAACATATTATATATCCCATTGTAATTAAATGGTTTATAGAAGGGAGATTAATAATGAAAGAAGAACAAGCATGGTTAGATGGTAAAAAAATACCTATATAAATTTACACTAATAGATATAAATAAATTTTTACGTTAATTTTCTGATTAACATCTTGATATTGTATATATTGCATGTATGACTATCATAAATATTTCATGATTAATATCAATATAATACAATAATTACAGGGCTAGTGATGTTTTATATTGAAAAAGAAATCAGCTGGTTATCTTTTAATGAGCGTGTTTTGCAGGAAGCCAAAGACAAAAAAAATCCATTAATAGAAAGAATGCGTTTTTTGGGTATTTATTCAAATAATTTGGATGAATTTTATAAAGTTCGTTTTGCAGATTTAAAAAGAGATGTTTTAATAGGAGAGGAACAAAAATCATCAAAAACACCATATTATCTTTTTCAGAAAATAAAAAAACAAGTCATAAAATCTGACAAAAAATTCAATACTATATATAACAACCTAATAGTAGAAATGGAAAATAATAAGATATTTTTGATCAATGAACTACAATTATCTTCTAAACAACAAATTTGGTTACATCAATATTTTAAAAACAAATTAAGTCAACACATAACTCCGATCATTATTACAAATGAAACTGATTTAACAAAATTCCTTAAAGATAATTATACTTATTTGGCAGTTGAAATTGTTTATAAAAAAGATCATTGTTATGCTCTAATAGAGATCCCTTCAGATAAATTTCCTCGTTTTATTAAAATCCCTGATGAGTATTCACATAAATGTAAAAGCATTATTATATTAGATAATATTTTAAGGTGTTGTTTAGATGAAATTTTTAAAGGTTTGTACAGATATGATTTATTAAGAGCCTACTCAATAAAAATAACCCGTGATGCTAAATATGATTTAGCATCTGCAAGAGAATATAGTTTATTGGAGTTGATGTCATCTGGTTTAAAACAACGTTTAACAGCAGAACCTGTACGTTTAGTTTATCAGCAGGATATGCCTGTTAATATGTTAAAATTATTATGCCATAAACTTTCTATAACAAATTTAGATTCAGTAATACCAAGCGGACGGTATCATAACTTCAAAGACTTTATTAATTTTCCTAATATTGGACAAAATAATTTAGTTAATCATCATTTACCTCCCATTCGCCATATAAGTTGTAGAAACAAGCGTAATTATTTTGATGCAATTCGTAATACTGATATTCTACTTTACTATCCTTATCATACTTTTGAACATATATTGGAATTGTTACAACAAGCATCTTTTGATCCTGCTGTACTATCGATAAAAATAAATATTTATCGAGTTGCAAAGCACTCTAGAATTATAGATGCTATGATCCATGCTGCTTATAATGGAAAAAAAGTTACCGTGGTAGTTGAATTACAAGCACGTTTTGATGAAGAAGCAAATATTTATTGGTCTAAAAGATTAACTGCAGCCGGAGTTAATGTAATTTTTTCTGCACCAGGTTTAAAAATCCATGCGAAACTTTTTTTAATTTCACGTCTAGAAAACAATATAAGACTATTATATGGACATATAGGTACAGGAAATTTTAATGAAAAAACCGCACGTCTTTATACAGATTATTCTTTATTAACTTCCGATTATAGAATAACTAATGAAATACTCAGAGTATTTAGTTTTATTGAAAACCCATATCGACCAGTAACATTTCATTATCTAATGGTATCACCACAGAACTCTCGCAATATGCTGTACCAATTAGTTGATAATGAAATTTCTAATGCTAAACGCAAATTGCCAGCTGCTATTATTTTAAAATTAAATAATTTGGTTGATAAAGGTCTGATTAACAGATTATATATTGCATCAAAATCTGGTGTAAAAATCAATTTACTAGTAAGAAGTATGTGTTCACTGGTTCCCAATATACCTGGAATTAGTGATAATATTCGGATCATTAGTATTGTTGATAGGTATTTAGAACATGATCGAGTATATATTTTTGAAAATAGAGGTAATAAAAAAATTTTCATATCTTCTGCAGATTGGATGACACGTAATATTGATTATAGGATAGAAGTAGCTGTAGCTATTCTTGATCCAAATGTAAAAAAACGTATTTTAAACATACTCAATATTCAACTAAATGATACAGTAAAAGCAAGGATTATTGATAAAGAATCAAGTAATTCTTATGTTAGATCTACAATAAAAACAAGATCGCAATTAAGCGTTTATCAATATATTAAAAACTTAGAAAAAACCAAATAATATAATATCATAAATATTAACATTTGCTTATCTTTAATTATTCCCATTCAATAGTAGCAGGTGGCTTACTACTAATATCATAAACAACCCGGGAGATACCATGAACTTCATTAATGATACGATTAGATACAGCAGAAAGTAAATCATATGGTAGCTTAGCCCAATCTGCAGTCATAAAATCAATAGTCTCAACTGCACGTAATGAAATAACCCAATCATACTTACGAACATCACCCTTGACGCTAACTGAACGAATAGGCAAAAATACTGTGAATGCTTGACTTAACTTATTGTATAAGTTGTATTTTTGTAATTCTTCAAGAAAAATAGCATCAGTTTTTCGCAACAAATCGCAATATTCTTTTGTTGTTTCACCTAATATACGTATAGCTAATCCAGGACCAGGAAATGGATGACGAAACAATATCTCATAAGGAAGACCTAGTTCCAAACCAATTTTTCTAACTTCATCTTTGAATAGTTTTCTAATAGGTTCAATAAGATTTAAATTCATATTTTTCGGCAGTCCTCCTACATTATGATGTGATTTAATTACATTTTTTTTTCCTGATATTAAAGAAATTGCTGATTCAATTACATCTGAATAAATAGTTCCTTGCGCTAACCATCTTATATTATTTAATTTATTTGCTTCTTCATTGAAAACATCAATAAAAGTAGAACCAATAATTTTTCGCTTTTCTTCTGGATCATTAACCCCTTTTAATGCGGTAAAGAACCTTTTTTCAGCATGAACATATATAATATTTAAGTTAAAGAGGTTATTAAATATGCTCATTACTTCTTCTGCTTCTTTTAAACGTAAAAATCCATTGTCAATAAATATACAGGTCAATTGATTTCCAATAGCCAAATGTAAAAGCATGGCTGTAACAGAAGAATCAACACCTCCAGATAAACCTAATATTACTTTGCTTTTACCAATTTTGGTTTGTATTTTTTTTATCAAGTGTTGAACAATTTGATTTGGTATCCATGAAGATTTGCATAAACATATGTTAAAAATAAAATTTTTTAATATATCTAAACCGCAACTAGTATGAGTAACTTCTGGATGAAATTGTAAACCATAAAAATGTTTTTTTTCATTTGCTATTAAAGCAAAGGGACAGTCTTTAGTTCTTGCAACAACAATGAAATCATCAGGTATAGAGCTCACTTGATCTCCATGACTCATCCATACTCCTAGCTTTTGATTACTGAATGTATTGGAATGGTATTTTATGTTTTTTATTAAAGAAATTGAATGTATTATCTCTATCTGAGTATAACCAAATTCACGTTTTTTAACACTTATTACTTGACCTCCTAATTGGAGAACCATAATTTGCATACCATAACATATACCCATTACTGGGATACCTATATCAAAAATGCAATTCGGTGCCCGTGGACTATTTGGTATATTAGCACTTTCAGGACTACCAGATAATATAATACCATGAGGATTAAATTTATTAATATTATACTCATTAACGTTATACGGTAATACTTTACAGTAAATTCCCATTTCCCGTATACGTTTAGCTATCAACTGAGTATATTGAGAACCAAAATCAATAATTAAGATGCGATATTCGTATATGTTGTTGAGCATTAAAACTTATTCCAGATAATATTTTTAATTTTAAGATCAATTAGTACTAAATTATAGATAATAAAATTATTTATCTAGTACTATAATTGGGTGATTCTTTTGTAATAATCACATCATGTACATGACTTTCTTTCATTCCTGCATCGCTAATCTGCACAAAGTTTGCTTTAGTACGCAAATCATGAATTGTTAAGCAACCAATCAAACCCATACAGGAACGTAAACCACCCATTTGTTGATGAATAATTTCTTTTAAGTTGCCTTTATATGGGACACGTCCTTCAATACCTTCGGGAACTAATTTTCTATGAAATTGAAAATATCTATCAGATGATCCTTTTGCCATTGCACTTAATGAACCCATGCCTCTATATGATTTAAATGAACGACCTTGATATATTTCGATATCACCAGGAGATTCTTCAACACCAGCTAATAATGATCCAACCATTACACAGTAAGCACCAGCAGCAATTGCTTTTGCAATATCACCTGAAAATCTAATTCCTCCATCAGCTATAACAGGAATATCCAGATGATTTAAAGCACAAGCTACATCAAAAATAGCAGTAATTTGGGGTACTCCTACACCTGTAACGATGCGAGTTGTACAAATTGAGCCAGGTCCAATACCAACTTTAACGGCATTAACTCCTGAATTAACTAACGATAAAGCTCCAGAAGCTGTTACTACATTACCACCGATAATTTCTAAATCTGGATATTTTAAGCGTATTTCATCAATACACCTTAATACTGTTTGAGAATGGCCATGAGATGAATCTATCAATAAAGCATCTACACCTGAAGATACTAATGCATCTACACGCTCTTTACTATCGTTACCTATTCCAACTGCTGCCCCAACACGTAAACATCCTTGCTGATCTTTACAAGCGTTAGGTTTTCGTTCAGCTTTTTGAAAATCTTTTGCTGTAATCATGCCTAATAAGCAAAAGCTATCATCAACTACTAATACTTTCTCTACTCTTTTTTCATGCATTTTTTGTAAAACTATTTCTCTGGAAGCACCTTCTTTAACAGTAACTAATTTTTCTTTAGATGTCATTACCGAAGCAACTGTTTGTTCTAAATCAGTTACAAATCTTACATCGCGATTAGTTATAATCCCTACTAATTCATTTCGGCAGCTTACTACTGGATATCCTGCAAAACCATTTCTTTTCGTTATTGATTTAATTTCAGATAATTTAGTATTTGGTAATACAGTACGTGGATTGATGACAACTCCACTTTCATATTTTTTTACTTTGCGTACTTCATTTGTTTGATGGGTAATAGACATGTTTTTGTGAATAAAACCTAAACCTCCTTCTTGCGCTAATGCAATTGCTAAAGATGATTCAGTAATAGTATCCATGGCAGCAGAAACTAAAGGAATGTTTAAATAAATATTTTTAGTAAGCTGTGTTTTTAAATTGACATGGTGTGGTAAAACTTCAGAATAGTTGGGAATAAGCAATACGTCATCAAAAGTTAAACCTTTTTTAATAATTTTAAACATACCAATAACCCGTTTCTGTTAATGTAAACAGATAAAATATTGAAAAAATTTTCTATTTAATATAATTAGCTATTTTAAGTTTTTTTATAAAAAACTGTGTATTTTATTACTTAATATTGTGTATATTATTACTTAATATATTGAATATCAATTCGCAAATGCAAATATTATTGTCAATAATACTATATTAGTATTTAAATATATATATAAATAAATGCAACAATCACAATTTTATTTTAAATGATAATTTAATATAAATAACTAAATATTTTATTTGATACAATATTATTAATAAATACAGTTATTAACTAATAATTAATTTTAGGTTTTCTTGATATTTTTTTATATTTTTTAAAGCAAACAGACAAGGTATGGTTATTTTTATAGGGATTTTTAGCTTCTTTTAATTTAATACGAATCAAAGAACCAGATATATTCATTGAATTGCGAAAAAATGTTATTAAATAACGCAGATAAGTACCTGGTAGATATTTTAGTCTATTTCCGTGAATTAATATAGTGATAGGATTATAATTAACAATGTGAGCGTATTTCATTTTTATCATATTACCTCGGATTAAAGGAGGTTTATGGTTTATAATAGCTTTATTCATAATACTAGTCAATAAAGAAGAGCTAACATATTTTGTTGAACATCTATAAACTTCATTAACTGATTTAAATAATTTTCTAATACCAATATTATATAAAGCAGAAATGAAATGTATATTTGTAAAATTAGCAAATTTTAAACGCAAATTAATTTTTTCTCTTATTTCTTTGCGAGTCTTCCAAGATAAATTATCCCATTTATTCATTGCGATAACTAGTGATTTTCCCTTGTTTATGACATAGCTAAGCAAGTGGCAATCTTGATGAGAAATATCTTCATTTGAATCAAAAAGTAATATAATTACATCTGCATAATTAATAGCTTCTAATGTATCATTAATCGAGAATTTTTCTATAGTTTCTTTAATATTTTTTTGTTTTCGTATACCAGCTGTATCTATCAAAATATAATCATTGTTAGAATATTTTACTGATACGTACACACTATTTAGTGTAGTACCAGGATTATCATGAACTATTACACGATCTTCACCTAAGATACTATTTATAAGGGTAGACTTACCAACATTAGGGCGCCCTATTATTGCTAGTTTAATTGGTTTCTTTAATAAGTCATTTGCTTTTTTTACAAAATGATTGTTTTTTACAATCGTAGATGATTGTGATAAAAGAAGTTTTTTTGATTTATTACAAAAACATTTAATTTGGTTATTTTTATCCTTCCAAAGAGATGCTAGATATTTTACAAAAAAGACAAAACCATATCCGCTATTAGAATCAATAGCATGAATGTTTTCAAAACCTAAATAACGGAAATCTATAATGGATAAATTAATATCTAATCCATTAATTTTATTTACTACAACAACAACAAATTTTTTATGTTTATGTAAATATTTAGCAATTTTCTTATCAGCACTTGTCATCCCTGTAATAGCATCAACAACAAACAAAACTATATCAGCTTCTTTAATAGCTTTTAGAGATTGTGAGGTTATACATGTTTCCATACTTACAGAGGTGCAAATATTAGTAGAGCTAATACCACCAGTATCGATTACAGTAAATTTAATTCCTTCTAATTTAGCATAACCATAATTTCTATCACGTGTTGATCCAGGAATATCTGAAACTAGTGCATCATTATGATGAATAGTTAGCCGATTAAATAATGTAGACTTACCTACATTACAACGGCCTATTAAAGCAATGGTTGGTTCCATAGACATTATATTTTAATAAAATAGACCACTTTTGATTTTTAATTTGGTTTGATAATCATTTGATTGAAAATAAAAATTATTAATTAATAATTTTTATTAAATATTAAATAATAACCGCATAAATATTACCGCTATTACACTGAATTAAAAGTTCCTTATCAGCGACTATTGGATCAGTTTGAAAGCCTGAATCACTTAATTTTTGTTGAGCAACGAATTCTCCATTTTTAGTATTTATCCAATGCAGATAACCTTGCATATCACCTACAACCAAATAATTTTTATATATTATAGGAGATGTTAATTGACGATATTTTAAATTATTTTGAACCCAGATAACACTACCACTATCAGTACTTAAGGAAAACAATCTATCATTTATATCTATTATATATATGTGATTATTATTAACAATTAATTTTTTCACATTGCTAAAATTTTGTTGCCACAATATTTCACCAGAAATAAGATCTATTGCACTTACATTACCGTTATAAGAAGAAACGTAAATAACATTATTAACGATAATAGGAGTAATATTAATGTCTTGTATTTTTTGATCAATTAAAGAATCAGAATTTACATTTGCAATATGTTTCCTCCATAATATTTTATTATGTTTTATTGAAATAGAATTAACTCTACCTTTATTATCTCCTATAATTAAGTTATCAAGAACAATTGTTGGTTTCGCGCTATTTCTTATGGATATAGGATAATTATTACTAAGTTCAAAATTCCAGGTAATTTTACCATTGTTTTTATTTATACCTTGTAAAAAATCATTACTTGTATGAACAAATATTAAGTTGTTATCAATTACCGGGGAAGATAATATTTCACCTATTAATTGGGTTTTCCATGCAATAGATCCATCAGCAACTTTAAGTGAATATAGTATACCTTTCTCTGTACCAATATATATATTGTCTTTATCTGTTGTAATTCCTCCAGATAATAATACTGAGCTATCGGATGTCAATGTATCTGTTGTAGAAAGATTAACTTTCCATCTCTCTTCTCCAGTAATTAAATCTAATGCTTTTATGATACCAGATCTGTTAGCGGCAAATACTAGCTTATTTTGATAAGCTGGATGTAAGTTAGTATAGATATTAATTCCGCTACCAATATGATCATCCCATATTTGCTTAGGAGTAATTTTGTTGTTGACTTTTGGTAATTCTAAAGGACGCATTTCATTGTCTTGAAAACCTAAAATAGAACAACCACTTATTAAAAGTATAACTAATATAGATAAAAAATAATTTCTTGACATATCATATCAGTCTCTTAACTAAACAACTTTCACTAGCTTATTTTCATGTTTATTATTTGATCACGCATTGGAGATGTACTAGTCGAAGCCGACTTTTTCCATTCATTTATTGCTTTTTGTTTTTCGCCTTTTTTAAATAATGCTTCTCCCCGAATATCTGAAGCAATAACCATCCAACTATCATCATTAATATAACTGAGAGTTTTAATTGCTTCATCAAATTTATTTTGTTCTATCTGAATTCTTGCCAAACGTATGTTAATAATAGATTTTAAATCATTATCATCTGTAGATTTTAAACTTGTTTGTAAGGCTGACACTGCTTTTTCTAATTGATTATGAATAACATAATATTTAGCAAGCACCATACCTGCCATAGAACCATAAACATTTATATTTTTACTTATAAAAGTATTTATATCTTTTAAAGATTGTTCAGATAAAGGTTTTGCAGATTTATTAACTTGCATTGAGCTAATGATTCTCTGATATTGTTCTAATAAATCTTTTGTTTTAATATTGTTTTCATCTGATTTTTTATAGAAAAACAAATAACCACTTATAATTAACATAAAAACAGATAAAGAAAATATTATACTTATAATTAATATTTTTCTGTTTTTATAAATAAATTCATGTTTAGAATTTATTGTTTTAACTTCGTTATTATTCATGAGTACTTAATCCATCATACTTATAATACATTAAAATTTTTATTTTAATAAAAATTTTAATGTGCTTAATATATCTAATATAGATATAGTTTGTTGTTTACCATTTCTTAAATCCTTAATAGTAACTTGATTCAAGTTACTTGCATTTTCTCCTAATATCAATATTATAGTTGCTCCCTTTTTTATAGCACGAGTAATTTGTTTTTTTACACTGCTATCTCTGAAAGTTGTTATGAAAGTAAATTCAGGCATGGCATCACGTAATTTTTCAGTTAAATCTAAAGCTATTACTTTTATATCTTTACTTTTAGTTATGATATGTACATCAAAATTACACCTGTTTCTTAATTTAAAATTTGGGTTTAGTGTTTCAACTAATAGTACCAAACGTTCCATTCCTATAGCAAAACCTATAGCTGGTGTAGAATAGCTACTCAATTGTTTTACTAAATCATCATAACGACCACCTCCACAAACAGTACCTTGAGCACCTAAAAAGTCTGATATCCACTCAATTACAGTGCGATTATAATAATCCAGTCCTCTAACTAAATGATGATTCACTTTATATGAAATATTTAATTTATCTAATAAATTGCAGAGTTCTTTAAAATGAGTGCGAGAATCATTATCTATATAATTGCTAATTTTTGGAGCATATTCCATTAAACATTTAATATTAGGGTTTTTGCTGTCTAACACTCTCATAGGATTAGTATACATGCGACGTTTGCAATTTTCATCTAATAAGTTCTTGTGTTTTTCTAAAAAACCAATTAATACTTTTCGATAATTATTACATGAATCTAATGAACCAAGAGAGTTTATTTCTAATCTAATATATTTATCTAACCCTAATGCTTTCCACAATCTGATGTTTATCATAATTAATTCTACATCAATATCCGGACCTTCTAACCCAAATACTTCTACACCTATTTGATGAAATTGACGATAGCGCCCACATTGAGGTCGTTCATGACGAAACATAGGACCCATATACCATAATCTTTGTTCTTGATTGTAAATCAAACCATGTTCTATGCTAGAACGAACACATCCTGCAGTCCCTTCAGGACGTAACACAAGAGAATCACCATTACGATCTGTAAAATTATACATTTCTTTTTCTACTAAATCTGTAACTTCTCCAATAGTTCTATTATATAATGCAACATGCTCTATAATTGGCAAACGAATCTCTTTATAACCATAGCTATTTAAAATATTTTTTAGTATATTTTCAACTTGTTGCCAAATTAACACATTATCAGGTAAATAATCTTTCATTCCTCTTACTGATTGAATATTTTTCATTGCAATCACATCATATATTCCTTAGTTTTAAAAACTGGTAGAAACAAACAATTATTTTTATAACTAAAATCATTTTTTTAATAAACTAATTTTAGAATAAATATTTTGATTTATCTTTAATGCTTTATTACGGATACGGATTTCTAATTGATTAATTATATCATTGTTATCAATTTTATCTTTACTACGTAATCCATCTTCATAAATGCTACTCTTCTTATTTCCTCCAGTTAAACCTATTGTTGATATAGCAGCTTCTCCAGGGCCATTTACTATGCAGCCGATAATTGATACATCCATTGGTGTTGATATATCATCAAGACGTTTTTCTAATTCGTTAACAGTACCAATAACATCAAATTCTTGCCGAGAACAAGTAGGACAAGCGATAAAATTAACACCACGTGAACGAAGATTCAAAGAATTAAGTATATCAAAACCAATTTTAATTTCTTCTATAGGATTTGCTGCTAATGAAACTCGTATTGTATCACCAATTCCTTCAGACAATAGTATGCCAATACCAATAGAAGATTTAACTGTGCCATTACGTATGCTTCCAGATTCAGTAATACCAATATGTAATGGTTGGTCTATCTTTTTGGCAAGTAAACGGTAGGACTGTACAGCAAGAGAAACTGTTGAAGCTTTTACACTCACTTTGAATTGATCAAAATTGAAACGATCTAAATAATTCACGTGACGCATAGCTGATTCTACAAGAGCTTCTGGTGTTGGTTTTAAATATTTATTTATGAGATCTTTTTCTAAAGATCCTGAATTTACACCGATACGAATAGGAATATTATTGTATTTTGCACAATCTACAACCATTCTAATCCTTT
This sequence comes from Candidatus Pantoea edessiphila, assembly GCF_002933335.1. Taxonomy (GTDB): domain Bacteria; phylum Pseudomonadota; class Gammaproteobacteria; order Enterobacterales; family Enterobacteriaceae; genus Pantoea_C. The sequence goes on along the minus strand of NZ_PDKS01000001.1, from coordinate 51,458 downwards.
TTTCATTTCCAATATTCCCTGGATTAATACGCAAACAATCAGCACCATATTCAGCAACCTTTAATGCAATACGATAATCAAAATGAATATCTGCTATTAATGGTATATTTACTTTTTGTTTTATTAAATTAAAAGCTTTAGCAGTATCTATATGTGGTACTGAAATTCTAACAATATCAGCTCCCGCATTTTTGAGAGATTCAATTTGCCTAACAGTTGCATTAACATTGTTAGTACATGTATTAGTCATTGATTGAACACTTATAGGTGCTTCATCTCCAATTGGAACTGTGCCTACATATATTCTTTTTGATTTGCGGCGAATAATAGGTTTTTCGTTATTCACGTATTTCTCCAATAATATCCATTCCAAATAAATATTAATATCCTATACATTATATAAAGCTCTACACAGTAGATAAATATCTAATATGTATATACATTAATATAACTTGTTCTTTTTAGCAGCACTAAATAACTATTAATTATATTAAAAACCTTTTTATATTTCTTTAGTGATAAGAAAACATATATTAATATAATTTTCATCTGTTTATTGGATAACAGATTGGTTTTCTGTTCTATTTCTTGATATAATATATTTTTCACTAAAATTGTTTAAGTACTTTCACATATGATAAATATAAATAGGGATTAATCTATATTCTATATTGATTTATAATGTTTACTTTGTAATATAACTTATACTTAGTAAGTTGTTTCTTTAAATGGTATTAGCTGATTATCAATAACTTTGTGCATGCCACTTAATTGGCCACAGGCTGCTCTAATATCACTTCCACGATTTTTACGAATAGTGGTATTAAAGCCATGTTCTATTAATACTTTTGAAAAACGATCTATCCGATTATTAGAGCTACAAGTATACAATGAATCCGGGAAAGCATTCCAAGGAATAAGATTGATTTTACAAGGTAAATTTTTAAGTAATTTTACTAATTCATATGCATGTTCAATACGATCATTTATATTACTAAGCAAAACATATTCAATAGTAACAATTCCCTGCCTAGCTTTAGATTTTTTTAAGTATTCCTTTGTTGCTGATAAAAACATTTCAATATTGTATTTTTTATTTATTGGTAATATTTCATTTCGCAGCTGATCATTTGGAGCATGCAATGATATCGCAAGAGATATATTAACAAGATCACCCAATTTTTTTAGAGCTGGTACTATTCCAGAAGTTGATAATGTTATGCGACGTTTAGAAAATCCAAATCCAAAATTATCTAACATAATATTTATTGATTGTACTACATTTTTTAAGTTTAATAACGGTTCACCCATACCCATCATGACAATATTAGTAATAGGATGCATATTTTTAATTGATTTATTGTTTTTTATAATATTAGCAATACACCAAATTTGGCCTACTATTTCAGAAGTAAGCAAGTTTCGGATAAAACCTTGTTTAGCTGTATAGCAAAATTTACATCCTAAAGCACAACCAATCTGTGATGAAATGCATAATGTAGCACGACTTTTATAAGGAATATAAACAGTTTCTATAAACTGCTTTCCCACGTCCAGCAACCACTTAATAGTTCCATCAGAAGATCTGATTTCTTTATCTATAATAGGAACACTAATCTCAGCAAATTTTTCTAATTTTGCACGCAGATTTTTATTGATATTGGTCATTTTATTAAAATCATTACAATAATGATGGTAAATCCATTTCATTACTTGATCCGCATGAAATGGTTTTTCTCCTAATGAAACAAAAAATTCTCTCATTTTATTTCTACTTAATGATAATAGATTAATTTTTTGTTGGTTGGAATATAATTTATTTGAAAATGTATAAGAAGGAAGTTCTACTGTTTTTTCAGACATAAATTTACCTTACTACCACTATTGTTATATTTTTAATATCACTACATGAATATATTTTAAATTACATATTAACAATATGTATTGAAATTAACGTAATAAATAATAATGGATTAATAATTAATCTATATTAGAATATATTTCATTTTTTTTAAAAAAAACATTAATTTCAAAAATTGCAGATTTTTTAGAATCAGAACCATGAAAACCATTTTCAGTATGACTATTAGCATAATAAGCACGTAATGTGCCTTTTTCAGCTTTCATTGGGTTAGTATCTCCTATTAAATTACGATATAATTCAATAGCATTTTCACATTCTAGTATAGAAACAACAATAGGTCCTGAAATCATAAAGTTAATTAAATCTGAGAAGAAATGCTTATCTATATGTTGGTTATATAATCTTTCTGCTTTTGCTTTTGTTAGCTGAATCATTTTTATAGCAATAATTTTGAATCCTGCAATTTCAAATCGATTAATAATTTCACCAATCAAATTTTTAGCAACTAAATTTGGTTTAATAATAGCCAGTGTTCTCTCGATTGTCATATGATTTTCTTAAATATCAAGATTGTTCCAAATAAAATAATTTAATAGATAATGCAATTGTAGTATCTAAAAATTAATCTTCATATATATAGATATATATAATATATAAAATAATTTGTTTATTATCCTATAATGAAATACTTTAGTAAAGTATTATCGTAATAGTTTATAAACTACATGTTTTTAATGTTTATTGCATTTATATTTGTTTGTACATTTGGAAAAAAGATATATTCAAATAAATATTTGATAAACTTTATTTATATAAAATAATAATTTAAAAACTTCAAGTGTTTTATTTGATTGACTTAAATTTATCTAAAATAAATGATTTATAGATAAATAAGACACAGATTTTTTTATCAAATAGATAGAGTAATCAATTTCTTCTTCGGTAGTGAATCTTCCTATAGAAAAACGAATCGAGTTATGTGCCATTGCTTCACTTAATCCTAAAGCACGCAGAATATAAGAAGCTTCAAGATGAGCAGATGTACATGCAGAACCAGAAGAAATTGCTATATCTTTCAAAGCTAAAATTAGTGATTCAATATCTATATTACTAAATCTTATATTAATTATATTATATATGCTATAATCTAGATCTCCATTAATAAATACATTGTCTAATGTATTTATTCCTTGCCAAAAACGATCTCGTAAATTCTTTATATAGATTGCATCTTCTTTAATACATTCGCTTGCAATACGATAAGCTTCTCCCATACCAATAATTTGGTGTACTGGCAATGTTCCAGAACGAATTTTTCTTTCATGTCCTCCTCCATGAATTTGAGCTTCAATTTGCCTATAAGGTTTTTTACGAATATATAATGCACCTATACCCTTTGGACCATATATTTTATGAGATGATAGAGACATTAAATCTACTTTTAATTTACTTAGATCAATTGGTAATTTACAAATACTTTGTGATGCATCTACATGAAAAATAATGTTATGTTTATGGCATATTTCTCCTATAGAAGCAATATCTTGGATAATACCAATTTCATTATTAACATGTATAATTGAAACTAAAATAGTATCATTGCTCAAAGAAGATTTTAGTTCATCTATAGAAATAATACCTTTATTTGAACACTTGAGATAAGTAATTCTAAAACCATTCTTTTCTAAATAATTACAAGTATCTAATACTGATGGGTGCTCTATTGTACTTGTTATGATATGTTTACCCTTTTTTGTAAAAAATTGGGATGTTCCTTTAATAGCTAAATTATTAGACTCAGTAGCACCAGAGGTAAAAATGATTTCTTGTGGATCAACATTAATTACTCTTGCTATTTGGTTGCGAGCAATATTTATTGCTTCTTCTGCTTGCCAGCCGAAAAAATGAGATCTAGAAGCAGGATTTCCAAACACTCCATTTTTAGTCAAAAATTTCATCATCTTATCAGCAACACGTGTATCAACAGGAGTGGTTGAAGCATAATCGAGATAAATTGGCAATTTCATTTTGCAATGACTCCATTAATATTTTATAAAAAATTTATTTGTCATTAATTCATAATAGAGATCTAATCATAGAATATTACTTATAATTTTAATGTAATTAAATATTATTTTTTTCGATATATTTTTTAAATTGTATGTTTTTAAAACCTTAAAAAGATCTTTATAAATAATCAACATATATTAAATATAAATTTTGATATAATATTATTTAATAATTATTAGATTATAATTTTAGTAGTTTTTGAATACAATCTTTATAATTAATCTCAAATGTTATGTAATATATAAAAATTTTACTTAATATTTATCTTTATTAAATTATAAATATATTATTATTAGTAATAATTTCACATTAATTAATAATATATAATGTTTATAAATTAGATATAATTAGTATTTAATTTTAAAATAACATTATAATATTTTAATTTATAACAATGTTATAAATAATTTTATATCAAATAATTTATAATTATTTATTAATAATAATTATCTAAATGTTTTATATTTTAAATAACATAAATTATATAAAAACAATTTTTATTTAATACAACATTAATTAATATTTGTTAAAACGATATTGTATAACAATAAAAATTCTATTAACCTATAAAAAGATTGATTTATTTCTGCTAAAATTTTTACTTTTATAATATGGATAGTTGACGAGAAATAAAATGCATCCAATGCTAAATATTGCTATACGTGCAGTGCGAAAAGCAGGAAACTTGATTATTAAAAACTATGAAATAGTAAGCTCAGTTAAAATTGATCAACACAATAGCACAAAAATTATAAGTGCGGTTAAAATTGAATTAGAAAAATCAATTATCGAGATAATTAATAAATCTTATCCTCATCATAATATTATTACTGAAATGCATGGTACGATCGTTGGATCAAACAAAGATATAAAATGGATTATTGATCCTTTAGATTGTATTCAGAATTTTTTTAAATGTTTACCTAATTTTTCAATTTCAATAACTTTAATTATTAAAGATCGATCTGAATTAGCTGTAATTTATGCCCCAATACTTAATGAGTTATTTAGTGCTGTACGTGGCAGAGGAGCACAACTTAATGGATATCGTTTGAGATGTAGTACAGCAATAGATCTTAAAGGAATAATATTGGCTATAGGTTATTTTTTTTCTTTGCAACAAAATAATAAAAAATATATTGTAAAGATTAGTAAAATATTTCATCAGGATTATATAGACTTTCGGCGTAGTGGTTCAGTAGGATTAGATATGGCATATGTGGCAGCAGGACGTATAGATGGTTATTTTGATATTGGATTACAACCTTGGAATTTTGGTGCAGGTGAGTTATTAGTAAAGGAATCAGGAGGTTTAATTTCTGATTTTAATGGTAATCATAATTATATGAATTCAAATAATATTATTGCAGCTAATCCTCAAATACTAAAAGCAATATTGTTAAAAATGCGCAATACATAAACAATAAACAGAAAAGAAAGGCAACAATTTTTGTTGCCTTTCTTAAATTCAAATATTCTACGGTTAATTAAATTTACTTCTATATCCTATGATCCCCATAATAATAGATAAACATGCTTCAGATATCATTACGCCTAACGTAAACCAAGTATGCTTTGTGATTGATTTTTTTACTATCTTACTAAATGCAGCATTATTTGATGGTAAAATATCTTTATTACTTGTTGTTTCCTGTTTGTTTATATCTGATTCTAATTTTTTATCTGTTTCTTTTTCTTTGATTGCTTTATCAATTTCCCTATCAGGTTTTTTGATATTGGATATAATAGCTTTCTTATTAGATATTTTTGTATCATTTACAGATAATATGTTGTTATCGTAATTTTGAGTTTTTTGAAAAAAACCAACTAAATCTATATGAGAAATATTTAAATCATTGGTTATATAAAACATATTATCATTATATACTGTCCTAGCTAATTTATAAACCATTTGATCTAAATTACTCTGATATTTGTCAAAGTTATTACTAAATCCAATATCTACTTCTCCTTTTAATTTATTTGTGTTTCTATCTACTACATTTTTTTTGTTGTTATGCCATTTTGTAGCAGATATTGATTTACCATTAATGTTATCCTCTATATTTTTAAGGTTAGAATAAGCGATATTCATAATATCACCTAAGATATTAGTGCTTAATAAAAACGCTAACCATACGGTAATTAATGTATTTAAGCAAAAAACCAATAATCCATGTAATGCTCCTGCACACCTTGCTAAACGTCCTGCAATAAAACTACCTACTGATATAGATAAGATTAATGTAACACCTGTCCAAATTAATACATTATTACCTATCTTATATAAACCGTTCTGATCAATTACTGTCTTAGTAATCACAGTTCCCAATAAAGTAAAAAATATATGTATAATAAAAGTAAATATAACGCCTACAAAAATTGAACTCCAACAAATAGAACTACCATGTAATACATCACTTGTTCTTTGATTTAACGAATTTTTTTCCATGTTATCATTTATTTTAGTATCAAACATAATAAAATCCTCTTGCAACAGGAAGTAAAGATACAAATATTCCAGTATTATGAATATTTAATATGTATATTGTTAGATTAGTCAGAGAAATACTTTTTCACCAGAAAAGTTTGTAAAGAAGTAATAATGACGCAAATAAAAAATAAAACAATTTTATAACATATAATTTATATAAACAACGTAATAACGGCAATTTTACTATAAGAAATTTAAAAATAATAATATTTATTCGTGGTATATATTTCTAATATTATATGTTAAATATTTATTTAAATAACTAATTTTTAGTTATATCGAATAATAACTAGTGTACATACAGTTTTCTAAAAATAATTTTCATAATTTAATATCATTACTATTATGATACAAGAATTATTTGTGTAAAATTACCATTCTAAATGGTGAACTAATTTATATCAAACTGATCAATATTATTATAAATAATAATATATTTATAGCTAAATATAAATATATTTACAATATTATTATTAGTAACCAAATAATAAAATGCAGATATTATCATAGAATCTTTTAAGATAAATTTTTAATAAAATATTATGGATATACAGGATAAAGTCTACAAAGATTTAACACTTTTTGTTTTATATCATAAGCAACTGTTTTATCATGAATATTATCTAATATATCAGAAATCCACTCAGCTATATTAGATGCATCTGATTCTTTAAAACCACGGCGTGTTATAGCTGGAGTACCAATACGAATACCAGATGTGATAAATGGTCCCTGCAAATCATTGGGAATACTGTTTTTATTTACAGTAATATTTGCATTACCTAAAGCAATATCAGCTTTTTTTCCAGTTAAATTTTTACTCGTTAAATCTATTAAAAACATATGATTAAAAGTACTATTGGAAACAATTTTATATCCTCTATAAATAAAAGTTTTTACCATAGATTGTGCATTTTTAACTATTTGTTTTTGATAAATTTTAAATTTGGGCTCCATTGCTTCCTTAAATGCAATAGCTTTAGCAGCTATAATATGCATCAATGGTCCGCCTTGATTACATGGAAAGACAGAATTATCTATCTTATCATACATAATTTTATCACCATTTTTAGCAACTATAAGGCCACCTCGAGGACCAGCTAATGTTTTATGAGTTGTTGAGGTAACAACATGAGCATAAGGAACAGGATTAGGATATATACCAGCAGCTACCAATCCAGCAACATGAGCCATATCCACAAATAAATATGCATTAATACTATCAGCAATGTCTCTCATTTTTTTCCAATTGCATAAACCTGAAAACGCAGAGAAACCGCCTATAATCATTTTAGGATTATGTTCTTTTGCTAATTTACTAATTTCTTCATAATTTATTTTCCCATTTGCGTCTATCCCATATTGAATTACATTGTATAGTTTTCCAGACAAATTCACAGATGCTCCATGGGTTAAATGACCACCTTGATTTAAATCCATACCGAGTATGGTATCTTTTGGTTTTAATAGTGCTGTATACACTGCAAAATTAGCTTGAGAACCAGAATGAGGTTGAACATTAGCATAATCAGCATTAAATAATTTTTTTGCGCGTTCAATAGCTAATTTTTCTATAATATCTACATATTGGCAACCACCATAATAACGCTTTCCGGGGTAACCCTCCGCATATTTATTAGTAAGTTGTGTCCCTTGAACCTGCATAACATATTCACTAGTATAATTTTCAGAAGCTATTAACTCAATATGATTTTCTTGTCGCAATGTCTCTTGTTCTATAGCTGTCCATAAATCAATATCATAATCTGCAATATTTAATATTCGTGACATTATACACTCCAAATATTTTATAAATCAAAATAATTTTGTTAATTCTTTGTAAGAAATATTTTGTTGCCGCATTTAATAGAAATTATAAAAATTGTCTGTGTGCATTATAAAACATTTGCATCCATGGACTATCCTCACCCCAAGATATTGGATGCCATGAATTATTTACAGTACGAAATACTCTTTCAGGATGAGGCATCATTATAGTAACACGTCCATTGTCATTGGTTAGTCCCGTGATCCCTTTAGAAGAGCCATTAGGATTAGCAGGATACTTTTCTGTAACTTTTCCAAAATTATCAACAAAACTTAATACAATAAGATTATTAACTTCTAGATCTGATAAAGATTTATTTGCAGAAATATCTATACATCCTTCACCATGTGATATAACAATAGGAAGTTGAGAATTTTTCATGTCTTCAAAAAACAAGGAAGGACTATTATTTATTTCTACTAAGACGAAACGCGATTCAAATCTTTCTGACTTATTTTGTATAAAATTAGGCCATAGATGACTACCTGGAACAATTGTTTTCAAATTTGATATCATTTGACAACCGTTACATATTCCTAAAGATAACGTTTGATCTGAATGAAAAAAATCTGCAAACTCATCACAAACGCGGGAATTAAATAATATAGACTTTGCCCATCCTTGACCGGCACCTAGAACATCTCCATAAGAAAATCCCCCGCAAGCAACTAAAACCTGAAATTCCTTTAATTTCACTGATCCAGAAAAAATATCATTCATATGTACATCAACAGCGATAAAACCTGCTCGTGTAAAAGCAGCTGCCATTTCAACATGGGAATTAACACCTTGTTCGCGTAATATAGCAACTCGAGGATTTTTAGTTAATAATGAAGATGCGAAATTTTTTAATTGAAAAGTTAATTTTACATTTAATCCAGGGTTGTGATTATTTTTTTTCTCTTCATGTTCTTGATCAGCGTAAATAGGGTTATCTCTTAAACGTTGCATTTGCCATGTTGTTTCTGCCCACCATTCACGAAGAAGTGAACGATTTTCACGATAAATAATTCCCTTATTACCTGAACGAATGATAAAAATATCATCATTTATAGAATTCCCTATGACATGAGAGCAAAATGTTAGATTGTTTTCTATAAAAACTTGATATACTTCATTATATTCAGATTTATTTACCTGAATAACCGCACCTAATTCTTCATTAAATAGTACAGATAAAGGATCATCACCCAAAGAACTAATATCTACATCAACTCCACAATGACCCGCAAATGCCATTTCTGCTAATGTTACTAATAAACCACCGTCTGATCTATCATGGTAAGCTAATAATTTTTTTTGAACAATTAATGTTTGGATAGCATTGAAAAAATTTTTCAGCTGTTCTGCATCTCTTATATCAGCTGCTTCATTTCCTAATTGTCGATACACTTGAGATAAAGATGTAGCACCTAAAGAATTATATCTATTACCTAGATCAATTAATATTAGTATATTATTACAATTAGATTTCATCTGAGGAGTAACAGTAAGACGAATATCTTGTATACGAGAAAATGATGTAGCTATCAATGACATTGGAGAGATCATTTCATGCATTTCTTTGCCATTATACCAATTGGTTTTCATTGACATAGAATCTTTACCAACTGGGATAGTAATACCTAGAATAGGACACAATTCTTCGCTGATATTTTTAATAGCTTTATATAAAGCTAAGTCTTCTCCTGGATGATTGAAAGCAGACATCCAATTTGCAGAAATTTTTACTCTTTTTAAATATCCGATATTTGTACAGGCTATATTTGTGATTGCTTCTCCTATAGCCAACCTACTAGCAGCAATAGGATCTATTAAAGAAACGATTGGGCGTTCTCCTAAAGCATAAGCTTCACCTTTATAACTGTCGAAACCAGCTGCAACAACTGCAGAATTAGCAACTGGCACTTGCCATGGTCCAATCATTTGATCTCTAGTTACTAGACCTGTCACACTACGATCGCAAATAGATATAAGAAATGTTTTTTCGGCTACTGCTGGTAAACGTAAAACACGCTTAACTGCATCAACTAATTTAATATTGTTAAATTTTAATTTCACATTATTTATTTTGTTTGTTTTTCGTGCATAAATTTTTATTTTGGGCTGTTTATCTATTAAGATAGATATGGGAATATTAATAGGTTGATTTTTAAAATAATCATCAATTAAAGTAATATTTCGATTTTTTATAATTTCACCTATTATAGAATAAGGAGCTTTTTCACGTTTACAAATAGAATCAAATATAGGTATATTTTTCGGTGCAATTGCAATTACATATCTTTCTTGGGATTCATTACACCACAATTCTAAAGGACTCATGCCAGGCTCATTACTTAAAATCTTACGAAGATTAAATATTCCACCACGCTTTGCAAAATTTAACAGTTCTGGTATAGCATTAGATAAACCACCTGCTCCAACATCGTGAATAAATAATATTGGATTATTTTCCCCTAATTGTATGCAGTTATTAATAACTTCTTGACAACGACGTTCCATTTCTGGATTTTCATGAGGTATTGATGCTAAATCTAAACTATTATCAGATTTATCATAAATTTTAGAAGAAGCAGTACTACCCCCTAAACCAATATTAATAGCTGGACCACCTAAAACAATGATTTTTGTACCAACTGAAATGTTCCCTTTGTAAATATGTTGATTTCTAATAATACCTATCCCACCAGTTAGCATAATTGGTTTGTGATACCCACGAAGTTCTGTGTAACCGGAATTGCAGATGATTTTTTCTTCATAAGTACGAAAATAACCGCTTAATATTGGCCGACCGAATTCGTTATTAAATGAAGCACTACCTAAGGGACCATCAATCATAATATTATTTGCATTCACTATATTATTTGGTTTACCAAAATGTACTTCCCAAGGTTGTTCAAAACCTGGGATAAGTAAATTAGAAACTGAAAACCCTACCAAACCTGCTTTTGGTTTTGAACCCATTCCTGCAGATGCTCCATCACGAATTTCACCTCCAGCTCCTGTTGCTGCTCCAGGCCAAGGAGCGATAGCAGTTGGGTGATTGTGAGTTTCTACTTTCATTGTAATATGTAAATGTTCATGATGATAACTGTATTGATTATTGTTGTTTTGAGGAAATAAAAAACCTGCTTTTGAGCCTTCCATAACAGCAGTATTATCTGTATATGCTGACAGAATATAATCTGGAGTTTGTTTTAAGGTATTTTTTATCATCTCAAATAAAGATTTCTTTTGTTTATGTCCATCTATAATCCACTCAGCATTAAAAATTTTATGTCGGCAATGTTCAGAATTAATCTGCGCAAACATATACATTTCAATATCATTTAAATTGCGCCCTAATTTAACAAAATAATTTAATATATAATCAATCTCTTCCTCTGTCTGTGTTAGACCTAACTGTTTATTTGCTTCAATCAGGGCACTGCGACCTTTATTAATTATATCAATTTTTTTTAAAGGCTTAGGAGAGCTTTCATAGAATAAATCTTTAGTATGTAAAAATGAAGTATATGTTTTTTCAAATCTACTATTATGTAAAGTTTTAGATATTATTTGCCATTGTAGTTCATTAAAAAATTCAGGAGTTTCAATGTAATAAGCGATCCCTCGTTCTATACGAATTATTTGAGGAAAATTACAATTATAAATAATATCTGTAGCTTTCGAAGACCAAGATGAAACCGTACCAGGGCGCGGTGTAACTAATAACATACGACCTTGTAAAGGTTGTTTAGAATTATATTTTTTTTGGTTTATTAAAGATCTTAAACGATTTTTTGTTCTTTCATCTAGTGGTATTTGTGTATATACAAAATAAACATATTCAGCATAAATATCATTTATTATCAAGTTATCATTTTTAAAACTGTTGATTAATTTTTTTTTATAAGAACCTGAAAAAACAAAAATATCACGAAAAATTTCAATCATTACAAAATCTCTTATCTTAATTTTATACAAGTTGTAATTTATATTAAAAACTTAATAATAAATTATATTGTATATATAATTTAGTAATATACAAAAATTGATCAAGATCGTTCAATTAAACAAAGATATATTGAAAACATAAATAATTAATCAAACATTATACACTATTTATTTTTCAATGTATTTTAAAAATACGTTATATAACATCTTTTTAAGAAACTGTTTTGGTTCTTTTGCGAACTGTATCAAAAAAATTATGCAACAATGAAACACATGTATTAGACAACACACCCGAAGTTAATTGTATTTTATGATTTATTCCTGAATAGCTAAGAATATTCATTACTGATTCTACTGCTCCTGTTTTCATATCTCGTACACCATAAACTAACCTATCAATGCGACTATGTACCATTGCTCCAGCACACATTGCACAAGGTTCTAATGTTACATATAATGTAGTATTTAATAAACGATAATTTTTTAAAATCTTGCCACCTTCACGTATTGCTATCATTTCAGCATGAGCACTTGGATCATGTTTACTGATAGAACTATTCCACCCTTTGCTAATTAATTCAGTATTTTTTACCAAAACTGCACCAACTGGTACCTCTCCTTCTTCAAAAGCTATATGTGCTAATTCTATTGCATATTGCATCCAGTGTTCATCTTGTTGTAGTTGATTCAATATCATATGTTCCTTAAAATATTTTTAATATGTATTTTGTTATTATATTTTTTTTAATATTCCACAAGGAGTAACACGCCAACGTTTTTGACAGAAAACGAGTAATGGATCATCTTTTTTGCTATCACTATAACCACTATAAAGTTTTAATGGTGCTCCGATTTTTTTTTCTAATTGAATTACTTTTTCATAACCTAGACAACGTGTTTTCAATACTAGCCCTCCCCACCTACGTTCCATAACACTAGCTATTAAATTTACTCTTTTAAAAAAAGGGAAATCACAATAAATATCTTCAACTAATTTTTGCGGTGAACCTGTAATGATCCAAACATCAGTGTCATCATTAAGATAATTAATTAGTTCTTTTTGTACTATTGGAAAAATTTTTATATGAGATTTAAATAACTTTACAAATTCTTTCTCTATTATTGATGATAAATGTTCATTTCTACCAACAGTAAGAGACCAAAGCAATAAACTCATCGGAAAACGTGCCGAAAAACCTTTAATTACTAATCCCAGTGCTATTACAGGTAATAGTAACAATAACACTATTATATTTAGTGGATAATTTATTAACAAATAAATTATAAAACTACCAAATATATCCTGTTTATGTAATGTACCATCTAAATCAAAAAAAACTACTCGACGTCTCTGTATATGTCCCAGCAAAATTTATTTTCCTATGTTTATCTGTTATTTATAAAACAATTAACATAAAAATCGCATAAATAACCGACCACAATATTTTATACTTATAGTAACATAAGTAATTAATTATATTTAAATAAATTGATATTATATGCTGACTAATCTTCTATGATTACTGTAGCACAAGCATAGTAACGTTCGTCTGTAAGTGTGACATGTATATTTTTTACTCCTAGTTTTTCTGCTAATTTATTTACATTTTGGAAAAATAATAATTTTGGTTTACCTAGCGGGTCATTGAAAACTTCAAATTGATTAAAAGCTAATCCATCTCGTATACCTATACCAAGTGCTTTTGCAGCAGCCTCCTTAACAGCCAGACGTTTTGCTAAAAATCTAGCAGGTTGTTTATTTGATTGATATTGTTGGTATTCAAATTTAGTTAATATTCTATTAGACAATCTTTTCCCGAAACGATTAATAATCTTGACCACACGTTCTATTTCAACAATATCAGTTCCTATTCCTAAGATAGCCATTACCTATGAACTTCTCGTAACAATTGTTTCATATTTTTAACCGCATTTTCTAAACCGTTAATTAAAGCATAACTAATAATTGAATGACCTATATTCAGTTCATATATTTCAGGTATGGATGCAATAGGGATAACATTATGATAATTTAAACCGTGCCCAGCATTAACTTTTAATCCATTGTTTACAGAAAATTTTACAGATTGTTTGATACGATTTAGTTCTTTATCACGCAATAAACTTTCTGTTGTGCTTGAATATATACCTGTGTGAATTTCAATGTATTGAGCTCCACTGTTTATTGCGGCTTCTATTTGTTTTATATCAGCATTAACAAACAATGAAACTATTATCCCTGCATCTTGAAGGCATTTTACTGATCTATCAACAATATTTTTATTACTTATTATATCTAATCCTCCTTCAGTAGTAATTTCCTGTCTTTTTTCAGGAACTAAACAACAAGAATAAGGCTTAACTTCACAGGCAAAAGCAATCATATCCTTATTAATAGATATTTCAAGATTCATTCTAGTTTGTATTGTTTTATTAATTATTATAACATCACGATCTGTGATATGACGACGATCTTTCCTAAGGTGAACTGTAATACTATCTGCACCTGATTGTTCAGCTATTAACGCTGCCAGTAAAGGGTCAGGATAATTAATACCTCGGGCATTACGTACAGTACCTATATGATCAACATTAACACCTAACATCAAATTAGTCATTGTAATCCTTTTTTACTTATAGCTTCTAATAATGTAGTAGGAAATTAAAATATTGTTAATCAATTAAGTTTATTAAAAATTAGATAAATTTATAATTTTTAATAAGTATCGAAGCGATAAAAATATTTATTTCTATCACTTAGCAAATATAATTTAAGCTTTACATTAACGTTAAATATATCATATTTTTATCTATAAAAATATGTTTTATATCGTAATTTTATTGGCAATTAAAATATTAAATAAATTAGTTTTAATGCACAGAGGAGCCTACCTTTACCCAAAGGTATAATCTTACTTGAGTTTTGAATATTTTTTCCATATCTAGCCGGGCTTGTTCACCTATGATTTTAATTTTATTTCCTTTATGCCCTATTATAATTTTTTTTTGACTGTTATGTCTAACAATAATTACACCATTTATATCATAGTTGTTTTGTTTATTAATAAAATTTTCAATCTCAACTATAGATCTATAAGGTATTTCTTCACCAAAGAAACGCATCAACTTTTCTCTAATAATTTCGGATGCTATAAAACGTTCAGAACAAGTAGTTATATGTTCTTTAGAATAATAGTGATCGTTTTTGGGTAATTGTTTTTTAATTATATCTAGAATAATGTTTACATTTTTACCAGTTTTAGCAGACACAGGAACAATCTCTAAATATCTAATTTTTTTACTTAAAAATTCAATATAGGGCAATAAATAGATTTTGTTCTTAATAACATCTATCTTATTTATTACCACAATTAAATGTTGCGTAATATTAGATATTTCGTTTAATATTAATTCATCATCAAATGTCCAGTGCTTACCATCAATAACCAAAATTACCAAATTAACGTCTTTAATGATTTTTTTTATTAAATTTTGTAAGTTTTTATTAGATGGTAATTTGTTATTATTTATATTTAAGCCAGGAGTATCCAAGTAAATAATCTGATATTGATCTTCTGTATAAATGCCAGTAATACACTGGCGAGTAGTATTTGATTTACATGAAGTGATTGATATTTTTTCTCCTAATAATTTATTTATTAATGTAGATTTTCCAACGTTTGATCGTCCAATAATTGACACAACACCGCAGAAAGTAATATAATTATTCATTTAATTCCCAATATAACTAAAGCTTGTTTGGCAGCAGCTTGCTCTGCTTTCCGACGGCTAAAACCAACACCTATAATTGGCTCTGCTATTCCACTAACTTGACAATGTATTGTAAATTCTTGATCATGCGCTTCACCACGGACCATAACCATTACATAAGCAGGTAATGGTAGATGACGGCTTTGTAAATATTCCTGTAAACGAGTCTTATAATCCTTTTGTTTATCTCCTGGACTGATTTCATCTAATTGAGTTTGATACCAATTTAAAATTAACTTTTCTATTGTATGAATATTACTGTCAAGAAAAATACTGCCAATAATTGCTTCTACTGTATCAGCAAGTATAGATTCTCGACGGAATCCTCCACTTTTTAATTCACCTGTACCTAAACGCAAGCATTCTCCTAGATTAAATTTACGTGCCATTTCAGCCAATGTATTTCCTCTTACTAAAGTAGCACGCATACGACTCATATCACCTTCATTTATGTATGGAAATTTGTGATAAAGTACATTTGCAATTACATAGTTAAGTATAGAATCACCAAGAAATTCAAGACGCTCATTATGTTTACTGTTTGCACTACGATGTGTTAAAGCTTGCTTTAAAAGTTCTAAGTGTATAAAAGTATAGCCAATTTTATTTTGAAGTTTATTTATCAAAAAATGGTTCATGTGATTCCAAAATTTTTACATTCATAAATCCTAACATAAAATGAAATTAAATATTTAACTTACTTATATTTTTTCATATAACCTCTTTGAAATTTATTGGAAATTTTTATTTAATTATACCAAACCTACCTGATCTGATTCCAGTAGGCCACATACCTTCTTGTTTTTTTAAGCTCATCCAGATACAAACTGCCTTGCCTATAAAATATTCTTCGGGTACGAATCCCCAGTATCTACTATCTGAACTATTATCACGATTATCTCCCATTACAAAATATTGACCTTCTGGTACTATCCAGCTTCCTAGTGGTTGATCATCTTGTTGATAATATAAATCTGTTTGATCAACTGTTTCGGTTGTAAGCAAAATATCATGAGTGAGTTTACCAATGGTCTCTTTTCGGGTATTTAAATGAAACCCTACATTTACATCTTCTTTTTCTTTAGACAGTTTATAAAAACTATTATTGTTTTTATTAAAAATTTGAATAAAACTACTTGGTTCAATATTAGTGTAGGTAATTTGTAACAAATTATTACATTTTTTTTTGCTACCACATTCCGGATTAATCTGTATGGTTTTACTATAACTATTATAGGTTATTCTATCTCCAGGCATGCTAACTATACGCTTAATATAATTTATTTTTGGATTGTTTGGATACTTAAAAACTGCAATATCACCACGTTTTGGTTTGCTGATTTTAATTAGTGTATTCAGGGTAATAGGATTTTTTATTGCATATGAAAATTTTTTAACTAATATAAAATCACCAACTAATAAAGTGGGCATCATTGAACCAGAAGGTATTTGAAATGGTTCATACAAAAAAGAACGAAAACAAAATACGACTAATAGGAGAGGGAAAATTGATGAGATAAAATCAGTTGATTTTTCAAATGATTTAGCAGGTATAATTTTTATTTCTTCTGAAATATTAATAGCTTTCTTTTCAGACCATTTAAAAAAATTCATAACCCAAATAATACCAGAACATAATGTTACAATTAATAAAATTAATGAAAAATTATTAATCATTCTATAATCCCTTATTTTTTATCTTTTGCAATGTGTAAAATAGCTAAAAATGCTTCTTGAGGTAGAGCAACGTTACCAATTAATTTCATTCTTTTTTTACCTTCTTTTTGTTTTTGTATTAATTTTTTTTTGCGACTAATATCGCCACCATAACATTTGGCTAATACGTTTTTGCGTAATTGCTTAATATTTGCACGTGCTATAATATGATTTCCAATAGCCGCTTGAATTATTACATCGAATTGCTGTCTAGGTATAACATTCTTCAACTTTTCAATTAAATTTTTCCCAGTATTTATGGCTTTATTACGATGAGTAATCAAAGTTAATGCATCTACTCTTTCAGAATTTATTAATATATCAACTCGCACCATATCAGAAACTTGGAAACATTTAAAACTATAGTCTAAGGAAGCATAACCACTAGATATAGATTTTAATTGATCAAAAAAATCTAAAATTACTTCGGCCATTGGCATTTCATAAGTAATTGATACTTGACTACCGTGATATGTTATGTCAGTTTGTGTGCCTCGTTTTTGGATACATATTTTCATTACTTTACCCAAAAATTGTTTGGGCAATAAAATATTGCAAGTCACAATAGGTTCACGTATTTCTTTAATATCTTTAATTGAAGGTAGTTTTGAAGGATTATCAATATACAGGATATTATTGTTAATAATTTTAATTTCATATGCAACATTAGGAGATGTTGCAATTAAATCAAGATTGTATTCACGTTCTAAACGTTCTTTAACAATTTCCATATGTAACATTCCTAAAAAACCACATCTAAAACCAAATCCAAGTATATTTGATCTTTCTGGTTCATAAAACAAAGATGAATCATTTAAATTTAATTTGTTAAGAGCATCTCGGAATAATTCATAATTATCGGCTTTAATTGGAAATAGACCTGCATAAATTTGAGGTTTGATTTTTTTAAAACCAGGCAATGCTTCATCTGTTGGTTTATGTGCATTTGTTAAAGTATCACCTACTAAACCATTAAGAATATCTTTAATTGCACATATTACCCACCCTACTTCACCACATCTTAATATTTCACGATCTACTCTTTTAGGAGTAAAAATACCCACTCTATCGGCATGATATGTACGATTATTGCTAAATATTTTAATTTTTTCACCTTTAGATAGGCTGCCATTTTTAATTCGTATTAAAAATATCGCTCCTAGATATTTATCAAACCAGGAATCAATAATCAGTGCTTGTAATGGTGCATTAGGATCGCCTTTTGGTGGTGGTATATTAACAACTAAATTTTCTATAACTTCTTGAATGCCTAATCCTGTTTTAGCTGAACATCTTATTGCTTTAGTTGCATCAATCCCAACTATATCTTCAATTTCTTTAGCTACACGATCTGGATCAGCTGCTGGTAAGTCAATTTTGTTTAAGATCGGTAATACTTCTAAATTCATATCAATTGCAGTATAGCAATTAGCTAAAGTTTGTACCTGTACTCCCTGGACAGAATCAACTACTAACAAAGCACCTTCACAAGCAGCAAGAGAACGAGAAACTTCATAAGAAAAATCAACATGGCCAGGGGTATCAATAAAATTTAGTTGATAAAGTTGATTATTATAAGATCTATAATTAAGCGTTACACTTTGAGCTTTAATTGTAATTCCGCGTTCTCGTTCTAGATCCATAGAATCCAAAACCTGAGCAGACATTTCTCGATCAGTTAATCCTCCACAAATCTGAATTAAGCGATCAGATAACGTAGATTTACCATGGTCAATATGAGCAATAATTGAAAAGTTTCTTATGTGGTTCATTATATTTATTCTATTAACAATATTTTTATGATATTAAAAATATCTAATTTTAGAGAGTAAGATATTATAGTTTTTGTCTTAATTAACTATCAACAGTAAAATATAAATTTTGCTTGTATAAAAAAATATGTGTTGAATGGTAATTAAATTGAATTTTAAAAATTAATTTATTATAACTGTTATGTTATTGTTAATATTAAAACGATTATAAGTTATAACTTCATAATATAATTTAATTTACATAATATCACATAACGTTATATATTCAATTAATTAGAGCTTATTTATAATACTATAAATTGTTGTAAATTTAAGTTAATTTACTTATATAAAATATATTGTTTATTTTAATAAATGTTAAAAAATAATTTTTTAAATTATGAAAAAATTATTTTTAATATTTTTAGATTGAATTGTTGATTAGATCTTGTATTTACAAATTACTATGAATTAATAATACAGAAAGTAATATTTATACTAATACATTGATAAAACAAGTTATTTAAATAAATATAAATATATAAAGTTGTTTAATTGGACAAATAAATTTATTGAAAAACTATTAATATCATAAATATATGAAAATTAAGGATTATAAAAAGTATTATTAAGTCAATATTAAAAGTAATTTCTTTTATCAAATTATTGTTTATTATTAAATAAATCGATTAATTATTCTTTATAAAAGCAATGAAAAAAAATTCTTTATCTAATTATCAATGTGATGTATTAATTATAGGAAGCGGTATAGCTGGTTTATCATTGGCTTTACGCTTGTCAAGTAAATATAAAATAGTTGTTGTTACTAAATCACAAGTTAATGAAAGTGCTACTCTATATGCTCAAGGAGGAATAGCCGCAGTATTTAATAAACAAGATAGTATTAATTCTCATATTAAAGATACTTTAACTACTGGAATAGACCTATGTGACTATGATGTGGTTTCTTTTATTGTTAAAAACGCTCGTAAATGTATAAATTGGTTAATTAATAATGGAATATCTTTTGATAAAAATGTAGAATCTGATAGAAATGATGAAATATATCATCTTCATAAAGAGGGCGGACATAGTCATAGACGGATTTTACATATTGCTGATAGAACTGGCACAGAAATTGAAAACACCCTAGCAAACAAAGCAATAAAAAATCAAAATATTAGAATAATTGAATATATGGTTGCTATAGATTTAATAACTTTAGAAAACAGCAAGTTATTTGTTTCACGTCGTGCAGTAGGAGCTTGGCTATGGAACCGAAATCAAAAAACAATTGAAACATGTACCGCTAAAGCAATTATTTTAGCAACAGGAGGAGCATCAAAAGTATATCAATATACTACTAATCCGGATATTTCTTCAGGAGATGGTATTGCTATGGCTTGGAGAGCTGGTTGTCGAGTAGCTAATTTAGAATTTAATCAATTTCATCCTACTTGTTTTTTTTATCCAAAGGGAAATAATTTTTTATTAACTGAAGCTCTACGAGGCGAAGGTGCTTTTTTAATAAGACCTGATAAATATCGTTTCATGTTAGATATTGATAAACGAGCAGAACTAGCATCTAGAGATATTGTATCAAGAGCTATTTATAATGAAATAAGAAATCACAATATTGATTGTGTTTATCTAGATATTACTCATAGATCTGAACAATTTATCAGAAGTCATTTTCCTATAATACATAATAAATTGTTAGATTTTGGATTTGATTTAACAAAAGATATCATTCCTGTAGTACCAGCTGCTCATTATACTTGTGGAGGGGTAATCGTTGATAAATTTGGTAGAACTGATTTAGATGGTCTTTATGCTATTGGTGAAGCAAGTTATACTGGATTACATGGTGCAAATCGTTTGGCATCAAATTCTTTATTAGAATGTTTAGTATATAGCCAATCAGTGTCAAAATATCTAATTGATACACTATATAATATTAAATTAGTAAATTCACTGCCGTTGTTCAACATAAAAAATAGCCAAGAAAAACATCATTTGAGTGATATCAATCTAGAATTTTATCTAAATAAAATTAGAAAGTCTATGTGGAATAATGTTGGCATAATACGCACACATAAATCTCTTAAAAATGCAAAACACGAAATAATTTTATTAAATAAAGAAATAAATCGTTATTATAATAGTAACTTTTTATCAGATAAATTATTAGAAGTTAGAAATTTAGTTGAAGTGGCAGAATTAATAATTTATTCTGCAATACAAAGAAAAGAAAGTAGAGGATTACATTATATTTGTGATTATCCTAATTTATTACCTAATGCACTGCCAACTATTTTAATACCTAGTAATTATGTAAAAAAATAATATTTTATTGAAGACATTTATTTTTTAATGACATAGTTATGATATACCATGAATATCTTGTCGAAACATAGTGTATTTTAATCAGATTAATTTCGATATAATTTTGTTTTTTTTATAAAACGTATTATTACTTTGATATTGGATAATTCGAACATGAATAACATGCTTACATGGCGTGATGTACTAGCAGAAGAAAAAAAGAAATTATATTTTACTAATATTTTAGAATTAATTAAAAACAAACGTTCTGCTGGTATACAAATTTATCCTGCTCAGAAAGACGTGTTCAATGCTTTCCGTTTAACTGAACTCAAAGATATTAAAGTTGTCATTTTAGGTCAAGATCCTTATTGCAGACCAAAACAAGCTCATGGATTAGCTTTTTCTGTGTTACCTGAAGCTAGGATACCACCTTCTTTAAAAAACATATATAAAGAACTATTTCACGATATTTATGATTTTAAACAACCAAAACATGGTTTTCTTGGAAGTTGGGCAAAACAAGGTATATTACTATTAAATACTATACTGACAGTTGAAGAAGGAAAATCATTTTCTCATGCAAAAATTGGCTGGGAAAAATTTACAAATACTGTGATTAATATAATAAACAAAAATTGTAACAAAGTAATTTTTTTATTATGGGGTCTTCATGCTCAAAATAAAGGAAATATTGTAGATCTTCACCGCCATTATATTTTACAAACATCTCATCCTTCTCCTAAATCAGCTAATTTAGGTTTTTTGGGATGCAAGCATTTTTCTCAAACAAACAATATATTGATAACAGATGGTAAACAACCTATTCAATGGACTCCAAAGTTATCTAATATAGATTTTAGCATTCATCACAACCGATTTTAATACAGTTGTGATGAATAATTTTAAAAAACATATCCTTTTTTTATTTTGTTACAGTAACCATAGCTGGACGTAGTAAACGATCGTTTAAAGTATAACCTCGTTGCATGACTGACATAACGCGATTAGGAGGTGTGTTTTCGCATTCTATAACTGACATTGCTTGATGTATAGAAGGATCAAAAGGGATATTTGTTTTATCTATTACTTTTATTCCAAATTTATTCATCACATTCAATAATGATTTTAATGTTAAATCAACACCTTGTATCATAGGTATCAGTAAATCATTTTCTTTATTAGTTACTTCTAAAGCAAGTTCTAAACTATCAATTACTGGTAACAATTCAATAGCAAATTTCTCTAATGAAAATTTATGTATTCTTTCTATATCCATTTCAGTGCGACGGCGAATATTTTCCATTTCTGCTTGACTACGTAGTTTTAAATCACGTATATTAGCTTGATATTGTATTAATTTTTCTTCAAGATGTAAAATTCGGATATTCAATTCTGATTCTAATAAATTTTCTTGCTCAATTGTATTTTCTTGCTCAATTGTATTTTCTTGCTCAATTGTATTTTCTTGCTCAATTGTATTTTCTTGCTCAATTGTATTTTCTTGCTCAATTGTATTTTCTTGCTCAATTGTTCTATTGTTTTGACCATTTAATGAAATCTTGCTATTTATATTTTGTTCATGATTTTTCATTTTTATTCCATTATTGTATAAATTTATTTTAATAATTAGCCTATTATAGAGTCCTATTTTTATGTTTCAATAGAGTTGTTTATATTGTTTTTATTTTAAGTTGTTAAGGATTATTAATATATGAAAAAATACTTCAATTGCATTGGCCTTGTAGGTTACACAAATCATCCTGGCATATTTTCTACTCATAAAATGCTTTGGGAATGGTTAACCGAAAAAGGCTACCATGTATTAGTTGAAAATAAAATAGTTCAGGAAATTAAATTAAATAATTTAAAAAAAAAATGACATTAAATGAGATTGGTCAACAAGCAGATTTAGCTATTGTAGTAGGAGGAGATGGTAATATGTTAGCTGCAGCTCGCATATTAGCTAAGTATGACATTAAAGTAATAGGAATTAACAAAGGAAATCTTGGATTTTTAACTGACTTAGATCCAAATGAATTGCAATTGCAATTAAATGAAGTCTTAAGAGGAAAATATATTATAGAAAATCGTTTTTTATTAGAAGCCAAAATATTAGGGAAAAATTATTATAAAAATGTTCATGCAGCTATGAATGAAATAGTTTTACATTCAGACATTATAGCACATATGATTGAGTTTGAAGTATATATTGATGATATTTTTGCTTTTTCACAAAGATCAGATGGATTAATTGTTTCAACACCTACCGGATCAACAGCTTATTCTATGTCAGCTGGTGGTCCTATTTTAACGCCTTCCTTAGATGCAATTGTTTTAGTACCAATGTTTCCACATAGTTTGTCTATGCGACCATTAGTAATTAATAGTAATAGTATCATTAAGTTAAGATGTCATTCTGTTCATCGTAATATTAAAATCAGCTTTGATAGTCAAATTTTAGTTGAAATAAAAGAAGGAGAAGATATTATAATTCACCGTAGTAAAAGTAATCTTACTCTTATCCATCCTAGTAATTATTGTTATTTCAATACATTAAATTCTAAATTAGGTTGGGCTAAAAGACTTTTTTAATACATAATTAAAAGAATGATATAATTGTATCAATATATATATTGCTTGCAGTATAATAATGTATTTATGGTAGTTGTATATTATGATACATTATCGAGATTGTTTATAATAATAAAAACAACAAAATACATCTCATATATAATAATTAAATTATAAGTTACTTTTAAACTGAAAATAGAACATAAATATTTTGGTAGCTATTGACTTTAATTTTTATTGAAATAATCATTTAGTGTTTTCCTTTTATAAAAGGAGATAGATAACATGTTATACCAAAAATTATTTACTTTATTGTTTTTAATACTTGCAGGGTGTTCTGAATTTAATGTAAATCACTATATTTATCGACCAGAAATACATCAGGGTTATTACTCAATTAATATCAATGCAATTCATAAGGGTATGACACAACAGCAAGTAATTGCTATTATTGGTACTCCTTCAATAAAGTTATCTTTTAGTAATAACGTATGGTGTTATTTCTTCAGTAATAAACTGAAAGATAATAAAAAAGAACAAAATACTGTCATTATTAAATTTAATAGCGATGGCATATTAACTCACATTAAAAATATAAAAAAAATAATTTAAATATTATTTTTTTGTTCTTTTTACTCTTTTACGACGTAATTCCATAGGATCCATATATAAGGAGCGATAAATCTCTATTCTGTCTCCTTGTTGTACGATATCTTCTAAACTGACTACTTTGCCATAAATTCCTATTTTATTTACATATATATTAATCTCTTTATGTAATCTTAATATACCTGATTTTTCAATTACTTGTCTTACAGTGCTATAATTGTTTAATATAATATGAAAATGGTATTGTTTTTGAGGTAAAGCATAAATTAATTCTACAGACATACAAAAATTAGTCACAAACAAACTCCTATGAAATATTTTTAATCAAAATTATGAATTTTTTAAAATTAAGGCTCAGTTATTGTAATAATGATTTTAATTTATAATTTAATTATTAAAATATTATATTAAGAAAATGTTGTTCAATAATCTCATTATTTAGTATTAGAATAATAATGATAAAATTTACTTTTTACATATCAAGATAAATTTTATATACAAACATAACACAAGATACGTTAAACAATGAAAAAACAATCAAGCAAAACTGCTCTTGGAATTATTGCAAAAAATAGACGAGCTTACTATGAATATTTTATAGAAAAAGAAATTGAAGCTGGTTTAGTTTTATATGGATGGGAAATGAAGTCAATAAGAGCTGGAAAAATTAATATTAGTGACAGTTATATACTAATATATAATCAAGAAGCTTACTTATTAGGATCGATATTCCAACCATTAATAAATGTGTCTAATAATATCACATGCGATCCTACAAGAAACCGAAAATTATTATTAAATAAATCTGAAATCAATTATTTAAATAACAGAAACAAACAAAAAAATTATACTACAATAGCATTAGTAATGTATTGGAAAAGATCTTGGTGTAAATTAAAAATTGGCCTTTCGAGAGGAAAGAAACAATATGATAAACGTGATCAACATAGAGAAAGAGAATGGAAAATACATAAGGAACGAATCTTAAAAATACTAAAGCCATGAAGTACTAGATTATTAATTATATTTTTGCTACTATTGAAGTAGTATCTTTGGGGCTGATTTTTGGATTTGACGTAATATTCAAAATCTAAAGTGCATGTCGAGGGACGGTAGGCCTCGTTAATAAACCGTAACCAAATAGTCGCAAACGACAAAAACTACGCTTTAGCAGCTTAATAAGCTTCAGAGCCCTTTCTACCTGTTTTGCTCTTGAAATAGTGAATTAAAGAAAGGTCAATATTAAAAAGAGATAGCACTTATGTCACTGTACCTAAAAGTGCTCAGTGTGAAAATTTAAATTTGGGTTAGTTTCATAGAAGCGTGTCTAGCAGCATCTATGAAATGAATTGAAATGTTAGACTAAGCATGTAGTGCTTAAGATGTAGAATTTTCGGACGCGGGTTCAAATCCCGCCAGCTCCACCAAAAGATCTAAAAATACATTTGAATTAACTTATATATAAAATAGTAAATGTTCTACTGTAATAATCTGCCAATATATCATTAATAATATTAATTATAAAAATACTCACACTGTGTTAAATAAATTAAAGATGTAAAGTAAGATAATGATTCTGCCAATTACTTTTAATTTCGTATAAATTTTGATTGGCAAACAATTGCTAATTTATATTTTAATATTAGAATGTATTTTATTAATTAGGTCGTCTAAACTTATTAAGTATTAATATACTTAATTTACAAGCTGAAATGTGATCTGTAGTTGATTTAAACTATAATAAGTAGGTTAATATCAGGTGTTTTTTTGTTTCAATAAATCAACTATAATAGTTTAAATAAATTTATCTAGCCTAGCATAAGCAAGGCAATTCTATAAAGAATAGAAGTCATATTTTCACAAATATTTTTATCTAAAAATCATATAGTATCTAATTTAGTTATTAATGTAATTTATTGATAAATTAAAACAGAATCCATGATTATTTAAACCTTTAGATCTATACAAGACCACATCTAGTATTTAATATATAAAATATGAAATGCTATTTTATTGATCAAGGATAAAATAATTAAAAATTAATATTTAAATTATTATACAAATATGGAACACTAGACAATAGAAAATTATATGAATATTACTATTTATTTTAAATATTACTATAAATGTATATGTTATAAAAAATGCTATTAGTCACAAAGGAATAAAATATAACTTAATTAATCTTGACACCCAGATACTGTTAAAGATTAAAATCTCGACAATATCAAATTCCTTTTGAAGTAACGGGAAATGATCAATGGTGTGTTTTTAGGCCAGATAAAATTACTACTTATATGTAAATTAATTGATTTTATAGGATAATAAGATGTTACCACTGGTTTACTTTTCCAGCCAGTCGGAAAATACATATCGATTTATTATGTGTTTGAACTTACCGGCAAATAGAATACCACTAGATATTCAAAAGCATTTGAAAATAAAAAAACCTTATATTTTATTAGTACCAAGCTATGGTGGTGGTGGCATAAAAGGAGCCGTTCCTAAACAAGTTATTCAATTTCTTAATGATGAATCAAATCGCAGTGGTATACGGGGAGTAATTGCTGCTGGCAATCGAAATTTCGGGAAAGGTTATTGTTTAGCTGGAGATATAATTGCAAAAAAATGTCAAGTTCCTTACCTCTATAGATTTGAGCTTATGGGAACTCCCACCGATATTGCTAATGTAAAAGCAGGAGTGACACAATTTTGGTAAAAACTGATACTTTCAGTAAGATAACACTAGATTATCATGCACTAAATGCCATGTTAAATTTATATGATACTAATGGGAATATTCAATTTGAAAAGGACCATGAAGCAATCCGGCAATTTTTTATACAACATGTTAATCCTAATACTATAATGTTTAATTCAGTAACAGAAAGACTAAATTATTTAATTCAAGAAGGTTATTATGAAATTGATATATTAAATCAATATGATTTTAAATTTTTATGTGAATTTCATATTAAAGCAGCTAATTGGGGTTTTAAATTTAAGACATTTCTTGGTGCTTGGAAATATTATACCAGTTATACATTAAAAACTTATGATGGAAAGCATTATCTTGAAACTTTTGAGCAAAGAACTTGTATGGTAGCCTTAACTTTAGCTAAAGGTGATAAATTACTAGCATATAACATATTAGAAGAAATATTAAGTGGTCGTTTTCAGCCGGCTACTCCTACCTTTCTTAATTGTGGTAAAAAACAGCGAGGAGAGTTAGTTTCTTGTTTTTTATTACGTATTGAAGATAATATGGAATCTATTGGTCGTGCAGTGAACTCAGCTTTACAATTATCTAAGAGAGGAGGAGGGGTATCTTTTTTATTATCTAATTTGCGTGAGTTTGGTGCCCCAATTAAGCGAATTAAAAATCAATCTTCAGGAGTAATTCCTGTCATGAAAATATTAGAAGATGCTTTTTCTTATGCCAATCAATTGGGAGCTCGCCAAGGTGCCGGTGCTGTTTGGCTTCATGCTCATCATCCTGATGTTTTTCGTTTTTTAGATACTAAAAGGGAAAATGCTGATGAAAAAATTCGGATTAAAACTTTATCTTTAGGAGTTGTTATACCTGATATCACTTTTAAATTAGCAAAAGATAATAAAAAAATGGCTCTATTCTCACCTTACGATATAAAAAAATTTTATGGCTGTACTTTTAGTGATATAAGTATAAGTGAAAAATATGATGAAATGGTTGCAGATGATCGTATTAATAAAATTTATATACAACCGAGGGATTTTTTTCAAACCTTAGCGGAAATTCAGTTTGAATCAGGATATCCTTATATTATGTATGAAGATAGTGTTAATCGTAGTAATCCCATTTTGGGAAGAATAAACATGAGCAATTTATGTTCTGAGATATTGCAAGTAAATAGTGCAAGTAAATTTAATAGTGATTTAAGCTATCACCATATTGGCAAAGATATATCCTGTAATTTAGGTTCGCTGAATATAGCATATGCAATGGATTCACAAAATTTACAACATACTGTTGATGTGGCAATACGTTCATTAACGGCTGTATCTACAATAAGTAAAATTGATTCCGTACCATCAATAGTAAAAGGTAACGATAGCTCTCATGCGATTGGATTAGGACAAATGAATTTACACGGTTATTTAGCTCGTGAAGGAATTCAGTATGGATCACCTGAAGCTTTAGATTTTACTAACATATATTTTTATTGTATTACATATTATGTATTACTTACATCAAATAGCTTGGCTAAGGAACTAAAACGTTCTTTTGATGGTTTTGAAGAATCTCATTATGCAAACGGAGTATATTTTGATAAATATCTAAAACGTACATGGTTTCCTTATACTAAACATGTAGCACAAATTTTCACATCATCAAATATTAAATTACCTACTTATGAAGACTGGTTAATATTACGAGAAGAAGTTATGAAATATGGTTTGTACAATCAAAATCTTCAAGCTATACCTCCTACTGGATCAATATCATATATTAATAACGCAACTTCAAGTATTCATCCAATTGTATCACGCATTGAAATCAGAAAAGAAGGTAAAACTGGTAGAGTTTATTATCCTGCACCATTTATGAATAACAACAACTTAAAATTGTATCAAGATGCTTATCAAATTGGATATAAAGCAATTATTGATACTTATGCAGAAGCTACAAAGCATGTTGATCAAGGATTATCTTTAACGTTATTTTTTCGTGATGACATAACAACTCGTGATATTAATAAAGCACAAATTTATGCATGGAAAAAGGGTATAAAGACAATTTATTATATCAGAATTCGACAAACAGTTCTTAGAGGTACTGAAATTAAAGGCTGTATCTCTTGCACATTGTAATGAAAATTATGCAATCAAAAAAAATTCAGGCAGTTAATTGGAATCAAATCCAAGATGAGAAAGATCTAGAAGTATGGAATCGTCTTACCAGTAACTTCTGGATTCCAGAAAAAATACCTTTATCTAACGACTTTCCTACTTGGCAAACTTTAAATAAACATCAACAACAATTGACTACACGTATTTTTACTGGTCTAACATTATTAGATACTATTCAGAATATAATCGGAGCTCCAGAATTAATTAAAGATTCATTAACCTCTCATGAAAAATCAGTGTTATCCAATATAAGCTTTATGGAAGCAGTGCATGCGCGTTCGTATAGCTCAATATTTTCTACATTATGTAATAGTAAAGATGTAGATAATGCTTATTTATGGAGTGATAAAAACCAGCCACTACAAAATAAAGTAAATATGATTCTTAAGTATTATCAATCAGATGATCCATTGAAAAAGAAAATAGCTAGTGTCTTTCTTGAATCTTTTTTATTTTATTCTGGTTTTTGGTTACCAATGTATTGGTCAAGTCGAGGAAAACTAACAAATACAGCTGATTTGATACGTTTAATTATGAGAGATGAAGCAGTTCATGGTTACTATATAGGATATAAATATCAAAAATCATTAAGTAATGTTGATGAAAATCGTAGACAGGCACTAAAAGAGTTCTCCTATAATTTTTTATTCGATTTATATGAAAATGAAGTCATTTATACGAATGAACTTTATAGTGACATAGGATGGGCAGAAGAAGTAATAGTTTTTCTTCATTACAACGCTAATAAGGCATTAATGAATTTAGGATATAAAGCTTTGTTCCCTACTGAATTAACTATGGTAAATCCAGTAATTTTATCTGCTCTTTCACCTAATTCTAATGAAAATCATGATTTTTTTTCTGGTTCAGGTTCATCTTATATGGTAGGTAAATCAGTTGATACTGAAGATGAAGATTGGAATTTTTAATTTAACAGTAAAATTCATTTTTTAATATATTTTGTTGTTTTTGATTTAAATATTCATGAATTTACACTAAAAAATATTAATAATGATTCTGTTTTTATTAGAAATAATCTTTTAAACAGATATTACGTAATGTGTTTAAGTATATTTGAATGCATATCAATATTTTATATAATTATAATAATTTATCAATTATTATAACAAAACTGATTATATTGCATTAATATATTATCAAAATCATAAATAGCACATGATAATTACTTTATCATCCCTTAATTGTAATAATGTGTTTTATAAAAACTGTATATAGAATATACGGAAATAATTAGTATACTAGATAACTAATAGTATTATTTAGTTACAAAATTATTAATAAGTACTATCTATCGAAAAATTATTACTAATAATATCTAAATTTAAAATATTTTATATTAATAATCTCTGATTAGAGTTAAGGCAATAAAATATATGAAAAAAAATAATTTATCAGAAAGAGATTATCCTATTCGATATGCTTTAATTAGCGTTTCTGATAAAACTAATATCGTAGAATTTGCTTTAGAACTTCATAACCGCAAAATTAAAATACTAGCGACTAGTGGTACTGCATGTTTATTAGCTAAATCAGGTATACCTGTTATAGAAATATCTAATTACACTGGTTTTCCAGAAATACTAGATGGACGTGTTAAAACATTAAATACAAAAATTTATACTGGTATTTTGTATCGTCGAGGAATAGACGATAAAATAATAGAACACTATAAAATATTTCCAATAGATATATTAATAGTTAACTTTTATCCTTTTAAACAGACTATTATGCATCAAGACTGTTTATTAGAAGAAGCAATAGAGAAAGTAGATATTGGTGGCCCGACAATGGTATGTTCTGCAGCAAAAAATTATAAATTTGTTTCTGTTATTGTAAATCACAAAGATTACAATGATGTTTTAGATGAATTAAATACTAATAATAATTATCTGAGTTTAAATACTCGTTTTAAACTTGCTATGAAAGCTTTTAATTATTTAGCATTTGATAAAATTGATATTGCTAATTACTTCAATCAATTAACATCAAAGTTAGGAAATGTTAAGAAACATGATGACATTCTTCCAGAAAAAATTAATATTAACTTAGTGAAAAAACAAAATATGATTTATGGGGAAAATATTCATCAAAATGCTGCTTTATATACACCAGAATTAACTAATCAAGAATTCTCATCAAATTTATTAAAAGTTCAAGGAGAAAAACTTTCATACAATAATTTTATTGATATTGATACAGCTATAGAATGTTTAGAAGAATTTACAGAACCTACATGTGTAATAATTAAACATTCTAATCCTTGTGGTGTTGCAACAGCTAATTCAATTAGTTATGCTTATAAACGTGCTTATATTAGTGATACTATTTCAGCATTTGGCGGAGTTATAGCATTAAATCGAGAGTTAGATCAATCTACCATAGAGTTAATTATTAAAAATCAATTCGTAGAAATTATAGCAGTTCCTTCAGTTAGTGATATTGCGTTGAAAATTATTTCTAAAAAGAAAAAAATCAAACTTATTGTATATCCTAAATTTAAAAAAAATCCTTTATTAATGGATTTTAAAAATGTTAATAATGGTGAAATGTTAGTTCAAGAACATAATTATAAAAAATTAGATATTAACAAACTTTCTATAGTTAGCAAAAATCAACCAAATAAGCAGGAAATCAAAGATTCTATATTTTGCTGGAAAGTATCTAAATTCGTTAAATCAAATGCTATTGTTTGTGCCAGAAATAGTGCTACAATTGGTATTGGTGCAGGTCAGATGAGTCGAATAGATTCAGTGAAAATTGCTTATATGAAGGCAAAAAATGCGGGATTAGAAACTGAAAATTCTGTTATGGCTTCTGACGCTTTTTTTCCATTTCGTGATAGCATTGATATTGCTGCTAAAATGGGAGTAAAATGTATAATTCAACCTGGTGGTTCTATACGTGATCAAGAAATAATTGATGCAGCTAACGAATATAATATTTCAATGATATTTACTGAAATTCGTAATTTTCGTCATTAATTAAGTTTATGTAGACAATCAAACAATGAAAATCTTGATTATTGGTAATGGTGGCCGAGAACACGCATTAGCATGGAAAGCCTCTCAATCAAAATTAGCTGATGTTATATTTGTTGCTCCTGGAAACCCAGGTACTATGATGGAGCCCCATGTGCGTAATATAGATATTAATACTACAGACATAGATAAACTCCTACAATTTGCTCATAAAGAAAAAATAGATTTAACTATTGTTGGACCTGAAATACCAATAACTATGGGTATAGTTGATAAATTTCGTATGGTTGGATTAAATATTTTCGCTCCAACTAAATCTGCTTCTCAAATAGAAAGTTCTAAAATTTTTACTAAAAAATTTTTATCACGTCACAATATTCCTACACCGAGATACGAATGTTTTTCAGAAATAAAGTCTGCCCTATCTTATATTAATCAAGTAAAATTACCAGTTGTTATTAAAGCTAATGGTTTAGCAGCTGGAAAAGGTGTGATTATTACGAAAAACAGAAAAGAAGCAGAAAGCATAATTCAAAATATGCTTTCTGGAAATTTATTTGGAAATGCAGGTAAAAGTATTATAATTGAAGAATTTTTTCCTGGAGAGGAAATTAGTTTTATTGTAATGGTAGACGGAACAAATGTTTTACCAATGGCTACAAGTCAAGATTATAAACGTATTGGTAACAAAAATACAGGTTTAAATACAGGAGGAATGGGCTCACGTTCACCAGCTATGTTAACAAAAAAAAATAACAATATAAATCAATATATAATGAACCATATTATATATCCTACTGTATCTGGTATGGCTCTTGAAGGTAATCCATATACTGGTTTTCTATATGCTGGAGTGATAATTAATGAATTAGGAAAACCACTAGTGATAGAATTCAATTGTCGTTTAGGAGATCCTGAAACTCAATCACTGATGATGCGTTTAAAATCTGATTTAATAGAAGTTTGTATGGCTGGTTGTCACGGAATATTAGATCAAAAAGAAATAGAATGGGATTCTAGATACTCATTGAGCTTAGTACTATCTTCAGGAGGATATCCCAGTGACTATTCTATCGATTATAAGATTTATGGATTGCCTAAAAAAAATTTTTCTCATAGTAAAATTTTTCATGCAGGAACAGGATTATATGAAAACAAACTAATTACTAAAGGAGGTCGTGTTTTATGCATAAGTACTATGGATAAAGATATTAAAATAGCTAAAAAAAGACTATATGAAATAGCGCAATCTATTTATTGGCAAAATATTTATTACCGTACTGACATTGGCTATTAATAAAAAATAAACACATGATTATTTGGATAAATTATCTTTTTATTATAATGAGTGTCATCTTTTTGAAAGATTGTGAACAGCATTGATAAATACACTAACGTTTTCTGGTAAGATATCCCGATATATACCGTGGCCTAAATTAAAAATATGACCGTTACCTTCACCAAAATTATCTAAAATCATTTTTACTTCTTGTGTAATCCTATCAGGAGATGAATAAAGCACTGAAGGATCCATGTTTCCTTGAATTGCAACTTTATCACCAACACGGCGACGCGCATCACCTATATTAATGTTCCAATCAATACTCAAGGCATCAACACCAATGTTAGCCATGTCTTCTAGCCATTGATTACCACCTTTAGTAAATAATATAATTGGTATATAAAAACCTTGATATGTACGCAATAAATTTGCCACGATTTTTTGCAGATAGTAAAGAGAAAATTCTTTGTAAGCAGGATGAGTCAATATACCACCCCAAGTATCGAATAACATTATACACTGAATGCCAGCACAAATCTGTGCATTTAGGTATAAAATAATGTTGTCTGTAATTTTATTTAGCATTTTATGTAAAATAATCGGATCAGAATACATCATTTTTTTTATTTTATTAAAAAATTTATTTGTACTATCTTGAACCATATATGTAGCTAAAGTCCAAGGACTTCCTGAGAAACCAATTAATGGAACTTTTCCTTGCAGATTTTTATAAGTCATGCGTATTATATTCATGACATAGCTTAATTCTTTTTCAGGATCACATATAGGCAAACGTTCAATATCAGCTTGGCAAGTAATTGGATATAAAAAACCAGGACCATATTTATCATCAAAGTATAAACCTAAACCCATTGCATCAGGTATTACTAAAATATCACTAAAAATTATAGCTGCATCTAAGTCATAACGGCGCAAAGGCTGCAATGCAATTTCGCAAGCTGCATCAATATTTTTACAAACTGATAAAAAATTATCGAATTTAGCACGTATTAATTTATATTCCGGCAAATATCTACCTGCTTGTCTCATGATCCATATAGGAGTCATGTCGACTGATTTGCGTAACAGAGCACGTAAATAACGATCATTTTTTAATTTATATATCATATAATATTAATTGTTAACTATAGTTGCAAATTTAATATCATTACCAAAATTGGTAATGATATTGGTTATAAAAACCCTGGAAATTATTGTTTATTAATCATCACAAATAGATAAACCAGCATTTAACAATTCAGCTAAATTAGCAGAAGCTTTATCAGCTGTAAACTGTAAGTTAGATAAATTTTCTTTACTAGCTATTCTACATCTTATTCTATCTTTATGATATGAATAACCAGTGCCTGCAGGTATAAGCCTACCTACTATAACATTTTCTTTGAGACCTCTAAGAGCATCATGTTTTCCTGCAACAGATGCTTCCGTTAGCACACGTGTAGTCTCTTGGAATGAAGCAGCAGAAACAAATGATTCAGTTGCTAATGAAGCCTTAGTAACACCAAGTAGCTCTCTTACATACGTTGTAAGATTTTTACCTTCTGCTTTTAATGCACGGTTGGAAATTCTAATGCGAGAAAATTCTACTTGCTCACCTTCTAAGAATTCGGTACTATCCGTAGTTACAATTGTTGCTTTGCGTAACATTTGACGAACAATTACTTCAATATGTTTATCATTAATCTTAACACCTTGTAGCCGATAAACTTCTTGCACTTCATTTGTAATATAACGAGTAACTGCATGAACACCACGTAAACGTAAGATATCATGTGGAGATTCAGGACCATCAGAAATTACATCACCTATATCAACTCTTTCCCCTTCAAAAACATTTAATTGTCGCCATTTAGGTATCATCTCTTCATATACTTCATTTTCATTATTGATAGGTGTAATCATTAAACGTCTTTTACCTTTAGTGTCTTTTCCAAATGAAACTATACCACTGATTTCTGCTAATATAGCTGGTTCTTTAGGACGTCTGGCCTCAAATAGATCAGCCACTCTAGGTAAACCTCCTGTAATATCTTTTGTTCCTCCTGATTCTTGAGGTACTCGGGCTAATATATCACCGGCGCTAATACTAGCACCATCTTCTAATTGTACAATTGCTTTTCCTGGTAAAAAATATTGAGCAGGTATATCGGTACCTAAGATAAAAATATTTTCTCCATTTTTATCAACAATTTTTAACGAAGGACGTAATTCTTTACCAACTGTAGTCCTTTCAGAACTTTCTAAAACCACTAAAGATGATAAACCTGTTAAATCATCAGTTTGCCTAGTAATTGTTTGACCGTCAATTATATCTATAAATCGAATAAAACCACCTATTTCAGTAATTACTGGCATAGTATGAGGATCCCAATTAGCTGCAATGTCTCCTGAAATTACAGATTCACCGTCATTTTTCTCTAATATTGCACCGTAAGGGATTTTATAACTTTCTTTTGTTCTATTAAAGTCGTCAACTATCTTTAATTCAACATTACGTGATATTACAATGGATTTGCCTAAAGAATTGCATACAAGTTTAGCATTTATTAATCTTATAGTTCCATTGTTCTTAATTCTAATACTTGATTCAGTAGCCGCACGTGAAGCAGCCCCTCCAATATGAAATGTCCTCATTGTAAGCTGTGTCCCAGGTTCACCAATTGATTGCGCTGCTATTACACCAATGGCTTCACCTTTATTAACAATATGACCTCTAGCTAAATCACGACCATAGCAATTAGCACATACTCCAAAATCGGTTTCACAACACACAACTGAACGTACTGTAACAGTATCTATAGAATTTTCTTCTAATACATCACACCAATACTCATCAAGCAAAGTATTTCTTAAAATTAACACATAATCAGTACCTGGTTGAACAATATCTTCTACAGTTACTCTACCTAAAACTCGCTCTCGTAAAGGATCTTTAACATCTCCACCTTCTATTACAGGAGTAATTGTGATCCCTTCATAAGTACCACAATCATCTTCAGTAACTACTAAATCTTGTGCTACATCTACTAAACGGCGAGTTAAATAACCTGAATTTGCAGTCTTTAAAGCCGTATCTGCTAAACCTTTTCGTGCACCATGAGTTGAAATAAAATACTGGAGGACGTTTAAGCCTTCTCGGAAATTTGCAGTAATAGGAGTTTCAATAATCGATCCATCTGGTTTTGCCATTAAACCGCGCATTCCTGCTAATTGTCGGATTTGAGCGGCAGAACCTCTAGCTCCTGAATCAGCCATCATAAATATATTATTAAACGCCAATTGTTGTTCCTTATCTCCATATCTATTAGTTACAGATTCAGTAGATAAATTTTCCATCATTGCTTTAGCAACTCGATCATTAGCTGCTGCCCAAATATCAATGACTTTATTATATCGTTCTCCAACAGTTACCAGACCAGATTGAAATTGTTCTTGTATTTCAGCTACTTCTAATTCTGCTTCAGAAATAATTTCTGATTTTTTTTCAGGTATTACCATGTCATCAATACCTACAGAAACACCTGAACGAGCAGCATAAGCAAAACCAGAATACATAATTTGATCAGCAAACTGTACTGTAGATTTTAAACCTAAGATGCGATAACAAGTATTTAACATTTTGGAAATTGTTTTCTTACCTAAAACTTGATTAATAATATGGTATGGTAAACCTTTTGGTACAATCATCCAAAGAATTGCACGACCAATAGTCGTATCAATTATACTCGTATTGGAATCAAATTCACCTTGCTCATTTCTATGAAATTCTTTGATTCTAACTTTAACACGCGCATGCAAGTCAACTTGTCCGATATAATACAGAAATTCTGCTTCTTTGGGTCCAGTTAACATCATTCCTTCTCCTTTAGCATTAATCTTATCACGAGTCATATAATATAATCCTAAAACAACATCTTGAGAAGGAACAATAATTGGTTCACCATTTGCTGGAGATAAAATATTGTTAGTTGACATCATTAAAGCACGTGCTTCTAGTTGAGCTTCTAATGTTAAAGGAACATGTACAGCCATCTGATCTCCATCAAAATCAGCATTATAAGCTGCACAAACTAAAGGATGTAATTGAATTGCTTTACCCTCAACAAGAATTGGTTCAAATGCTTGAATTCCTAAACGATGTAATGTGGGTGCACGATTTAATAAAACTGGATGTTCACGAATAACATCATCAAGAATATCCCAAACAACTGATTCTTCACGATCAACCATTTTTTTTGCAGCTTTTATTGTAGTAGCTAGTCCTTTAATTTCTAATTTTCCATAAATAAATGGTTTAAATAACTCTAATGCCATTTTTTTTGGCAAACCGCATTGATGTAACCGAAGATATGGGCCTACCGTAATAACAGAACGTCCTGAATAGTCTACACGTTTTCCTAGCAAATTTTGACGAAATCTACCTTGTTTTCCTTTAATCATGTCTGCTAATGATTTTAAAGGTCTTTTATTAGAACCAGTGATAGCTCGTCCTCTTCTACCATTATCTAGCAGTGCATCTACTGCTTCCTGTAACATCCTTTTTTCATTTCTAACAATTATATCTGGAGCAGAAAGATCAAGTAATCTCTTTAATCTATTATTACGATTAATAACACGACGGTAAAGATCGTTTAAATCTGAGGTTGCAAAACGTCCTCCATCAAGAGGTACTAAAGGACGTAGATCTGGTGGAAGCACTGGTAATACATTCAAAATCATCCACTCTGGTTTGTTACCGGATTGAATAAATGATTCTAGTAGTTTAATTCTTTTAGTTAGTTTTTTTCGTTTAGTTTCAGAATTAGTTTCATTAAGCTCATCACGTAATTGTTCACATTCTTCTTCTAAATCCATATTTTTTAGCAAATACTGAATTGCTTCGGCACCCATTTTTGCATCGAATTCATCACCAAATTCTTCTAATACGTCAAGATATTGTTCTTCAGTTAACATTTGACGTTTTTCAAGACTTGTCATGCCACCTTCAACTACAACATAAGATTCAAAATATAAAACTCTTTCTATATCACGCAAAGGCATATCTAAAAGCAATCCAATACGCGAAGGCAAAGATTTTAAAAACCAAATATGAGCTGTTGGTGATGCTAATTCTATATGTCCCATGCGTTCACGGCGCACCTTGGTTTGGGTGACTTCTACACCACATTTTTCACAAATCACACCTCGGTGTTTTAATCTTTTATATTTACCGCATAAGCATTCATAATCTTTTACAGGACCAAAAATTCGAGCGCAAAAAAGACCATCACGCTCAGGTTTAAATGTACGATAATTAATTGTTTCTGGTTTTTTTACTTCACCAAAAGACCAGGATCGTATCATATCTGGTGCAGCAAGAGAAATTTTTATGGAATCGAATTCTTCTTTTTTATTTTGTATTTTTAGGAACTTAAGTAAGTCTTTCACAGATCATGTCTCATTGGAGGGTGAGATTTAAGAGTATTTAAAATCAATTAAAACTCTATCATCAATATTATCAGTATATATAAATCACTTTTTAGTTATATTGTAATCTTTATTTGTATATCTCACTATAATCCTATGTATTATTCCTCGTCCTCTAATTCTATATTTATTCCTAATGATTGAATTTCCTTTAGTAACACGTTAAACGATTCAGGCATACCAGGTTCCATATGATGGTTACCATCTACAATATTTTTATACATTTTAGTCCGACCGTTAACATCATCAGATTTCACTGTAAGCATTTCCTGTAAAGTATATGATGCACCATAAGCTTCCAAGGCCCAAACTTCCATTTCACCAAAACGTTGACCACCAAATTGAGCTTTACCACCTAAAGGTTGTTGAGTAACTAAACTGTAAGAACCTGTAGAACGTGCATGCATTTTATCATCAACTAAGTGATTTAATTTAAGCATATACATATATCCTACAGTAACTTTACGTTCAAATTGCTCACTAGTACGACCATCAAATAAAGTAATTTGACCAGAAGGAGGTAAATCACTTAATTTAAGCAACTCTTTGATTTCACTTTCTTTTGCGCCATCAAAAACAGGACTTGCAACTGGCATTCCATTTTTCAAGTTTTTCGCTAACTCTAATACTTCGCCATCACTAAATTTACTTATATCAACCTTTTGACAGAGATCTGTGCCTAAATTATAAGCACGTTGTATAAATGTTCTTAATTTAAATATTTCTTCTTGCTTATTTAGTAGTGCATTAATCTTTTGACCTATGCCTTTGGCTGCCATCCCTAAGTGTGTTTCAAGAATTTGTCCAATATTCATCCGTGATGGAACACCTAAAGGATTTAATACAATATCAATTGGGATACCATTTTCATCATACGGCATATCTTCAACAGGGTTTATTTTTGAAATAACACCTTTATTACCATGACGACCTGCCATTTTATCTCCGGGTTGAATTTGGCGCTTTACTGCGAGATAAACTTTGACTATTTTTAATATCCCGGGTGCAAGATCATCACCTTGAGTAATTTTGCAACGTTTATCTTCTATTTTTTTTTCAAATGTTTGCTTTAATTCTTCATATTGATACACTAACTGTTTTAGTTGTTCTTTTTGTTTTTGATTATTAACTGGAATTTTCAATAAATGTTCACGAGATATCTTATTTAATTCATTTATTTCAATTTGATTAGATAATAATGATTGAATTCGGGTAAAAATACCTGATTCTAAAATTTGTTTTTCTTCCATCAGGTCTTTTGTTGCTTGTTTTAACTGCATTTCTTCAATTTCTAAAGCTCGTTTGTCTTTTTTTATACCATCTCTAGTAAAAATTTGTACATCTATAACTGTACCTGATACACCATTTGGAACTCTTAGAGATGAATCTTTTACATCAGATGCTTTTTCACCAAAAATAGCACGTAATAACTTTTCTTCAGGTGTTAATTGAGTTTCACCTTTTGGTGTTACTTTCCCGACTAAAATATCTCCGCCTGTAACTTCTGCTCCA
Source organism: Candidatus Pantoea edessiphila (assembly GCF_002933335.1). GTDB lineage: Bacteria > Pseudomonadota > Gammaproteobacteria > Enterobacterales > Enterobacteriaceae > Pantoea_C. The sequence goes on along the minus strand of NZ_PDKS01000001.1, from coordinate 10,347 downwards.
ATATAAACAATACCAGATTCATCAAGTTTGGACAATGCCGCTTCGCTCACATTTGGAATATCAGCAGATACTTCTTCGGCACCTAATTTAGTATCTCTAGACATACATGATAATTCTTGAATATGGATACTAGTAAACCTATCTTCTTGAACTACACGTTCTGATACTAAAATTGAATCTTCAAAATTATAACCATTCCAAGGCATAAAAGCTACACGCATATTTTGACCCAATGCTAATTCACCTAAATCAGTAGAAGGACCATCTGCTAGTACATCACCTCTATTGATTTGTTCACCTAAACTAATACAAGGCATTTGGTTGATACAGGTATTTTGATTTGAACGAGTATATTTAGTTAAATTATAAATATCTATTCCAACTTCATCTACCTGCGTTTCTTTTTCATTGACCTTAACAACAATACGAGATGCATCTACATATTGAATTAAACCACCACGTTTAGCTACTATAGTAACTCCTGAGTCAACAGCTACAGCACGCTCCATGCCTGTCCCAACTAAAGGTTTTTCAGAACGTAGTGTCGGAACTGCTTGGCGCTGCATATTAGCACCCATTAGGGCGCGATTAGCATCATTATGCTCAAGAAAAGGTATTAGCGAAGCACCAACAGAAACTATCTGTTGAGTAGAAACATCCATATAGTCTACCTGTTTGCGGTGAAACAACCCTGATTCACCTTTATTACGACAAATTATTAGATCATCGACAAATTTACCGTCTTCATGTAAATGAGCATTTGCTTGAGCAATAATATAATTACCTTCCTCAATAGCTGATAAATAATTTATTCTATCAGATACAATACCATTACACACACAACGATATGGAGTTTCTAAGAAACCATATTCATTTGTCTTAGCATAAACAGATAAAGAATTAATTAAACCAATATTTGGACCTTCAGGAGTTTCAATGGGACAAACTCGACCATAATGTGTAGGATGCACATCACGTACTTCAAAACCAGCTCTTTCTCTAGTTAATCCTCCTGGACCTAGTGCAGAAATTCGACGTTTATGAGTAATTTCAGATAATGGGTTATTTTGATCCATGAACTGAGATAATTGACTGGAACTAAAAAATTCTTTTACAGCTGCTGAAATTGGTTTGGCATTAATCATATCTTGAGGCATTAATGTATCAAGATCACCTAATGATAAACGCTCTCTTACTGCACGTTCAACACGAATTAAACCAATTCTAAATTGATTTTCAGCCATCTCACCCACAGAACGAATACGGCGATTACCTAGATGATCAATATCATCAGTTTCACCTTTACCATTACGAATATTGATAAGTTTTTTCATTACATCAATTATATCTGTTTTACTAAGAACGCTGGATCCTTCTATACTATTTCTTCCTAATGAACGATTAAATTTCATACGACCTACATCAGAAAGATCATATCTATCTTCAGAAAAAAATAAACTTTCAAAAAGATTTTCTGTAGACTCTCGTGTTGGAGGTTCACCTGGTCTCATCATACGATAAATTTCAACAAGTGCACTTAATCTGTCTGTTGTCGGATCAATACGTAAAGTTTCAGATATATAAGATCCATGGTCTAGATCATTGATAAATAAAGTTTCAATTTTTTTATAACCTGCTTGCTTTAATTTATATATCAATTCTAATGTAATATCAGTATTAGCAGATGCAATCAAATCATTGTTATTAGTATTACTGTAGTAATTTTTCGCTAATACCTTCCCAACGAGGTATTCAATTGGAACTTCGATATATCGGATGTTATCTCTTTCTAGTTGATTAATGTGTTGTGAAGTAATACGGCGTGTTTTTTCAATGTATATTTTACCATTACATTCTATATTAAAAGAAGCAGTTTCACCTCGTAATCTTTCTGGAATTAATTCCATTAATATTTTATCATCGTGAATTTCAAATAATATTTTTTCAAAGAAAATATCTAAAATATCTTCAGTAGTATAATCTAGAGCATGCAAAATAATACTTGATGGTAATTTACGTCTACGATCAATACGAACAAAGAGATTATCTTTTGGATCAAATTCAAAATCCATCCAAGAACCTCTATAGGGAATTATACGTGCATTATATAATATTTTACCAGAAGAATGTGTTTTGCCCTTATCGCTATCAAAGAAGACACCTGGACTACGATGTAATTGAGAAACTATGACACGTTCAGTACCATTGATAATAAATGTGCCATTTTCAGTCATTAGTGGAATTTCTCCCATATATACTTCTTGTTCTTTAATATTTTTTACAACATGTTCTGATGAAAAATCACGTTCATAAATTACCAATCTTAATTTCACTCGAAGTGGTGCTGAATAAGTAGCACCACGAATTTGACATTCTTTTACATCAAAAATAGGTTCACCTAAACGATAACTTACATATTGTAATTCAGAATTACCGCCATAACTTATAATTGGAAATACAGAACGTAGTGCAGCTTCCAGGCCATTTTGACCTTCTGGATCGTGCTCAACAAATTTTTGAAAAGAATCAAGTTGAATAAAAAGAAGGTAAGGTACATCTAGAACTTTTGGACGCTTACCAAAATCCTTGCGGATTCGTTTTTTTTCGGTATAAGAGTAAACCATTATGGCTCCTCAACTAGCTGATGTTCGACCTGTTTTTGGATCTTTTTTTACACATATCATGTCATATTACTTTTATTGTTTTTAATTGAGATTAATTTTCATTTCATTATTTCAATTATCAAATGAGGATATATCTTAATAACTAAGATACACAAAAATACTTGAAAGAAAAGGCTGGTGATAAAATCACCAGCCGTCAGCCTTGCTATTATTGCTAGACTGTAAGCTAAAATTTTATTTAACTTCAACTTCAGCTCCGGCCTCTTTTAAAATCTTTTCTAAAGATAATGATTCTTCTTTACTAATTCCTTCTTTGATGATTCCAGTTGCTTCAACTAAATCTTTAGCCTCTTTTAGTCCTAAACCAGTTGCTGCACGTACTGCTTTAATAACAGCTACTTTATTAGGACCAATAGCCTTTAATATGACATCAAATTCGGTTTTTTCTTCAATAACCTCGATAGGACTAACATTTACATCCACTTTAGAAGAAACGCCGAATTTTTTTTCCATAGCCGATACTAAATCAACAACTTCCATTACAGACATGGCAGAAACAGCTTCTAAAATTTGGTCTTTAGTTATAGACATTACAATTGTTCCTAAGATCAGAAAAATTCTAAATTTAATTCTTTTTTATATCACTAATAGCTTTTAACACCCTCACTATTTTGCCTGCAGCTGCTTCCTTAATAGTTAACATTAAATTTATTATGGATTCTTCATATGTAGGTAAATTTGCTAATAGATCAATATTATCTGCATCAATGAATTTATTTTCAAAAGCTGCTGCCTTGATTTTAAATGTAATATTATCTTTTTCAAATTCTTTTAATAAGCGAGCAGCTATACCAGGATGCTCTGTAGAATATGCAATTAATGTTGGACCAATAAAAGTTTTATTTAAACATTCAAACTGCGTATTCTTAACAATTCTATGCAGCAATGTATTGCGGACAACACTTATATATACTCCTGACTTACGACCTTTTGCTCTTAATTCAGTTATTTTATCTACAGTAACACCACGAAAATCTGCAACAACTGCTGAAATAGATTGTTCTGCTATTTGACAAATTTTCGCAACAATCTCTTTTTTATCTTTAAGATTTAGTGGCATTAGTTTACACTCCTGAGATTGACCAGAAAAATTATTTGATAATTGCTGACCATTTTAGTCTGAAATCAATTTTGAACAAAATAAGAATAATGAAACTTGCTGAAATTAAGAGAACATATTTCTCCGATATTTCTAATTAATATGTTTTACTTCTTAAAAGAATACAATTAACTTAATTTCAATTGATATAAAATAATATTTAATTTATATTCAATAAACTTTTTGGTTATTTAGAAATCAAAACACGATCTTACGTAAAATCGTAGATTATTTCAAGAGATAATTTAAATTATTAAATATTCAAGCTAGCTAAATCAATATTAATCCCAATACCCATGGTTGTTGAAATACTAATTTTTTTTATGTAATTTCCTTTTGCTTGAACAGGTTTTATTTTTTTTAGTGCAATAATTAGATGTTCTAAATTTTCCTTTAATTTTTTAATTTCTAAGTTAACCTTTCCAAGGCTAGCATGTATTATACCATTTTTATCGTTGCGAAAACGAATTTGACCTAATTTTGCGTTCCTAACAGCTTCAACAATATTTGTAGTTACTGTGCCCATTTTAGGGTTTGGCATTAAACCTCTACTGCCTAAAATTTGACCTAATTTACTAACAATATGCATAGAATCTGAATCAGCAATAACAACATCAAAATTTATATTACCTTGCTTAATTGTATCTGCTAAATCTTGCATGCCAACAAGAACTGCTCCCTCTTTTTTAGCTTCTTCAGCTTTTAATCCTTCAGCAAATACTGCAATACGCAAAGAACGTCCTGTACTATTAGGAAGATTAGTGCTACCACGTACATTTTGTTCAGGTTTTTTTGCATCAACACCTAAATTTATTGCTACATCAATACTTTCTATGAAATTTACAGCAGCAAATTTTTTTAATATAGTAATAGCTTCAATACAATCGTATTTTTTATTTAAATCTAATTGATTCCTAACTACATGCATACGTTTAGTTGTTTTAATCATTTTGATCCTTTATTACTAAACCCATAGAAATAGCAGTACCTTCAATAGAACGGGACATTGCTTCTATATCAGATCCAGTCATATCTATTGCTTTAGTTTTTGCTATTTCGCGAATTTGTGTACGAGTTATGTTTCCAATTTTTTCTTGATTAGGTTTACTAGAACCTAATTTGATACCTGCAGCTTTTTTTAAAAGAACAGCTGCTGGAGGTGTTTTAATAACAAAGGTAAAAGTACGATCTGTATATACTGTTATGATAACAGGAGTTGGCATACCTTTTTCTAATGATGCAGTTTCGTTATTAAAATCTTTACAAAATTGCATAATATTAACACCCTGTTGCCCCAATGCAGGACCTACAGGTGGACTAGGATTTGCCAAAGAAGCTGGAATTTGTAATCTAACATATGCTTGAACTTTTTTAGCCATGTATCTCCTCGTATATCCTAAAATTTTAAACCTAATACATTAATTACTGTAAATTTAACTTGATATTTTATTAATATTTATATGAAAAATTAAATTGATTTATCCTTTTTCTACTTGAGAAAAATCAAGCTCTACTGGTGTAGCCCTGCCGAAGATAGAAACGGATACTTTCAGTCTACTTTTTTCATAATCTACTTCCTCAACAACACTATTAAAATCGGCAAAGGGACCGTCATTTACCCTAACTATTTCACCTGGTTCGAAAATTGTTTTAGGCCGAGGCTTGTCGCCAACTTGCTGAAGTCGATTTATAATGATATGAGCTTCTTTATCGCTTATAGGAGATGGTCTATCAGATGTCCCACCTATAAAACCCATGACTCTTGGAACATTTTTTACTAAATGCCAAGTATTATCGTTCATGATCATTTGAACAAGCACATATCCGGGGAAAAATTTCCTTTCGCTTTTGCGGCGTTGACCGAAGCGAATTTCTACAACTTCTTCTGTAGGTACCATAATATCCCCAAATAAGCTATCCATATTATATAATTTAATATGTTCGCGTAATGACTGTGCCACACGACTTTCAAAACCGGAAAACGCCTGTACAACATACCAACTTTTTTTAATAACTTCAGACATCTTAAAACCTCAGGCTAGTAATAAACGATACTAAATGGACTATGATATTATCTAGTCCCCATAGAAGTAAAGACATCAGCGTAGTAATAACTATGACAATTAACGTTATCCGAAATGTTTCTCGATAAGTAGGCCAAACAACTTTTTTCAATTCAGCTTTTGATTCACGGATAAAAACTAAGATATCCTTACCTTGATTTGTTGAACATAAAACGCAAACTGATATGATAAGTAATATAGTTATAGCTATTACACGCACGTACAACGCTGTTTTTTCGTAATAATAATTACCTATAATAGCTGTAAGCAACAACGATAATATGATTAGCCACTTTACTATTTCTAAACTGAACAAGGTTACTTTAGCTTCGTTATTATTACCCATAGCCCATACCTGCTAAAATAATTTTAAAACTCTATTTAATCTTCTTAATCTTCTAGAAATAATTAAAAATGGAAAAGTATATTAATCAATTTATTTTCATTCATATTATTGTGTTTGAGCTAATTAATATTAATAATAAGCATTTTATTTAAAATTCTTATGGCATGAAAATTTTTACTTTTTAAAGCATCACTAATCAAAAATAAGACATAAAACAAAAACACGCTATTAAATAATTATACATAATATAATAGCAATAAGTTTTTTTATTTAAAATATAAAGATACTATTTTAAGTAATTGTTCCTTATTCATTCCTGAATTTATTCTATCAGAATAAATTCAGCGATTCATTACCTTTTTATATTTCATAATAAAAATGATGCTGGTACTCAGGATTGAACTGAGGAACCTCACCCTTACCAAGGGTGTGCTCTACCAACTGAGCTATACCAGCTTGCTTTTTATTTGGAGCGGGTAACGGGGATCGAACCCGTATCATTAGCTTGGAAGGCTAAAGTAATACCATTATACAATACCCGCTATATCACAACAAATATTTAATTACTTCAAAAGATTAAAATCTGATCTAACCGGAGTTCATGTTATTAATATTAAACATACCTAATTATAGTTGTAAATGATGGTGGGAGAAGGATTCGAACCTTCGAAGTCTATGACGGCAAATTTACAGTCTGCTCCCTTTAACCGCTCGGGAATCCCACCTTATCAACTGCCGGCTACCGGAATCGAACTGGTGACCTACTGATTACAAGTCAGTTGCTCTACCATCTGAGCTAAGCCGGCACCGAATATTTATTATTCTAAAGTTCTTGAGCAAATGATGCAACAAAAATTTTTCATTTTTTCAAAAAAATAACTTTTATTTTTTTATTTTATTATATTTAATTAATAATATATATTATTGCGTAATAATTCTACTTATTCCCAAAATAATATACTATAAAAAATAATATACTATAATAAAATAATATACTATAATAATGTTATAATATTGGAATATGGTAAATTGGTAAGGTAATTTGGAAGATTTACTTATATTGTTTTTTAATTTTAGAGATTAGTAAGATACTAATGACAGAATTATTGTTTGATAGAAAAGACTGGGTTAATTTATGTGATTCTATTCCTTTATCTTGTGATGAAGTAAAAAAATTAAAGGGTGCTGACAATTTATCTATTGCTGAAATTAATGATATTTATTTACCTCTTTCACGATTGATAATTTCTTTAGCAGAATCAAATATTAGAAGTCAAAAAATTCCATATATAGTCAGTATATCTGGAAGTGTCGCTGTAGGAAAGAGTACTACAGCTAAAGTATTACAGACATTACTAAGTAAATATCATAAAAATAAAAAAGTAGAAATTGTCACGACAGATGGTTTTTTATACCCTAATGCGGTACTTATAAAAAATGGTTTAATGGAAAAAAAAGGATTTCCTCAATCATATGATATGCAAAGTCTAATTAAATTTGTTTCAGATATAAAATCAGGTGTTAGAAATTTGATAGTTCCAGTTTATTCACATATTATTTACGATATAGAACCGGATAAAAGTAAAATAATTGATCAACCAGATATATTAATTATTGAAGGACTAAATTTATTGCAAAATAAATCAGATGATCCTGACCAAATTTTTATTTCTGAATTTATAGACTGTTCAATTTATTTAGATGCTGTTGAAGAACTATTAAAAGATTGGTTTATTTGTCGTTTTTTGAAACTACGTCAAGAAGCATTTTTACAGCCTAATTCTTATTTCCATAGTTATATTAATATTGATGAACAAAAGGCAATAAAAATTGCTGACAATGTATGGAATAAAATTAACAAATTAAATCTTGAAGAAAATATTTTACCTACTAAGGATCTCGCAAATATAATTTTAAATAAAAAGAAATGTCATGTTATTAATCAGATAACTATTAGAAATATAAAATACTTAGTATAAATTAAAAGGATCTTAACGATATATCTCCTAAAGACCAAGATTTAATCGTGCCATTATATTCTAATAATAAAGATCCTTGATTATCTATCCCGCGAGAAACACCAAATATTTCTTTATTTCCTATAGTTAATTTAACCCGCTTATTAATAAAGTTATCTAACATTCTCCATCTATGCATAAAGGGATAGAATCCCTTTGCTTCTAGTAAATGTAGTGATTCTCGAAAATTGTTTGTTAAATTAATAACAAGATCAGTTCGATTAATTTTTAATCCCATTTCTTCTAAAGAAATCCACCTAGGGGAAACATTTGTACTTTTTTGATAATGATTTGATATATTAACATTAACACCTATACCTATCACAACTTCAACATATTCTTTATATTCTTTTGTTTTATTACTCAATTCTATTAAAATACCAGCTAATTTACTGTCATTAACATAAATATCATTAGGCCATTTTAATTTAATATTTTTAACACCTAAAAATTGCAGAGTTTCAGCTGTAATAACCCCTATAACCAATCCAATACTTGATATATTATTAATATTGTACTTGATTTTCCAATACTTCCAATACATGGACATGCATAAGTTATATCCATAAGATGAATACCAAGTACGACCACAACGACCTCTACCAAATCTTTGATATTCAGCAACACAAAGATCACCACATTTCAGATTATCACCATGATCCAACAAATGTTGATTTGTAGAATCAATCACTGGTTTGAATAAAACATTATTGTTTCCCAGTTTTGATTTCATTTCTTGTTCATTTAATAGATTCAAAGATCTAGATAACCTATATTCTGTTATACGTGGAGCAAAAACATCAATACCCCAACTCCTTAATATATTTATATTATTAATCAAATGTGATTTAGATATTGCTAAATTTTTGCAAATATTTTTTATGGAATGTGATTTACCATCAGCCAAGATATTTATTAAATTAAATTTAATATCCATCTTATGAAATCATCTCAATCGCATTGCATTCCCCTTTTGATTTAATAAAACGCACTTCAGGTTCCAGCCATATATTAAATTTTTTACCTACTCTTAAGCGTATCTCTTTTGCTAAAGACAAAATGTCTTGAGAAGTTGCATGTCCTTTATTAATTAATACTAACGCCTGTTTATGATAAAGCGCTGAATCTCCTACATAAAATTCTTTTAAATTACATTGATCAATTAACCAACCAGCAGCTAATTTTATTTGATTATTTATAAATGGATAATACGGCATAGTGGGAAAGTGTTTTAATAATAATGCAGCCTGTTTTTGAGTAACAATAGGATTTTTAAAAAAACTGCCCACATTACCTATAATTTTAGGATCAGGTATTTTGCGTTTACGTATAAGAAAAATTTCGTTAAATATATCCCAAGCACTAACTGGTTTTAAATATTTTAAATCATTATATGTTAATATTGGTTGCCATTTTTTTTTAAGATAAATACCTACAGCTATAATGACAAAATCAGTCCAATATTTATTTTTAAAAATACTATCTCGATAAGAAAAATTACATTCATTATTATAAATTCTCTTGATATCTCCACTTTCTAAATGAATAACGTCTACATAACTACAAAAATCTTGTAACTCAACACCATATGCACCAATATTTTGAATGGGTACCGAACCTACAGTCCCGGGAATCCAAGCTAGATTCTCTAATCCAAAAATTCCCTTTGTTAGCGTATCTTGTACTAATTGATGCCAATTTTCTCCAGAACCAATATGTAATTTCCATGTTCTATCATCTTCATGAATTACTATGCCTTTAATCCTGTTCAGCACAATAATACCAGCAAAATTTTCAACGAACAAAACATTACTGGCCTCTCCTAAAATTAAAAACGGCAATTTAAAACATTTACTAAATTTCCACGCCTCTAAAATAGTTTCTTTTGTTTCTGCAATGATGAGAAAGCGAGTACTAATATCTAGCCCTAGAGTATTATATACTTTTAGAGAACAATGTCTATTAGTCATCATTCAAATCATCTATCTGTTATTTGGAAAACAATTTCAAACAAAAACTTGTATAAATATTAGAACCTGGCAGTTACCTACTCTCACATGGAGAAACTCCACACTACCATCGGCACGACGACGTTTCACTTCTGAGTTCGGCATGGATTCAGGTGGTACCATCGCGT
>NZ_CM009571.1 GCF_002933335.1 Candidatus Pantoea edessiphila | reverse complement strand
AATTCTTAATTTCTGATTTATTTTTTAAAAAAAAGCCTCGATTTTTCGAGGTTTTTTTTTTTTTATTAAGGTTAAATCTTTGCTAGATTAATTATTTTCTTTTTGATTATTATTTCTGATTGTAAATCAGCGATTATTTTGTAGGTATTAGCATTTATCATATGCTTATAATGGTCTTTCTTATTTGCAGGTAATTGTGAATAAAATTTTCTCGCTTTTTTGTGAATTATTTTTCTTGTTTTTACCGTAAATAATTTCTAATATAAATGATAATAATTAATAATTTTTTTGTTGATTAATAGAACATTTATCTAAAATGTTAAAGTGTTATTGGAATAATTATGTCTAGTTTTTTTAGTTTAAGTTTTCCAGTTTAGTCCTAAATTTAGTTGGTTTAAATTTTTCCATACTAAACGGTTGAAACTTTCATGGTCCATATTAAAAAGTACATGATTTGGGGACGAACGTATAATCCATGATGCCATGGTATATCTTCTTTGATCTAACGGAAGAGATGAAAGTTTTTTTCGTCTTTTTTCTCTAGTTGCTTTTTCTCTTCTGTATTTTAGTGTTGCTATTTGCATTTTTTCATACCAACGATTTCTGGCTATATTTATTGATTCGTAAGTTCCGGGGTCTTCTATAATTCCTTCTAGCTCTTCTTCAAGTCTTTTATTTCTTTGGTATAATATTTTGTCTATGTTTATTCCACATAATTGCCAAAATCTTTCTGTTAATATTATATGACGAGGCATCCAATGTTTTTTTGTAGGATCCCATTTCAAACTAGGTAATTCGCATAATCCGTAACGCATCATTTCTGGAAGCAGGCGTGATATGCGGGATGGTGTTACTTTTGTTTCTTGTATTATTTCTTTTTGTTTATTTTTTGGGCTTAATTCGTTTGCTAATTGAGTTATGTTGGCCGTGACTATCCAGCTACCCATATCTACTTTTTGTATTAATAAAGGGAATATAGCGTCTATTAGAGCTTGTTTATCTGGTCTAAAGTCTCTTTTACGTCCAGCTGCTTTTCTTAATTTTATAAAATATGGATCTCTTGAAATTTGACGCCTTAGACAAATTTTCCCGTTTTTTTTATCTTTCATTACTAGCTTTCGCATGGCATGTCCTAATTCACCAGGTAATGGTTTGTAGTTTGGTGGCGCGAACCATTCTGGTTTAGGGCATTTACATATTATTGAATGAGTTCCTCGATGTCTTTTATCTAATTTTATTTCATTATGTAATTTCATTAATATTTGTTTTTTCACTCTGTGCTACACTTAAATAAGTGTTAATTTATTATAAATAATATATTTATGTGTTTAGTTTTTTTTCTAAAGTAGAATATTTTTTATTATACATTATTATTTTAGTAGATTTTACATGTTATTTATATTTTTTTTAGTTATATCCTTTGTTTAAGGATATTTGTTAACTGATATTTGTTTTATATTTTCGCTTTTTAAACTTTTTGTTTTATATTAAACTGTTTTTTTATTTTGATTATTTATGTTCTATTAATGTGTTATTTAAGCATATTAATTTTTATTTTTTTTTAAAATTGCAGTAAGGAGCCTTTTTGCAATTTTTATCGTGTAGATCCTTATAATGAGGATTAATTTTTTGCTAGTGTTTGAATAGATTGGTTTATTTTTTTGTATAATTATAAAATTGTTTTACAAACATTTAATTATGGTAATTTAATATGCGAATTGGTTATGCTAGAGTATCTACACAAGAGCAGGATACTAGTATGCAGATTTCTGTTTTAAAGGAGTCTGGTTGTAGTAAAGTTTATCAAGAAAAGGTATCTGCTGATTGTTTAAATAAACCTAGGCTACTTGATTTAATTAATCATCTTGGACCAGGGGATGTTTTAGTAGTTTGGAAGTTGGATAGATTATCTCGTTCTTTAAAGGATTTGTTAATTTTGTTAGAAAAGGTACAGCTTGTTGGAGCTGAATTTGAGAGTCTTACTGAGACAATTAATACTCATACAGCGGCTGGTCGTATGATGATGCAAATAATTGGTTCATTTGCTGAATTTGAACGTGCTATTTTATATGAACGAACTATTATTGGTTTACAAGCTGCTCGTAAGGAGGGTAGAATTGGTGGTCGTCGTCCTAAACTTAATTTGCAACAGCAGAAAGAGATTTTGGAGGTTATTGGTTCTGGTAAAAAAAATGCTGCTAATGTAGCTAAGTTGTTTAAAGTTCATCCTTCCACTATATGTAGGTTATTAAGTAGAAATAAAGGTTTTTCTGATAAGAATTGATTTTTTTTTTGTTATATTTAAAATCTTATATTTGTTTCTTGAAAATTTGTTTAATATCCCAATAGTGTTTTATAATGGTTTTTTATTCGTCTTTAAGTATTTAAGGAGGATAATATGGCTTATCGTTCTTTTTCTCTTGTTCCAGGGTTTAATGATAGTTTGTTTTCTGATCGTTTTACTCAGATGGATAATTTATTTAGTAGACTTACCGGTGAAAAACCTATAATGGATACTCCTTCTTATAATTTATTACAGAAAGATAAGGAGAATTATGAGCTTACTATTAGTGTTCCTGGTTATTCTCAGAGTGAATTAGATGTTTCTGTTCTTAATAATCAATTGACTATAATTGGTAAACCTAGTAGTGCTTCTGTTAGTTGTGAAGATGTTGATTCTAGTAAAAAAAAGGATATTTCTGTTAAGTGGTTACATCAAGGTATTAAAAAGGTCGGTTTTTCTTTGAGTTTTAATCTTGAGCATAGAATAAATATTAATCATTCTAGTTTATGTAGTGGTTTGTTGGTTCTTCGTTTTATTTATGATATTCCTGAGAGAGAGAAACCTCAGAAAATCTCTATTGGTGTTCGTAATGATTCAAGTCGTGTTATTGAACATCAT
>NZ_CM009570.1 GCF_002933335.1 Candidatus Pantoea edessiphila | reverse complement strand
TTATTATGCTCTCTGAATAATATTAAATTTTTCTGAAAAATACCCTAACATAATTATTTATATAGAATTTTTATTAAATATTTATTTAAAATAAGCAAAATACAATTGTTCATCAACATTTGTGAATGTTGAAATTACAGTTTAACAAAAACATTATTAGTTATCCCCAAAATAAATTAATAACCTGTGAAAAAATTAGAGCATATAACCTGTGGATAACCTGTGGATAACCTGTGGATAACCTGTGGATAACCTGTGGATAACCTGTGGATAACCTGTGGATAACTTGTGGAAAAGCTGTGCATAAAACACTATTACTACTGTGATTTAAATAACCTGTGGATAACCTGTGGATAACCTGTGGATAACCTGTGGATAACCTGTGGATAACCTGTGGATAACCTGTGGATAACTTGTGGAAAAGCTGTGCATAAAACACTATTACTACTGTGATTTAAAAACTTTACTACTGTGATTTAAAAACTTTACTACTGTGATTTAAAAACCAAATACTGTGATTTAAAAACCGCTCCCGAAAGATTTTTTTTTTATTTCAATAACATACAAGCCAAAAAAAACTCTTAACTTATATTAACTACTTATTTATTTAACTATAAACCCTTTAACTTATTATTGACTACGCGCGAGACTTAAAATGTGGATAACTTTTTTAAAAATCACACAATGATAACAAAAAGAACAAAAAACCCTTTTACAAAGGAAAATAAATTATTATCTCAAGATAAAGCATTTAAAGGCACTCTAAATGCCCCTAAAAGGCCATAAGAACGATTTTAATGAAAAAGTAAAGGAGAAAGTCACCTGGAAGAGAAAAGCAGCTATTAAGTGCCATTAGGAAGGAATTTAAAAAAACTAAAAACAACCAAATAATTTTTGATTATTAAATATTAAAACAAAAACAAATATAAATAAGATTCAAAATAATCTAACGATATAACAAAAAACATCATATGCTTTCACAATCTAATACCTTTCCGTTTATCTTTAATGAACAAACAATAAACAAGGTAAATAAAATCTATAAATTGTTTTTGATCTCTTGTTTTTATCCTTGAATAGGACGTATAATTTAATTACGTATTTCTTTGAAAATATCACTAATTAACCTATCAGTTTATATTTCTACATCTTTAGGAATCTTGTTTCGTTTTATATTAGTATTGATGTAAGTAAATAATATTGATGTAAATGTTTAACTACATCATCTACATAATTAAAACGAAAAATATTCTCTGGATTACAATAACAATACAATTGATCTTATATTCATACGATAATTAATTTTAAAACTCGAGATCAAATTAATTAATAATTAAAGATTATTTAAAGTTCAACATCTATAATATAAATCAATCAATAAACTATAATTAAAATAACAAACAATTATTTAAAATAATAAATTTATTTTGTGTACATTACACAAAATCATCATCACCAAAATTACCTATATCAAAATCACTATCAGATACATGATCATCATAACTTGTAAGTTGATCATCAGAAAAACCATGATCAAAAGTATCTGAACTATCGTGACCCAAATCATGCAAATAACTTTCATTTTCCGCCATGGATGATGAACCATTATCTTCAATAACATCTACGATTTCTTCAGGAGTAGAATGATGAAACATATTACTCAACATATTTCCTATTACCACCCCGCCCGCCACACCTGCAGCAGTTTGTAACGCACCACTCATAAAACTAGTACCACCACTCCGAGGAGATATAGGGCTATTATAGTTAGGTTTATTACTAACTACCTGATTATTATTTTCAGCTACAGGAGATTGTAAACCAGTTGTATTTTCATTAGAAGAACCATTTCTGCTAAATAATTTACCTAAAAATGTCTTACCTTTATTATGATTTATTGATTGTAATTGACAAATGTCATTTTTCAGTTTTATAATTTCTTGATTTAGCTTATTCAAAGCAGCTTCTTGAATTAAAAGAGATTGAACCATATAATACGGTGCAGCAGGTTGTAATTTGATGGATTCCTGAATCTGTTTTTCTGCTTCAATATCTCTAGTGGATAAATTATCTTCCGCTTTTTTTAATCTCTGAAATAATTTTTCAATAAGGTTCTTTTCTTCAAATTGCATAATTTATATTCCCACATCTAGTTTTTATTTTAAAATATTTAATATGTTTTAATATTAAAATATATTAAATTAATTCTCAATATTTTATATATAACATTAGTTAAAACATATAATAACAATATGTTGCATAATTAATTTACTACATGTATTTATCTGTGATAAATTACGTTTTTTAATTAATTAATACTAATTTTAATATGTTGGTTTAGCATCTTTTCCTTCATCCCATAATCTATCAAATTCTTTAGAATACTTTCTAGCAACATCAATCCTGTTTTTAATATAGATAACATTTTCTGCATTATGTGATGTTGCATTTTTAGTATAATTAAAGGAACCTGTTTCTACTGATTTATCATCTATGATCATAAACTTATTATGCATAATGGTATATCTATTATTTAACCTTACAGGAACAAAATGATTAACCAAATATGTTACAGCAGTATATTTCCCTGTATTAGATTTTTTATCAACAACTAAACGCACATTTACACCTCTCTCTTGAGCGTTAATCAATGCTAAAGCTATGGGTTTACTAGTAAATGAATATGCAGCTACAGAAATCGAATTACGCGATTTTTCAATAGCATTCAATATTATTTGAATTGCCGAATGACCAGGAGAAAAACCTACCTCAACATCAGAAATCTTAAAAATAACAGCATTAGAAATAGACGAAAAACACAAAAGCAAAAAAGAAAAAATAACAACACTTAATTTTCTATTCATTTTTAAAAAACCTTAAAACCTAAATAAAATTCTATAACAACACTATCAAATCAAAAATATTTGCATTTTATTGTCATAATTTAGTTAATTAACTTTTAAGAAAATAATTATTTTTAATTTTCTTAGGTTTTGAAGCATAATCTGATATTCTTAATTTATTATTTCGATTATCAAAAATCACCATATCTCCCTTAGGATTATAGCGGATTTCATAATCAGGAAGATCATTCTTTCTAGCAAGTTGTTTAATATTATACCTAAACATCTTCAACAAAGCTGTACTACCGGTCTTTAAATGCAGTTTATCAAGAGCTATAACAAATTCTCTCTGAGTACCACAATGTTTACGTGCAATTTCGTATATCCGTCTATCTATTGCTTTTCTAATGCGAAAATAATCTGGACTTATTTTTAATATTTTTTTTTTATATAGAGCTTGATATAACCAATTAGGCAGAGTAACTTTTACCATTCCAATATCTAATTTACCTTTTTTTTCTTCAAGAATTTGCCAACTATCAATAAGACCAAATCCTATAATTTCTTGTTTTTTCTTAGAATAAGATATATTTGTCTTGATGGTAGTTCCTTGTAATCGGTCTAAAGCTTTTTCCAATTCTTGATAAGTTCTACCACTAATTGTTCTATTGGTCGCTATAAAAAAATCATAAGGTGTAAAACAAACAGTTCTACTAATCTCTTTATTTATATTCATCGATTCCTGTAATTTAGAAATTACATAAATCCAAACATCTTTATCAAAAATAGTTGCCAATCCATCTGCTGTTGGTTTCACTATAACAGTAATATTACCATTTTTATATTCTCTAATTTTTGTATTTCCACCTTTTAAAGCAAAGAAAGGATGTTCCATGCTAGCAATTTCATCTCTAAAACTGGAAATCTTTATCTCATCTGTAATAAAAAAATCCAATTCATATTTGCGCGGATTTAATGTATTCAA
>NZ_CM009569.1 GCF_002933335.1 Candidatus Pantoea edessiphila | reverse complement strand
TATTATTTTTTTAACCATGGACTAGGATTGATTTTTTTAAAATTAGTTCTGATAAAATTATTCTTTAAATTATATGGAACAGTGCAATCAAAAATTGTTTTTGTAGTAATTCCTTTTTTAAGATATTTTTGATTGTACTGATAATTTTGAGATGGGTCTAAAATATGTCCTGTAATACCAGGTATAGATATTGTATCTATTTCACTTAAATATCTTGTTTGCATAGCCCATAGAACGTCATTTGTATCAAATAAATCAACATCTTCGTCTATTAAAAATATGTTTTTTAATTCGCGATAAACAGATAATGCTACTAAGGCTGCTTGACGTGTCAAGCCATCATCATATTTATTTCTTTTATTGACTTGTAATATTGCAAGTAGTTTCCCTCCTCCTGCGCTATGTGCATAAACATTTTTTACTAATCCAGGTATTGCTTCTTCACATCTTAAATAAATACTAGCTTCTGTAGGAATACCTACTAAATTTACATGTTCTTCACCAGGACCAATGATTGTTTGTAGTATAGGGTTTTTGCGTGTTGTTATTGCTTTAACTTTAATCATTGGTAATGCTGGATTAGCAATGCCAGTATATCCAAGAAATTCTGGCATTGCTAATCCAGTTTTTAATTTTTTGTTTTCTGGTATTCTTACGTTAGGAAGAATTTCCCCTTCAATAACAATTTCTGCTTTTGCTATCGCTTTTTGTTTTATTGAAATACAATTTACCAATTCCACTGGCTTTTTACGTAATCCTCCTGCAATACTTAATTCGTTAAAACCAAAAGGAGCAGTTGGGGCTTCAAATTCTGCTCCAATATATATGGCTGGGTCTAGTCCTATATTAATTGATACAGCAAGTGATTTTCCCAGAAGTTCAGCTTTTTTGCGGAAAGTATCAATATGTCTGCCAGGTGCAAAGAAAATAGATAGTTCATTTTTGCTTTGCATACATAATCTGTGGATACTAACATTTGTATTCTTAGGGTTTTGATACTCGTTACTTAAGACTAAACCTAAACATAAATAAGGACCAGCATCATTAATGGTATTTGTTATTGTAGGCAAAATTTTTCTTATGTCGAAAAATTTTTGTTTAGCGTTATATATTATTTCTTGACACTTAGCTTTATTGTTTTTTATTACTACAGGTGGAATTATATTTTTCCTGGCATTTGCCATGTATATTCCTAGTTTCTTATATGGGATATTTAGTATTTTTCCAACTCTTTGTCTACTAGCCATTAAGCCTACTAAAATTCGCGATTTTGGAAATCTTTTTATATTGTTGAATATCATTGCTGGTCCTATTTTTGTTGGTCTCATTACTGTCCCTCCAGCTCCTATATGACGATAAACTCCTGCTAAATCCTCTTTAGGATCTATTGGAAAATTAGTTTCTATATATTGTAAAGAATCATTTTTTATGATTTTAAGTGAAGAACGTAAATCATTAATAATTGTTGTTTGGTGCTTTGGATGATGATTAATGTTATTTTGTGATTTTTTCATTTATATTTTGTTCTAATTTAACTAGTTTTTGATTTTAATAACTATAATAGTTATTAATTTATAATTTGTAAAAATTATTTAAACAGACATGTTGTTATATTTTAATATATTTAGTATCCTTGTTTTTCTATTATATTGATTTTATTGTATTTTATTTTTTTATATTAAATATTTTGTAAAGTTATCCACTTATGCACCGAGTGTGATCCTAATATAGATCCTAATAGATCCTTAATAGATCCTAGGGATGCTGCAAGCTATATTATATAAGGGCTGTAAAGATGTTTGGATTCACTATAGTTAGTAAAACATTCACTATAGTTAGTAAAACATTCACTATAATAAGTAAAAACATTCACTATAGTTGATATTTATAATGTTGTTTTTTCACTAAAAGATGAATTGAAGTTATGAAAGATAAAAATAATGAAAATAAGGCATTATTAAGATCTTTTCTATCAGTTAATAAAAATAGCGGTGAAGTAGTACAATTATACCCTAATAAAAATAATACCGTGCAACCAGCTGCTTTAATGAGATTAGGATTGTTTGTTCCAACATTAAAATCTACGGCTAGGGGAAAAACAGGATCTGTTGCTTTTACAGACGCTACAAAGGAATTAAAAAACTTATCATTAGTTAAAGCAGAAGGTTATCAAAAAATTATTATTACAGGTGCCAGATTAGATATGGATAATGACTTTAAAACATGGGCAGGAATAATTCAGTCTTTTTCTCGTTATCCTGTTAAAGAAAACACTGTAAGCTTATCTTTTATAAATTTTGTAAAAATGTGTGGCATTCCCTCTGCGAATTCTTCATCTGTGTTACGTAAACGTTTAGACGCCTCCCTCCGTCGTATTGCAACTAATACTCTGTCGTTTGAAGGCAATGGGAAAATATATCATACCCATCTTGTTCAGTCAGCTTATTATAATAGAGCAAAAGATATAGTACATATTCAAGCTGATCCGAAATTATTTGAGCTTTATAGCTTTGATCATAAAGTATTATTACATCTACGTGCTATTTCTCGTTTAAAAAGGAAAGAATCTGCTCAAGCTCTTTATACTTTTTTAGAGAGCTTACCTACTAATCCCATCCCTATTTCTCTTCTTAGGTTACGTATGCGTTTAAATTTATCTTCTAAAATTACTACTCAAAATTATGTTGTAAGACGAGCTATGAAACAATTAAAAAAGATAGGCTATCTAGACTATTCTGAAGTAAAACGAGGTCGATCTGTTTTTTTTATAATTCACGAAAGAATACCAAAATTAGATAAAATTCATTATCTTGAAAGTATGGATTCAATTATTGATGATTAAATATCCACTATATTCAGGATGTAAAAAAAGTAAAATTTTAATTGAATAAATATTATTGATGTTTATTTAATATTATATAAAAATAATATTTGATTATTTATTTTATAAGTATATTCCAGTTAGAATGAACCTATTTATCTTAAAATGGACACAATACAAAAAAATATTGATATTATTCCTATAATAAAAATAATAAGGAATGTAATTTATGAGTAAATTTTCTCGAAGAAATTTTATGAAGTTTGCATTAAGTAGTACTTTAGCGTTAGCTGCTACTAAAGCAAAATCGGATAATATGAGCATTAAAAATTATATAGAACATTATAGACAAAAATATAAAAGCGATCCAGGTCCTAAAGATTTTATAAGAGAACAAGAAAATCCGAATATAACAAACCCACCTAATACAGATAATGGTACTTTGCCAAATCTTCGTTATTCTTTCAGTGATGCACATATTAGAAAGTACAGCGGAGGTTGGACAAGACAGATTACCCAACGAGAATTAGGCATAGCAGCTACTATAGCTGGAGTTAATATGCGTCTTAATTACGGTGGTATAAGAGAATTACATTGGCATAAAGAAAGTGAATGGGCATACATGATATATGGCAATGCACGTGTAACAGCATTAGATAATGAAGGTAATTGGTTCATCGACGATGTTGAAGTTGGAGACCTTTGGTATTTTCCTCCAGGCATACCGCATTCGATTCAAGGGATAGGATCAGATGGTTGTGAATTCATCTTAGCATTTGATAGCGGTCTCTTTGATGAAGAAAGCACTTTCTTACTGTCAGATTGGTTCAAGCACATTCCTAGTGAAATTTTAGCAAAAAACTTTAATGTTTCAGCTTCAACGTTTAACAAATTACCATCACCTAATGATAGGTATATTTTTTCCGGAAATGTAAACGGTAATTTATCTTCAAATTTTATTAATAAATCAACAAAATCAAACAATATATTCACTTATAAAATGCTATCACAAAAACCTATTATAGCTTCTGCTGGGAAGGTAAGAATTGTAGATTCATCAATTTTTTTAATATCTAAAACTATTTCAGCGGCATTAATAGAAATAGAACCAGGTGGTATAAGGGAACTACATTGGCATCCCAATAATGATGAATGGCAGTATTATATAGAAGGTGTGGGACGTATGGGAGTATTTGCTTCTTCAGGTCACTCTAGAACTTTTGACTATAGAGCTGGAGATGTTGGGTATGTTCCTTTCGCCATGGGGCATTATATTGAAAATACAGGAGAAAGCACCATGAAGTTTTTAGAATTATTTAACAGCAATTATTATGCTGACATTTCTTTAAATCAATGGTTAGCTAATACTCCTAATTCACTACTTAAACAACACTTAAATTTTAATAAAAATTTTATAAATTCTTTATCTGTAAAAAAGAATCCTATTGTTAAATAATCAATTACAAAATTATTTTTCATATTAATTAAAATTTCTTCTACGAACAAGTATCAATTAATTCAATTAAAATTAAAAAACACATTTATATGGATTTATCCTAGTTTATCATATTACATTGCAGAAAGGGGCCTTTTTGCAATGTTATGTAAAAATAAACATTATAAAAATGTTTATTTTCAATAATTTTGATAACATATGAAATTTGTTTTATAACAATAATTCATATAAAACAACCACCAAAATTTATTTTAAATAATATACTATATTAGTAGTATTTTTATTATACATTATGGCAATAAGGTTTTCTATTTAAATGTTTATTAATATTTTTTTCAATTTCACCACCATTGATAAAAATGGTGCACAGGGCCGTTACCTTTACCTATTGATAATTTGTTCCCGTACATTAATGCCTTATGCAGCCATATTTTGGCGAATTTACATGCTTGAAACAAATCTTTACATTGAGGTATCTTTGCTGCTATTGCTGCTGATAAAGCACATCCAGTTCCGTGCGTATTTTTTGTGTTAATTCTACTACTATTGATTTTAATTACTTTATCGGGGGATATAAACCAGTCAGGACTTGATTTTCCTGGAAAATGACCTCCTTTCATTATTACTGCTTTACAACCTAATAATAATAATTCTTTGCCCTGACTAATAATTTGTTGTTCATTTTTTGCTAATGTAGTATTTAATAATAAAGCTGCTTCATTGAGGTTTGGAGTAATAATTGATACAACAGGTAAAAGTTTGTTTTTTATTGTTTTAATTGTATTATTAGTTAGAAACTTATATCCACTACTACTTGTTATAACAGTATCTAAAATTATCCAAGGTACTTGATATTTATAAATGTTTTTTATTATTACTTTAATAATGCTTGTTTTACTTAACAAACCAATTTTAATACTATGAATTTGTATATCACTGAATATTGATTCTAATTGTTCAGCAACAAACGATGAAGTTACTGGATATATCGATTGTATCCCACATGTATTTTGTGCTGTTAATGCAGTAATAACCGTAGTTCCATATACTCCTAAAGCTGAGAAGGTTTTTAAATCGGCTTGAATCCCTGCTCCGCTGCCAGGATCAGTTCCAGCAATGCTTAATACGTTATATATCTTTGTTTGTTTCATAAAAAACACCCTATTTAGATATAAATGTTTGCTTAATATCCAAATATTATTAATTATTAAAATTAATTGATTATAATATTTTATTGTTTTTTTATTTGATATTAATATCCCTTCCTAGATAAATATCCCAATCTTTCCATATTGGTTGTAATCCTGATTCTAGTAATACCTGATACATTTCTTGAGGAGAACGATCATCAGAAATAGTAAATTGTTCTAGTTCCTTTTTATCACTAGTATAACCGCCAGGATTTGTTTTGGAACCAGCACTAATATTATTAACTACAATAGGGGTTACGTGATCTCTAAAATTAGGAGATTCTCTAGTAGAAAGAGAAATCTCTATCTCTGGCATAAACAAACGAAATGCACACATAACTTGCAATAGATCAATATCATCCATGTTATTACAAGAATATAATAAATTATTTCCTATGCAAGGACGTAATCGAGGAAAGGATATTGAGTAATCACTTTTCCAATATACATTACGTAAATACAAAAGATGTTGAGCAGCCATATAACAATCTACTCGCCAATTATTAGATAATCCGATTAGGATACCTAATCCAATCTTACTTATTCCAGCTCTTGCTAATCTTTCAGGAGTTTCCAATCTCCAAAAAAAATCTCTTTTTTTACCTCGTAAATGATTATTTTTGTAACTAATAACATCATATGTTTCCTGATATACCAATACTCCATCCAATCCAATATTTTTTAATTCTACATATTCTTCTTGTGACATAGGCTGAACTTCCATTAATAATAAACTACAATATTTTCTTATTAATGGTAAATATCTTCGAAAATATTCTATCCCAACTTTTTTAGTATGTTCTCCTGTCACTAATAATAAATGACTAATACCTTTATTACGTATTGCTTCACATTCTCTAATAATTTCTTTTTTATTAAGTATTTTTCTTTTAATGCGGTTGCTAACTGAAAAACCACAATATGTACATTCGTTTGAACATACATTAGAAAGATAGAGAGGCAAATAAAAATTTACGACATTCCCAAATCTTTTACGCGTTAATTGTTTAGCTTTATTTGCTAAAAGTTCAATATGATTTTTAGCAGCAGGAGATAATAAAGCACTCATTTCTTGTAAATTAATTTTTTTTGATTTAAGCGCTATTTTTACGTCTTGTTCATTTTGACTATTGATGTGATAATCCAAATTATGCCAGTGAATTTTATTCCAATGATTAGCAAAACTTTCCATTATTTTTTCTTTGTTGTTTTATCAAATAAAAATTCAGTTAATGGGCTAGTAGAATTAGCTTTATGATCTATCACACCCAATCCTCCTTTTTGAGCCAATTCTCCTGTTAGAACTGCTAATTTAAATGCTTTTGCCATAGTAATAGGATCTTTTGCAGTAGCAATAGCAGTATTTATCATTACCGCGTCAGCTCCTATTTCTAATGCTTCTACAGCTTGACTAGGAGTACCAATACCAGCATCAATTATTACAGGAACTTTTGTTTGTTCAATAATGATTTGCAAAAACTCTTTGGTTTGTAATCCTTGATTCGATCCAATTGGCGATCCCAGGGGCATGACAGCAGAACAACCTGCTTCTACTAATCTTCTACATAACAAAGGATCAGCTGTGCAATAAGGTAGAACTACAAAACCTTCTTTTACTAAATTGTTAGCTGCCTTCAAAGTTTCTATAGGATCAGGAAGCAAATATTGTATATCTGGATGGATCTCTAATTTTATCCAACAAGTGTTTAATGCTTCTTTAGCTAAACGAGCAGCAAAAATTGCTTCTTCAGCTGTTTTAGCACCAGAGGTATTAGGTAATAATCGCAGACCTGTTTTATTAAGAGCTTTTAAAAAATAATCATCATTATTATTTAACTTCAATCTGCGCATTGCCAATGTAACTAATTCACTGCCAGATGCATAAATAGACTTTAGCATTAATTCATTATTAGAGAATTTTCCTGTACCAATAAATAATCTTGATTGAAAATTAGTATCATGTATGGAAAACACCTTTTAACCTCCTGCTATAGCTTGAAATACAACTATTTCGTCGTTATTTTTTATTTTATATTGTGACCATTGATTAATGGTAATAATTTTGTTATTAACAGCTATTGCAATTCCATCAATATTACCACATTGCTTCAAAATTAGTTCATTTAAATCAATTGGTTCTAATATTTCTAATACGTCATCATTAAAGTTAATTTGCATTTGATTCGTTCCTATAATGATTGAAATAATATTTTATGCGCAAACAGGACAGAGTGGATTTTTACTTAACTGTAAATTTTTCCAAGTCAAATATTTTCCATTAAACAACCATAATGTTCCTTGATTACTACTCATAGGTGTTGTTATATTACATAGAAATTTAATAGCTTCAAGTGCTTGCAAGGTCCCCATTAAACCTACTACAGGACCTAATATTCCAAAAGAAGAACAATTTTTATCATCAATTGTTTTTTTATTCAAATCCGGAAATAAACAAGAATAGCAACCGTTTTCCCAAGGAGGTAAAATTCTTATAATTTGACCATCAAAACCAGTTGCGCTAGCACTAATAAGTGGCTTATTATGACGTACACATGCTGAGTTTATATTATATCTAGTGATCATATTATCACTACAATCTAATACTAGATTTACATCTTTTACGTATTTATCTAAATAAGAATTATTTATTTTATCTTTTAGAGAAATATAGCACCCGTCAGGATTAAGATTAACTAATTTCTTTTGTGCTAAATTTACTTTTAATTTTCCAATTTCATTAGTATTGTATAGTATTTGTCTTTGCAAATTAGTTATATTTAGTTTATCATTATCTGCAATTATTAACTTACCTATTCCAGCAGCTGCAAGATAAAGAACAGCTGGAGAACCTAAACCTCCTAAACCTACTACAAGAACTGTAGAACAACTTAATAAAGTTTGTCCATTTAAACCTATTTCATCTAATAATAGTTGTCTGCTGTAACGTAAAAAAGAATTATTATCAAGCATTTATTTTATCCTTGAATATAATTAAAACCATAATTTATTTAATCATATGTTTCTGTTCCCATTTTGTAATAGTTTCTAATAATTTAATTGTAGCTATATGCCAATCTTGTGCATTTATTATAGCACTTATTAAAGATATACCTCCTACACCACAATCTAAAACCTTTTCTATATTATTTAAATTGATACCTCCTATAGCTACAGTAGAAATATTATTTAATTTTTGGGTATAGTGAGATAATTTTGTTAAACCTTGAGGATTTGATGACATTTTTTTTGTGTTGGTGGGGAATATATGTCCTAAACTGATATAAGAAGGCTGCCAAGATAAAGCTTTTGATAACTCTATTTCAGAATGTGTTGATAATCCTAGTTTTAATCCTGCTTTTGATATTTTATCAGGATCTGCGTTATACATATCTTCTTGTCCTAAATGAACTCCGTAAGCTTTATACTTAATAGCTAGTTTCCAATAGTCATTAATAAATAATCTGATATTATAATGGTTTCCTAATTCTACTGCTGACATAATTGTTTTATGTAAATGTTCTTCTGCCGAGTTTTTAATGCGTAATTGTATTGTAGTAATACCTAAATCTAATAAACGTTGCAACCATATTAAAGAATCAACTATTGGATAAAGACCTAATCTATGTGGAACTAGCGCAAATTTTTTATTAATATGCATGTTATTTATTCTTCATTTATTTGGTTTATATTATTTTTCTTCATACAGTGACGAATTTCTTGAGATATTCTCATTGAACAAAATTTAGGTCCACACATAGAGCAGAAATCAACTAATTCATTATATTTGTTATTGGAAGTTTCGTTGTGATATGATCTAGCAGTAAAAGGGTCAATTGCTAAATTTAATTGATCTTCCCATCTAAATTCAAAACGAGCTTTTGATAGTGCATTATCTCTCATTTGTGCAGTTGGATGTCCTTTAGCTAAATCAGCGGCATGTGCAGCAATTTTGTACATTATTATACCTTGTTTAACATCTTCTTTGTTTGGTAGCCCAAGGTGTTCTTTGGGTGTTACATAACATAACATCGCACAACCAAACCATCCTATAAGTGCCGCTCCTATGCCTGAAGTAAAATGATCGAATCCTGGAGCTATGTCAGTAGTTATAGGTCCTAATGTGTAAAATGGTGCACCATGACAGTGTTTGATTTGCTCATCCATATTATGTTTAATCAGGTGCATTGGTATATGTCCAGGACCTTCAATCATAACTTGTACATCATTTTTCCAAGCTATTTTAGTCAAATTTCCTAAAGTATATAATTCTTCAAATTGTGCTTGATCATTTGCATCTTGTATGGATCCTGGTCTTAATCCATCACCTAGTGATATTGATATATCATAGCGAGAACAAATATCGCAAATTTCATGGAAATGCTCATATAAGAAATTTTCTTTATTATTAGCTAAACACCATTTAGCAATAATTGCCCCTCCACGTGAAACTATACCAGTTAGTCTATTATATGTCATTGGAATATGATGTGATAAAATTCCGGCGTGAATAGTGAAATAGTCTACACCTTGTTCTGCTTGCTCTATTATTGTTTCTTTAAAAATTGACCAAGTAAGTTGTTCAGGTTTTCCTTTAGTTTTTTCTAATGCTTGGTAAATAGGTACTGTCCCAATTGGAACAGGGCTATTACGTATTATCCATTCTCGACTTTCATGTATGTATCTGCCAGTAGAAAGATCCATGACCGTATCTGCTCCCCATTTTATAGCCCATATTAATTTTTCTACTTCCTCTTCTATTGATGAACTAAGAGCAGAATTACCTATATTAGCATTAACTTTTACAAGAAAATTTTGTCCAATGATCATTGGTTCTAATTCTGGATGATTAATATTAGCTGGAACGATAGCTCTGCCAGCCAGTATTTCCTGTCTAACAAATTCAGCTGTAATTTTTGGAGGGCTTTTTATGTTTTTATCTTTATTAATTGTTTCTTCTATGAATTGACGTCCCATATTTTCACGTATTGATATAAACTCCATTTCTGGGGTTATTATTCCAGCGCGAGCATACTGCATTTGCGTAACTTTTTTTCCATCTTTAGCTTTAATGGGTGTATGTAAAACATTAAAACATATTTTTTTTGATTGAGAATTGAGATAACATTGATTATTTTGATCAATTGTATATTTGTATACTGTATCATTCCTATTTTTTATCCAATTTTTTCTAAATCTTTTTATCCCATTATTAATATTGATATTTAATGTAGAATCCCCATATGGTCCTGATGTATCATATATCAGTATTGGTTCATTGTTTTTACGTGTTTGATTTTTGTTTTTGTCTATTATAGTAGGACTCTGGGAAATTTGTCTCATAGGAACTTGTATATCAGCAGTCTTACCTTGTAAATATATTTTTTTTGAATTAGGAAAATTATTATCTTTTATGTTGTTTATAAAAGATTTGGCTTGTTTTCGGTTATAGTGACGTGATTTTGACTTGATTGATGATATCATATTAATTTCTCTATGTGAAAAAATCCAATTTCAATTATTGTAAATAAACAAACTAACATTACGAATGTGTATATTATATTAATTTAAAATTTGATAGTTAATATATTAAACTTTGATAATTAATATATTTTAGTCTATTTATTATTGTCATTATATTAAATTTAATTTTCTGTATTCACTGTAAATGGGGTCTTTGTTAAGAATTTTGATTGAGATTATTTTTGTTTATTTAATATTTTAATTTCTATAGATAAGATGTTTATTGGGATAATAATTTTTATTTGAATGAATTTTAAAAAAATAAAATATGAATATTTTTAGAAAAAAATTTATCATTAATTACGTTAATAACAGGTTTATTATTATTTGAAGATCATATCAAATTGTTAATTAAATCATTTAATATAATTTAACACCGCTGATAAAACAGCAGTGTTAGTTTTACCCAGGATAAATGCCTCTATCTTTACGTGCCATTAAAATACGCTCACATGCTACAATATAAGCTGCTGTACGTAGAGAACATTTTTTTTCTTTAGATTTTTTCCAAACGTGACTCATAGCATCTATCATTATTTTATCTGAACGTTTGTTTATTTCGTCTTCACTCCAAAAAAAACTAGCCATATCTTGAACCCACTCAAAATAACTTACTGTAACACCTCCTGCATTACATATAACATCTGGGACTACTGTAATACCCCTAGTTGCTAAAACATCATCAGCATCTGGATAAGTGGGTCCATTAGCCCCTTCTAAAACTAATTTACAACTTATAATTTCAGCACGTTCTTTAGTTATTTGTCCTTCTAATGCAGCCGGTATTAAAATATCCATTTGGGTCTCCCAAAATGCTTCTTTATCAATAGGATCTGCTTCAGGAAAACCAAGAATATTTTTATTTTTATTTTGCCATTTTACTAACTCTGATATGTTAATGCCCTTATTATTATACAAAGTTGCAGTATGATCTTGAATGACCACTACTTTCCCTCCAGCTGTTTCAAATAGACGGGCAACTTCACTTCCTACATTTCCAAATCCTTGTATTGCAATTCTTGCATTTTTAATATTGATATTTTCTCGGCTTGCTACTTCACATCCAGTGATAAATACTCCTCTTCCTGTTGCTTTTTCTCTACCTAAAGATCCCCCTAGATGTATCGGTTTTCCTGTAACAACTCCTGTAACTGTATTTCCTAGGTTCATAGAGTAAGTATCCATAATCCAAGCCATTACTTTGCTGTTAGTACCTACATCTGGTGCAGGTATATCTTTTTGAGGTCCTATAATTATTCCTATTTCACTAGTGTAACGACGAGTTAATCGTTCTAGTTCACCTTCTGATAGTTTAAATGGATCAACTCTAATACCCCCTTTGGCACCACCATAAGGTAGATTTACAGCTGCACATTTTATTGTCATCCATGCTGATAGGGCCATAACTTCATTTAAGTCTACTCTAGGATGGTACCTAATACCTCCTTTTCCAGGTCCTCTAGAAAGGTTATGTTGAACTCGATAACCTTCAAAATGGCGTATGGTTCCGTTATCCATTTGTAAAGGAATATCAACGATTAATGTACGTTTAGGATGTCTTAATGTATCAATCCAACGTGAAAGATTACCTAAATATGACGTAACGCGATCAATTTGTTGTAAATAAGTTGACCAAGCTGATGTACGTCCTTCAGACGTATAAGATAACTTATCCATAGAAAAACCTTTATTAATAAATTTATTTACTGTGACATATTCTAGATGAGAATTATATTTAGATATGCTATTTAACGTCTATATCTTACTGAGATCCTGATTAATGAATTTATTATTTTATAATGCTTGGTATTATGTTATTGATTTTTTTTTAAATCAATGTGTTTTATTTATATATTCCAATAGCTTTTTATTATTAATATTATTTAGATACATTTATATATTATATATTAAATTGTATTTGCGTATGATTTTTATTTTTTTAAATACTAAATTTGGAGTGAAATTTTTTATTAATGCATTTTATGATATATTTCCAATGATTCATATTGTTGTGGAATTTATCATAATATGTTTTTTGATATTTATAATAATAATATTTATATTATTTTTTTAACCATGGACTAGGATTGATTTTTTTAAAATTAGTTCTGATAAAATTATTCTTTAAATTATATGGAACAGTGCAATCAAAAATTGTTTTTGTAGTAATTCCTTTTTTAAGATATT